>JALCBY010000001.1:0-153983 GCA_028066055.1 Hyphomicrobiaceae bacterium
GCCGGCTTAGCTCAGGTGGTAGAGCGGCTGATTTGTAATCAGTAGGTCGGGGGTTCGAGTCCTCCAGCCGGCACCATTCCCGCAAGCCTCTCCATCCAACAAAGAATACCAAGGTGACCGGCTTGCTCACCCCTATACCGACTGATCAAGGCCGTTAGGCCCGTCAACCGGCCCAATCGCTCAAAATCAACAGCAGCCCGAGAATCGAGAACGCCGCGCCGGCGAGCGCGAAGCGCGCCACGAGCTCGGAATAGACGATCCGCGCCAGACGGGGGCTGCGCAGCATGTCCTTCAGCCAGAACAACCCCAGGATCGTCCCGAGAATTCCAATACCGGCAAAAAACAGATAGTACATCTTCCTCCTGCGCACCCGCGTGCGTGCCGCGCGGAGCGCGGACCTGAAGGCAAGCATGCGCGGTGGCGGCGGCACCTGTCCAGAGCGTTGCACGCACAAAAAAGGCCGGATCCCGCTGCTCCAGGATCCGGCCAGAATGAACGCATGCAAGGGAGGAAGCCTGCGTTCGGTAATCTCTTATATGTAGGTCGTTATGCGGCGTGACCAAGTGCTTCCGGGCCGGCACCCGGCTTCCGGTCACCGCCTGTGGTTGTTTTGGTCCCGCGAAAATTCGCTTTGAACCATGCGGCAACCGCCAACCCCATCTTCACAAGCGGTGCGAAGGAATAACGGGTGTAAGTGTCCTCAAATGCGCTCATCTTGGCCATGGTTCCTGCCCCTCCTAGGGCGCTCTGGTATACCAGATACATAGCACCAATTCGGCGATGCACAATAGCGTCTCTCAATTTTTCATCTAAAAATAGGGGGTTTTTGCGCATATCAGCCATGCAATTTGTGCAGGGCAACATGAGCAAATCGCCCCGCACGAAACCAGTCGCAAAGGCCTGTGATGGTGACGGATTGCCGGCGTATCGCGGAACGCGCGTGTCCGCGTCAGTCCCCTACTCGGCCGCCTCCAGAGCGACGGGCGCAGGCTCCACGCGGGCTGCACAGAATTTGAACTCCGGAATCTTACCGTAAGGATCAAGCTGCGGGTTGGTGAGAAGATTGGCCGCGGCCTCTGCAAAGCAAAACGGAATGAACACCATTCCTTCCGGCACATCGCGGTCCTGACGCGCCTTGAGGGTGATTTCTCCGCGCCGCGTTGTAACGGTGATGAAACTGCCCGGCTCGATACCGAGACGACGGATATCGTGCTTATTCAGGCCCGCAACCGCCTCGGGTTCGAGCGTATCGAGCCGGTCGGCGCGCCGCGTCATAGCGCCCGTGTGCCAGTGCTCAAGCAACCGGCCGGTCGTGAGGACCATCGGATAGGTTTCATCGGGAAGCTCGTCCGGGGGTACAATGTCTGCCGGAACGATTTTGGCCCGTCCGCTTGCCGTCGGAAAGCCTGACGAGAAGATGATCTCGTTGCCGGGCTTGTCGGGCGCATCGCACGGATAGGTGACTGCATCCTCGCGGTCGAGCCGCTCCCAGGTGATGTTGTTGAGCGACGGCATCACCTGAGCCATTTCGGCGAATACGTCCTTGGGATGCGTGTAGGTCCAGTCGAGCCCGACGCGGTTCGCGATTTCCTGCACCAGCGCCCAGTCCTGACGCACCTCGCCCGGCGGATCGAGCACCGGCCGGCAGATCTGAACCTCCCGGTTGGTGTTGGTAAAAGTGCCCCATTTCTCCGCATGCGCCGAGGCGGGCAAAACGACGTCCGCGTGCCAGGCGGTTTCAGTCAGGAAAATGTCCTGCACGACTAGATGCTCAAGTTTCGCAAGTGCCGCGCGCGCATGTGCCTGATCGGGGTCTGACATCGCCGGGTTCTCTCCGAGGATGTACATCGCCTTGATCTCGTCATTCAGGATGGCATCGACGATCTCGACCACGGTCAGCCCTCGCTTGGGATCGAGTTCCGCCCCCCAGAAGTCCTGATATTCGCCCTGAATGGCCGGGTCCTCGACGGACCGGTAATCGGGATAGACCATGGGGATCAGCCCGGCGTCGGACGCACCCTGCACATTGTTCTGCCCGCGCAAGGGATGCAGGCCGGTGCCGGGACGCCCGACCTGTCCGGTGATCAGCGCGAGCGAGATCAGGCAGCGCGAATTGTCGGTGCCGTGCACGTGCTGGGAAATCCCCATGCCCCAGAAGATGATTGAGCGGTTGGACGTCGCGTAAAGGCGCGCAACCTCCTTGATCGTCTCTGCCGGTATGCCGCAGATCTCACCCATCTTCTCCGGCGGGAACTTTTTGATGTTCTCCTTGAGCGCGTCGAAGCCTTCCGTATTCGCCTGTACATACTGGAGGTCGTAGAGCTCTTCCTCGATGATGGTGTGCAGCATCCCGTTGAGGAGGGACACGTCGGCGCCGGGCTTGAACTGAAGGACGCGGGTGGCATGCCGCCCGAGGCCCATATTCTGGCCCCGCGGATCCATGACGATCAGTTCCTTGCCCTCCTTGGCGGCGTTCTTGAGGAAGGTTGCGGCAACGGGATGGTTTTCCGCAGGACGCGCGCCGATCACGATGATGCAGTCGGCATCTTTCGCGGCTGTGAATGGTGCAGTCACCGCGCCGGAATTCACGCCCTCCATGAGAGCGGCCACGGACGAGGCGTGGCACAGGCGCGTACAGTGATCGACATTGTTGGTTTTGAAACCCTGCCGGATCAATTTCTGGAACAGATAGGCTTCTTCATTGGAGCATTTCGCCGAGCCGAACCCGGCAATGCCTTTGGGACCGGTTGCATCGAAGGTGGTTTTGAGACCGCCTGCCGCCCTTTCCAGCGCCTCTTCCCAGGTCGCCTCGCGGAATACGGTCATCACGTCTTCGCCGCGCAGGTTCATCTTCGCGTCTTTTGGCGCGTCGTCGCGCCGGATCAGCGGTTTGGTCAGACGGTCCGGGTGATGAATGTAATCGAAGCCGAACCGGCCCTTGACGCACAGCCGGTTGTTGTTCGCAGGCCCGTCGCGCCCGTCCACGTAGAGGATTTCGTTGCCCTTCACATGCACCTTGGTCTGACATCCCACGCCGCAATACGGACAAAGCGTATCGACGGAGCGATCCTCGAACTCCGTCCTTATACCCTGCTCATCCAGAAGGTTGGCCTCCATGAGCGCGCCGGTCGGACAGGCCTGCACGCACTCGCCGCAGGCCACACATGTGGATACGCCCATGCCGTCATCGAAATCGAAGACGACCTTCGCGCCATGGCCGCGATACGCCATGCCGATAACGTCGTTGACCTGAACCTCGCGGCAGGCCCGCACACAGAGATTGCAGTGAATACACGCATCGAGATTCACCGAAATCGCCGAATGGGTGGTATCGGCGTCCGGCTGTTCGCGTTCGGGAAACCGGCTTGTCGGGCTGACGCCCATGTCGTCGACCCAGGTCCAGAATTTGGAGTTGGGGTCGTGCGCCGCCTCCCGATCCGGCTGATCGGAGAGGAGCAGCTCGAACACCATCTCGCGAGCCTGTTTGGCGCGCTCGGTCGCAGTCTTCACCTTCATGCCTTCGCTCGGCTCGCGAATACACGATGCGGCAAGGACGCGCTCGCCTTCGATTTCCACCATGCAGGCACGGCAGTTGCCGTCCGGACGGTAGCCCGGTTCGTCGAGGTAACACAGATGCGGAATCCGCGTGCCTTCGCGCTTGGCGACCTGCCAGATCGTCTCGCCAGACTCGGCCTCGACTTCTTTACCGTCGAGCTCGAACTTGATCCGGTCGCTCATTTCAAATCCTCCGGAAAATATTTGATCACGCTGCGCAGCGGATTGGGCGCCGCCTGGCCGAGACCGCAGATCGATGCATCGGCCATAACGCATGAGAGGTCTTCCAGCACTTGCGGATTCCATTCCCCGTTCGACATGAGTTTCACGGCCTTCTCCGTTCCGTTCCGGCATGGCGTGCACTGGCCGCAGCTTTCGTCCTCGAAGAACTTCATGAGATTGAGGGCCACGGCCTTGATGTCGTCCTTGTCGGACAGGATGACGACGGCGTGCGAACCGACAAAACAACCGTGCTCTTCAAGCGTCCCGAAATCAAGCGGGATGTCGGCCATGGACTCAGGCAGGACTCCGCCCGATGCGCCACCGGGCAGGTAGCCCTTGAATGCGTGCCCATCGCTCATACCGCCGCAATGATCCTCGACCAGTTCCCTGGCGGTCGTTCCCGCAGCCACCAGCTTGACGCCGGGCTCCTTCACATGTCCCGACACCGAGTAGCTGCGCAAGCCTTTCGCGCCGTTTTTCCCTTGTGAAGCAAACCACTCCGCGCCTTGCTTGAGGATGTCCGGCACCCAGTAGAGCGTTTCCACATTGTTGACGAGCGTCGGCCGGTTGAAGATGCCGACCTGGGCCACGTAAGGCGGACGATGGCGTGGCAAGCCGCGCTTGCCCTCGATCGACTCGATCATCGCCGACTCTTCGCCGCAGATGTAGGCGCCAGCCCCGCGCCGCAACTCGATCCGCGTGTGGGCCGCAAGACCGGCTTCCACCACCGCGGCAACTTCCATCAGCAGGATTTCGCGCGCAGCCGGGTACTCATCGCGCAGATAGATGTAAACGGTTTCCGCCTCGACCGCCCACGCGGCAATCAGCATACCCTCAAGGAAGGCGTGCGGATTGGTCTCCAGATAGTAGCGGTCCTTGAACGTGCCGGGCTCGCCCTCGTCCGCGTTTACCGCCATAAGCCGCGGCTTTGCCTCGGCCCGGACAAAACTCCATTTCCGGCCTGTTGGAAACCCGGCGCCACCCAGCCCGCGCAACCCCGCATCGGACAGAAGGTCAATCACGTCCTCTACGGTTCGATCACCGGAAAGGCATTGTTTCAGAACGCTGTAACCGCCTTCTTTCTCATAAGTTTTGAAATTTGTGTATTCAGGAATATGAGGGTGTGTGTCGCCGCGTTTTGCCGCGTTCAACACCTCCTCCGACGTAATGTGATCGAGGTGCCTGTGCCCCACTTCGCATACCGGCGCGGTATCGCATCTCCCCATGCAGGGCGCACGCAAGATCCGGACATTCTCCAGAGCACCGTTCTCAAGCTCCGAAATCACCTGTTCGGCACCCGCCATCATGCAACTGAGCGACTCGCACACCCTAACGGTCACTGGTGCGGGACGCGCTTCTCCATCCCGGACAATATCGAAATGGGCGTAAAATGACGCGACCTCGAACACTTCCGCCATGGGGATGCGAAGCTCCGCGCCGAGCGCCTGCAGGTGGCCTGCGGGCAGACATCCTTCCGCATCCTGGATGAGGTGCAAATACTCGATCAGCAGATCCCGCTGCCGGGGACGATCGCCCAGAAGTTCGGCCACAGCCGTCCGCTCGTCGTCCTTGAGCAGACGCCCTTTGGGGAAAACCGGCGCGTTGCGGCGGCCGGAACCGGGATGGATGCGACGATCACCGCCGCCATTCGACATATCATTCATGCGCTTAGATTGTTTAAGGATTGCCGCATCGTTTCCGCCACCTGACTGGAATTCGGCGCGATCTGCACACCGGCGGAACGCAATGCTTTTATTTTGTGATTGGCGTCGGCCCGTCCGAAGAGCGTCAGCGTGCCTGCATGACCCATGCGCCGCTCGGGAGGGGCATGGCGCCCCGCGACCAGTGCCACCACAGGTTTGGACGCTTTTGAGGATTTGAGAAAATCAGCCGCCATTTCCTCCCCTGCTCCCCCGATTTCACCGATCAGAATAACGCCTTTGGTTTCGGGATCGTCCATGAAGAGCTCCAGGCACTCGACAAATCCGATTCCATGCACGGGATCGCCGCCGATACCGACGGTCGTTGACTGGCCGAGCCCCGCGGCGGTGGTCTGCGCCACCACCTCACTGGTCAGCGTTGCGGAGCGGGACACGATGCCGATCGAGCCCGGTCGTTCATGCGCCGTCGCCATCACGCCGAGCTTGCAAGCTTTGGGCGTCAGGATGCCTTGCGAGTTGGGGCCGACAAGGTGGGTCTTCGACCCCTCAAGGGCGTCTTTCACCCGAACCATGTCGAGCACGGGAACACGTTCGGTCACGCAGACGACGACGGGAACCTCGGCTTCAATCGCCTCGATCATCGCGTCGGCCGCGTTTGCCGGCGGTACGAAAACGATGGACGCGGTGGCACCCGTTTGGGAGACCGCCTCGCGCACGCTGTCGAATATCGGCACGTCGAGATGCCGCGTCCCGCCCTTGCCCGGACGCACGCCGCCGACAACCTTTGTTCCGTAAGCCATCGCGCGTTCGATGTGATAGGACGCCGCGCGCCCGGTCATGCCCTGACAAATCACCGACGTGTCGGATCCAACGAGAATAGCCATCAAGCCGCCTCCGGGCGAACAAGCGCCACGACGCGCTCGATCCCGTCGCCCATGTCCTGAGCTTCGGTATACGCGATGCCGTAGTTGCGAAGCAGCGTATGGCCGTAATCCGCATTGTTGCCGGCGAACCGGACGACAAGCGGCACGGTACGGTCGTTCCGTTTCATGGAAATGCCGATACCCTCCGCAATCGTGTCGCAGCGCTGCATTCCACCTCCGTGGACATTGACCAGAACCGCCGCGACGTTGGGGTTCGACAACAGGAGATCGAACCCGGCGGCGATATCGAGGCTCGTGGCGGTTGTTCTGATATCCATGAAATTGGCCGGCACGCCGCCGACATCGCTCAGCATATCATGTGTCGCAAGCGCCAGCCCGGCACCGTTGACCACAACGCCGATATCCCCGTCCATGCGGACATAGTTGATTTCGTTTTCCTGCGCCTGCAATTCGACGGGGTCGAGTTCGTCCCTGTCCCGGAAATTTCTCATCTCGGGATGCCTGAACAGCGCATTGTCATCGATCACCATCTTCACATCGAGCGCGACGAGATCGTTGCTTGCTGTGACCGCGAGCGGATTGATCTCGATCAGGCTTGCGTCATTTTTCAGAAAGGCGCTTATCAGGCCCTCAAACAGTTTGACGGCCTTGGCTGAAAGCGGACCGGTCAGACCGATCTTTTTCGCGAATGCGGGAAACGTGCCCTTCACCGGAACGCCATCCGGTTTCAGCAAAAGCGTATGTATGATGGATGGGTTCGCGGCGGCGCGCTCTTCAATGTCCTCACCACCCTGTTTTGCGCCGATCAGGGCAACCCTTCCGGACTGCCTGTCGACGAGAACCGCAACATAGATATCCCGTTCGGATGCGATCGCTTCCTCGACATAGACCGCGCGCACCGAGCGGCCTTCCGGGCCCGTCTGTTCTGTCACAAGCGTCTGCCCCAGGAGGTCTTCGGCGGCCTGCCGGACTTCCGCCACGGAATCTACGATTTTCACGCCGCCTGCCCGTCCCCGGCCACCAGCCTGGACCTGCGCCTTGACCACGTAGCGCTCGCCCGGCAGTCGCCGTGCCACATTTTGCGCCGCCGACGATGATTGCGCGACATCACCCGCCGGCAGAGGCACCCCGAAGCCGGACAGAAGATCCTTTGCCTGATATTCATGGAGGTTCATGCGCGCCTTTTCCTCACCTTGCCGCAGCGTTGCCTTGCACGACTTCTCTCGATCGCCTTAGACCTTTGTAGCACTGCTCCGCCCCCAAAACATCACCACCAAGTGCGGTTTGAAGACCCCATGGTATGCCAGATACCATATACCAGCGAGAAAACTGTGTCGAGCCACGTCATACCCCGAAACTCGCGGCTCGCGACATACCAACCTCCCTCTGTGAAAGACCGAATTTAAGGACCGCAGGCCTTATCCGTCATCGAGATTGCCATCCAAAAATTATTGGTATACATTCGACCAAATACCATTAAGGGCCGAAAATATTAAACTTTGAACACAAGAGCCCGACCTCAGTTGCCGCTCGCGGGAATTGGGCATAACAATTGAGTACTTTACACTCACGCGTATTGTTCGGGCGCTGTGCGCTCAACCACCAAGGGAGGAAAATAATGATCCAAACGAAGCAAAAATTCTTTGGCCTTGGCGTGGCTGTCGGTCTGGGCGTTGCCGCAGTAGGTCTGCCGCAGGCCGCGAAAGCCGCGTGGGAGCCGAAAAAACCGGTCGAGTTCGTCGTCATGGCGGGCAAGGGCGGCGGCGCTGACAAGGCGGTTCGCCTGATGCAGAGCATCATTGCCAAGAACAAGATGGCTCCGGTCCCGTTCACGCCAGTGAACAAGCCAGGCGGCACCGGTGCCGAGGCGCTTGTCTATCTGAAAGGCAAGAAGGGCGACGACCACACCATCATGTTCACCCTCAACAGCTTCTACACCACGCCGCTGCGCCAGCCGGGCCTCAAGGTCAACATCGAGGAGTTCACCCCGGTCATGCGTATGGCGGAAGACACCTTCTGCCTCTGGGTCAATTCCGACCGCAAGGACATCAATAACGTCGACGACTTCGTCAAAGCCGCCAAGGCAAAAGGCAACGGCTGGATCATGGCCGGTACGGGCAAGGCGTCGGAAGACAATCTTCTGACTGACTTCCTGAACTCCGCCTACGGCCTGAAGATGAAGTACGTCCCCTACAAGGGCGGCGGCAAGGTCGCCAAGGAACTGGCTGGCAACAATGCCGATTCCACGGTGAACAATCCGTCAGAGCAGCTCGGCTTCTTCGAAGCCGGCAAGACCAAGCCTCTGGCCTGCTTCACCAAGGACCGCATCGGCCTGTTCAAGGATGCGCCGACCTTTAAGGAGCTGGGCAAGGACTTCGTGTACTTCATGCAGCGCACCGTCGTTGGCGCGCCCGGCATGAGCGATGACGCCAAGGCCTACTACAAGGACCTCTTCACCAAGGTCTTCAATTCGGACGAATGGCAGACCTACCGCAAGAAGAAGGCCCTCCAGGGCGACGCACTCACCGGTGATGATCTGATGAATTACTGGAAAAACGAGCGCGACGTTCACAAGAAGATGCTGACCAAGATGGGCGCCATCAAGGGCTAGTCTGGAGCCGGAACACGATCAATAGAGGGGGGAGAACCGCACGTCATGCGCAAGGCTGAATTCGTCATGGCCGTCGTGATGGGCATCTTCTCCCTCTATCTGATGTGGAAGAGTGCTGAACTTCCGATCGGCTGGATTCCGGAAGAAGGTCCAGGCGGTGGCGCTTGGCCGTTCTGGCTTTCGGCAATCATGGCGATTTGTTGCGTCATGATCCTGGTGAACTGGTATCGCCGAAAGACCCCCCCTTCACAATCCGACGAAGTCTACATGGATCGCGGCACGCTTATAGCCGTCGGCTTGGTTGCCGGCGCGCTCACGGTGACGATCGCGCTGTTCTATGTGATCGGTGTGTATGGGGCGATCCCGCTCTTCATGATTTTCTATGTGAGATTTCTCGGCCGGCATTCATGGGCGACCACCGCAGCCATGGCGACGATCACGCCGGTTGTTATGTTTTTCTTTTTTGATATTGCGCTGAAGATCACGCTTCCCAAGGGGCTTCCCATTGTCGAGGAAACGATCTTCTACCCGCTTTATAAGATTTTCTTGTGAGGCACTTCGCATCGTCGCGTGTTCACCGCCCGACTGGGCGCGCATGCGCCGGCTTCGAAGGGAAACAATGAGGCAAAGGGAAACCGAACGGGCTTCGGGATACGGCAATGGCTGACATTCTTCTGCAACTATGGGGTGGCTTTCTTGTCGCGTTCGAGCCCCTGAACCTCATGCTGGTGCTCATTGGCTGCACCATCGGACTTTTCATCGGCGCGATGCCGGGACTGGGATCGGTGAACGGTGTGGCCATCTTGCTGCCTCTCACCTTTCTCGTCCCGCCGACAGGCGCGATCATTTTTCTCGCCGCCATCTATTACGGCGCCATGTATGGCGGCGCCATCAGTTCCATCATGCTGGGCATACCCGGCGCTTCGACCGCCGTGGCGACAACATTTGACGGACGGCCGCTGGCGAAAGAAGGAATGGCTGATAAGGCCCTGACGGCCGCCGCCGTCGCATCATTTGTCGGCGGCACTATTTCGGTCGTACTGTTCACATTCTTCGCACCGCCACTCGCACATGTGGCCCTGTTCTTCGGCGCACCCGAGGAATTCTCTCTCATGATGCTCGCCTTCGCCACCTTCATCGGACTTGGCGGTGACGATATACCGAAGACGATTTTTTCGATCTGCATCGGCCTTGTTCTGTCGGCCGTTGGCCTCGACATCATCTCCGGTGAGCCCAGGCTCATCTTTGGCGACATCCCCGGGTTTCTCCACGGCATCAATTTCCTTGTTCTCGCCATCGGCATCTACGGGATCGGTGAAATGCTGTGGACGGTCGAGGAGAACTACAAGGCCGGCGGAGCGTCCATGCTTTCCAAGGCGGTCGTGAGCGTGCAGCGCACACTCGCCAACCTCAAGGAGCTGCTGGGCACGTGGAAGACAGCGGTCATGGGATCGTTCCTCGGCTACTTCGTCGGCATTCTTCCCGCGGCGGGCGCAACGCCCGGGTCACTGATGGCTTATGGCGTGGCGCGGCAGATCGCGAGGGATCCGCAGAAGTTCGGCAAGGGATCGGTGGATGGCGTTGTTGCACCTGAGTCCGCAAACAACGCAGCGAGCACCGGATCCATGTTGCCGATGCTGACGCTCGGCATCCCCGGCTCCCCCACAACGGCAATCCTGCTCGGCGGCATGGTGATCTGGGGTCTGGAGCCCGGTCCGCGGCTGTTTACCGATCACAGCGACTTTGTCTGGGGTCTGATTGCGTCCCTTTACGCCGCGAACCTGTTCGCGGTGATCATCAACGTCGCCTTCATTCCGGCCTTCATCTGGGTTCTGAAGCTGCCCTTCACGCTGCTTGCACCGATCATTTTCGTGCTCTGCCTTGTCGGGGGCTATGCGCCGACCCAGGACATGCATGACGTCTGGCTGATGTTGCTGTTTGGCGTTGTCGGCTATCTGATGCGCAAGCTGGATTACCCCCTCGCGCCGGCCGTGCTCGCCATCGTACTCGGCCCCCTCGCCGAACCGGCCTTGCGACAGTCGTTGCTGATCAACAACGGTTCCTTCGACATCTTTTTTACGCGGCCCTACTCGGCACCCATCATGATCACGGCCTTGGTCCTGCTGGCGCTGCCGCTCCTGAAACCCCTCATGCGGCTTATAAATGGTAAGAAGGCAAAGGCTTGATGCATGCAGTACAGGTCGGTTGAGCCCCTTTGATATTGCGTCGCGGATCGGGCTTGGTGTATGGTATACCAGTTGACCAAGCGGCGTTTGCAATCCCGGGGGTATGATCGAATATATGGCGCAATTTCGTGCCGTGTGGAGACCCAGCTATGTCGAACCTGCAACTGGAAATAAAGCCCATCGGGGACGGCTTTTCTCTGAAGTCGAAGATCTACGATTCCCTGAAAGCCGCGATCATGGACATGAACATCTATGACAGCAGCGCCGATCTTCGCCTCGACGAAAGACGGCTTTCCGAGCAGTTTGGCATCAGCCGAACCCCGCTGCGCGAGGCGCTCGCCCGGCTCGACCAGGAGGGACTGGTCAAAATCGTTCCCCGCCGCGGCATCTATATCGTCCGCAAGTCGAAGGCCGAAATCCTGGAAATGATAACGGTCTGGGCCGCTCTGGAGAGTATGGCCGCGCGGCTCATCACGCAGAATGCCAGCGATGAGGAAATTTCCAGCCTGCGCGCGTTGTGCAGCACATTTGACGGCGAAGCGGTCAAGGCGCGGATCGACGAGTATTCCGATACCAACATCAAGTTTCATCAGGCGATCCTGAAGATGAGCAAGTGCGAACTGCTCAACGAAATGGCTCAGGGGCTGTTCATGCACGTCCGCGCCATCCGTGCGCGCACGATTTCCGAAAAGGACCGTGCCGACCGCTCGATTGTCGATCACATGCACATCATCGAAGCGCTCGAGGCACGGGACACCGAGCTGGCCGAGCGCCTTGTGCGCGAACACACGTTGAATCTGAGGGCGCATGTCGAGCGCTATGTGGACATCGACTGACGCATCCTTGCTTGAAGCCGCGTCAGACAGGAATTTTACGGGGAGTGAACAACCATGTCAGTAGCCGAGAACATCGATGCCAGCCTGGATGAAGACGCGGCACCGAAGGATCTGACGGACGGATTCCATCTGATCATCGAAGCGCTCAAGCTGAACGGCATCAACACGATCTACAATGTTCCCGGCATTCCGATCACCGATCTGGGCCGCTACATGCAGGCGGAAGGCATGCGCGTCCTCTCTTTCCGGCACGAGCAGCATGCAGGATATGCGGCAGCCATCGCCGGATACCTGACAAAAAAGCCCGGCGTGTGCATGACCGTGTCGGCGCCCGGATTTCTCAACGGCCTGACGGCGCTGGCGCACGCCACCACCAACTGTTACCCGATGATCCTGCTGTCCGGCTCTTCCGAACGCGAAATCGTCGACCTGCAGCAGGGCGACTATGAGGAGATGGATCAGCTTGCAATCGCCAAACCGCTCTGCAAGGCGGCGTTCCGCATCCTGCATGCTGAAGACATCGGCATCGGGATTGCGCGCGCCATACGTGCCGCTGTTTCCGGCCGGCCCGGCGGTGTCTATCTCGATCTCCCGGCTCAACTCATGGCGCAGACGATGGATGCCGCGGCGGGCGAAAAGTCGTTGGTGAAGGTCATCGATCCGGCACCCGCACAACTCCCGGCCCCTGAAGCAATCACCCGGGCCCTCGAGGTTCTCAAAAACGCCAAGCGTCCGCTGATCATTCTCGGCAAGGGCGCAGCTTACGCGCAGGCAGACGATGAAATCCGTGCACTGGTCGAAAAGAGCGGCATCCCCTATCTGCCGATGAGTATGGCGAAGGGCCTGCTGCCGGATACCCATCCCCAATCGGCGGGTCCGGCAAGATCCCTCGTGCTCAAGGAATCCGACACCGTGATGTTGATCGGCGCCCGCCTCAACTGGCTTCTGTCGCACGGCAAGGGCAAGGCCTGGGGCGACAATGAAAAGAAATTCATCCATATCGACATCGAGCCCACGGAAATGGACAGTAATGTCGAGATCGCGGCACCCGTGGTCGGAGATATCGGTTCGTGCGTGACAGCGCTGCTCGACGCCATGGGCGATGACTGGGCGCCGCCGCCCACAGAATGGACCGAAGCGGTCAATACCAAGCGGCAATCCAACATCGAGCGCATGGCGCCAAGGCTGCAGAACAACAATGTGCCGATGGACTTTCATGGCGCCCTTGGCGTGTTGCGGACGATCATTGCGGAGCGGCCCGACGCCATTCTCGTCAACGAGGGCGCCAACACACTCGATTTCGCGCGCGGCATCATCGACATGTACAAGCCGAGGAAACGCCTCGACGTGGGCACCTGGGGCGTGATGGGCATCGGAATGGGTCAGGCCATCGCCGCCGCCGTCGAGACGGGCCACCCAGTGCTCGCCGTGGAAGGCGACAGCGCGTTCGGTTTCTCGGGCATGGAGATCGAAACCGTCTGCCGTTACAACCTCCCGGTTTGCATCGTCGTCTTCAACAATGGGGGCATCTACCGCGGAACGGACGTCAATCCGACGGGCGGTCCGGACGTCGCGCCCACCGTGTTCGTCAAGGACGCGCGCTACGACAAGATGATGGAAGCCTTCGGCGGCGTGGGCTACCACGCCACGTCGCCCGATGAACTTAGACAGGCCGTGAACGAAGCCATGGACTCCGGAAAACCGTCGCTCGTGAACGCGGTCATCGATCCGGCCTCGGGAACCGAAAGCGGCCGTATCGGCAATCTCAACCCGCAGAGCGTGGTTTCGAAAAAGAAGTAAGCCCGCTTCAAGGAAAGTACAGCTTCAAGCACAGAGGCAGACAATGAAAGCTCTAGATGGCGTCCGCATTCTGGACATGACCCATGTCCAATCAGGCCCGACCTGCACGCAACTTCTGGCATGGTTTGGCGCCGACGTAATCAAAGTCGAACGTCCCGGTGTCGGCGACGCGACGCGCGGCCAGCTTCGGGATATTCCGGATGCGGACAGCCTCTACTTTACGATGCTCAACCACAACAAGCGCTCGATCACGCTGAATACGAAGTCCGAGAAGGGCAAGGAAATCTTCGAGGGACTTCTCAAGGCGTGTGACGTGATGGTTGAGAATTTTGCGCCTGGCGCACTCGACCGCATGGGCTTCAGTTGGGAACGCATCCAGGAGATCAACCCGCGGCTGATTTACGCATCGGTGAAGGGCTTCGGACCCGGACCCTACGAAGATTGCAAGGTTTACGAGAATGTCGCCCAATGCACAGGTGGTTCGGCATCGACCACCGGCTTCCTCGGCGGACCACCGACCGTTACCGGTGCGCAGATCGGCGATTCCGGAACCGGCCTCCACCTGGCACTCGGCATCGTGACCGCACTTTACCACCGCGAGAAGTCCGGCAAGGGCCAGCGGGTTTTGGCCGCCATGCAGGATGGCGTGCTGAACCTGTGCCGCGTCAAACTGCGCGATCAGCAACGACTGGAGCATGGTCCGCTCAAGGAATACAGCCAGTTTGGCCAGGGCATCGAGTTCGGCGAAGCGACGCCCCGTGCCGGCAACGATTCCGGAGGCGGTCAACCAGGCTGGATCGTCAAATGCAAAGGTTGGGAAACCGATCCGGACGCCTATGTGTATTTCATCACGCAGGCGGCCGTTTGGGGCAACATTTGCGACCTTATCGGCGAGCCGGACTGGAAGGAACATCCCGACTATGCCAAGCCGGAAGCGCGCCTCGACAAGATCCCGCAAATTTTCGATCGCATCGAGGAATGGACCAAAACCAAGAACAAGTTCGAGGTCATGGAAGCCTGCAACCCGCTCAACATTCCCTGCGGGCCGATCCTGTCCATGAAAGAACTCGCGGCAGAGCCATCGTTGCGTGAAACCGGGACCATCGTCGAGGTGGATCACCCGACCCGCGGCAAGTATCTGACTGTCGGCAACCCGATCAAGCTTTCCGACTCTCCTGCGGAGGTCGTGCGTTCACCGCTCCTTGGTGAACATACGGACGAAATCCTCTCCGAGGTCCTCGACATGGACAATGAGGACATTGCCGCGGCTAAGGCCGACGGCGCCGTAGGAGACGAATTCGCAAGCTCGAAGGCGGCGGCGGAATAACTGCAGCAGCGCCGAACTCAACCGGTCCTGTTGTTCGCCCAAACGCCCTTCCCGCCCAAAGTTCACTCTGCGGCGGGATGGGACTCCTTGCATCGTCTCATTATGCAAGACGATTGCTTTGATATTCCGGAATGGGCATAGTGCTGCGAAGACACCGTCATATACCAGTCATTCCGGCACATGACCAACACCAAGGATGCACAATCACCGAATGGCAGGCGCCGTGCACGCCGTTCGGCATCGGTTGAGGAAACGGGCGACCAACTTCTCAGGTTCGGCGCCATGGGAAAGGCGTTCTCGATCCTGGAGACGCTGACGGGCAACCCCCACCCTCTTTCCATGGCTGAACTCGCGCGCGAAACCGGCATGACGAAGCCCACCGCGCATCGCATCATTTCCGTCCTTGCGGAACTCGGTTTCGTCGAGCGTGACCAGGGCAAGCGCGGTTATGTCGAGGGATCAAGGCTGATTCAGTTCTCCCTCGACGCACTCAAGGCGACCGCCCAGCGCAATATCCGCCATTCCATTCTCCGCGCGTTGTCCGATGAGACCAACGAAACCTGTAATTTCGGCATTCTCACCGGTGCTGAAGTCATCTATCTCGACCGCGTGGAGGCCAAACGGGCCCTGGGTTTGCGGTTCGAGCCGGGAGTGCCGGTGCCTGCCCATTGCAGCGCTATCGGAAAACTCATGCTTGCGCTTGAACCGCCCGAACGGCGGGACGAGTTGTTGCGCGCCATGCCGCTTACCCGCTTCACGCCGAGCACCATCACATCGGTTTCCGCACTGTTGGAGGTTCTCGAACGCGTCCGGGAGGTCCAGATCGGAATTGACGATCAGGAGTCGATCGAGGGGGTCGTCTGTGTCGCGGTACCGGTTCGTGCCGAAGACGGCAATGTGGTCGGCGGCCTCGCCGTATCGGCGCCGGAGGCGCGTGTATCCATGGACGATGCTTTGCGCATGGTTCCACAATTACGCAAGGCTGCCACCAAACTCGGCAAAACATTCTCCCTTGGACCTACGCCGTAGCAGTGGCGCGCCACACGAGGGTGCGGAACGACGCGCATCCCGAAAGAGCGCTTGCTCGTTGAAATATCCATATGTAAACACGATATGACAGTCAGCCGCATGCAACTAGAATTGTGCGGGTCGTTCAGGCCTGCGCTGGCAACTAAGAAGGCGGTTTGATGGGGGACCTTTCCAACGCGATTCTGTGGGGCTTCGCGATCTTGGCCGTGAAGCACACGATTGCGGACTATTTTCTGCAAACTGCTTACCAGTTCAGGCACAAAGGCATATACGGACATCCCGGCGGAATTCTCCATTCCGTGCTGCATATCGCGCTGACACCATCCGTCTTCCTGGTTCTCCCCCCGGCTTCCGTCATGATGGCAGTCGCCATTCTCGCAGGTGAGTATGTGATCCACTACCACCTCGACTGGACGAAAGAGCAATTGATCAAGCGGTATGACCTCACGCAGACGGACCCGTGGTTCTGGCACCTGTTCGGCCTGGACCAGCTCGGTCACTCGCTGACCTATGTTGCGATTATCGCCATTCTGATCAGCTGATCAGTTTTCTCAAACAAGCGCCGAGATTTCACGATTGGCGAATTCCAGCCGATCCGACAGCACCTGCACAATCAACCGGTAGAACGCAGCAGCGGCCTTCGGGTCTTCCTCCTGCATCTTTTCGAAGTTCTTGCGCGTCAGCCTGTAAACGACTGTGGGCTGTTCGGCGACAACGGCCGCAACCCGCGGTGCGCGCCGGAAAAAGCCCATCTCGCCAATGACCGTCTGGGCCGCCATTCGGCGCAGGCGGATGAGATGGCCGTTTTCATCGGTCACGGTGATGGCAACGCACCCGGTCGCGAGGATCTCGACCGAATTTGCCCGCCCACCCTGTTTCAGCACAACCTGACCATCCTTGAAGGTCTTGCGCGTGAAGTAGGACATCAGGCGTGCAGGCTCGAGCTCATCGCCGAACACACCCTTCAGCCAGTCTTCAAACCGGTCCTCGGTCGGATCGTCTGTCGTATATTCACTCAACAGCCGGTTTTCACACCATTCAAGCGCCTCATTACGGTCCGGAAATGCCCGATGCGGGCCGTCGGGCGTGATGATACCCGCGGTCGAGAAAGCGTTCTGAAGCGCTTCGTTGAGGCCTGCGAACGCGATGAATGCCGCACGCTCATCGCAGTAATTTCGCAGTTTTACGATGCTGAGCACGGCCGATGTATCAAGGCCGGGCACGCCGCTGAAATCGAGCACCAGGAAACGGACATTCGGATGCTTCTGATCGTCCATCGTGTGTTTGATGAACTCGAAAAGCCGGTTCGATGAACCGAAGAAGATGAAGCCGGCGAGCCAGAGTACGTGTATCTGGGCGCCATGTTCGCGGAGCAGTGCCGCATCCTGCGGAGAGCGCTCGACGTTGCTCGCGAATTCAAGCCGGGTCAGATGACGGCGCACGACACCGATACGGCTGTAGCTTATTGCGAACAAAAGACACGCACCGACAATCCCGAGCATCACGCCGAGCAGATATCCGGAATAGACGATGACGACCATGATGGCCCCGGCCAGCAGGCCCTCGGTGAGCGAACGTTGTGCCGGAGAACGCAGCAGAGCTTCGGTAAGGACAACAAGACCGAGATAGGCCAGCAATCCGCCGAGCAGCGGTGTGGGGATGAGACGCGCCACGTCGGCGCCAAAAAACAGAACCAGCGCGGTAAATGCAGCGGCTGCGACACCGCTGAAACGCGAAACCGCGCCGGCTTCCTGAATGAGTATGCTTCCGCTGAGCGACAGATTGCCGGCCGCGCCGCCGGCAAGCCCGCAAACGATGTTCGCGACCCCGTTATATTTGAGCTCCTTGTCAAGATCCGCGGATTGCTGCCGGGCGACTTCAAGGCTCGACACGTCGAGCAACACGGATATCGCCGTCACGCCGCAGACGGCGCCAATTTCCGCCGTCGCGAGCAACAACGCCGTCCAGTCGATCTGATGCTCGAAAAGCGCTGGCACGGGCAACCAGAATTTCACATCGGTTGCACCCGCCAAATACCAGGCGGGAATGCCGCCAAAGTCGTCAACCAGCCCGACTCCGAGGAGGAGCAAATCCACGAGTACGACCGACAGGAAGAACGTGACCGGAAGCACAAGAAAGCTGTCTATGGTCCGGCGCAGGACGAACACGCCGACGGCAAACCCGCCGCCGAGAAGAAGCTGCAGTACGTTTTCGGAGGAAAAGAGTTTGGTGATCGAGCCAGCCGCAAGCTGTGGCGACACGCCGGTCATCACCTCGATACCACCGGTGATCAACAGCCATCCCGACGCGGCCAGGAACCCGCCGATGACCGGATATGGAACGAACCTCAACCAGACTCCCAGACGGAATGCCCCTATGGCGAACAACAACAATCCGGTGAGCAGGGTCGCGGCGGAAATCGCGATCATCACGTGAATGACCGTCAATTCAGCACTCATGCCGCTCAGGACCGTGTTTGCGGCTATAGCCGTCGCCAGCACACTCATGACGGCGACCGCCGGCGTGTCGGGTCCGGCCCCGGCCGGCGCAAGGGTGCTGGTCAGCGCGACAATGAAGCAGGTGATGACCGTACCGGTTAGAAGTGCTGAAAGACCGAGGTTCAGGCCACCGCTCAATTCACCTTGGAAAATCAATGCACTGAAGGAAATACAATAGGTGACAATAACGAGCGCGAAGACGAGCCCGCTCAGGCAGTCGCGAAAAAGCCCTGTTGAGCCGGCGCCGTTCAGGCCGTGCAAGGGCCGATGGCCGAGTTTACGCAGTTGTATCAAAACGTCGGATCACATGCTCAGGATCAGGATGCCCAAAGATGAACCGCGCAAGGCATTATATTGCAAGTAAAAAAGTCCGGAGACCGTTACAGAACTGTCACTCGGCGTCTTCTGACCGGCGCAATGAATGATGACACGAATATCAGTCACCCTGCCCGCGTCGCCGCTGCAGATCGAGCCAGGCCGCATTGTGATCCAAGTCGCCCTGCCCGTTGTCGACAAGGCTCTGGTATGTTGCCCGCGCCTGGTCCGTGATCGGCATCACCAGCCCGAGCGACTTGCCCAATTCTTCGGCCGTCCTAGTGTCTTTCAGTTGAATTTCGCAGCGCCCGCCCGGCTCAAAGTTCCCCTGTATCATGCGCTTCCCATGGTTTTGCAGGATGGGGGAATCCGCAAAGCCCCCCTTGAGCGCCTCGATAACCGCTTCAGGGTCCGCGCCACCCGCTTTCGCCAGTAATAGCGCCTCCGCCACAGTCTGGATTGTGTTCCCCACGATCACCTGATTGGCCAGCTTGGCGAGGGACCCGGCGCCTGCCGGCCCGACGCGGGTCGACCGTCCGAACACTGCAAAGACGGGCTGCATATCCTCGAAGGCCTGTAGATCGCCGCCCGCCATGATCGTCAGGGTTCCGTCGCGGGCGCCAGGTTCACCACCGGACACCGGCGCGTCGAGATAGCCGACGCCTTTTGCGGACGCAGCTTCGGCCTGAGCCGATGCGGTCTCCACCGGAATGGAACTCATGACAACAAGTGTTGATCCCTCCCGCATCCGCGCAAGCAATCCACCTTCGTCATTGTCTCCCAGAATAACGGTGTCGCTGGCCGGGCCGTCGCTCACCATGACGATCACGATATCGGAATTCGCACCGACCTCATCCACCGACCCTGCCACGGTCGCGCCGAATTCCCGTAGCGGCTCCGCCTTTGCAGATGTGCGGTTCCAGGCCGTCACGGGATAACCGGCTTCGGCCAGCCGCTGCGCCATATGAAAGCCCATGATTCCCGTCCCGGCGAATCCGATTGATGCTTTTTGAGGCATGGTGTTTTTCTCCCGATCCCTTCGGCGCTCCCGGAGCCATTCTGTTATCATCCCTGATCGGCAACATCCCCCGAAAAATTTGGCGAGCATCAGAAGACGAAAGGAACAGCGCGTGGGCACCTACAGGATCGCGGCGATACCCGGCGACGGAATCGGCAAGGAAGTCATCAGCGCCGGCTGCCAAGTGCTGGAGGAACTTACCGGTGGCCATGCCGATCTGACACTGGAATTCGAGGTATTGCCGTGGGGCAGCGATATGTATCTCGCCACCGGCACCATGATGCCGGACGACGCACTCGACATGTTGCGTAAGTTCGACGCGATCTATTTCGGGTCCGCCGGCGACCCCCGCGTGCCGGACCACATATCGCTCTGGAATCTGCGGCTCGCCATCTGCCAGGGCCTCGACCAATATGCCAACATCCGTCCCACGAAGCTTCTGCCGGGTCTTTCGAGCCCGCTCAAGACGGGAACCGACAAAACGATCGACTGGTTCATCGTCCGCGAAAACTCCGAAGGCGAGTATTCCGGCGCCGGCGGGCGCGTTCACCAGGCGCTCCCGAACGAAGTCGGCCTCGATGTCTCGGTGATTACCCGCGAGGGCGCTGAACGCATTCAGCGCTTCGCGCTTGATGTCGCCCGCTCGCGGCCCCGCAA
The DNA here is from genome assembly GCA_028066055.1 of Hyphomicrobiaceae bacterium. GTDB lineage: Bacteria > Pseudomonadota > Alphaproteobacteria > Rhizobiales > Methyloligellaceae > UBA2767. Next base: position 20,600 of record JALCBY010000001.1, read on the forward strand.
GAAACTCACCTTCGTGACCAAATCCAATGCGCAACGCCACGCCATGGTGCTGTGGGATGAAGTGTTTGAGAGTGTGTCGGCGGACTATCCCGACGTTCAGACCGAACGCGTGCTGGTGGATGCGATGGCGGCGCGGTTCGTAACCGACCCGGAGAGCGTCGACACAGTTGTCGCAACCAATCTCCACGCTGACGTGCTCAGCGACCTCGCGGCGGCTCTTTCGGGCAGCCTCGGGCTCGCTCCGACCGGAAATATCAATCCCGAACGCAAAACGCCTTCCATGTTCGAACCGATCCACGGGTCGGCTTTCGACATTGTGGGACACGGGTCCGCCAATCCGCTTGGTGCGATCTGGTCCGCATCGCTGATGCTGGAGCATCTCGGGGAGAAAGAGGCAGCCATGCGGCTTCTGAAAGCGGTCGAGCATGTCACGACAGATGGCTCACGCCTTCCCCGCGACCTTGGCGGACAGGCCGGAACCGATGAAGTGACGAAGGCCGTTTGCGATGCCCTGTAACGGGCGGGGGCGTCAGGCTGCTTCCTGTCGCCCGGCCTTGGGGTTCCAGTTGCCGACATCAAGGCTTTCGTCGACAGTCCATGGGCCAACCTTCCCAACCGCCCCGCAATGACGCGCCAGCAACGCATTGAACTGGCTGCGCGGCATCAGCTGAAATCCGGCTTGCGCGAGATGTCCCGAATGGTACTTGCCGTCGTTGAATGCGAACCCCCAACGCTGGAGGTGACATGACAATGTGGCGAACCCGACTTTCGATGCATCGCGCTGGCGCGCAAACTGAGACTCGGTGAAGAACACCTCTCCGATCGCAATACCGAAAATTCCACCGGCGAGATTGCCTTCTTCATCCCACACTTCCACCGAATGGGCATAGCCCGCCGCATGCAGGGCCGCATAGGCGTCGATAATGTTCTCGGTGATCCATGTCAGCGTGAATTTGCCGGGCCGTGGTTCGGCGCAGCCGCGCATGACATCTTCAAACGCCCGGTCGAACGTCACCTTGTACTTGCCCGACCTCAACCGGCGCCGCAGGTTCTTCTCCATATGGAAGTCGGAAAGACGCAATACCATCCGCGTGCTGGGCGCCCACCATTTGTACGGCCTCACATGGCAAAGTTGAAACAATCCCGCCTTGTATCCGTTGACCAGAGTCTCCACGCGCAAATCCGGACACACGCCCACCAAGCCGTCCGGACGGCTCAACGCCGTCTCCGGGTCAGGCAGCCGTTTTCGGACGGCGCCGGCATTGATGGCATCCCTCATGACAATCCAGAGAACATTTGGAACACCCCAGAGGCGTGGAGGTTTCAGGCTCCACACGCTAGCCAACACAAGACGGCGGACGCGATCGGCGAACGGTTCGGCTCTATGCGACGGCATCTGCGTCGACCGCACATGTTCGCGCGATGCGGTTAAGGTTTCACCTGTCATGGCCATGCTGACTTGCCCCTGTTGACCCCTGCTCACCTGACGACGGCGACGGATTTCGGTCGCCGAGAGCGTTCCAGATATCACGAGGACGTTAAATTTCGTTTTCACGCCCGTGCACTCGGAGGAAAGCCTGCAACTGAGGATTGAAAGATTACTTTGCCGAACCTCAAGATCAAATCGCGACGAGATAAGAGTTTGATTATGGCGGAATTGGGGCTCAAAATAGGCGATAAAACTATATTATAGACACTTTTACGTATAATTGTCCGAATACGGATATTTTCTGAATTTATAAAAAGTTCGAATCACATAAAAACTGATATTTATCTCAGCATGAGCGAAAATTTATCGAGAGATTTGTGTTAAAAATATTTCATGAAGGATAATACTTGCTGCATTGATTTGCGTTAAAACTGTGTTAATATAGGACAGTCGTTGCCGACAAATCCAAAACGGGGATAAGACAAAAAACAAGACGCTCTCGTCCGCAGGTCGGCTGGCGAAGGAGGCGAACATGTCGACACCACTCATTCCGCGTGAGAGTGTGACATTTCCGAAGCATTTCTGGCTCGGACTTGCGTTGTCCGCGTCAATTTGGGCCCTGCTCGGCCTGGGGAGTGCGATCGGATAATAAAAACGAGTTTCTTGACGTTCCTGTTTCGTGGTGGCGGGAAGGTCATAATGACCAAAGGACCCTGCATAACGGTTTCGGCGCAATGCCGAAACTCCAAGCAACCACGGAATTATGCGTTTAAGTACTGCGCGTAATTGCAATCATCCCACATTGCGGACGCCTAGGGCGTCCGCTTCTTTTTTTGCGGCACCGTCTTTGTCGGCATTTCGGTTTGCCCGGCAATCCACGCACCGAAGTCGGTATCGGTATGCAGCGGGTCGAGGACATAAAGCGCCGGCGTATCATAAGGATGAAGCTCCTTCGTCCTCTTAAGCACTTCCTTCTGGCATCTCCGGCTGGTCTTGATGAGCATGACCGCTTCGGCGGTTTCATGAACTTCGCCTTCCCATTCATAGATCGACGTCATCGCGGGAACGATGTTCATGCAGGCTGCAAGCCGCGACTTCAGAAGCACATGTCCTACTTCCTTCGCCTGGTGAATGCTCTCAAACGTGGTGTAAACCACGATGAGATCGGTCTCCTGCGCCATCCTTGCACCTCCTGCGCCTTGCAATTCCTGTAAACGATACGCCAAACACGGTCGCATGGGCGTTCATGTTCCGTCTATAGTGCGCAGCCCACGGTTCCAGAGCACAAGCATGATGGCCAACGACCCGACCAGATTTGAAAAGATCGCGTTCGTCGCGAGTGAGCATCCCGATGCGCGCAGTGCAGCCGAGCGTCTCGTCTCGCGCTACGGAAACACCGATCCCGACAAGGCAGACGCGATCGTTGCTCTCGGAGGAGACGGGCTGATGCTGCAAACCCTCCACGCACATATGAGCAACCACAAGCCCATATACGGGATGCACTGCGGCTCGGTCGGCTTCCTGATGAACGAATACAGCGAGGACGGACTGCACGAGCGTCTCAACGCCGCAAAGACCAGCGTCATCCATCCGCTGCGAATGCACGCGACCGGCGTCGACGGCAAATCTCACGAAGCACTTGCGATCAACGAAGTCTCGCTTTTTCGCGCATCTTACCAGGCGGCCAAACTGAAGATTTCGGTTGACGGAAAACTGCGTATGGAAGAGCTGATCTGCGATGGCGTCCTGGTTGCCACGCCAGCCGGAAGCACCGCATACAACCTTTCAGCTTACGGGCCGATACTGCCTATCAATGCGCAGCTTTTGGCGTTGACCCCGATCAGCCCGTTTCGTCCGCGGCGCTGGCGCGGCGCTCTGCTGCCAAACGAGGCCAAGGTGCAGCTGGAAGTACTTGAGTCCGATAAACGGCCGGTCAACGCCGTGGCGGACCATGCCGAGTTCCGGAGCATTCTGGAGGTGAAGGTCGAGGAAGACCCCTCCATCAGCCTGCACATGATGTTCGATTCCGACCACGCTCTCGACGAACGCATCCTCGCGGAACAGTTCCTCTATTAGACCCGTTCAGCCACCGTCACCGGCGCAAAATCTTTAGTGATTGTTAAGCTAACGCGGACACGATGAGCCGGAGTTTCCTGATCAGTGTGGCGCGGTTTTTCCGCCGCCGCGTATCGAGTTGTTTGCGTATGGCCAAGATCGCGTTCGACGAGCTGAGATTTGTGGTCGCCGACGACAATGCGCATATGCGCCGGATTGTGCGTACGCTCCTGCGGGCGTTCGGCTGCCGCGAAATCTACGAAGCCGAGGACGGCGCATCGGGTCTGGAAGCCGTCGAGGCCTACTCTCCCGACATTCTGATCTCTGACATCACCATGCCGATCTTTGACGGCATCGAACTCACACGCATGATCCGCAATCCCGAGGGATGCCGCCACCCCTTCCTCCCGATCATAATTCTTTCGGCATACTCGGAAAAGAAACACGTGATTGCCGCGCGCGATGCGGGCGCAACCGAATTTCTGTGCAAGCCCGTCTCCGCCACGGCCCTCTACCGGCGCATTCAGAACGTCATCGCCAACCCGCGGGATTTCATTCGCACCAAGACCTATTTCGGACCGGACCGGCGGCGCTACGTCAATCCGAATTATTCAGGGGTGGAGCGCCGTACGGGCGATGGTTCGGAAAACGTTATCGATCCGAACCAGGTGCACATCGAGGCCTAGGAAATTCGAAGGATGTCCATGCAAGCCCAGCGACAAGATCCAGCCGTGGAAAGCACGGGTAACGCTGTCATCAAGCCGCAATCCGCCCTGCGGGAAAAATGCCTGCGACCGGGCGATGCGGACGAAGCCGCCGAACAGGCCATTGCAAACGCCGAGCAGGCCCTGCAGCAATTGTCAGTAAATTTCGACGAGTGGATGGCCAATGAGTCCGCGCAGCTTGGCGAGGCGCGCGACACGGCAAAGGCGGCTGCTTTTTCCGAGGCCGCCCTCACGGGCCTTTTTCAGGCCGCGCACAATCTGAAAGGTCAGGCCACAACACTGGGTTATCCATTTGCCGACGAAATCTGCGCATCCCTGTGCCGACTGATCGACAAGCTACCGGAAAAAGCGACACTGCCCCTCATTCTGGTGGATCAGCATGTCGACGCCGTTCGCGCCCTTGTCAGGGAAGGCGCCAAGGGAAATGACAATCCCAAGGCATCGGTGCTGGCGAAACGGTTGCGCGACGTCACCAACGACTTCCTGCAGCAGGTGGCTGCTTAGTCCCATTGCGTTGCTGCAGCAACGTCAGTTCCCGTACAGCGATATCCGCTCCCAGAAGGTAAAGTCCACATGGGAACGGGATGCTGAGGCCGTGCGCACCGTTCGTGACGCCGTTTCATTTCTGTTTGCATTCTGTTCGAGCAACCGCGGCGCACGCGTTGTCTTCTTTCGCTCGGCAGATCTCGGCTCTGGTTCCCCTGCCTGTATTGGCACGGGCGCGCGCGACACAGGCGGTGCCGCAGGGGGTGATGCCGGTGGGTTCACAATGGTCGTCCACGTTCCGATTCCCTGCAGCTCGTTGCGGGCATCCATCTTATCCGGCGCCAATTTCGGTTTCGCATGCGGGAGCGCGGCTATTTTTGCGTGCGGTGCAATAGGCGATCCCTTTTGACCCAACAGGCCAACCGGTTTGGCCGGCGGCGGCTCGATCACCTTCGCCTCCACACCCGGCCCGATCGACTCCAGTTCCACAACCCGGGGTCCGGCCTCCTGCTTCAACGCAGCCTTTTGAATGGGCGCCGGTTGCCGCACTGGCGCCGGAGATGCAACGGAACCGGTTGAACCAGCCCCTCCTGATGTCGCCGGTTTCGCCGCCGGAGCATCGTCGGATTTGAGCGGTTTGGGCATCGAAGGCGAATGCGAAGGGGTCCCGGCCGGACCCGCAACGGCGGTCGCTTTCAGCTTTGCGTGATCGCGCACGAGTGTCTTGTAGACCTGCGCCACCGAGCGGGGACGACCGCGTGAATAGAAAATCGCCTTGTTGGCACGAGCCGCCTTGGGAAAATGGCGGTCGGCACGCGCATTGGGCTCCGTGTTTGCCAGAGAAACAAGGTCAGCGGCACCCTTGGCCCCAAGGAAGTGGGCAACATAGAGCTCGCCCTGCGACGGCTTTCGCCCCAGACGCTCCTGCATGAACTGCGAATTCTGCTTGGTGAACTCGCCCGCCATCATTGCAGACACTTCAGGATTGTGCCGCAGTTTCAGAATTTCCCCGCGCAGTTTCTGGTTTGGCACATAATACTTGCCGCTGCGCGTGGTGAAGATGTGCGGCGTGTATTTGTCGAGGCCGAACTTGTTGCCGACCTCTTTGACCATCTGCAGCCAGGTGCCCTCGATGAACTGGAATAGACCGGCGGCACTCGACGTTTTTGCTTTTGCGCTCTTGTCGAACGAGCTTTCCCGCGCCGCGGTCTTCATCAGGTAGCTGAAATCCGCCCCGGTCGCACGGCTGGCCTTCTTGATCGCATTGGCGATACTCAAGGGTGCCTTAAGTGCGGAAGAAACCAGAGACATATTCGATTATACGATTCCCAACATAAGCAGCTGAAACGCCAGAATCGCCCTGTTGCCGTCTATTCATTGAGGCTAGTGACTCATGGTAAATGCGGCGTTAACTCCTGTGTCAGAATTGGGCGCAGCAACGCCGGTAATATGAGGTTTGATATGAGTGGTTTGCATTATGAAGAACTGGAGGCCGGACAGGAGTTCAGCCACCCCATCCGCCGCACCGTCACGGAAATGGACAACACCCTGTTCAGCGCCCTGACCTACAATCCCCAGCCACTCCATATCGACCGGCATTACTGCGAGACGGAAACCGAATTCGGCCAGCCCCTGATGAACAGTTATTTCACGCTCGGTCTCATGGTCGGCATCGCCGTGAACGATATCTCGCTTGGAACGACCATCGCCAATCTCGGCATGACGGATGTGCGGTTTCCCGCACCCGTCTTCCACGGCGACACGCTTCATGTGACAACCAGGGTGATCGGAAAAAGAGAAAGCAAATCAAGACCGAACGCCGGCATTCTTGAACTTCAACATGAGGCGTTCAACCAGGACGACACGCTTGTTGCAACCTGTACGCGGCAGGTGCTCATGCGAAAGAAAGACGCGACGAAAAAGAAAGCATAAGGCAACAACCATGCGTTCTCTCCTTTTCACGCCCGGCGACAGCGACCGCAAGCTCGCCAAGGGACTTACAAGCGATGCAGACGTTATCCTCATCGACCTTGAGGATGCGGTTACGGCCGAGAACAAAGTGTCCGCGCGCGAGAAAACCGCCGACTTTCTGAGACAGGACGCGGCGCGCAACGCCCCTATGCCGCTCTATGTCCGCATCAATGACCTCGAGACGGAATGGGCCGAGGATGATTTGGCAAGCGTCGTCCCGGCAAAACCGGCCGGCATCATGTTGCCCAAAGCCCGGTCACACGATGACGTGGCGCGACTCGCCGGGATGCTCGATGCGCTTGAGCAGAAGGCAGGCGTAAAACCAGGCTTCCTTTCAATCCTCGTCATTGCACCGGAAATCCCCGAAGCTGTGCTGAACATGGCGACGTTCCAGAACTGCGACCCCAGAGTCGCGGGCATCACCTGGGGCAGCGAAGACCTGGCCACGGGCCTCGCCGCTGCGGGCAGCCGGGATCAAGACGGCACATATCGTTCACCGATCGAACTGGCCCGCTCGCTCTGCCTCACGGCGGGTTCTGCCGCCGGCATTCATGCAATCGATACGGTCTACGCAGATTTCCGCGACCTGGAGGGATTGAAACGGGATGCAGAGCGCGCGGCCGCGGACGGATTTTCAGGCAAGCTCGCCATCCATCCCGATCAGGTCGCGGTGATAAACGCGGCGTTCACGCCGGGAGAAGAAGAGATCGCAAAGGCCCGTCGCATCGTCGAAGCCTTCGATGCGCAACCCGGTGCCGGTGCCATCAATCTGGACGGCGCCATGGTCGACATGCCGCATCTGCAAAATGCGAAGAAACTTCTTGCGCGCGCGGGACTGACCTAGGACGCCAACTCAAACCGCCGCTCAGGGACGGTCCATGGAAAACACCGTCTCCACGACTGTGTAGTCCATATAGCCAAGCCGGGCGATGGGTCGCAGTTTCTGCATATCGACAAGCCCGTCATTCAGCACGCTCTCGTCGATATGAATTCCGACAACATGGCCGAGAACGACGCTGTAAGGGTCGCGGCCTTCGGCCGCCGGAAGCGCAATCGACTGGAAGTGTTTGCACTCAAGCGCCACAGGCGACTCGGCCACGCGCGGCGGCTTGACGAGTTTCGACGGCGCCGGTGTCAGACCCGCCAGATCCATTTCATCAACCTCCGGACCCACTCCGGCTGATGTCGTGTTCATGTGCTCGCGCAAATCGTAAGTTGCCAGCGAACAGACAAATTCGCCCGTTTCTTCCGCATTGCGCTGGCTGTCCTTCTGCCCGGCTGAAGAAAACATGACGAACGGCGGAATATCGGAAACGCCGTTGAAAAAGCTGTAGGGGGCCAGGTTGACAACGCCATCGGTCGACACGGTGGAAATCCACCCAATCGGCCGCGGCGCAACGAGCGCCTTGAAAGGATTGTGTTTCAGTCCGTGTTCGTTTGTTTCGGTCTCGTAGAACACCGCTTAATCTCCGGTTTTCAGAATCTTATGGAAAAATCTCAGCTAACTTCAAACGGGCTGCCAATAGCTCACAATGGCATCCAGATCGGGTCGATCACGCTCCTGCGGGGGCTCTTTTGCCGTTCCAATGTAAACGAATCCGGCGATGCGCTCACCCTCTTCCAGCCCCAGCGCACGACAAACAGTTTCATCGAAGGCATACCACTCGGTGATCCACTGTCCGGAAAAACCGGCGGCGTTCGCCGCCACCAGCAGATTCTGGCATGCGGCGCCTGCGGAAAGAATCTGCTCCCACTCCGGCACACCTTTCTTGTCAATGATACGGGATATCACAGCAACCACGACCGGCGCCCTCATGAATCGCGCCGCCTCCGTTTCGCGGCGAAACGAAGTGGGATCGGGATCCGATGCCTCGTAGGCTTTCGCCAGAACCTCGCCGAACGCAGCCCGGGCCTCGCCTTCGAAAACGACGAACCGCCATGGCACCAGCTTCTTGTGATCGGGCACGCGCGCAGCCGCCGTCAGTATTTTGCGCAGCAACGCTGCGTCCGGTCCCGGAGGGCCAAGATTGTTTGCGACGACCGACCTGCGTGACAGAAGCAGGTTCAACGCGCCCTCGGACGAACTCTTCTCTGACATGGGGGTACGTGTCCTGATGAATCCAAGCCTGCCTTGCTAGCTCAAAATGGCGGCATAAACAATGTCACCGTAGCCACATGGCTTACCGCACCCCATGGACACCATGACGCCGTGGTTTGAAGCTAGCCATTGCCATGATAATTTCCTGAATCGCAGAAAGACGATGTCATGAAAATGACCTGCGGACGGACAAACCTGACAGTCGATGTGTCTCAACGGACCTATTTCAGGAGACGGTTGATGCCTATCACCTTGCTTCAGCGCATTTCAGCCCTGGCCATCGTTCTGACGGCGGTCCTGATTTTCGACCGTGCCGCCAGTCCGGCGCGCGCCCAAAATACCGGGGAAACACCCAACGTGGTGATGATCATGGATGCGTCCCGCAGCATGTGGGGGCAGATCAACAAGGTCAACAAGATCGTCAGCGCGCGCAACGCCGTGAATGCGGTTGCAAAGCGGCATGAAGGCAAGATTGACCTGGGTCTTGTGGTCTATGGGCATCGCGAAGCGACGGGATGCAAGGACATTCAGATCGTCTTCTCTCCGGAACGGCGAAAGGCGTCCACTTTCTCCAAGAAGGTCAACACCATCAAACCCAAGGGCTCGACCCCCATCGCCGCATCGCTCATCAAGGCAGCTGAAGCCGCAAAATACAGGGAGAAACCCGCGAACCTCGTGCTGATCGCGGATGGCCTGGACAATTGCAAGGCCGATCCGTGTGCGACCGCAAGCGAACTTAAACGCCAGGGCAAGGATCTTACAATCCACACGATTGCATTCGACGCGAAAGCAAAAGCGAAACTCGGCAAACTCAGCTGTATTGCCGAAAACGGAGGCGGCACCTTTTCCCTGGCAAGCAACGAAGCCGAACTCAAAGCAGGTGTAAAGCGGGCCGTCGAAGCCGCAATGGCCCCGAAAATGCCGAAGATCGCGGCAGCACCAAAGCCACAGTTACAAGCGCGTCAAAACCGGCAGGTGCAGCAGCCCGCCCCGGCTCCCCCGCCACAGCAGGCGATGCCGAAGAGCGATCCGCTCACCACCGGTACAGTCGGCGGTACTGCCGCCCGAGAAACGGCCTCGCCGCCAGCGCCCCCGGCACCTGAACCGGTGAAGCAGCCAAAGGGTGCTCTTTCGCAGTCCCGCGGATCGGTGCCGGTGACGCTTGCGGCGCGTACGGTCGAAGGCGGCGCCATCATCAAATCCGGCATCGTGTGGTGGATCTACAAAAACGGAAAGAACAAGGACGGGAAGTACCAGCTCGTTGAATCTCTGCGCGACCCCACACCGACCGCTGCCCTGCCGCCCGGCTCCTATCGGGTCGCCGCCACATACGGCAAAGTCAATCTGATCAAGGACATCAATGTGCAGCAGGGCGCCGCAGTTCGCGAAACATTCGTTCTCAATGCAGGTGGATTGCGTCTCGGCGCAAGCACGGCCTCCGGGGAAACAATTCCGCCCAATTCCGTTCGCTATGACGTCTTCGCGGACGAAACGGAGTCCGATCAGCACGGCAACCGCAAGGTGATCGTCCGAGATGCCAAACCCGGCGTCGTCCTCCGGCTCAATGCCGGTGCATATCACGTGGTGAGCACCTATGGCGATGCAAACGCCATCGTCCGCGCGGATGTCACCGTAGAACCCGGACGGCTCACCGACGCGGTTGTCAATCACAGCGCGGCGAAGGTGACGCTCAAACTGGTCAATCAACCGGGTGGTGAAGCACTCGCCAACACACAATGGAACATCCTGACGCCCGGAGGCGACGTCGTGAAGGAAAGCGCAGGCGCTTTGCCGACGCACATTCTCGCGGCGGGCAACTACTCGGTCCTCGCCAAGCACCAGGGCAAGAACTACACACGCGAATTCGCCATCGAGCCGGGCGAGGTCAAACAGATCGAAGTGGTGATCCAGTGAACGTCTGACGGACGTCCAATCCGGTCCTCACGCAAGTCCCCCGCAGCCTAGGCTGCTTTCGCTGTCTCCAGCCGTTTCAGATCGGGCGCAACCGCCTCCCCGACCAGCGCGGCAATCGCTTCATCCAGGGGTAGAACCGTTTGATCCTTGGAGCCGAGCCGGCGGATTGAAACGGTCCGTTCCTCCGCTTCGCGCTTGCCGCAGACGAACAACACCGGAATCTTCGTGACCGAGTGCTCGCGCACCTTGTAGTTGATCTTCTCGTTGCGCAGATCAACGTCGCCGCGCAGCCCCGCTCTCTTAAGCGCCTCGAGAACTTCGCCTGCATAATCGTCGGCATCGGAAACGATCGTCGCGACCATCACCTGAATGGGGGCGAGCCACAGCGGAAAGTGTCCGGCATGTTGCTCGATCAGAATGCCCGTGAAACGTTCGAGCGAACCGAACATGGCCCGGTGGAGCATAACGGGTACGTGCTTCTCGCCGTCCTGTCCGATGTAAAAGGCGCCGAGCCGTTCAGGCAGGTTCAGATCGACCTGAAGCGTGCCGCACTGCCAGTCGCGGCCAATGGCATCGCGCAGCACATATTCGAGCTTTGGCCCGTAAAATGCGCCCTCACCCGGATTGAACTCATACTCCATGCCTGCGGCCTCGACCGCCTTCTTGAGGGCTTCTTCGGACTCGTCCCAGACCTCGTCTGACCCGACGCGCTTGGGGGGCCGGTCTGAAAATTTGATCACTACATCCTCAAATCCGAAATCGCGATAGATCGACAGGATCAGATCGTTGACCTTGACGCACTCCTCGGTGATCTGCTCACGCGTGCAGAAAATGTGCGCGTCGTCCTGCGTGAAGTGCCGCACGCGCAGCAAACCATGCAGGGCGCCGGACGGCTCATAGCGATGAACCTTCCCGAATTCGGCAATCTTTACAGGCAATTCCCGATAGCTCTTCAGACCATTCTTGAAGATCTGGACATGACCCGGACAATTCATCGGCTTGCAGCAGTAGACGCGTTCATCGGGCGTGACCGTCGTGAACATGTTCTCGCCGAACTTCTCCCAATGGCCGGACTGCTCCCAAAGCACCTTGTCCAACATGTCGGGCGAGTTGACCTCGACGTAGCCGGCGTCGTTCTGGCGACGGCGCATGTAATTGATCAGCTCCTGGAACAGCGTCCAGCCCTTGGCGTGCCAGAACACGGACCCCGGCGCCTCTTCCTGGAAATGGTAAAGATCCATTTCGCGCCCCAGTCGCCTGTGATCGCGCTTCTCCGCCTCCTCCAGCATCGTGAGGTAGGCCTTGAGTTCCTTTTCGCTGGCCCAGGCCGTCCCGTAGATGCGCTGGAGCATCGGGTTGTTGGAGTCGCCACGCCAGTAGGCACCGGCAATGCTCAACAGCTTGAAGGCATTGCCGACCTTTGCTGTCGTCGGCATGTGCGGACCACGGCACAGGTCGAACCAGTCGCCCTGCGAGTAGATACGAATCTGATCGCCGTCGGGAATCGCGTCGACGAGTTCAACCTTGTAGTCCTCGCCCATGTCCCTGAAGGTCTCTTCGGCCTTCTTGCGGTCCCAGACTTCCTTCTTGAACGGCGCGCCGCGCGCGATGATTTCGCGCATCTTTTTCTCGATCACAGGCAATTCGTCCGGATGGAACGGTTCTTCGCGGTCGAAATCGTAATAGAAGCCGTTATCGATAACCGGGCCGATGGTCACCTGCGTCCCGGGATAGAGCTCCTGCACGGCTTCAGCCATCACGTGTGCCGCGTCGTGACGGATGAGCTCCAGCGCCGCCGGATCGTCCCGGGTGACAATCTCGATGCTCGAGTCTTTGTCGATCGGATCGGCAAGGTCTTTCAACTCGCCGTCGAGTTTCATCGCAACCGCTTTTTTGGCCAGCGATTTCGAAATCGACTCCGCGACATCCACGCCCGTCACACCGGACTTGAATTCACGCGCATTGCCATCGGGGAACGTCAGGGAAATCATCACTCTCTCCTCTCACTCACTGCAAACCAGGCAGGTAAGATGGATCAGCCCGCGACTCGGGGCATCAATCATGCGCCCCGAATGTGGGACTCTACGGGGTTTTGTCAAGTTGATGTTTGATATGGGCTCCGCTCCAGCGTCCATATCGCCATGGAGCCCACCAGGGGTGATGCTCGCCGCCGAGGTCAGGCACGGGATCGAGGCCGCTTGGACCCCACGGATTGCACCGAGCGAGCCGGGAGAGCGCGAGCCAGAACCCTTTCCAGGCTCCGTTCCGTTCAATTGCCTCCTCGGCATACTCCGAACAGGTCGGCAGATACCGGCACTCGCGCCCGGCAAATGCAGAGAAGGTGTAGCGATAGAAAACGATCGGCGCTTTGACCAGGGCCACCACAAATTTGGCGGTGCGGGTCATTTTGCATCGGCCTCAATTTTTTCCACGAGCGCGGTGGCGATCATCAAATCGAGATGCGCGCCGCCGGCATTCTTGAAAACCGTGATCTCATCCGGGCTCCGCCGTCCCGCCACATGACCGGGCACAAGATCGAAAAGATCGCCCAGAATATCGTCTTTCCCGATTGCACCGCTCTGCAAAGGGCCGTCAATATCGCCAACACCATCGAGTGCGGACTCCATGCAGTCAACAAACAGGCGTCCGCGGGAGACCACTGCGTCATCGCCCTCCCTCGTTTCTGCCGAAAATCCGCCGACAAGATCGACATGGGTTCCCGCCCGCACCCAGTCGCCCTGAAGGATCGGCTCGGTCGACATGGTCGCCGTTGTGACAATGTCGGCGCTTCGGACCGCCGGTTCAAAATCGGTCACGACCTCCGCCGGGGTTCCTTCACGAGCAAGCTGATCGGCAACTACTTCTGCCCTGGCGGACGTCCGGTTCCAGATCAGCACGCGTTTCAGACCGGGACGCACGGCGCGATGCGCGCGCACGAGCCACGGCGCCAGTCCGCCCGCACCCGCCAGCGCCAGCGTTGCGGAATCCTCCCGCGACAACAGCCTTGAGCCGAGCGCGCTGTCCACCGCCGTCTTCCAATAGGTCAGTTCCGTCGCATCGAGGAGCGCTTTGGGCTGCCCGTCCGTTTCATCGAACAAGACGATGACGGCCTGTATCGACGGCAAAGCGGTCAAATCCGGGTTATCCGGCAAAATCGTAACGAGCTTCGATCCGATCAGATTGCGCCCACCGTGGACGGAGCGCACCATGTAACGCTTCTCGGATGGTCCAAGCAGCGTGTCGCCGAGTTGCGGTCGGCCGCTGCGGTGGCCATTCTCAAGCGCATCAATCAACGTCTCAAAATCAAAAGCACGACGGAGCTCGTCGGCACTGTAAACACGCATGTCGACCCGGTTCAAATTTCACTCATCAAAGGATGTGCCATCCTTGCGGGTTATGCGCCATGACCCGTTAACATTTTCGGCTTTCATATCGACATCGGGGTAGTCGACCTCATCAGCCTGAGATCGCGTGCCAACCTCCAGATATGACACCGGCTCCCCGAACCTGTTGACCAGATGATGGCCGTTGGCCTCTCCCGCCGGAAACCCCGCCGCCATACCCGGCACAAGCTCCGTCTCGCCCTCATCCGTGATCAGCGTGATCGTCCCCTCCAGGACATACACAAATTCGTCTTCGCGGGCGTGCCAATGCCGTTGCGCCGACATCGCTCCCGGCTCGAGCGTGACCAGGTTGACACCGAACTGGGTCAAACCGAATTCGTCGCCGAGAGCGCGTTTGATCCGGTTTTCAAACCCGGCATCGAACGGTTTGGGATAAATCGTGCCTCGCCGTCCTTCGACGTCGCTGGCCTCGAGTGCAATGGGGTGGGCCGGCTTCCGCATCAGGCGCAGGGCTCGGCCTGCCGCGGCTCTGCCTGATCCGTCCGGCTGGCTTCGATCTGTCCGATCGCATCTTCCACTGCATCAAAGATCAACAATGTGGACGCGTGCCGCGCCTTGAAATCGCGAACCGGCTCGAGAACTTCCAGGTCCTCCCATTTTCCGTTGGGCGGCGGTCCGTCTTCCTTCAGCATCTTTCGCATCGTGTCCCCTACGGACCGCAGTTCATTGGCGCTGGCGCCGATGACATTCCGGGCCATGATGGAGGATGCCGCCTGGCCGAGCAGGCAGGCCTTCACTGTCTGGCCGAAATCCTTCACGATGTCACCGTCCATCACCAGATCGACGGTGACTGTGCTGCCGCAAAGCTTGGAATGGGCGGTTGCACTGGCCTGTGGATGCTTCAGGCGAACGGCACGCGGAATGTTGGCCGCATACTCCAGAATGCGCGGATTATATATGTCGTCCAATTCGGGCACTTACGATCTCTTGAAATAGTTATAAATCACGGGGCCTTGCAGCGATGCGCCGTCAATTATATATCGGGCGTTGAGAGTAACGACATTGGATACATCATTCTTACGTGGTGCAACAAATCCGGTCTCCTGCATGTCACGTATATATCGGTACAGATCGATGCCATTCGCAAGGGGCGATTTCCCGTTATAATACGCTCACAATGCCGGAGTAAGTCATAGCTGATATGCGTGACGCATTGTTGGCACCCGGCGGAGAAGGAATCTTATGGACGCAATTGTCAAGAAAATGCCCACCCCTCGCGCAAAGCTCGGGGCCGGACCAAACATTGAACGGCCAAGTCGCGCGGAGGCCGAGGAGGCCGTTCGCACGCTGATTGCGTGGGCGGGCGATGACGCAACACGTGAAGGCCTGGTCGACACTCCCAAACGCGTCGTCAAGGCGTATGACGAGTTTTTCAATGGCTATGACGAATGTCCGATTGACGTGTTGTCGCGGACTTTCGAGGAAGTCGGCGGTTATGACGATATCGTCATGCTCCGCGACATTGATGTTTATTCCCACTGTGAACACCACATGGTTCCGTTCCTCGGCCGGGCGCATGTCGCATATTTGCCCAGGGATTCCGTTGTCGGCATCTCGAAGCTTGCGCGGGTCGTGGAAATCTATGCCCGTCGGCTACAGACGCAGGAAACGATGTCGGCGCAGATCGGCGATACCATCCATAGCGTGCTCAAACCGCATGGCGTCGCCGTCATGATCGAGGCCGTTCATCAGTGCATGTCGCTTCGTGGCGTGCAGAAGCCGAATGTGGCGACGATCACGACACATTTCACAGGCATCTTCAAAGAGGATCCAGCGCAACAGGAACGTTTCCTCACGCTGACCCGAAACGGATCCTGATCGAATACGACCGAGAAATTCAAATCTGCTGGAAGACATCTCATGTCAGAGTCCCGCTTCGCCAAACGGCTCACGGTTGAGCAAGTGGAAGAAGGGCGCGATCTCGCGCCCAAATTCGATGAAGACGGCCTGATGCCGGCCATCACCACGGATGCCGAATCCGGGGATGTCCTGATGCACGGTTACATGAATGCCGAGGCCCTGGCCAGAACGATCGAAACGGGTGAAGCGCACTATTGGAGCCGCTCGAGAAATACTCTCTGGCACAAAGGCGCGACAAGCGGGCTGGTCCAGAAAGTCGTGGACCTGCGCATCGATGACGACCAGGACGCCGTGTGGCTGAAGGTCGACGTTGCCGGGTCGGGCGCGTCGTGTCACGTCGGCTACATGTCCTGCTTCTATCGTTCGATCCCGACCGGTGAGAAGCCGACGCCTGGACTGGAGCTTGAATTCAGGGAAGATTCCAAGACATTCGACCCGACCGAGGTATATGGCGACGCGCCGAACCCTACGAAATTGTAACGCGTTCTCACGTGATCGGGACTCCCTCTGCCCTTAACTCAGGCTTAAACACCATTACGTAGCATAATGGCACGGTAAGGGTCCGCGTGCCGTTGGATCCGCGTTGAACGCGGGGATCAGAGCAGGTACGGAAATGATGAAGCCGAAGATCGGCATAGCCTTAGGCGGCGGAGCCGCCCGCGGCTGGTCACATATCGGGGTCTTGAAAGTACTCGAGCAAGCCGGTTTCGAACCGGACATCATCGTTGGAACCTCGATTGGATCCGTCGTCGGCGGATGCTATGTCTCGGGAAAGCTCGATGAACTCGAACAGTTCGCCTGCGGGCTGACGCCGCGCCGCATTTTCGGATTCCTGGATTTCAACTTTGCCGGTTCCGGACTGATCTCGGGTCAACGTCTGGCCGAACAGCTCGGCAGCCATCTCGACGAGGTCCTGATTGAAAGCCTGCCGAAGAAGTTCGTTGCCGTAGCCACCGAACTCAAAACGGGCCACGAAATCTGGCTCAGCAAGGGCCCCCTCGTCCCGGCAATGCACGCATCTTACGCGCTGCCGGGCATTTTCCGTCCCGTCAACATCAACAATCGCTGGCTCATCGACGGCGCGCTGGTCAACCCGATTCCTGTATCCGTGTGCCGGGCGCTTGGCGCTCAGATCGTTATCGCGGTCAATCTCAATTGGGACTTTTTCGGCAAGGGGACGGTCGTGCCAAACCAGGATGCCTTTGGCGAAGCGGAAATGCCTGTAGCCGAAAGCGAACCGCCTTCAGGGAACGGACGCGCCGCGCAGCACCTCCTTCGCAAGCAGTTTTTCGGTCAGGGCAGCAGCGCACCGGGGATTTCGAGCGTCATGATGGATGCGTTCAACATCATCCAGGACCGTATCGCACGCTCACGTCTGGCGGGTGATCCGCCGGATATCATGATCATGCCCGATCTTGGTGAAATGGGACTGTTCGACTTTCACATGGCTGACGAGGCGATCGCCAACGGAACCGCTGCCACCGAAAAGGTGCTCGACGATGTGCAGCGAGCGGTCGGTGCGCTCGCCGCATAGGCGCCGGACGCCATTCCAGGAAAAGCCACCTCAGCCGGTGGCGATGTAATCGCGCATTGCCGCAGCTTCGAGCTCGGCCTCCGCAATCCGAAGCCGCACGACGTCACCGATCGAAATAACGCCGATCAACACTTCATCCTCGACAACCGGCATATGGCGAAAGCGTCCGTCCGTCATCGCCGCCATAATCGCGTCGATGGTTTCGCTTCTGCTGCAGGTGACAACCTTCTTCGTCATGCATCTCGAAACCGGCGCGCTCAGAACGTCACTGCCGGCATCGGCGATGGCCCGAACGATATCGCGCTCGGAAACGATCCCGGCAATTCCGCCTTTGTTGTCGGTCAATACGACGCATCCGATCCGATGCTTGCGCAGCGTCTTTGCAATATCAAGAAGCGAGTCGTCGGGGTTGGCACTGATGATATCACTGCCCTTCTCGCTCAGTATGGTTGCGACATTCATTTTCTCTCTCCTACCTGGCCCGCATTCTTTCGCGTGGCAATTCACGGCCGCCGCGGGTTGCGCGAAAGGCATTTGAGAGAAATCCGCGAGCGCTCCCTCTGCCTCACGCGCCCAGTGACAATGGCTAATACGGCTCCACAATCTGAAACCGGTGCCATTACCGATGCCTTATGATGGAACCGTACCGTGTACGGCGCAATAGCAAAGAATTGTGTTTATTACGGTGCGAACGGCTGGAGGCGGGCGCCCTAGACGAAACCGTCACGTCGGCGAACACTGCGATCGAACAACCCGAAAGCGAACAAACCGCAAAGAAAACCGCCAATATGTGCCTCCCAGGCGATGCTGCTGCCGGCCCCGTTGACGTCGACTCCGCCGAGGCCGAAAAGCATGTTCAGCGCGATCCAGACCGTGAGGAATGCCAGAAACCGAAGGTCGGTCAGAGTTTGCCAGATGCTCGCAAGCGGCACGAAGGCGAGGTCTCCTGCCGACGGAATGATCTGTCGGCTGGCGCCAAACATGAAGCGGATTGCTGCCGCCATCTGCCCCGAGATCGCGGCTGATGCGCCGACGACAGGCACGAGTTCACCGAAATGAAGGGCGAGATGGGCGAGCGCGCCCGCAACCCCGCAGAGTGTCGAAAAAAGGATGAACCGAAGGCTCCCGACGCGTTTCGCTACCGCACTTCCGAAGGCCAGCATCCAGACCGAATTGACGATCAGGTGCGTCGCGTCGCCATGTACGAGCATATACGTGACGAATGACGTGACATCTGCCCATTCGCCGCCTGGAAGATTTGGTGCGGGAAACACGTAGCGCGCGGGAATGAACGCCAGTGTTAACAACAACTCCTCCCCCACCTGCGATGGCAGCTGAGAGCGCAGGAGGTGCATGCCCGCCATAATGACCAGCAACCAGACGACACTGGCTGGAATATTGAAAATCGGCTGCCGGCCGTTCATTTATCCTGATTCCTGCTCCGCACGCTGGAACCTGCCATAACGAACCGCGCCGGTTACGGCAAGCTTTCAAACGTTAACCTTTCTTGCCGCCTTTTCCCGTGAACCGGGCTCGATTTCCTACATTGGCACGGGACCTGCTCATCCTTCTGTCAAATCGCCGCGCAATTGCCGGATGTCCCAATGTGGGAATGCCCATGACATCCATCGGTTCGCGAAGCGCAAAAAGCATTGTGACAGTCAGAGGCATGCAAGATGGAGCATACGTCGACAAAACGGCTTTATGAGTATTGGGACCAGGTGCGAAACGGGCGTTTCGCGCCGAACCGGTTCGAAATCGAACCTGCCCGGCTCGCCGATATCTTGCCTGACATATTCATTCTCGAGTGTCAGAACGACCTCTCATATCGCTTCCGTCTCGCAGGCACGCGTATCTGTAACGTTCTTGGCCATGAACTGCGGCAGCAAAACCTCCTTGATTACTGGGATTCCACAGACCGTGAAGGTGTTCAGAGCCTGCTTCACACGGCCAAGACAGACGGAGCAGGCGTCGTCGCCGAATTTACCGGAAAAAGCACAAATTCAGCCGAGCAGGCCGATTTCGAGATGCTCGTTCTTCCTCTTGTTCACACGGATAACGCGGTGAACAGAATGCTCGGGAGCATCGCGCCACTCACCCATCATTACTGGGCCGGTACGCAGGAAATCCGCCATCTGACGCTCACCACATTTGAGTTTGTCTGGCCGGATACCCGCCCGCCTTCGCCTCTCAGTAGCGAACCCCCGGTTCTGCTCAACGAAAAGACGCCGAGTGCGGCGGAGTTGCGGAGCCGCTTCCGAGTGCTCGAGGGCGGCCTTTCACGCCAGCAGGATTGACAATCGGCATCATCTATCGGCCGGGAAACAACGCTTCGGCAACCGCTCCGGGCGCTCCTTAAACCGTCATTAACGATAAACCGATTAGTATTCTCGTAGCTGACGGTATTCATTTCTCGCCGCGCGGACAGGAATGGCTGTCAGACGCCTGCCGTTGAACGAGATGGTGCCTGTGTGATGAGTGGCCTGAAAAGCGCAGCAATCCGGCAAACAACGCCATCATCGGCTATGAAGCCGCAATTGGTCCACCGAACCAGCGAACGGCGGCGCTATCAGCGCGTTCAGATCCCCCTCCTCGGCCGCTATATGCGGGAAAACAGGCAAGAATACCCTTGCCAGACCATCAACATGTCAGCCGGTGGCATTGCAGTGCGCGCGCCTGACGTTGGAGAGCGCGGCGAGCGAATTGTTATGTATGTGGATACACTGGGCCGCATCGAGGGTGAAATCGTTCGCACCTCAAAGGATGGATTTGCGCTGAAGCTCCATGCAACCAGGCACCGGCAGGAGAAAATCGTCAGTACGCTGACCTGGTTGCTCAACAAGGATCGCTTCGTATCCCTTGAAGCCCGGCGGCACGACAGAAACGAGCCGAAAAATCAGGCCACCAAGCTGCGATTGCCGGACGGTAGCGAGCTTTCCTGCCGCGTTCTAGACATATCACTCAGTGGAGCTGCCGTTGCCGCCGATGTGGCGGTCCCGACCGGTGCACTGGTTATGCTCGGCCGCACACCCGGACAGGTGATCCGCCAGAATGAAGGATCCGTCAGCATAGAATTCGTCGAAATTCAGGAGCCGGCAGCCCTGAAACGGCAATTCGGCTGAGAATTCTCTCTCATTCCGAAATTTTTTTGAACCGATTTCACGACAACTGCGATCATTGACGGGCGGCTGCGCCCTGGCTTTGCCAATCCGATACAGGCTGCAAAACCTGTCGGGGAAATCGATGGTTTCATCTGTTTTTCCCGAAAAACAGGGAAAAATATCATACACTCGTTGGTTTATATATTCTCCGTGGATTCCATAAAATTTGACTCAAGTCGGAATATATAAAATTTTACTCAAATGCGTATCTAATATTATTGAAATAAAAATATAAGACACACTCCAAGGTTTCTCAATTTTCAAATCGTGTTCGCGATACTCCCTGCAAATGATAATGCGGGGGGATGAAATGAAACGCGAAATACTTGGAGTAACGGTCCTTGTCATGAGTTTGACTGCTGCAAACAGTGCCGAGGCCGACATTTCGCCCAAAACGATCGGGCAGGATGCGTCTTCGCCGTTCATGCGGGTGTTCGGTCGGTCGCTGCCGCCGATTGGACATGTCGGGTTTTGCGAGGACTTTCCCTCGGAATGCACGCCGGACCGGAAAAAATCGCGGAAAGTCGAACTGACTTGGAAGCGTAAGACCGAACTTCGCGATATCAACAAACTGGTCAATCGCATGGTCAAGCCCGTGTCAGACATGAGCCTTTATGGCCGGATTGAGCACTGGACCTATCCTGAGGGCAAGGGCGACTGCGAGGACTATGTGCTTTTGAAACAGCGCATGCTGATCGAGCACGGATGGCCGGCGGGTGCCCTGCTCATAACCGTCGTCCGCGATGAAAACAATGAAGGACATGCCGTCCTGACCGTACGGACATCGCAGGGCGATTTCCTGCTCGATAACAAGCGATCTGATATCCGGACGTGGAACGATTCACCTTACACCTTCATCAAACGTCAGTCGGCCCGCGACCCGCGCGTCTGGGTCTCGCTTACCAAGCCTGGGAAGCGCCGGTGGAGATCAACCGCCGGAACCGGAACAAACAATTAGGAGCACCAGTCCCTCTGAAACAGGCGATCCCCAAGGCCCGGGCTTCATCCCCCCATCCCCGACCCTTCCGGGCCTAATCTTGAGCCGGCGTTCCCCGACGCCGGCTCATTTTTTTGGGGGGCAACGATTGTGCGTTGTTGCCGGCAATCGCATTGTTCTATGCGTCCTGCGGCGCGAAGCCGGAACGATAGCGGGCGCTGTTATCGACATAGTGCTGTGCCAGTTCCTCGAGTAGCGCGGCGTCTTTCTCCCCAAGCTGACGCACCACGCGACCCGGCGTGCCGACAACAAGTGAATTGTCGGGGATCTCCTTGCCTTCGGAAATGAGCGAATGCGCACCGATAATGCAGTTCTTGCCGATTTTGGCACCGTTGAGCACGGTCGCGCCGATACCGATCAGCGTGTTCGGCGCGATCGTACAACCGTGCAGCATGGCCAGATGACCGACCGTGCACCCTTCGCCGATGACCATGGGAAAGCCCTTGTCCGTATGCAGGACGCAACCGTCCTGGATGTTCGTGCGCGGACCAATGTCAATGATATCGTTGTCGCCGCGAATTGTGGTGCCGAACCACACGCTGGCATGCGCACCGAGTTTCACTTTTCCGATGACGATTGCGTTTGGAGCGATCCAGTATTCGCCCGCCTCGGGCAGTTCAACCTTGATACCGTCGATCGAGTAGAGCGCCATTGCGAGTTCCCCTCCGTGAGCCGCCGCGGACTTTCGCACACCCCGGAGCCGATGACGAGGCGGAAGGCGAGAAGACGCCTAGATGCCGTTCAGGCGGAATAGGAACTCCATCAGCACAACGCCGGAAAAGAAGCTCCAAACCGTGGATATGAAAGTGGAAAGGGCCAGCCAGTGCGGTGCACGACCTTCGACGATCGCGCCCTTGATGGCATTTCGCATGACAATCACGGGGCCCGCCACGACGCGAAAAAGCACGCCGAGGATCGCAAGGCCCGTCTCTTCGGTCTGCAGGCCGAACTTCAGGGAGTTACCCGTGACCAGCCGCCACCCGCTGGTGCAGAGCCCGGCGATGCAATAGCCGACGGCCGTGACATACATATAGAAAAATGCTTCGAACATGCGGCCTCCCGCGCCAATCTGAGCGCGGGCCGATCTTGGCGGACGCTGTGTCCCACCGCATGCCATTTCTTACTGGAAGGTTAACGCGCGTCACACTGTGAGACACGCGGAATGCCCGGAAAAACGGAGTGCCGTCAGGACTCCAGATCGAAATCCAGGATGGCCATCTGGAACTGGTAGGACAAATCTCCGTCGTCGTCGTCACGGAACATGACGCCGATGAACTCATCGCCAATATAAACTTCCGCTGAATCGTCTTTGTTCGGGCGCTGGCGCACCTCGATCGTATCCAATCGGAAAGTCTTGCGCAGGTAGGTTTCGAGCCGAACGATTTCCTCGCGAGTCAAAATCGCCTCCTCATCTAGAGCGTTGCGGCCTCAATGGAACGTTTCGCCGTCAAATGCAACTGCGACACGCCGATTCAGGCAGATGTTTTTTCTGAATTTTCTTCCAGAAGCTGATTCATCGTACGAGCGGGTTCCGGACAGCCGGCTTTGCCGACAACGCGGGCCGGAACGCCAGCGACGGTGGTGTTTTTAGGTACATCTTTCAGCACGACGCTGCCCGCGGCAACCCTGGCGCAATCGCCAACGGTGATATTGCCAAGGATCTTTGCGCCAGCTCCGACCATGACGCAGCGCCCGATCTTCGGATGCCTGTCTCCGGCAACCTTGCCGCTGCCGCCGAGCGTTACGCCATGCAACAGCGATGCGTCATCTCCCACGCTGGCGGTCTCGCCGATCACAATGCCGGTCGAATGATCGAACATGATGCCGCGGCCG
The DNA here is from genome assembly GCA_028066055.1 of Hyphomicrobiaceae bacterium. Classification (GTDB taxonomy): domain Bacteria; phylum Pseudomonadota; class Alphaproteobacteria; order Rhizobiales; family Methyloligellaceae; genus UBA2767. The sequence goes on from JALCBY010000001.1 coordinate 44,067, forward strand.
ACCACGGCTGCCGGATGCATATCCACACTGAACACCCGCGAAGACTGGCTCTGCAGGTAGAAGGCGAAATCCTTGCGGCCGGATTTCCACAATTCATGCGCAAAACGATGTGTCTCAAGCGCATGGAAGCCCTTGAAGTACAACAACGGCTCGATGAGGCGGTTGCATGCCGGATCGCGGTCGAAAACCGCCGCCAGATCGGCCCGGAAGGCGTCGCCTATCTCGGGTTTTGCAGCCAGCAGGTCTTCGAACGTCTTCGAAAGCTGCCCCATGTCGACTTCAGCATGGCTGAGCCGTTGCGCGAGCCGATGGCATACCGCCAGTTCGAGCGAATCCTGATTGATCACGGTGGAATAGACAAAGCTGGCGAGCACGGGCTCCTGCTTGCACAGATCCTCGGCTTCCTCGAGTAAACGATCCCAGGCCGGATCGCACGATTTCAGTGCCGTGGACGTGTTTTGGCGGTCTCGTACCATTGGATACTCCTGTTAACGCAGCATCGGCCGGACATTGATCGTTGCCGTATTGAGGACGCCGGTGCAAGTCAGAGTTTGCGGCAACGTCGATTCTATTCTAACTCTCCGTTTGCGTCGCGAGTGTGATAACGCAATTCGCCAATCATACCAACCGGTGAACCCTTCAAATGGCAGATGGACCCGCAGACATAAAAGGTCAAATCGAAACCGCGTTTGATGGGCCAATATGTTGGATTACCTTTAACAATTCTTCCCGCATGAATGCATTGAATGCAGCCATGTGGACCGAACTGCCGAAAATTGTCGCAGACGCGGAAGCAAATTCATCTGTGCGCGTCCTTGTCCTTCGTGGTGCGGGCGACAAGGCGTTTTCCGCCGGCGCAGATATCTCCGAATTCAGGACGGCCCGCACTGCCGAAACCGCGAAAGCCTACGATGCGCTCAGCCACGGCGCGTTCACCTCGGTTGTAAACTGCCGCAAGCCAACCATCGCCATGGTCCATGGCTATTGCATGGGCGGCGGGATGGAACTCGCCATGTGCTGTGATTTTCGCTACGTCGCCGAAGGGGCGACCTTCGGAATACCGGCGGTCAGGCTCGGGATTGGTTATGACGCACGGTGGGTGCGCCCCCTGCTCTCGACCCTCAGCGCGTCGCAGGCGAAAGAGGTCCTTCTTACCGGCCGCCGGTTCACCGACACGGAAGCGCTTCACATGGACATCGTCACCAAATTGCTGCCTGCCGACATGCTCGAAAGCGAGACGCGCGCGCTCGCGCAACTCATTTCAGACAACGCGCCACTCGCGGTTCAGGCGGCGAAACGATGTGTGGATGAACTTGTCCAGCGGCCGGAAAATCCGGACATGGCCGCGCTCGACCGGATGATCCAGCAATGCCTCGACAGCGAAGACTACGCGGAGGGTCAAGCGGCGTTTCTCGAAAAGCGAAAACCGGTCTTCCGAGGCAAGTAAATGCGCCTCAGGGGCGTGTCTCCAGAAAGGCAAGGACCCCGTCCTTGTAGCTTCTGTCGCCCACTGCCTTCATGTGATCGCGGCCTTCGATCACCAGCGCTTCCGCTCCCGGAATGAGCGCCGCCAGGTCAGTGGCGGACCCGCCAATCACATCCTTGCTCCCAACGGCGACCAGGACCGGCAACTTGAGGGTTCCAATTTCTTCAGCCGTAATCTTGTCGCGCGAGGCCCGGATACAGGCCGCCAGCGCCAGCAGATCGCCGCCGGTCGACTCCGCGAACGCACGGAATGTGCGCGCCGTTTCGTTGGTCACATCATCGATGGTCGGCGCTTCCAGCGCCTTGGCGATGGGCCCCGAACCGCCGACGCCACGCACCATGTTCATTCCGAGCCCGGCAAAAACCGCGCTGCGCACAAGTTCGGGATGACGCATGGCGAGAAACGCCGTGATACGGGCGCCCATGGAGTAGCCCATGACGTCGGCGCGCGCGATATCAAGATGTTCAAGCAGGCGCCGGGCGTCCTCCGCCATTGTCGGTGAGGGATAGACTTCCGGATCGTAGAGCTTTTCGCTCGCGCCATGGCCGCGATTGTCGATGGCGATTACGCGATGGCCCGCGCCGGTCAACGTCCGAACCCAGCCCGTGTCGACCCAGTTGATCATCACATTCGACGCGAACCCGTGAATGAGCAAAATCGGGTCGCCGCTCCCCTCGTCAAGGAACGCGATTTCCACACCGTCTGAATCAAATGTCTGCATCGGTTTCCGCACCATGTCCCGTCACCCGCACGAGGGCTTACCTCTATCTTTTGGATGACGCAATCAGTATGCTCGCGCGTCCCATGACGACAAATGATAGAGGCCGCCTGATGGCAGACCAAACTGTTCCTCACTTCTGCAATGACGCCGGCGTTGAGAAGATTCGCATTGGCGCCAAGGAATTCCAGTGTATGGGCGCGAGTCCGCCATTCGACCATCCGCACGTCTATCTCGACATGGGCGGCGACAGCGAGATCATCTGCCCCTACTGTTCCACGATCTATCAGCATGATCCCGCACTTGCTCCGACGGAATCGGTGCCGCCGAACTGCCTTTATCGACCTGACGCGGCTGCCTGACGCCGCCCACATTCTTCATACCTAGATGCCAGACTCCGCTCCCCAGAACCAGTTTCTGATTGCCGGTGGCGGCATCGCCGGACTGGCCACGTCGATAGCGCTGGGACGCATGGGGTTACCCGTCCGCGTACTGGAGCGCGCCGAAAAATTCACCGACGAGGGCGCGGGCATTCAACTCGGACCCAACGCGACGAAAATCCTCGAACAATGGGGCGTCCTCGATCGCCTGAAGAAAAAGGCCGTCAGTTCGGAGGGCATCGCCATCGGCGACGGGCTCACGGGAGACCATCTGGCCACCGTCCCGTTCGGCCAAACGGCGCAAGAGCGCTACGGGGCGCCCTTTCTGCTCGTTCACCGCAGCGACCTGCATAACGCCCTGCTCGACGTCGCACGCACCTATTCCGGCTTCACCATCGAGATGAACACTCAGGCGCTGTCTTTCGTTCAGTCGACCGAGGGCGTCTCGCTGAAGACAAACACTGGCGAAATGAAAGGCCGGGCGTTGATCATCGCGGATGGGCTGTGGTCGCAATTGCGCTATGAGATCGACCGCGGTGCCGCACTGCAATTCACCGGCTATATGGCGTGGCGTGCGCTGATCGATGCGGATGAAATGCCGGAACCGCTTCAGGCTCCCTGGACTGGCTTGTGGCTCGGAAAAGCCGCACATCTCGTCCACTATCCCGTATGCGGTGGCAGCAAGGTCAATATCGTCGCTGTCGTCGCTGACCGGTGGGGCGGCAGGAGCGACGGCTGGAGCCACGAAGGAGACCGGGACTTTCTCATCCCTTATTTCGATAAATGGAGCGACCTTCCCGCACAGGTCGTCCAGACCCCGAAGGCTTGGCGGACATGGCCGCTTTTCAAGATGCCGCCGCTACGCGCCTGGACGCAGGGCGCCGTCACGCTCGTCGGTGACGCCGCGCATCCCGTTCTGCCCTTCCTGGCGCAGGGCGGCGGGATGGCAATCGAGGATGCGGCCGTTCTTGCCAGGACGCTCGAGAAGCATGAGGAAGACCCCTGGCAGGCATTCCAGCCGTTCGAGGAGGCGCGCATTGAGCGCACGGCACGCACAAGCTTCGAGTCGCGCCAGATGGGTACGATCTATCACATGGGCGGGCTCCTGCGGATGGCCCGCAACTTCGTGCTACGGCGGCGTTCGCCGGAGGCCCTGCTGAAGCGGCTCGACTGGCTGTACGAATTTCAGGTCGATTGAGAGAACCTAGCGCGGCGCGGCGCGGTTAGCGGCTGCACCCGGCTGCGGCACCGTTGACTGGATCGCGATTTCGGTTCTGACGACCGATCCGAGCGGCACCTCCTGTTCAAGCATGGCATTGCGTGAATAATGCTCGCCGGTAAAACGCAGTCGTACACGGCGTTCCGGCGCAGGACCTCCACCGGTCTGAACCAGAAGGTCCCGGTATCCGTTGGTCACCGTGTCGGCGATCTCGATCGGGGGTTTCACGCGTACCGTCCTGGAGATCGGACGAAAGCCATGATCGAAAGTCTGGAAAATGGCCATGGAGCACCCGGTCCGCGTGCACCAGTCCTTCCCCTGAAACAGCACCATCGCCTCGCGCACACCGTCGCCGTTCAGATCGGCACCGACCATCTGGTAGCGGCCGGGCGCGCGGTTCTTCGAAATCCTGTAATTCTCCACCGCATGCCGCGCAAGTTCGTCATTGAGCGGGCCGATGACAGAATTGGATGCGCCGCCGGCAGGCGCCCTCGCTCCACCGAGCTGGACGGGAGCGCCGGTATTGCTCGCCATACCCGCCGACGGACCGCTGCGACTCGCGCCGCCACCGCCACACGCAACCAGCAGCAACGCCACCGCCAGTGAGACGCCTGCTATTCCAGTTCTTAAAACCATTGGACGGCTATACATAACCTGCCTTGACGTGCGCTCTTTTCCGCGGAAGAGTTTGTCACCACGAATTCGGCCTTTCTTCGACATGCCGCAATTTGCGATCCGATGCAAATACGTCAGATCTCCATCGCTGGCGCCCGCGCGCGGCTCAAAGTCCCTTCAGCATCTCGCGCGCGATAATGAGTTGCTGGATCTGCGACGTGCCCTCGTATAGCCGATAAAGACGCACGTCACGATAAAAGCGCTCGATGCCCGCTTCCGATATATAGCCTGCGCCACCATGGATCTGCACCGCGCGGTCGGCGACACGGCCCACCATCTCGGAACAGTAGTATTTGCAGATCGCCGCGAGCTTCGTCACATCCTCATCCGCATCCTTGCGCCGGGCGGCGTCAAGCACCATGGATCGCGCGGCATAGATCTCTGTTTCGCAATCCGCAAGCATGGCCTGGACGAGTTGGAAATCGGAGATGGGCTTGCCGAACTGCTTGCGTTCCGATGCATAACGGACACTGTCGCGCGTAAGGCGTTCCGCGTTCCCGACGAACATGCCGGAAATGGTCAACCGCCCCCTGTCGAGCACCTTCATGGCGGTTTTGAAACCCTGCCCCTCCTTGCCGCCTATGAGACTGTCTGCGGGTATCCGGCAGTTCTCGAAGATGACATCGCAGACCGGCGCCCCCTGCTGTCCCATCTTTCTGTAGGGCGTGCCGAGCGATATCCCCGGACTGCCGGCGTCGACCAGGAACGCCGAGATACCCCGTGCGCCCGGCGTGTCCGGATCCGTGCGCGCCATGACGGTGAAGACATCGGCGGAAGGCGCATTGGTGATGAATCGCTTAGTGCCGTTCAGCACATATTCGTTTCCGTCCATCCGCGCCGTTGTTCTAAGCGACGCCGCATCGGACCCCGCGTCCGGTTCCGTCAGGGCAAAAGAACCAATCATTTCGCCGGTTGCGAGCTTCGGCAGATACTTCTTCTTCTGTTCTTCCGTCCCGTCGATGACGATGCCCTGACTGCCGATCCCGTTGTTGGTCCCGATAGCAGAACGAAACGCCGGAGACGTCAGACCCATGAGCATAACGACACGCACTTCTTCCTCAACCGTCAGGCCGAGACCGCCATAGGCTTCCGGTATCGCAAGACCGAACATCCCGAGTTCCCGCATCTCTTCAATGACGTCATCGGGAATCTTGTCGTTTTCGGCAACCGCGGCCTCAAGCGGAATGAGACGTTCCCTCACAAACCGCTCGACGGTATCGGTCAACTGGTTGAATGTCTCACTGTCGAGCGTCATGCATCCTCCCGGCTATCCGTCTTCTGGTTGGTCTTTCGCCACGATCAGGCAGTCGAGCGCCATTGCACCCTGCCCCTCGGACATTACCACGAAGGGATTGAGGTCGATGCTCTGCACCCCTTCCGTACGAGCCGCAAATTCGGACAGCGCGACAATGGCCTCGGCCAACGCACGCATATCCGACGGCGGTTTGCCGCGCGCACCACGAAGGAGTGCGGCCCCCTTTGTTTCCTCGATCATGCGCAGCGCTTCATCCGGCGTAACCGGCGCCAGCCGGAACGAGACGTCGTTGAACACCTCAACGAACACCCCGCCCAGACCGAACATGATCGTGGGGCCGAAAACCGGGTCGACCTGAACACCCAGGATGCACTCAATACCGCCTGAAATCATCGGCGAGACAATGACACCGTCGGGCGTCGAACCTTTCGCGCGCGACATCAGGTCCTCATAGGCGCGGCGCGCTTCGTCTGCCATTTCAATGTTGAGCACGACACCGCCGATTTCCGTCTTGTGGGTGATATCCGGCGCACTGATCTTCACGGCAACCGGTGCATTGAATTTTGCATATGCTTCTGCCGCCTGATCCGCGCTTGTCGCGAACACGGCCTCAACAAGTGGAACGCCCGTGTCCGCCATCAACTCCCGTGACGCCCACTCGCTCAAGGGCCGTGACGGAACGGCATGTGTTTTCGCACCCTGCTCTTTGTGGATCGGCCGCGCGCTTTCCGCGAAGCTTTTTCCGAATGTGACCATGGCCGCCGCGGCATCGATCGCCCGGCAGGGATCCTCATAGGTCAGGTAGCCGGCATCGCGATATCTCTGCACGACCTCCGGAGGCCCGAGCAACGACAAAAACAACAGCCTGTCGGGGAACCGCGCGCGAATGCCTTCAAGCTCCGCGATCAGGTCATCGATCAGATAGGGCGATGCTGCAACCATGGTGAAGAACGCAACCGCGATATCATAACGACCCTCTTCAAGCATGATTGCAAAATTTTCCCGTACGAGATTCATATCGTTGAAGAAATGTGCCGTCGTATCCACCGGGTTGAGTGCTGAAGCGAATGGCAACAGGGCTTTGAGCTTGGCTTGTGCGGCGTCCGGCATAGGCGCCACGTCGAGACCGGCCAACTTTGCATGATCGGCCATCTGCGCGCCGACACCACCTGAAAGCGTGATCAGGCCGATACGTTTGCTCGTTGGATGAATACTCCCGGTGCAGGCATAAGCCACATCGAGCAGCTCTTCGGTCGTACTGGCGCGGTGAACGCCAAACTGTCGGAAAACCGCATCGTAAATCTCATCGGACCCCGCAAGCGAGGCTGTGTGCGAAGCAGCCGCTGCCGCTCCTTCTTCGCTGCGGCCCACTTTCATGAAGACAATCGGCTTTTTGTTGGCGCGTGCCTTCTCGAAGGCGCCGATGAGTGCGTCACCGTCTTTTACGCCCTCGGCATATGCCGCAATCACCTTGACGTTTTCATCGTCCGCCATCCACGAAATGCATTCCGCGACATCCACGTCACACTCGTTGCCGGTGGTGATCACATGGCTCACCCCGAGCCCCCAACTGCGGGCGACAGCGTAGACGTGGGTGCCGTATGCGCCGCTCTGGCTGACGATTGCAAGCGGACCGGCGTCGGGATATCCGGCATCGCCAGAGCTTGAAAAGGTCGGGAAGAACCGGCTGCGGAAACTCAACAGTCCGAGACAGTTCGGTCCGACAACCCGAATTCCCGTCCGCTCGGAAATGGCGCTCAACTCCGACTGTTTCGCGACGCCCTCGTCGCCCATTTCGGCGAAGCCGGAGCTGAAGATGATGGCCGATTTGGCGCCGCTCGCAGCGCAAGCTTCCAGCGTCTCGGGAACGATCTTGGCCGGAACCGAGATGACCGCGCAGTCGACCGCTTCGGGCACGTCCGTGATCGTCGGAAAAGCCTTTTTGCCCTGGACCGTGTCCCGGTTCGGATTAACCGGGTAGACCGCGCCTTCAAAGCCTTCATTCAACAGATACCGAAGCGGCCGGCCGCCAATGCGTGAGGGATCGTCGGACGCGCCGATTATGGCGACGGATTCCGGCTCGAGAAGAAAACGCAAACGCGCGGTACGATCTGACGGGGGTGTGGCTTTCGGCAAGAGGATCCTTCGAGATGACGTGCCGGCCCGACGAGCAGGCCGACAGGCAGGTTGATTGCTTTACATGATGCGCGATAAGTCTGAAAACGCAATGCGTTCGACCAAATCCCGTCGCGATTGTTTCAGCAAGGAACCCCATGACGTACCCGGATCGCTTCAGTCTTTCAGGCAAAGTCGCCGTCGTTACCGGTTCCACCAAGGGCATCGGCAAAGCAATTGCCAAGTGTTTTGCCGATGCAGGCGCCAAAGTGGTCATCTCAAGCCGCAAGGAAGACGCCTGCGCCGAGGTTACCGAAGCCATCAAGGCGGACGGTGGCGAGGCACTCGCTCTACCCTGCAACATTTCACACAAGGACCAGCTTCAGTCTCTCGTCGATACAACGCTTGAAACGTGGGGGCGGATCGATGTGCTGGTCTGCAATGCTGCGGTAAATCCGCACTACGGTCCGATGGCGGAGATATCCGAAGAGGCTTACGACAAGATCATGAACACCAACGTGAAGAGCAACCTGTGGCTCTGCAACATGGTGTTACCGCAAATGGCGGAGCGCGGAAACGGCGCAATCATCATCGTGTCCAGCATCGGTGGCCTGAAGGGCAACGACAAGCTCGGGACCTATGGGCTATCCAAGGCCGCCGATATGCAGCTCGCCCGCAACCTCGCGGTTGAATGGGGGCACGCCAATATCCGCGCCAACTGCATCGCTCCGGGTCTTGTCCGTACCGATTTCGCACGTGCGCTGTGGGAGGACCCGGAAGCCAACAAGAGAGCAATCGCATCCTACCCCATCGGACGTCTCGGCGAACCGGAAGACATTTCCGGCGTAGCATTGCTGCTTGCGTCTGATGCGGGAAGTTTCATCACCGGTCAGACCTTTGTGGTCGATGGCGGCGCTACGATCGGCGGCGGCCGCTACTCCTGAAACGCGCAACGGACTTAAAGCTTCGCCAGCGTTTGCGCCTTGTCGATGAGGCCATCGATGCGCTCGCCGAACACCGCAAAGCGATCATCCTGGGTTTGGCCTCTCAGATATCGAATGTAGATCTGCTGCAGGATCACCGCGATCTTGAAGACGCCGAACAGATGATACCAGTCGGCGTGGGCGCAGTCGAAACCGGTCGCCTGTGCGTAACGCTCAATAACCTGATCGCGCGTCGGGAACCCGTCATTCCAGGTGGGCATTGAAGCGCCCTTGATCCACGCCGGATCATCTCCCGCCTCGCCCCAGAAGGCGAGCATGTAACCGAGATCCGCCAGGGGATCGCCACGCGTGCACATGTCCCAGTCGAGGACGGCGACCGCGCGCGCCGGATCGTCCGCCGCCACCAGCATATTGTCGAGCTTGAAGTCATTGTGCAGCAACGACACGTGATTGCTTTCGGGACGTTTTTTCTCAAGCCAGCCAACAATGTCCCGCATGGTCGTTGACGAGTTTTCATCTGCGGCTGCTTCCCAGCGTCGGCTCCACCCGCTCATTTGCCTTTCAAGAAACCCGTCGGGACGTCCAAGCCCGTCGAGCCCCGCGATTGCGGGATCGGCTGTATGCAGGCTTGCAAGCACGTCGACGGCCATTTCGCCAACACGGCGGTTCAGCTCCGCGTTCCAGTCGTACCCGTCCGGCAACTCGGTGCGGATCGCGAGACCATGCCGACGTTCCATGACGTGAAAATCTGCACCGATGATCTCTTGATCGTTGCAATAGACGTAGCTCTGCGGCGCCAGCGGAAATGCCTGCCACAGACCCTTGAGCACCGCGTGCTCGCGTCCCATGTCGTGTGCGCCTGGTGCCACGGGCCCGAGCGGCGGACGGCGGAGCACATACTCATTCTCTCCGAACCGGATCAGGTAGGTCAGATTGGCGTGGCCGCCACCGAATTGGGCGAGAGAAAACGCGCCATCGACCTCGGGTAACCGTTCGCGGAGCCAGGGCTCAAGGCGCTCGGTCTCGATCCCCTCGTCAGGACGGATGTCTATGACCTCGCGATCGGGTTGCACCAGTTCCCCTCTAGGCGATCTCGAACAGCCCTGCCGCCCCCATGCCGCCGCCGATGCACATGGTGACGACGCAATGTTTCGCACCCCGGCGTTTTCCCTCGATGAGGATATGTCCGGCGAGACGCGCGCCGGTCATGCCGAAGGGATGACCGATCGAGATGGACCCGCCATTGACGTTGAGTTTCTCCATCGGAATGCCGAGCCGGTCGCGGCAGTAAACCACCTGAACGGCAAACGCCTCGTTCAGCTCCCAGAGATCGACGTCATCGGCCTTCACGCCAAACCGCTCAAGCAGCCGCGGCACGGCGAAGACGGGACCGATGCCCATCTCGTCCGGCTCGCACCCGGCGACGGCAAATCCCTTGAAAATCCCCAAGGGCTCAAGCCCTTTCTGTTCGGCGACTTTCGCATCCATCACGACACAGGCCGACGCGCCGTCAGAAAGCTGGCTGGCGTTGCCCGCAGTGATGAATTTGTCCTCGCCCATAACGGGTTTCAGGCTTGCGAGACCCTCCATGTTGGTTTCGGGACGATTGCCCTCGTCCTTCTCCAGCGTCACGCCCTTCTCGCTCACCTCACCGGTTTCTCGATCCTTGACCTCCATGATGGAAGGCAATGGAACGATCTCGTCGTCGAAGGCGCCGGCCTGCTGAGCTATTGCCGTGCGCTGCTGACTGGAAAACGCATACTCGTCCTGAGCCTCGCGCGAGATGTCATAGCGCTCGGCCACAATGTCGGCCGTGTCGATCATGCCCATCCACAGTTCGGGCTTGTGTTCAAAAAGCCATTCCTCCTCGAAATGGGTCCTGTTGAGGTTGGGTTGGACGAGGCTGACGGATTCAACGCCGCCCGCAACCGTCACCGGCACCTGATCCATGACGACGCGCTGCGCTGCCATCGCAATAGCCTGGAGGCCGGAGGAACAGAACCGGTTTACGGTCGTTCCGGACGTGGTGACGGGCAGGCCCGCGCGATAAGCGGCAAGCCGCGCGACATTCTTGCCCGTAGCGCCCTCGGGATATCCGCAACCGATGATGACATCCTCGACCTCTTCCGGCTCGACACCGGCGCGTTTCACCGCATGTTCGATCACATGGCCGGTCATGACCGCCCCGTGGGTTTTGTTGAATGCGCCCCGGAAGGCCTTGCCGATGGGCGTTCGGGCGGTTGAGATGATGACAGCTTCGCGCATGATGGTACCGCTTCAGTTGATTTTCTTTTCAGCCTGGCAGTCGGCAAAACTCTTGCCTGCGTTTGCCAATTCCTTAAGCAACGGTGCGGGTTTCAACAGATCGCCATGCACCTCATACAGACGTTGCATCACATCGAAGATCGTCTTGGCGCCGACCTGATCGGCATAGAACATGGGTCCGCCCCGCCCGCGCGGAAAGCCGTAGCCGTAGATCCAGATAACGTCGATATCGCTCGGGCGGATGGCTATGCCCTCGGCGAGGATTTTCGCGCCTTCGTTGATCAGCGGATACAGGCAACGCTCGAGAATCTCCTGGTCCGTGATTTCGCGGCGCTCGATGCCGAGTTCCTCGGAAATACCCACGATGAGGTCTTCAATCTCGGGATCGGGCTGCGGCACACGGTTGCCCTCCTCGTAGAGGAACCAGCCTTTACTCGTTTTCTGGCCGTGACGTCCCATTTCGACGATCCGATCGCCGATATAGGATTCCCGATGCTTGGGCGGATCGATCTCACGGCGATGCTTGCGCACGAGATAGCCGACATCGAGACCGGCGAGATCACTGACGGCGAACGGCCCCATGGGAAACCCGAAATCGGTGACGACCTTGTCCACCTGATGCGGCAGCGCGCCTTCTTCCAGCAGATACTCCGCCTGCGTCTTGTAGGCATATAACATGCGATTGCCGACAAAACCGTTGCACACGCCGACCATCACCCCGACCTTGTTGATGTCCTTGGACAATTTCATCACAGTCGCGATGACATCAGGCGCGGTCTTTGCGCCCCGCACATTTTCCATCAGCTTCATCACGTTGGCCGGGCTGAAAAAATGCGTTCCGATGACGTCCCCGGGGCGTTTGGTGGCAGCGGCGATCTCGTTGACGTCCAGCGACGAGGTATTGGTGGCCAGGATCGTCCCCTGCTTGCACGTGCTGTCGAGTGTTGTGAAGATTTTCTTTTTCAGCTCCATGTCCTCGAACACCGCCTCGATGACGATATCCGCGTCGGCGATGTCATCATACGACGTTGTGCCGCCGATCAGCGTCATCCGTGCATCCATGTCACCTTGCGAGAGCGAGCCGCGCGACACGCTTCCCGCATAGGTTTTCCGGGCCATTTCGAGACCAGCGTCGAGCGCTTTTTGATCGACCTCGATCACGGTGACCGGCACGCCGCCGTTGGCGAGACTCATGGCGATGCCGCGCCCCATGGTGCCGCAACCAATGACCGCGGCCCTCGCAATTGGACGGAGCGGCGTATCCTTTGGGACGCCGGGAATGCGGTGCGCTTCTCGCTCGGCAAAAAACAGATGGCGGAGCGCACGCGATTGCTCGGAGCTCTCCAGTTCCGCAAAGAACTCCCGCTCCTTCTGGAGCGCGTCATCGATTGGCAGCGTGGTGGAATTCTCGATACTGTCGATGCAGCGTTGCGGCGCATCCAGCCCGCGCATGCGCCGGGCGGCCGTCGCGCGCGCCTTCTCGAAAAGCTCCTTCGCATCGGTGTCGTCCGGCTGCATGTCACGAATGCGGCGCGGCTCTGTCCCGTTGGCAATGAGCTTTTCGGCAAACCTGATCGCACCCGTCTTCAGGTCGCCATCAATGAGTTCGTCGAGCAGACCCAACTCCGCAGCACGCTCGGCGCCGACATACTCTCCGCTGACGATCATGTCCAAGGCCGGTTTCAGCCCGATCAGGCGCGGCAGCCGCTGGGTACCCCCGGCACCGGGAATGAGGCCCAGCTTCACCTCGGGCAAACCCATTTGCGCGGTCTCGTCGCCAACGCGGTAATGACAGCCGAGCGGCAGTTCGCAGCCGCCGCCCACGGCCATGCCGTGAATGGCAGCAACGACCGGCTTCGCCGTGACCTCAATGTGGGCGATGACCTCGACAAGAAGTGGCTCGGGGCGCGGCTTGCCGAACTCGCGGATGTCGGCGCCGCCGCTAAATCCCCGTCCCGTTCCGATGATGATCACGGCCTTTACATCATCGTCAGCATCTGCCTTCTCAAGTGCATCAACCAGCCCAACGCGCACGGCATGCCCGAGCGCGTTGACTGGAGGATTGTTCAACGTGATGACTGCAACGTTTCCCTCGCGTTCGTAGCGAACTTCGTCACTCATCGCCGGTCTCTTTCCTTTCGCGGCTGTCAGCTAGACGTTTGATTTCAATCCGCCTGATCTCGAAAATCTGGCGCTCGGAGGCGGATCGTCGTATCGAATGGAACCCCGCGAAGAAGAGCAGGTTTTATCATGGAGTTCAAATTTTCCGAGCGAACTGAAGACTACCGCGCCAGATTGCTCGCGTTCATGGACGAACACATCTATCCAAATGAGCGCACCTATCATGAGCAGCTCGACGCTGGCGACCGCTGGACATGCCCCCCGGTCATGCAGGAATTGCAGACCAAGGCGCGCGCGGCCGGCCTCTGGAACCTGTTCCTGCCGGACTCGGAATTGGGCGCCGGCCTGACAAACGCCGAATATGCCCCGCTGTGCGAGATTATGGGCCGCTCGCCGATCGGCCCTGAAGCCTTCAACTGCTCCGCTCCGGACACGGGCAATATGGAAACTCTCGTCCGTTATGGCAGCGAGGCGCAGAAAGAGCGCTGGCTGAAACCCCTGTTGGCGGCAGAGATACGCTCCGCCTTCGCGATGACCGAACCCGATGTCGCCTCCTCGGACGCGACCAATATCCAGTCGCGCATCGAACGTGACGGCGATGAATATGTGATCAACGGGCACAAATGGTGGACCTCGGGTGCGGGCGACACGCGCTGTGAAATCTTCATCTTCATGGGCAAGACCGATCCAAAGGCCGAGAAATACCGCCAGCAAGCCATGATCCTTGTCCCGCGCGACACGCCCGGCGTTACGCTCGTGCGTCCCCTGACGGTCTTCGGTTACGATCACGCGCCGCACGGCCATTTCGAGATCACCTTCGAGAATGTGCGTGTGCCCGCTGAAAACATGCTTCTTGGAGAGGGACGCGGGTTCGAGATCGCGCAGGGGCGGCTCGGCCCTGGGCGCATCCATCATTGCATGAGGCTGATCGGCGTTGCCGAACGTTCGCTGGAAGCGATGTGCGCGCGCGCCAAATCAAGAACCGCATTCGGCAAGACACTCGCCGAGCAGGGTGTCGTCATGGACCAGATCGCCCGCTCGCGTATGGAAATCGAGCAGGCGCGGCTGTTGACGCTCAAGGCCGCCTACATGATGGACACGGTCGGCAACAAGGAAGCTCGCGCCGAGATTGCCATGATCAAGGTGGTTGCCCCGCAGATGGCGCAAGCCGTCATCGACCGCGCCATCCAGGTGCACGGCGGCGGTGGCGTGGCGCAGGATTTCGGTCTAGCCTATGCGTGGGCCAAGACCCGAAGCCTGCGACTCGCCGACGGTCCGGATGAAGTTCACAAGACGGCAGTCGCCAGACTCGAGTTGAAAAAGCAGAGTCCGCGCTGGATATACTCCCAATAGGCGTTCCGGTCAGAGCAACCGTCAAATCCGCGACCTACACCGCCGCCTCCGGCTCCCGTGCCCAATCCGCATGCCTGGTTCCGAATTCGGCAATTGGACCGGCGTAGGTGAAGTCGATTGTGTGAATGACACAATCGCCGTTCTCCAGAAGCACCACGTTATATGCCGGCGTCAACTCCGCCCCCTTCAGTCTGGGACTGCCGGTAAAGTCCTGCCAGCCGTGATGGTTGGTGCCACGCAGGGCCGCAAACGGGATGCCGCACACGGTGCCGGAGAGCGGCAGATGGCAATGTCCGAAGAAGATATGCGCGATCTTGCTGCGATGCGCGTGCAGGATGGCGCGAAGTTCCGGCGCATTCACCTGTCCGATATCGTCCATGGCGCGAATGCCGATTGGCGAAGGGTGGTGATGCATGAACAGATAGCACGCCTCGTCTTCAAGGTTCTCCAGTTCCGCGCGCAACCATTGCTGGCGGTCGTGCCCGAAATGCCCCGCATGGGTTCCCGGTTCGGTGGTATCGAGATAGATGAACCGTCCGGCTTTTGTGGCCTCACTCCACTGGACGAAACCGTTCGCATCGGATGGTGTGTCTGGAAATACCGCCTGAAAAATCTGACGATCATCATGATTGCCGATCATGAGCCGCGTCTCGATCGGAAACGGTGACAAAATCTGTTGCAAATGCTCGTAAGCTTCGCGCTCGCCCCAATGGGCCAAGTCGCCAGTGATGACGCACAAATCGGCATCGGCGTGATGCGCAACGATGTGGTCCAGACAGGCAAGAAAATTGTGACCGGGGCTGCGTTCGAGCACCGTTCCTCCTTCGCCCGTCAGATGGATATCCGTGACATGTATGATTTTCATGCGTTCGTCATGCGCAGCCGGACTGTGGCTGCCCCCCGTTTTTTTCGATTGTGAGCTGATCCGGAATTGAGACCGGTGCAGCGTCGGGATGCCGGCAACAACCGGCATCCCGCACTCACAGGGACGTCGACTAACTCGACGTCTTTGGCAGAAGCTTCTGCACCTTCTCGGACATCTCTTCGAGCACCTTGTCGGGCTCATCCACGCGATCACCCGTCACAATCGACTGCATGGCATCCTCAATGATCTTGGTGATCTTCAGACCGTTCTTGCCCGGAAACGCGTACCACTCGCGCAGCAATGGAAGCTGCGCAACCGCGGTGAACTTGTTCGGGTTCTGCGCATAGAAGTCCTTCAGATGGACCTCATTGGCCTTCTTGTTCGGCGGCATGTAACCGGTGGTTTCTGCAACGATCGCGGCCCCCCGGCCTGATGTTGCAAATTTGAGGAACTTCCAGGCCGCGGCGGCACGCTCCGGGTCTTTCGCAAGCATCATACCGGCGTTGCCGCCCGCGGGAAGTCCGCCGGTTGATTCCACCGACGGGTACGGGCCGGTTTTCAACGTGAATTTGCCGGCGCTGTCGTTGGTCACTCGCTGCAGCGCGGAGATCGACCAGAAATACATACCGATCTTGCCGGCGGAGAAATTGCCCATGGCTTCCTTCAGGTTGTAGTTGGGCATCTTGCATTCCTTGACCAGCTTCGCGAACGTGCGCATGGCCCATTTGCCGTGATCGTTGTTGAAGTTCACCTTGGTCTCGGACTGGTCCAGCATGGGGTTGTTCTTCGACCAGTTCAGGGCCTGCCAGAACCAGTTGCCGGTGATGTTCCAGCCCCAGAACATGGTGTCCACTTGCTGGCCGGACTTTGCGATCACCTGGCACAGCTCGATCACTTCTTCCCAGGTTTTCGGCAGCGGCTTGGTCCAGCCGGCTTTCTTCACGACGTCCATGTTGTAGTAGCCGATGGGCAGTGAAACCGAGAATGGGATGCCGTGAACCTTGCCGCCGAACGTGCCGAGGTCGAGCATGGCCTTGTGATAACCATCCTTCTCAAAGTCGGTTTCCTTAGCGATGAAGCCTTCAAGCGACTGCGCGATGCCTTTTTCGACCAGGATTCTCTGCCGGTTCAGCCCCTGAAAGGTGATGTCGGGCATCTTTTTGGTAATCGCTTCTTTCAGCACCTTCTGAGAACCGTCTTCGTAGGACTCGTAGGGAGCGCGCATTTTGACGGTGATATCCGGATGCGCCTTGTTGAACTCTGCAATGATCTGTTTGTATGTTTTCGCGAACAGGTGCGCGTAGGGATATTGCACTTCGATTTCGATTGCGCTTGCGGCCCCGGCCGTAAACGCGGTCAACGCAATGGCGCCGATGATGGAGCGGAATTTCATTTCTACCTCCTGTTGATGGTGTCTGAGGAGCTGGAGCTTCACCCTCCGGCTCCTCATGTTTTTCTCGCCCCGACGCCATTCCCGTTCGGCGATGCAAGGCGGGAAACCGATGTAAACTCTCCGGCTCACTTCATGCCGGTCAGTGTGATCCCTTCGATAAAGCGGCGTTGTGCAACGATGAACGCGATGACGAGTGGCGCGATGATGACCGTCGCCGCCGCCATAAGCGGACCGAATTCGAAACCGAACTCCTCGTTCCGGAAAACGGAGATGCCGAGCGGCGGCGTATAGAACTCCCGGCTCGAAAGCACGATCAGCGGCCAGAAATAGTCGTTCCAGTGGGCGATGACGGAAAATATCCCGAATGCGGTGAGCGCCGGCAGCGCCGTCGGAAGCATCACACGCCACACGATGCCAAGTTCCGAAATACCGTCCATGCGCGCCGCGTCGACGAGATCGTCCGGAACAGTCATGAAAAACTGCCGCATCAGGAAGATGCCGAAGACGGAAATGGTCCAGGGCACGATAAGTGCCGCATAGGAATCCAGGATGCCAATCGAATGAAACATCAGATAGACGGGGATCGCGACGGCGTGCGGCGGAATGAGCAGACAGAACAGGACGAGCCCGAAAACCACTTCGCGTCCCCACCAGCGCAGTTTCGACAGTGCATATGCACATGGCAGAGCGATAAGAACCTGAAGAATAAAGATTGAGGCGGTGACGATCACGCCGTTCAGCATGTAACGGGCGAGTGGCGTCGCGGTGAAAGCTTCCGTGTAGTTTTGGACCGCATGCCATTCGCGTGGAATCGGCGACAGCGTCCCGTCGGCAATCTCGGAAGGTGCTTTCAACGAAGTTGTGATCATCTGATAAAACGGCGCCAGGATGATGATGGCACCGATGACAAGCACAAGCTGTTTGATGATTTCGCCGAAACGGATGCGTCTCATTGATAGTGGACCTTTCGTTCGACGACGAACACCTTGAACAGGGTCAGCAGGAAAATGAAGCCGAGGAAAACCACGGTCAGGGCGGAGGCGTAGGAAGACCGGAAGAACTCGAAGCCTTCCTGATAGATCTGGTACACGAGCACCATTGTGGCATTGTCCGGACCGCCTTTCGTGAGAACGTGAACGGTGTCGAACACCTGGAATGACCGGATCGCAGTGATGATCGCAACGAACATGGTCACCGGTGTGAGAAGCGGCCATGTGACGAGCCAGAAACGATCCCAGGCGGAACGCACGCCATCCACCTCTGCCGCGTTGTGGAGTTCGCGCGGGATCGACGTGAGCCCCGCCATGAACAGGACCATGTTGAAGCCAAGCGCCTGCCAGATTGCGATAAGACATAGCGCCGGTAAGGCGGTATCGGGTTCCTGCAGCCAGCTCTTTGCCTCGACGCCGAAAAATCCGAGAACCTGGGAAACCATGCCGAATTTCGCGTTCAGCATGAATTCCCACACCACCGCCATGGCAATCAGCGTCGACATGACGGGAAGAAAGTAGACCGCACGCCAGAAGGAACGTCCGACGGTTACACTTTCGATCAGCAGGGCCGCGCCGAGCCCGAGGATGATTGACCCTGGAATAACGATGCCCACGTAAATCAGGGTATTGGCGATCGCCTTCCAGAAGATGTCGTCCTCCACCATCTCCTGATACGTCGCCATATCGACCCAGTTGAAATCGGAGTCCCCAAGCGACCAGTCGGTGAACGACAACAGAAGAACGGCAACGACCGGTCCGATGAGCAGAAGGAACATCAGCGCAATGGCCGGCGCCGAAAGCATCGTCGCGATTAACTGGTAGCGCATACGCGCGCGCACTGACGCGGCGGCAAACGATGGGGTTTCCCCCGCCTGAACGGCCTCATGCGTTGACAAGCTGCTTCTCCATGAATTCTTCCGTGGGAACCCTGGCGCCATCCGGGCCAAACAATCGAACGGCGCCGGGAAGAAAGTCGATTTCAATGCTCTCGCCAACGTCGAGCCTGTGCCGTTCTATGTGGTCGAGGCGAATGATCGCCGGTCTTTCCATGTTCTCATTCACAAAGTGGACCATCAGCTCGGCCCCGAGATTTTCAATGTGCGTGACCGTGCCCGCAAACACTCCCTCACCCACCGGCACAAGGCGAAGCGCCTCCGGGCGCAGGCCGACCTGCGCGGGTCCGGCCTCGGCATCGGTTACCAGACCAGTCGGCACTCCGAGAAGATCGACTCCCCCATCCGACCGAATTTCCCCGGCGAAGGTATTGATCCTGGGCGAGCCAATGAACTCGGCAACCCGGATATCCTGAGGTTCGTTGTAGACGTCATCGGGCGAACCGACCTGAACCAGTTCGCCGTCCATGAGAACCGCGATCCGGTCGGACATGGTCATGGCTTCCGCCTGATCGTGCGTCACGTAAATGAAAGTCGCACCGAGACGCCGGTGAAGCTGTGCGATTTCGGTCCGCATGTGGACGCGCAATTTCGCATCGAGATTGGATAGCGGCTCATCCAGCAGAAAAGCGTGCGGCTCACGCACGATGGCACGGCCCACCGCAACCCGTTGGCGTTGCCCGCCCGAAAGCTCTCCCGGCTTTCGGTCAAGCAGCTGTTTCATGTCGAGCAGCGACGCGACCTGCTCGACATCGGCGCGGATGCCTTTCTCCACGGCTCTTGCACCGGGGAGAAGATGACGCAGGCCCGGCAGCCGCTGAATGCTGTTCAGGCGGCTCATTCGCAGCGGAACCGAGATATTGTCGAACACGCTGAGATGCGGATAGAGCGCATAGGATTGAAACACCATGGAGATGTTGCGCTCACTGGGACGTACGTTGTCGATAACCCGGTCATCGATGCGGATCTGCCCGCTGCTTTGCTGCTCCAAACCCGCAATGATCCGCAAAAGTGTGGATTTTCCACATCCCGACGGACCGACCAGAGAGACGAATTCACCGTCGGGAATGTTCAGCGATACGTCTTTCAGGACTTCGACCTTCCCAAACGACTTGGTAATATTCTGGATATGCACAGATGACATGAGTCCCTCGCGCCGGTGTGAGTCAGCACGAGCCTGGTAGCAAGTTTCATTGACGGATTGATGAAGTAATATTAGTTGTTCTTATGCTTTAAATAGCAGCGCTCGACCTACCCGTTCTTTTTTGATGCTGAAATTCGAAGTGAAACATAGTACTAGCGTCCCGCCATGAACTCCCGTCTTAAGGCCAGTCCACATCAGATCGCCGCGTTTACACATGCCGCCCGCGAACGAAGTTTTTCCAAGGCGGCTGTCGCCCTCAACGTGACACAGCCGGCAATCACCCAGCATGTCTCCAAGCTGGAAGAAATGATCGGCGCGCGTCTGTTCATTCGACGACGATCGGGGCTTGAGCTGACCCGCGCCGCGAAGGAACTCTTTGAGATTTCAGACCGGATTCACGTGCTTGAGCAGCTGCTTACCGAGCGGATGCGGGATTATTCCGAACTTGACAGCGGCCAGCTCTCCATCGTCGCCAATGCCCCCTGTCCCGCCATGGGCCTCATCTCGGAGTTCAAGCGGTTGTATCCCGGCGTCCATATCGACTTTTCTCTGGGTGTCTGGAGCGACACCATGGCCCAGGTCAAGGAACGCGAGATTGATATCGGCATCATCACAGAGCCGGACGATGTCGACGGCATGTTCAAGCTCGAGATCGACAGAACCAGATACATTGCCCTCGTTCCGCGCGATCATGCCTTTGCCAAGAGAAAATCCATTTCAACCAAGGAACTGGTGCGCGAAAGCCTGATCCTTCCCGAGCGGGGATCGCTGACGCGCCGCGTTTTCGAGGAACGCATGGAGGAACTCGAACTGGCGCCCGCTTCCGTAACGACCGTATCCAGCTTTCCCCTTTCAAAGGAAGCCGTCCTGCATGGCGTCGGTATCGCGGTGATCCTTGAGGGCGCATACTCGCCCTCAAGCCGTCTGAAGTCTGTTCCCATCCGGGATTGGAACAGGACCTTCCGAACATACATCGTTTGCCCATCTGATAAAAAGGAGTTGAGACTGGTGCGCAGCTTCCTTGAATTGTCGTCTGTCCATAGTCGTTGAACATAAAGAAAATTCAGTAAAATCAACCGCAGGTTTCATCGGGCCTTTTGCTCCACCTCATCCAACCGTCCTATAATGCCGCTGACATTCGGAGGGCTGAAAAATGAACACAACACCCGTCCGCAAATCCCGACGCAAGGCAAAGGCATCGCCCGGAAACGCGTACGCGCCCGGAAAACAAAGCGCACATGCAAGTGCATCCTCAAAAGACGCTGCAACCGAAGATGTGCCCGCAGGCGCCGGCAGCATCTTCAAAGCTCTTCACATCCTTGAACGTATCGTCGAGACTCCGACCCCGGTGTCCGTTGCCGAACTTGCCACGACGCTTGGCCTCTCGAAACCGACGACCCACCGTATCGCGACTTTTCTGGAAGAATTCGGCTTCCTGGAGCGGGAACCGGACGGCCGCCGGTTCATTGAGAGCCAGCGGCTGGTCGACCTGTCGCTTAACGTTCTGTTTGCCGCCGCGCAGCGCCCGAACAGGCACGGCATTCTGGAATGGGTGGTCGAGCAAACCGGTGAGACCTGCAACCTCGGTATCATGGATCATGGTGAACTGGTTTATCTCGACCGTGTCGAAGCCGAGTGGCCGCTTGGATTGCGGTTTGAACCGGGAAGCCGCGTCCCGCTCCACTGCACGGCGATCGGCAAACTGTTCCTGAGCATGCAGTCGGACGAAAATCTGGAAGCGTTGCTGAAGACGCTCCGGCTAACGAAATACACGGATACGACGAAGACCGATCCTGCAACCCTCCGCTCGAGCCTGTCGGAAATCCGCAAGGCGGGCGTCAGCATCGACAATCAGGAGTTCATGTCCGGTGTCGTGTGCATCGCCGTTCCCGTCCTCGACCCGGCGGGCCGCATCCGGGCGGGCCTTGCAATCTCGGCGCCCGAAGCACGCGTGAGCGCAACGCGCGTTCTGGAGTATGCGCCGGTTTTGCGCGCAGCCGCCGCACGGATGCAGGCGGCGATGTTCGCCCGCACTGGCGAAGACGACGCAGGCATGGGCGAACTTCTGCAGATCCGCTGAAACCCTTGAGGTAGCCGCAATTCCTTACTTCACAATGGCGGCAACAAGCGTCACCACAGCGATGACGGCCAGCATGATCAATGAAATGCGGCGATGGAACTTCTGGCCGTGCCCGTCGAAAAACCGCGACCCAATGTAGATTGAGGCGAAGTAGACCGGCGCGGCCACCGCACCCACGATCAGCACGCGAGGTGTGAGCAATCCGTACATCCACATGATCGGCAGTCCGATCACGATAAGCGACCCCATCATGGCTATGATGTTTGCCCGCGTCGTATCTGGTTTGTCGTCGCGTGCCATCAGCACTGCGACAATCGCGGGACCACCGACACCGGTCGATCCATGGATCAGTCCGCCGAGAGCGCCTGAACCGAGCGACACCGGCAATCGCGTCGGACCCGTGTAGCGCCAGTTCGTGGACAGCAGGCAGACCATCACAAGCACCGTGACAGAGATTACAATGCGCATGATTTCGGGATTGACGGCCACCAAAGCCAGGACGCCAAGGGGAATTCCAGCGAACAGCGCCAGGATCATCGGTACGACTGTGGGCCGGTCGGCATGCCGCACGGCCGCGGGCAACAATTGCAGGACACCGGGCAATTCCATGACTGTATGCATCGGCACGCCCTCGCGGGGCGTGAAAATGACGCTGAGCACGGGAACGATCACGAGCGCGGCGCCGAACCCCGTGAACCCGCGCAACACGCCACCAAGCGCCACGACTGCGAGAGCCAGGAGCATGTGGCTGTCGAGCAATCCCATTTCCCGCCAGGCCGACGGGTCCAGATACTCGCTCATGCCAGCCGCGCCTCTATCCACTTCGCATCGGAAATCAGCTCACCATCCCTGCCCGGCCGCGCCGCGATCTGCAAACCCAGCGGCATTCCAGCAGGCCCTTTTCCGCAGGGCAGACTGATGGACGGCAACCCGAGCAACGTCCAGGCGCGACTCATGAGCGGATTGCCTGTTCCTTCTTCGATTAGCGGCGCTTCACCCAACGTGCTCGGTGCCAATAGGACATCCGCGCCTGCGAACAATTCCTCAATCGCCTCCGATGCACCACGCCGTGCCGTCACCGCATCCTCGAACTGCTCCGGCGTAATCGCGTTGCCCTCTTCAATGAGTTCGGAAATCTCCGGACTGAGCCGCGCGCGATGATGAAGCCACTCCGACGAGAACTCCCGGGCGGCCTCGAACGCAAGGATCGTGTTCTGTACGGTACTCAACGGCTTGAACCGGCCGGGGGCGTCGGTATCGGAAACATCTGCGCCGGCCGAGCGCAATAAAGACACGGTCATTTCGAATGCCGTCATCGCGTCGGCTGTGACTTCATCCCAATCGGGCGTACGGGCAACGCGAACCGTGAGCGCGTCCGGCGATGATGCGGCCGCGGTCCAATCGGATCGGCCGGCCATGATACTGGCGATCAGCGCCGCGTCTGAAACCGTACGGGCAAACACGCCCGCCGTGTCGAGAGACGAGGCCAGGGACTTGACGCCAGTCAGAGATATTCTCCCGTAGCTCGGCTTGAAACCGACAACGCCACAGTAGGAGGCCGGACGCACGGTGGACGCGACCGTTTGCGACCCGATCGCCAATGGCACCATAAAGTCCGCAACCGCGGCAGCGGACCCGCTGGATGAACCACCCGGTGTTCGGGTGGTATCATGCGGGTTTCGGGTTTTGCCCGCCTTCCAGTAGGCGAACTCCGTCGTTACCGTCTTGCCGAGAATGACGGCGCCGGCGGCACGCAGGCGGGCGACGGCTGCTGCATCCCACGGCGGCCGGTTCCCGGCGTAGATTTCCGATCCGTAGGCCGTTGGCATGTCAAAGGTGTCGTAAATGTCCTTGATGCCGACGGGTACGCCATGGAGCGGCCCGCGCGTATCCGTTGTCATAGTGTCGAGAACGCTTAACTGTCTGTCGACGACGTCACGCTCAAGGTGCTGCCACGCTTCCACGGCCCCCTCACGCTCATCGATGTGGGCGAGGCACGCCGAGACCAGATCGCTCGCTGTGATATCGCCTTGCAAGATGGCCCTCGCGCAGGCCTGCGCATCCAGTCTGACAAGTTCATCAACCATCTGCCCCCCTAGACGAGCGTCCGCCCGCCATCAATATAGAGCGTCTGCCCCGTAACGAACGCACCACCCGGGGCCAACAGAAACAGAACAGCCGCGAAGATATCTTCCGGTTCGCAAAGGCGGCCCATCGGAATTTGCGACAACACGTCCGCGCGGCGCTCAGGGTCGGAAAGGAGCTTTTGAGTGAGTGGCGTCTCCGTTACCGCCTGACCGATGGCATTCACCGTAACGCCCTTTGGCGCGAGCTCCCGCGCGGCAACACGGATCATCTGTGACAGGGCCGCCTTGGATGTCGCATAGGCCCCGTATTCCGGGTTGGATACGAGACTTGAAACTGAAGCCAGGTGGACAATACGACCGCCGCCTGCTTCGCTCATAATGCGGGCAGCGGCCCGGGTCAGGAAAAATGGGCCGGTCAGATTCACAGCCATTGTGTCGAGAAAATCGGCGCTGCTCAGTTCGGCAATCGGTGCGACACGGTAAATCCCCGCTGCATTGACGAGAGCGTCGAGGCGGCCATGCTTCTTCGCAACATCGCGTACTGCATTATCGACTGCTTCCTCATCACAAATGTCGAGGCGTCGGGTTTGTGGTTTCGCATCACCCGGAAAGCTATCGGCAAGACAATCCAGTGTCTCCTGCTCAAGATCCATAAGAACAAGCCGTGCACCACGCATTCCGAGGCATCTTGAAATCTGTGCGCCGATGCCACCGGTCGCGCCGGTGACGATGACAACCATTCCCTTTACTTCAAACAACGGATCGCACTGCACGGCGGTTCCCGCCCCCACGACTGCACAAATATAAGTCTTCTGTCAGAGTCGGACTTGACGTAGGCAATTTCGTATTATGATACTTTTCGTTCCAAAAAAAGGAAGGGATGTCACGAGCGATGTATCGTGAAAGAGTGGGGCACGATCAGAACACGTAAAAGCAGACCTCACGCGTATCTGGAAGGGAGCAGAAACATGTCGATTTTCAAGTCAATTGGAAAACTAGCTGCGGTCGGCATCGTCGCCGCAGGAACGTTCGCGGCCAGTACCGCGACGAAGGCCGCCGAGACCATTCCGATCCTGCTGTGTCCATTCGGTTGTGGTCCCATGGCGGGTGACACCATTCTCATGAACCAGCTCATCAAGTCCGGTTCCGACGTCATCCTCCTGCCGCAGGAGACACCGGGCTACATGTACAACATCCGCGAGATGGGGCGCGCCAAGCGCAAGTGGAAGAGCTCCATATTCAAGACCGAGGATGTCCTTATTCAGATTGCCTATGCCGGCGGCTCAAAGGAAATGAAGGAATTCATTCCTGAGCCGGTGAAGATTCCGTGGAAGATTCTTTACGGCGAAACCTGGTGGGGCCAGGGCAAGTTCCTGGGCACTTTCGATTGCAGCCTCAAGACAATGAACGACCTGAAAGGCAAGCGCATCTCTCTTGGTTTGCGCGGGCAGTCCGACTGGGGCGTCTTTCCGCGGCTTCTGTTGGAACATGTGTTCAAGATCACGCCCGACAACGCTGATATCCGTCACATGACACCCGCGCAGCTCACCCAGCAGCTCATCGACGGCGCTACCGATGCCGCAATCGTGCCCATCGGTGCGGAACCGAACATGAAGGAATTCATGATCCCCGGCACGGTTCGTCAACTGGAAGCGACCGGCAGGAAGCTCTGCTACATCGGCGTCACAAAGGAAGACATTGAGTCCCTGAACAAGAAGTATCAGGCAACATGGCTTCATGTGAACCTGCCGCCCAACACCCTGCCGCACCAGAAAGAGCCCCTCGGCATTGGCGTGAACCGGGCCTATGCCGCCGTGCATCCCGAATTCGATGAGCAGAAAGCGTATAAGGCGGTTATGGCGGTCGCCAAGATTGCGCCGAAGATGAAGGAGCTTCATGCGCTGTGGCGCGTCTGGTCACCCGACCTGATGACCTGCGGCCTCTCGGAAGAGAACACGCATCCAGGTGCGGTCAAGGCCTACAAGGAACTTGGCTGGTGGGACCTCACCAAGAAGTGTGATCCCATGACCTATCCGAAATAACCGGAAGGTTGGAAGAACTCATTGCCCCGGGCCGGCGATCACGCTGGCCCGGGTTGCATCTTTGTATGTGTTTGACTGCAGTGCGGCGGCCGGACCGGTACTGACACCGGTCCGAATGGGGGGAAGTACGACATGTCTGCCTGGAAAAAACTCAGGACTGCGGTCGATGTGCCGTTTCTCTTGATCGGCGCTGCGCTGACGCTCTATATCGGTTTTGCAGCCTTCGGCTTCGTCAAAAACTCCTCTGAACACTATTCCAACTTCATCCTCGGCGTCTGCCTCATGACCGGGCTTCTCGCGATCCGCAATCTCTGCGACGAGAAGCTCGGCGGCAAGGACATGATGTCCGAAACCGGCGAGGACATGCACGCCAAGCGCTTCTTCTGGCTCCGCTTCGTCTTCGCGGTTGTCGCGCTCGTTACCAGCGCCGTCGCCATGGGCTACGTGCGCATCAACGCCGTAACGCTTGAGCAAACCCAGCCATTCTTCACCGATGTCGACATGATATTCGGCTGGCTGATGACCGTATCCATCCTTGCCCTGACCCTTATTCACTGGGGTCCGCTCCTGACCTCGGTCATTGCTATTTCAATTACGTATTTCTTCCTGGGTCACCTGATCGAGAATCCCTTGTTCATGACCCCCGACTATGACGCCAATTTCGTCATGAACTATATCGGCCTCGGCACGAACCAGGGCTTTTACTATCTGGCCCAGGTTGCCGCCGATGCCATTTATTTCCTGATCGTCTATGCCGCGATCCTGCTCGGCGTCGGCATGCTCGACATGGTGCTCGAAGTCGGCAAGGTCACCGGACGCCGGATTTCCGGCGGAGCCGCGGGCCCGGCACTGATCGGTTCCGGCATCGTTGCATCGATCATGGGACAGGCCGTCTCCAACGTCGTGCTGACGGGCCGGCTGACGATCCCGATGATGAAGAAATACGGCTACCAGAACTCAATGGCCGGCGCGATCGAGGCGACCGCCTCCACGGCCGGGCAGATCATGCCACCGATCATGGGCCTCGCCGCGTTCATCATCGCGTCGTTCCTGAACAAACCTTACATCGACGTGGCCTTGTCGGCACTCGTGCCCGGCCTCCTCTATCTCGTCGGTGTCGGCATTGCGGTCGCGATCTATGCCAAACGGTTCAGCCTTCCCAAGCTTACCGAGAAGGCGGACACGGCAATGATCACCCGGCTGCTGCCGACCTTTGTAATCTCCTTCGGTGTCGTGCTGTGGCTGCTGCTCGGTTACCGGTCGCCCGCAATCGCCGGCCTGTGGGGAATCCTGCTGGCGCTCGGGCTCTGCCTCTTCCAGGGTAAGTACCGCCCTTCAACAAAGGCTTTGTACAACGCCATCGAGGAAGGCTTCTATCTCGTTGCCGTGCTGTCGCTGTTGCTGATCGCCATCGGCCCGCTCGGGCAGGTGATGTTGACAACCAATCTGTCGGGCCGGCTCGGCGCGGTTCTGGTCCAGTATCTGCCCGACTCCCAACTCCTCCTGCTCATGGGCGCGATGGTTGTGTCGCTCATTCTGGGAATGGGGTTGCCGACGCCGGTGGCCTACATCATCGTTGCGCTCGCGCTCGTGCCTTTCATGCAACAGATCGGCGTTCCGCCGTTGCAGGCGCATTTCTTCGTTTTCTATTTCGCGGTTTTCTCAACGCTCACGCCACCGGTCGCAGTCAGCGTTCTGGCCGCGGGAAAGCTCGCGAACGCGACATTTTTAGGGACCGCGGCCGACGCGCTGAAAATCGCCGCAACCACCTTCATCATCCCCTTCGCATTCGTCTATTCGCCGTCTTTGATGACATTCCCGAACCTGACTTGGGCGATTGTGCCCGCAGTTCTGGAAGTCATCGCCATCCAGATCACCGTGTCGGCAGCCTCATACGGCTATTTCCTCCGCATCCTTTCCGGCGTTGAGCGCCTTGCGTTCCTCGCCGCTGCATTCTGCGGGTTCATGGCAATGACGCTCGGCCAAACATACTGGCATGTGGCGTTGATCGCGATTTTCGGGGCGATGACCGTCTGGCTGTTCATGACGCGCTCGCGCGACGTGGCGGTCCAGGAAGCCGCCGAATAGAGCAAACGGACCCGCCTAGGTCCGCATACGGAACAGGAGTTGGTCGAATTCGATTACGGCGCCATCGTCCTGCGCAATTTCGGCGACCGTGCCATCTTCCGGCGCCTCGATCGCCGTGAAAAGCTTCATGACCTCGATCAGACACAACGTGTCGCCCTTTTTCACCTGCGCGCCCTCTTCGACGAAAGGCGGCTCGTCCGGCGACGGACGCCGGTAGAATGTGCCGACCATGGGAGAGCGGACATCGAGCAAGCCGGCCTTGCCCGGTGTCTCGGTTTGAGGGCGCATCACAGGCGCGGGATCTTCCGCGCCGGATTGTGCAGGCGCTTGCCCAGGATCTGAAGCCGATGAGGATGCAACGCCATCAGTCGTCGGAGAGCCATTGCGCCGGACAACCAGCCGCGTTCCCTCCAGTTCGAGAACGACCTCATCGCACTCCGAAGCGTCGATGAGCTTGAGGATTTCCGCAACTTCCTTGAATGTCAGCGGCACAACCGATTCCCGTTGTTTTGCAACGCATTGCCCCCATGCGGCTTGACACGCCGCCATACCGATCCGCACTATGCGATGTCCATAATATGAAATCAATTGTCTTGAATTATGGACTTTTAATCCCGAGTAAACAGCATCAATAAAGGTGTCATGACACGGGCAATCAAACTGATCGATGTGACATTGCGCGATGCCCATCAATGTCTGTGGGCGACGCGCATGACAACCGCCATGATGAAGGATATCGCCCCGCGCCTAGATCGCGCGGGGTTTGAGGCAATCGACCTTGTCGGTGGCGCGGTATTCGATGTCTGTGTGCGGTATCTGCGCGAAGACCCGTGGGAGCGGATGCGGATTTTGAGCGAATGGGTCACTGAGACGCCGCTCATCATTCACACCCGCGGTCAGAGCCTCTTCACGTTTGAGTTCTTTGCCGATGACATTGTTGAGCTGGCGGCGGAACGGTTCGCCGCCAACGGCATGCGCTATCACA
Source organism: Hyphomicrobiaceae bacterium (assembly GCA_028066055.1). Taxonomy (GTDB): domain Bacteria; phylum Pseudomonadota; class Alphaproteobacteria; order Rhizobiales; family Methyloligellaceae; genus UBA2767. The sequence continues at coordinate 73,167 of JALCBY010000001.1, forward strand.
CGCCTTATGATGCGCTGAACGACATGCGCAATCTGGAGATTCCGATCCGTGCGGCCAAATCCCATGGCCTCTATGTCGTCGGCGGGCTCGTTTATACGCACAGCCCCGTCCACACCGACGCCTATTATTCGGGCAAGGCGAAACACCTTATGAAGCTCGGCGTCGACGCCGTCTTCCTGAAAGACGCAAGCGGCCTCCTGTTGCCCGAACGCGTTGCGACCCTTGTTCCCGCAGTCAAGAAGGTCATCGGCGACATGCCGCTGCAAATCCACACCCACTGCAACTCCGGTCTCGCACCATATGTGGTGCTGCAAGCCGTCGATCATGGCGTGGACGTTGTTCACACCGCAACCTCGACCCTCGCCAACGATGTTTCGCATTCACCGACGGAGCTGGTGGCACGGAACCTCAGACGGCGCGGATACGAGGTGCCGGTCGACCTCGAACCGGTTCGGGAGGTCGCCGACCGGCTCGCTTACATTGCAGAAAAGGAAAACAAGCCCGTCGGATCACCGCGGGAATATGACGAGTTTCACTATCATCATCAGTGCCCGGGCGGGATGGTCTCAAATCTTCAGTATCAGCTTGAAACCATGGGTCTCGAAGGTCGTCTGGAAGAAATCCTGGACGAGGCGGGGCGCGTTCGCGCGGACCTCGGTTACCCGATTGTCGTAAGCCCGTTTGCGCAATATATCGTCACGCAGGCCGTTCTCAATGTCATGGGCAAGGACCAGGGCAAGGCGCGCTATGAAACGGTGCCGGATGAGGTGCGCCTCTATGTCCAGGGCGGTTACGGCGAGATTGCTGGTGAGATCGATCCGAACCTGTATGACAGGATCACACGTGGCGCTGCTCCCATCACCGAGCGGCCGGGCGCATTGGTTGAGCCGGCGCTCGACCGGCTGCGAAAAACGCGCGGACCGTTTTCATCCGACGACGACCTGCTGCTGGCGGCGTTCTACGATGACACCCAATATTCGACGCTAAAGGATGCGGGACCCATCAAGACCGACTATCCACTCATGGAAACGCCGCTGCTTACCCTTGTGAAGGAAATAACCGGGCGGCCCAGCATCAAGTCATTCCACCTGAGCGTGCCCGCGGAATGAGAGAGCGCCGAACTAACCGATCACCGGGGGCAGTTCCGACAGCGACGTCAGAATTGCCTTGGGTACGCCTGGAAGCCGCTCAGGCGGCTGGTTGAACCGGTTGAGATGCGCCACCTGGAACCCGAAATCGGCTGCACCCGATGCATCCCAGGCGTTCGCCGAAACGAAACAAACCTCTTCCCTCTGTATGCCGAACCGATCCACCACCATCTGGTAGACCCGTCCGTCAGGTTTGAAAATCCCGACGTCCTCGACCGACAGCACCTCGTCCAGCAGAGGTTTGAGCCCGGACGCCTCGACGGCGGCCGCAAGCATCTCGTGGGAACCATTCGACAGGATGCCGGTCGCATAACCGGACGCCTTGAGCTGTTCGAGTGTGGAAACCGCATCCGGATAGGCGTCCAGGGTCATATAGAGATCCATCAGGCGCTGACGGATATCGGGATTGTCGATGTCGTGAGCGGCAAGTGAATAGTCGAGTGCGTCGCCTGTAACCTGCCAGAAGTCGGTATACTTCCCCATCAGGCTGCGCAGCCACGTATATTGAAGCTGTTTGCCTCTCCACATGTCGGACAAGGGTTGCGCCTTGTCACCGAGGTCGCCGGCGATCGTCGCGGTCGGTGCATGAATGTCAAAGAGCGTGCCGTAGGCATCGAACACACATGCCTTGACGTTCTCAATTTTCGACATTGCCAGCCTCCAATTCGACGAATTGCTCGCTCAGATAAAAGCTAGAAAAGCAATCGTTCCGAGTGAATAGGCCATTTCGCGATAGCACCTGTTTTCATCTGGAGGAGAAGCGCACCGGACACCGCCCAGTCACCTAATCGTAACTGCGCTGATCGTCGATGACCTTGCCGTCATTCGGCAAAGATCCCGGTTCAACGACCTCGACCTTACCTTTGACCTTGAGAATTCCCTGCAGGGAATTCTCTATCGATGCGGCGTCCGCACCGTCCGCTTCAACCTGAACCGTCATTTCATCGCGATCGTCCCCGCGTGTGATGACGACCCGTGCACGGCGCACGTCGCGATGCCTTTCAACGAGTGCTGCAACCTGTTCGGGACGCACGAACATGCCGCGCACCTTCGCGGTCTGGTCGGCTCGGCCCATCCACCCCTTGATACGCATATTGGTGCGCCCGCACGGGCTTTTGCCCGGCATGACGGCCGACAAGTCGCCGGTGGCGAACCGGATGAGCGGATAATCGCGATTGAAATTGGTGACGATCACCTCGCCGACATTACCCTCGGCGACCGGATCGCCCGTTCCCGGCGTCACGATTTCGATCAGTATGCCTTCATCGACAATCATGCCCTCCATCGCCTCGGACTCATACGCGACATTGCCGAAATCAGCAGTCGCATAGCATTGCAGGCATGCGATGCCACGCTCGCGATACTCCTCGCGCAGCGACGGGAAAAGCGCACCACCTGACACGGCGGCTTTGGTTATGCATGAGAGATCGAGATCCTGCTCGGTACCGCTGTCGAGAATTACCTTCAGAAAGTCCGGCGTGCCCGCATATGTGGTCACGCCGATCGCAGCAGCGGCCTGCGCCTGCAGCTCGCTCTGGCCGGTGCCAGCGGGCACCACCGCTGCACTGACCGCATGCGCGCCATTCTCGAACATCATGCCTGCCGGTGTCAGGTGATAGGAGAAGCAGTTCTGCACGATGTCGCCCGCGCCGATTTTGCAGGCGTGAAGAAAGCGTCCGATCCGCCACCAGTCGTGACTGGTCTGTCCGGGCTCGTAGATCGGACCCGGCGACTGAAAGATATGGGCATAGCCGGAAACGGCGCCGACACCGAACCCGCCAAAGGGCGGATTTCCTTTTTGGAGTTCCTGCAAGGCAGATTTCCGCAGAATCGGCAACCTGGCCAGAGCATCGCGATCTTTCACGCCCGCGGCATCGATCCCCTCAAGATGCTTCGCCATCGCCGGAGACACCGCCTGCGCATGGGCGATGAGTTCGGGCAACGCCGTGGCCAGATCGCTCGCGCGCCGGTCGGCGGAGCGGGTTTCCAGCTCATCGTAATACTCTGCCATTCCCTCGCCCCTCGTGCGAACGTCCACCGGGCCCGTGCTTCAGCTCAACCAGCGTTTGCGGCGCCGGTACGAACGCACGTTGCGGAAAGACCTGCGTCCCTCTTCCGATATGCCGAGATAAAACTCCTTCACGTCCGGGTTCTCGCGCAGCTCTTTCGCCGGACCATCCATGACAATACGCCCGTTTTCGAGGATGTAACCGTATTGGGCATATTTGAGCGCCATGTTCGTATTCTGCTCGGCCAGCAGCACGCTCACCCCCTGCTCCCGATTGAGCAGCTTCACGATCTCGAAGATTTCTTCAACGAGTTGCGGAGCGAGACCCATTGACGGTTCGTCGAGCAGCATCATCGTCGGACGTGACATCAGGGCGCGTCCGATTGCCGTCATCTGCTGCTCACCGCCGGAGATATAGCCGGCGAGCGAGCTGCGCCGCTCCTTTAGCCGCGGGAAATATGTGTATACGAGCTCAAGGTCGTCCCTGATCTCCTTGCGGGCATTGCCGCGGGTATAGGCACCGGTCAGGAGGTTTTCCTCCACCGTGAGATGCTCGAAACAATGCCGCCCTTCCATCACCTGAATGCAGCCGCGCTTGACCAGATCATTGGTCGAGCGCGCATCCACCCGGTCGCCCTTGAAAACGATACTGCCCTTGGTCACCTCGCCGCGTTCGGCATAGAGCAGATTTGAAATCGCCTTGAGTGTGGTTGACTTGCCTGCGCCGTTCGCGCCGAGCAACGCCACGATGCCCCCCTGCGCCACTTCCAGTGACACGCCCTTCAGTACAAGAATAACGTGGTCGTAAATGACCTCGATATTGTTGACCGAGAGGATGGACGGCGGCGTTTCCGCCGCCGTCTCCGGGCTCTTTTCGGTCTGAGCCATTGCGTCCATTACTTGCAGTCGCGAGGCGTGATGTTGTTTTCCTTCGCGAACTTCTGCGAGTCCTCGTCGATCAGAGGCTGGATCACGTCCATGTCCGGCTCGTAGAAGTTGGATACGATCTTCCACTCCTTGCCATCCCACTGCTGGACCGCGACCTTGCGCGGACCTTCGTGGTTTTCACACGTGATCTTGACGGGGATCGTCAGGCCTTCGGCACCAAGCTCTTTCAGCCGCGCTTCGTCGACATCGAGAGCTTCGTAGCCGTCGCGCATCATCGCACCGGTAATTTCCTTGGTCTTGTGGATTTCCATGGCCTTGCGCACGGCTTCAGAGGCCCACATCGCAGCCACCAGGCCACGGTTGTAGAGCACCTCGCCGACACGGTCCTTGAAGTCCGGATGCGGCGCCTTTCCGGCATCATAGAGATGCTTGATGATATCCTTGTGGACCGGGAAGTTCGCACCCGGCTGATGGAAGGCACCTGACAGGTAACCCTTCGCGGCTGCGCCGGCGGGCTTCACGTCATTTTCGGAACCTGACCACCACACGCCGATGAAACGGTCCATCGGAAAGCGGATCGAGGCAGCTTCCTTGATCGCCACCTGGTTCATCACACCCCAGCCCCACATCAGGATCCAGTCGGGCTTCTCGCGGCGGATCTTCAGCCACGTTGCCTTTTGTTCCTGACCGGGATGGTCGACGGCCAGACCCTGATAGGTAAAGCCGTGCTTCTTGGCGAGTTCCTGCAGCGTGCGGATCGGCTCCTTGCCATAGGCGGAGTTGTGATAGACGAGGTAAATCTTCTTACCCTTCAGCTTGTCCATTCCGCCTTCTTTTTCGCCGATATATTTGACCAGCGCGGAGGCCTGGCTCCAGTAGGTCGCAGGGAAGTTAAAGACCCACTTGAAGACCTTGCCATTGGCGGCCGACGTGCGACCGTAACCCATGGAGTGGATCGGAATCTGGTCCACCGATGCCTTGGGGATCAGCTGATAGGTGATACCGGTCGAGAGCGGCTGATAGACAAGCGCGCCGCTGCCTTCCTTCTTCGTTTTTTCGTAGCACTCAACACCCTGCTTGGTGTTGTAGGCAGTCTCACAAGGAACAACCTTGATCTTGACGCCGTTGATGCCGCCGTCACGCTCGTTGAGCATGGTCCAGTAGTCGGTCCAGCCGTTGGCGAACGGAATACCATTCGGAGCATAAGGGCCCGTCCGGTAATCCATCGACGGAACCGTCAGTTCATACGCGCTCGCGGAACCGACCGCGAGCGGTATCGCAACAACTGCGGCGGCAGCCGTCGCGATCCAGGTACGCAACTTCATTTGCTTTCCTCCCTTTGATGCGGTGCCCGAATTTATTTCGGCACCTTGACTTCAAGTGTACTGTGACTGAGCTACAGCTCAATCACCAATTCGCCTCCCCTGACCGCAAAAGTTGCGGATTTCATTAAACTTTCTTAATGCGGGAACGGCCAAAGCCTGAGCTTCTCCTTGATGATCTGCCACAGCCGCGCAAGACCGTGCGGCTCGACGATCAGGAAAAAGATGATCAGCACGCCAAAGAGCGTGATCTCGACATGCTTTGCGAAGACCGCCGTCATGCCGAACCAGTCAACCAGAACATTCTTCAAGCCGATGGGCATCAGTACGATGAATCCGGCGCCCAGGAATGACCCGAGGATGCTGCCCAACCCGCCGACGATAATCATGAACAGAACCAGGAATGATTCCAGGATTCCGAACGTCTCCCCCGATTCCGCGGCTCCCAGCCAGACGCTGAAGATCAGCGCGCCGGCAACGCCGATGAAGAATGACGAAACCGCAAACGCGCTGAGCTTGGTGCTGAAAGGGCGGATGCCGATAAGTTCGGCCGCGATATCCATGTCGCGGATGGCCATCCAGCTGCGCCCGATCCGCCCCCGCACCATGTTCTTCGCAGCAATCGCAAAGACCGTCACGACGCTGAGTATGAACAGGTAGCGCACGACCACGTCCGCCTTCTGGGTTGTCACGAGAAACCCGAGCGCTTCGCGCGGCGGAACGGAGATCTGACCGGTTGCGTTGTAGTTGTAAAACCAGGGGACCTTGTAAAACAGCCAGATCAAAAAGAACTGGGCCGCGAGCGTCGCAACAGCCAGGTAGAACCCCTTGATGCGCAGCGACGGGAGGCCGAACAGCAGGCCCACCATTGCCGTGACCGCACCGGCACCGAGCAGCACCAGGATCATGTCCATCCCCGGAAACGCGGTCATCAGCTTGTAGGACGAATAAGCGCCGACGGCGAGAAAACCGCCAGTTCCCAGAGACAACTGACCGCAATATCCAGTCAGGATATTGAGACCCAGCGCCGCAAGCGCGTAGGCCAGGAACGGAATGAACACCGCGTTCGCCCAATAGTCGTCGATGATCAGCGGAACGCCGACAAACCCGACGACGAGAATGACCAGCATCGACCATCGGTCCTGCAGGATCGGGAAAATGGCCTGATCCGCCGCGTAACCGGTCTTGAATTGTCCGCTCTCGCGATAAAACATGTCTGTCTCCCGCCCCTTCTACACGCGCTCGATGATCTTCTCGCCGAACAGACCCTGGGGCCTGAACAGGAGGAAAACGAGCGCCAGCACATAGGCGAACCAGTTTTCCGTGGCAGTGAAGATTCCGGGATCGATCTCGAACCAGCGCCCGAACATGGCAACGATGACCTCGCCGCCATAGACTTCCGCGAGCTTCTCACCAACACCAATGATCAGACCGCCAACGATGGCGCCGGGAATGGATTCAAATCCGCCGAGGATAAGCACCGGCAGGGCTTTCAGCGCGATCAGCGACAGCGAGAACTGAATGCCCGATTTTGCCCCCCACATCACACCCGTAACCAGCGCCACGACGCCGGCAACCGACCAGACGATGATCCAGATCGTGCGCAGCGAAATGCCGACCGAAAGTGCGGCCTGATGATCGTCGGCAACGGCACGCAACGCGCGTCCGATCCGCGTTTTCTGGAAAAAGATCGCGAGAACGACGACAAGCGCACCGGCGACACCCGCCGCAACCATCTCGATCTTCTCCACATAGATGCCGTGTGTGTCGAGAAGCCAGTCCCAGGCACCTTGCGGCAGCCCCAGGTCGATGACCTTTACGTCGGAGCCCCAGATGATGTCGCCGGCACCCTCCAGAACATAGGCGAGCCCGACCATCGACATGAACAGGATGATCTGTTCCTGATTGACCAGGTGCCGCAGAATGAATTTTTCAACCAGTATGGCGATCAGCACCATCACCAGAATGGTGAGCGGAATGGCCATCCATGCCGGCATTGCGAATGCCGGATTGTCGATATGCGTGAACGGTGTTGTGCCGTTGAGGAAACCCACCAACGTCAGCGCGGCAAACAGTGCGAGCACGCCTTGCGCAAAATTGAAAACGCCCGACGCCTTGAATATGAGCACGAAACCGAGCGCGACCAGCGAGTACATCACACCAGCCAGAAGCCCGCTGATGACGGTCTCGATGAAGAACAGCATTCTGTCCCCTCCCTTTACGGCCACCGGACACATGGTCCGGCACCCACCTTTCCTAGTCGTGCGCCACGCCGAGATAGGCGTCGATCACATCCTGGTTTTTCTGCACGTCCTCCGGGGTTCCGTCCGCGATCAACTCGCCATGATCCAGAACCACCACGCGGTCCGACAGATCCATCACGACGCCCATGTCATGCTCGATGAGCGCAATCGTCGTCCCGAATTCCTCGTTGATGTCGATGATGAAGCGCGACATGTCCTCTTTCTCTTCGACATTCATGCCGGCCATAGGTTCATCCAGCAGCAGCAACTCCGGCTCCATCGCCAGTGCCCGGCCCAGCTCCACGCGCTTCTGCAGCCCGTATGGCAGCTTGCCGACCGGCGTGCGCCGGATGTGCTGGATCTCGAGGAAATCGATGATCGTCTCGACGAACTTGCGATGTTCGATCTCTTCCTTCTTGGCCGGACCTTCGTAGAGCATCTGCCAGAAGATGTTCTTCTTCATCTTCAGGGACCGGCCCGACATGATGTTGTCGAGGGTCGTCATTCCCTTGAACAGGGCGACATTCTGGAAGGTACGGGCGATGCCTTGCGTGGCAGCAATATGCGGTCGCATGTCGTGGCGTTTTTCGCCCTTGAAGGTGATGGTGCCTTCCTGCGGGTGATAGAAGCCGTTGATCACGTTCAGCATCGACGTCTTTCCCGCACCGTTCGGCCCGATGATCGCGCGGATCTCGCCCTCGCGAATGTCGAAGGAGGTGTCACGGATGGCGGTCACACCGCCAAACCGCAACGTGATGTTCTGCACCTCCATCTGGACACCGCCGATCGTCCGGTGGTCCTCCGTTATGGTCGGTTCGGCCATCACGTTCATTCCGCCGCCATCCTTTTCGCGCTTACGACCCTGGCATCGCGAATCTCGAGCGTTGCCGAAATCCGCCCCTTGCGTCCGTCCTCATAGGTCACTTCCGTGTCCGCAAAAACGGTGTTGGATCCGTCGTAAAGCGCGGTGATCAGGTCGCCATACTTCTCTTCGATCGTGCTGCGCCTCACCTTCTGTGTGCGCGTGAGTTCGCCGTCATCGGCGTCGAGCTGTTTGTGAAGGACAAGGAAGCGGTGGATCTGGCATCCCGACAACATCTCGTCGCGCGCAATGCTCTCGTTCACCTCTTCCACATGCTCCTGGATCATCGCCATGACTTGAGGATGACCGGCGAGTTCCTGATAGGAACCGTACATGATGTTGTTCCGCTCAGCCCAATTTCCGACCGCCGTCAGATCGATGTTGATGAAAGCGCAACACGTGTCCCGTCCATCGCCGAACACGACGGCCTCGAGGATGTTGGGGTAGAATTTGAGTTTGTTCTCGACATATTTCGGCGCGAACATCGAGCCATCGCGCATCTTGCCAACATCCTTGGCGCGATCGATAATCCGCAGATGTCCGGTCGAAGGCTCGATGAAACCCGCATCGCCTGTCGCGACCCAGCCGTCCTTGTCTTTGGTTTCCGCGGTGCTCTTCTTGTTCTTGAAGTAAATCTGGAAAACACCGGGTGAGCGATAGAACACTTCTCCGTCGTCGTTGATGCGGATTTCGACGCCGGGCGACGGCACGCCGACCGTGTCCGCGCGCACCTCGCCATCCGGCTGTTGCGTCACGAAGACGGCTGCTTCCGTCTGCCCGTAGAGTTGCTTCAGGTTGATGCCGAGCGACCGATAAAACTCGAAGATCTCCGGTCCGATCGCCTCACCCGCCGTATAGCCCACGCGGACCCGCGATATCCCGAGCGTGTTCTTGAGCGGGCCGTAAATCAGAACGCTGCCGAGCGCGTATTTGATCCGCGCCCACAGCCCGACAGACTTGCCGTCGAGGATTGCTCCACCGACGGCCCGCGCATGATCCATGAAATACCTGTACATCCGCCGTTTGAGCGGGCTCGCATCCTCCATACGGATCGCAACGCTGGTGATGAGCCCCTCGTAAAAGCGCGGCGGCGCAAAGAAATAGGTCGGACCGATCTCGCGCATGTCCTGATGCATGGTTTCAGGACTTTCGGGACATGACACACAGAATCCCGTCCAGTAGGACTGGCCGATGGAAAAGATGAAATCGCCGACCCACGCCATGGGCAGATAAGCCAGTACGCTGTCGCTGGCCGACAGATGGTCAAAACCGGAGGAGGTCTTGGCGGTAGCGATGATGTTATAGTTCGAGAGGACCACACCCTTCGGCCTGCCGGTCGTGCCCGACGTGTAGAGGATGACACAGGTATCTTCGCCGCCCGCTGTCTCCTTGCGGCGATCGAGTTCCTCACGCAGCGTCGGTTTCTTGGGGCCCCGTATCGCATCCGCCTGGTCAACGCCCAGCTTCTGCACGTCCGTGTAAGGATGCATGGAGGTATGGTCGTATTTCCGAAGTCCCCGCGGATCGAGATAGATGATCTGTTTGAGGTTCGGCGTCTTGCCGCTCATCTCAAGCAGCTTGTCGACCTGTTCCTGGTCTTCGACAATAGCGAACCGCGCGCCGCAATGCTTCAGCACGTAAGCCATTTCTTCGGCGACACTGTCCTGATAGAGCGGCACCGGGATTGCCCGGCAAGCCTGGCTCGCGACCATGGCCCAATAGAGATGCGGCCGGTTGTTTCCGATGATGGCGACGTGATCGCCTTTCTTGAGACCGAGCTCGATGAGCCCCAAGGCGAGTTGCTCCACCTCGTCGCGTGCCTGTGACCAGGTCCAGCTTTGCCAAATGCCGAATTCCTTTTCCCTGCAAGCGGCGTTTTCGCCGAATTCGCGGGCGTTCCGGTCCAGCAATTTCGGAATCGTATCCAGCCCATCGGGCAGGACGATCTCGTCAGTCAAAATGTCTTCCTCCCTGGTGCACGGCTATGAAGCCGGCGTCGGTCTGCATTTCCGCTCTGTCGCCAACATCCGAAACCGGATCGACGGAGGATGCATCCCGTTATTGGTGTTTGAATTTTGGCGGCCGCTTTTCGACAAAGGCCGCCATGCCCTCCTTCTGGTCTTCCGTTGAAAACAGCGAATGGAAAACCCTGCGCTCGAACAAAAGCCCCTCTTCGAGCGAGGTTTCCTGGGCGCGGCTGATCGCTTCCTTCGCCGCATAAACTGAAGGCCGCGAAAAACCGGCAATCTCCGTCGCCGCTTCCATCGTCACCTTCATCAACTCGTCCGCCGGAACCACCCGGGCAACAAGCCCGCTGCGCTCCGCCTCATCCGCATCCATCATGCGGCCGGTGAGAATGAGGTCTGTCGCCTTGGCTTTTCCGACCGCGCGGGTCAGCCGCTGCGTACCGCCAATCCCGGGAATAACCGCGAGCTTGATTTCCGGCTGACCGAATTTCGCCGTGTCGGCGGCAAAGATCATGTCGCAAATCATGGCAAGCTCGCAACCGCCGCCCAGCGCATAGCCGCTGACAGCCGCAATCGTCGGCAAACGGGACGCCGCAATGTCGTTGAAACGCGCGAAATAGTCGGTGAGATACATGTCCATGTAGCTCTTGTCCGACATCTCCTTGATGTCCGCGCCTGCTGCGAACGCCTTTTCCGATCCGGTAATGACGATGCAACCGACATCCGGATCGTCGGACAGCTCCTCTACATGGTCCGTCAGGGCCGTCATCACCTCACCGTTCAATGCGTTCAGCGCATCGGGCCGGTTCAGCGTCAGGACGGCCACGCGCCCCTCTTTTTTCAGGAGGACGGTCTTGCTCATGATGCGAGGGCCTTTCGGCTGTGTGTCTGGATGTATTCGATGATGCCGGAAAAATCCGCACCACCCTTGCCGGCGTCGACCATCGCGGCGTAGAGGTCGGTCGCATGGCGTCCAAGCGGCGTCGCCGCGTCGCAATCATCGGCAGCCTGCTGGGAGAGGCCGAGATCCTTGAGCATCAGCGCCGCGGCAAAACCGGGTTTATACGCATTGTCAGCCGGGCTCTGGGGCCCGACACCCGGTACCGGGCAATATGTATTCACCGACCAGCAAGAACCGGATGATGTGGAAACCACATCAAACAATGCCGATTGGGAGAGGCCCAGCTTGTTGGCCAGCGCGAAAGCTTCGCACGCACCGATCATGGAGACCCCCAGCAACATGTTGTTGCAGATCTTGGCGGCCTGCCCGGCGCCGCCTTCACCGCAATGCACGCCGCGATTGCCCATGATATCGAACAATGGCGCCCCCTTTTCGAAAGCCGCGTCTGACCCACCGACCATGAACGTCAATGTGCCGGCTTCGGCACCAACGACACCGCCCGAAACCGGCGCATCGAGACACAACACACCGGCTGCATCGGCTTGTTCGTGAACCTTTCGCGCCGTCGCCACGTCGATCGTCGAACAATCAATCAGCAGCGCGCCCTTCTGCATGGCCTTGAGCACCTCGCCGGCCACAACTTCAACAATGGGACCGTCCGGCAGCATCAGAATGACAATATCGGCGTTGCTCGCGGCGTGAGCATTGCTGTCGGCAAGGTCCAACCCCTTCTCGCCGGCGGCCTCCCGGGCGCTATCGCTGACATCGAAGCCGCGCACGTCATGGCCGGCATTCCGCAGGTTAAGCGCCATTGGAACGCCCATATTGCCAAGGCCTATAAAGCCGATGCTCGCCATTACTCCACTCCCTCCCTCAGGCCGCCTTCCATTCTGCTTCACCAAGCGGTGCGAGCGCATCCTCGACCATCGTCGTGGTCACATCCTCCAGTGTCGCTGGCTGCCAGTCCGGCTTGCGGTCTTTGTCGATGACCATCGCGCGGATTCCTTCGAGAAACTCATGTCCCGCGATAGCGCGATAGGCGAAGTTATATTCAAGCGAGAGACACTCCTCGAGCGTCTGAAGCTTACGCGCTTTGTGAATGGCGGCAAACGTCGCCGCGACGGCGAACGGTGAATTCTTCGCGATCATATTGCGCGTCTTCTCGGCCCACTCGTCACCGCTCTCCGCCATACGCTGCAATTCCCGAACGCAATCCAGCGGACCGGATTGGGCAAAGGCCTGGCTGATCTTCTCTTGCAAACTCTCCAGCTTTCCATCCGGTGCCGCCGCCGCCACGTCGGCAACCGCTTCGTCCGCAGAAGCGCCGTCGGTCAGCGACGCCGCCTGGTCGGGAAGTCGCTTCGTCGGAATATAGTGATCGGCGAATCCCGCGAAGATGGCATCCGCTGCATTCATCCGCGCGCCGCTCAATCCCAGGTAGATGCCGGTTTCGCCCGGCGCACGCGACAACAGGTAGGTACCGCCCACATCCGGTATGAACCCGATCGAGGTTTCCGGCATGGCCACCATCGTCTTTTCGGTGACGATACGATGGGACCCGTGCGCTGACACTCCAACACCGCCTCCCATGGTAATGCCGTTCATGACCGCGATATACGGTTTCGGATAAGACTTGATCAGCGCGTTCAGGCGATACTCGTCGCGCCAGAATTTGCGCCCCGGCTCCGGGCTCTTCCGTCCGGAATGGTAAAGGTCCTGGATGTCGCCGCCGGCGCAGAACGCCCGGTCGCCGGTTGCGCAGATCAGCACCGCATCGATTTCCGGATCATCGCGCCAGCCAAGCAACGCCTTTTCGATGCCGAGCGCCATGTCGTGGGTCAGCGCGTTCAGCGCTTCGGGACGGTTGAGCCGGAGGCGGCCGATACGCCCCTCTGTCCACACCAGCAGATCGTCACTCGTCATGCGCGCGCCTCATCGAGCATGTGGCGTGACACGATTACGCGCATGATTTCGTTGGTCCCTTCGAGGATCTGATGGACGCGCAGGTCGCGAACCAGCTTCTCGAGCCCGAACTCCGTCAGATATCCGTAACCGCCATGGAGTTGGAGCGCATCGTTAGCGACCTTAAATCCGGTATCCGTCACGAAGCGTTTGGCCATGGCGCAGTATTTGGTGGTGTCGGGGGCCTTCTGATCGAACTTCCAGGCCGCATGGCGCAGAAACGTGCGTGCCGCCTGCAATTCGGTTTCCATATCCGCGAGGCGGAACTGCAGGGCTTGAAAACTGGCAAGCGTTTTGCCGAACGCCTTGCGTTCCTGCATGTAGCGGGTTGCCTTGTCCAGCGCGGACTGGGCCGCTCCGAGCGAGCATGCGGCAATATTCAGCCGGCCGCCATCGAGACCCATCATCGCATATTTGAAACCGGCACCCTCTTCGCCCAGCATGTTCGTCGCGGGAACCTTGCAGTCGTCGAATTGCAGTTCGGCCGTGGGCTGTGCATTCCAGCCCATCTTGCGCTCATTGGCACCGAACGAAAAACCCTCCGTATCCTTCTCGACGAGGATTGAGGAAATACCCTTCGGACTGTTGTCTCCGGTCCGCGCCATGACAATGTAAAGGTCCGTGAAGCCACCTCCTGTCGTGAAGGCCTTGGAGCCGTTGAGAACCAGTTCGTTGCCCTTGAGTTTTGCCGTCGTACGAAGGGCCGCGGCGTCGGAACCCGAACCCGGTTCGGTCAGGCAATAGCTTCCGACCGCCTCCATCGTGCAAAACTTCGGCACCCATTTCGCGCGCTGCTCGTCCGATCCGAAGCTGTCGATCATCCAGCCGCACATATTGTGAATCGACAGGAAGGCGGCAATCGACGGACAGCCGTAAGACAGGCCCTCGAAGATCAGGGTGGCGTCAAGCCGTGTAAGATTTGACCCGCCATGCTCCTCACCGACATAGGCGCCGGCCATGCCGAGCTCCGCCGCCTCGCGCAACGCGTCGAGGGGCATCGTATGGGTCTGGTCCCACTCGATGGCATGAGGCGCCAACCGGTCCTCGCCAAAGGCGCGCGCCATATCGAATATGGCCGTTTGCTCCTCTGTCAGCGCGAAGTCCATGGGCGACACCCTATCCGGCCAGACACACTCCTAGTTCATCGTCGGAAGAACAAAGCTCGCCCCGTCCTTGATGCCGGACGGCCAGCGCGAGGTCATGGTCTTCGTCCGCGTATAGAAGCGGATCGAATCCGGCCCGTGCTGGTTGAGATCGCCGAACACCGAGCGCTTCCAACCGCCGAATGTGTGATAGGCGACGGGCACGGGGATCGGCACATTGACACCGACCATACCGACCTCAACCTTGCTGGTGAAATCACGCGCGGCGTCGCCGTCCTGTGTGAAGATCGCAACGCCATTGCCATACTCATGTTCGTTGGCAAGACGAAGGCCTTCATCGTAGGACTTGGCGCGGACAACCGAGAGAACCGGACCGAAGATCTCTTCCTTGTAGATCTTCATGTCCTCGGTCACGTTGTCGAACAGACAGCCCCCCATATAGAAACCGTCCTCGTAGCCCTGCATCTTGAAGTCACGCCCATCGACGAGCAGTTTCGCCCCCTCGTCGATGCCGGTCTGCACATACCCTTTCACGCGCTCAAGCGCTTCGGACGTGACCAGCGGGCCGAAGTCCGCGCTCGGATCGGTCGAGGGACCGATCTTGAGGGACTCAACGCGCGGGATAAGCTTTTCGACCAGCCTGTCGGCGGTTTCCTCGCCAACGGGAACGGCAACGGATATGGCCATGCAGCGTTCCCCGGCCGACCCGTATCCGGCACCGACCAGCGCATCGACGGCCTGATCCATATTGGCGTCCGGCATGACAATCATGTGGTTCTTCGCGCCACCGAAACACTGCACACGTTTCCCGTGCGCGCAGCCCGTCGTGTAAATATACTCCGCAATCGGTGTGGAGCCGACAAAGCCGATGGCCCTGACATCCGGGTGTTCGAGCAAGGCGTCCACAGCTTCCTTGTCGCCGTTCACCACATTGAAGATTCCAGGCGGCAACCCGGCCTCGATGAACAGTTCAGCCAGGCGCATCGGGACACCGGGATCGCGTTCGGACGGCTTGAGGATGAAGGCGTTACCGCATGCCATCGCCGGTCCCGCCTTCCACAAGGGGATCATCGCCGGGAAATTGAAGGGCGTGATGCCGGCCACAACGCCAAGCGGCTGGCGGATCGAATAAACATCGATGCCGGGACCGGCGCCTTCGGTGTATTCACCCTTCATCAGATGCGGGATGCCGATGGCAAATTCGATGACCTCGAGGCCGCGCTGAATGTCACCGCGCGCGTCTTCAACGGTCTTGCCATGTTCCTTGGCGAGCAGCTCGGCCAGCTCATCATACTCGCCATGGACGAGATCGATGAACTTCATGAGCACCCGCGCGCGGCGCTGCGGGTTCATGGCCGCCCACGCCGGTTGTGCTTCCTTCGCGTTTGCGACAGCGGCTTTTACCTCATCGACGCTGGCGAGCGAGACCTTGGCCTGCACCTCGCCGGTCATCGGCATGTAGACATCGCCCTCGCGTCCGCTTTTGCCCGCGACCGCCTCACCGTTGATGAAATGGCCAACCTGTCTCATGCCGCGCTTCCTCCCAATACTGTCGCCTTGTGCGCTGTAACTCCTGAATGCCTGCCTTCTCCGGGCAAATTCACAGCAGCACTATAGCAATTAGGGAAAAAGGATTCACTGGATTGAATTACCCATTGAATGTGCAAAAATATGCCAACTGAAAAATCTGGTTGTGGAAGAATGAGCTGGGACGATTATCGCTTCTTTCTGAGTGTCGCGCGCACGGGACAGCTCAGCCTTGCGGGCAAGCAGTTGGGCGTCGACCACACGACCGTGGCCCGCCGGATCAAGTCCCTCGAAGAATTTCTGAACGCCAAACTGTTCGACCGTTCACCGCGCGGTTATGCGCTGACGCGCGCCGGCGAAAGGCTCCTGTCCACAGCGGAAAGCATCGAGAAGAACACGGCTCATGCGCTCGACAATGTGGGCGGGCAACAGGAAAAGCTTGCCGGACGGATCCGCATCGGTGTGCCGGAGGGTGTCGGCGCCTTCATTGTCGTCAAGGCGGCTCAGGAGCTTTGCGAAATGTATCCCAAGCTCCGGGTGGAGCTGGTCGCGCTGCCGCAGCGTTTCTCGTTGTCCAAGCGTGAAGTGGATTTCGCGATCAATGTATCGACACCCGGTTCAGGCCGTCTCAAGGTGCAGAAGATTGCCGACTACACGCTGCATCTTTATGGCACGAGGGAATATCTCGCGAGCCAGCCCCCCGTCAAAACGATCGAGGATCTCAAGCGCCTGCGGGGCATCGCCTATATCCCCGATCTCATCTTCGACAAGCAGCTGGACTATATCCCACTCGTCGACCCGGAACTCGTTCCTCACCTGACGAGCACGAGCGTGCATGTTCAGCTTCACGGCGTCCTGAATCATGCGGGCGTCTGCATCCTCCACGACTTCATGGCCGAGCGATATGACAACCTCGTCCGGGTGCTCGAAAAGGAGGTCGCGTTCACCCGCACATTCTGGCTCATCGTTCATGAGGACTACGCGCCGATCGAACGCATTCGCGTGTGTTCGTCCTGGATCGTGAAACGCATGCGCGAGATGCTGAAGTAGACAGGAAACCGGCGTCAGGCGGGTTTCACCCCTTCAAGCACCGACACATAGTTTGCCACGGCGGCACCGCCCATATTGTAAATGCCGGCGCGATCCGCTTTCGGCAGCTGCATGTCTCCCGCTTCACCCGTGAGCTGCATGGCCGAAATCACATGCATGGAAACGCCGGTCGCGCCGATCGGGTGTCCCTTGGCCTTAAGGCCGCCGGACACGTTAACCGGCAGCTTGCCGTCGGCGTCGGTCCAGCCTTCGGAGACGGCGCGCGCACCTTCGCCGGGACCGACCAGACCCATCGCCTCATACTCGATGAGCTCGGCAATGGTGAAACAGTCGTGGGTCTCGACAAAGGAGAGATCATCGAGCGTGATACCGGCCTGCGAAAGCGCGCGCCTCCAGGCCTCACCGCATCCTTCAAACTTTAGAATGTTCCGCTTCGACATGGGCAGAAAATCCTGGGCGTGGCCGGCGCCACGGAAAGCGACAGCCTTGGGGCGCCCCAGCGCGGTCTGAAAATCCGCCAGAACCAGCGCCGCCGCGCCATCCGAGACCAGCGAACAATCGGTCCGTTTCAGCGGGCCAGCAACGCGCGGGTTCTTCTCGCTCTCGGTCCGGCAGAATTCGTACCCCAAGTCCTTTCGCATTTGTGCATAAGGATTGTTCACACCATTGCGATGATTTTTCGCGGCGATCATGGCCAGCGCATCGGACTGGTCGCCGTAGGCCTGGAAATAGGATTGCGCGATGTTGCCGAACACGCCGGCGAACCCGGCGGGCGTTTCGCCGTCCTCAGGCAGGTAAGAGGCCTTGAGCAGGTTCTCGCCGATCTCCGGCCCGGGCGTGGTCGTCATCTGCTCCACGCCAACGACAAGCACGATGCGCGCCTGCTTTGCGGCGATGGACTTCAGGCCCTGATGCACGGCAGCGGACCCGGTGGCGCACGCATTCTCCACCCGCGTGGCCGGCTTGAAGCGCAGATCGTCCGACGCATGCAGGGTCAGTGCGGCTGTAAAATCCTGCCTGGAAAATCCGGCGTTGAAATGCCCGAGGACGATCTCGTCTATGTCCCGCGCGTCGATGGCCGCGTCCTGAATGGCGTCCCGCGCAACCCGTGTGATCAGGCTCTCGACAGTCTCACCCTCGGCCTTGCCGAACTTCGTATGCGCCCAGCCAACGATTGCGGCGGTCATCTCCGTTCTCCTTGATTGCGGCCATTCGTAAGGACGTCTCATAGAGCCAAGGCCGGTGCGGAATCAACTACGAAGGCGGATCGAACTCAACGTGAAGGCCGCACCCGGCGCTCTCAACATATTGAAAACTCACAGGTGTTCCTGCTTGATCTGCCGGACCGCAAGGGTCCAGTATTTACCAATGCGAGACCTACGGCACAGAAGTCCGCCAATCCGGCATCGGGCTGACACGCGCCATGAGGCATCACATGGTTAGCCCGCCGAGGAGCGGCGACAAGGTTGCAGCCGGCGGTGGCGTCCTGGTGACCGCACGAAAATTTGCCGAAACCTACATCGCGCCGAAAGCATCTGCGTGGGAGCGAGAGGGGGCCGTCCCGCGCCGGGCGTTCGAGGATGCGGCAACCGCCGGCCTTCGCGGCATTCTCGTTCCGAACGATTTCGGCGGTTGCGGGCTCGGGTTCACCGAAGCGCTTGAGGTACTGGAGGCGCTGGCCGGTGCCAACGCCGCCTTCGCCTTCGCGCTTTGGGTCCACAACAACGCCACCAACACTGTTGCGCGGTCAGGAACAGACTTCCATCGCAATGCTTATCTTGAAGATATGTTGAAGGGCTCGCACATCGGCGCGTTCTGCCTGACCGAGCCGGACGCAGGCAGTGACGCGGCCGCCATCACCACCCACGCCGAACGTCATGACGACGGCTGGACACTCAATGGAACAAAGTCGTGGGTCACCAACGGGGCGCAGGCGGATATCCTGCTCGTCTTCGCACAGACAAACCCGGGCGCAGGTGTTCTGGGCATCGCCGCATTTCTGGTTCCCGCTGATCGTCCCGGAGCCAACCGCACGCCGGCCTACGATCTGCCGGGCGCTGCCGCATTCGGCCTGAGCGATATCATCTTCGAGGACTGCAAACTCTCCGAAGACGATCTGCTGCTGCAACCCGGAGAGGGGTTCCGAGCGGCCATGGCCGGCATCAATCAGGCGAGGACTTTCGTCGGGGCCCTGTGTTGCGGCATGCTCGGATCGAGCCTGGAAACCGCGCTCAAATATGCGGCGTCCCGGAGTGCTTTCGGAAAATCGACGCTCGAATTTCAGGGCGTGCAGTGGCCGCTCGCCGATGTCGCCACGGACCTGGAAGCGGCAAGGCTTCTGACGCGCCATGCCGCGGAAGCGCTAGATCGCGGCGAGACGGCGATCACGCCGGCCGCACATGCCAAGAAGTTCGCCAGCCGCGCCGCCTTTGACGGCGTTTCAAACTGCATGCAGGCGATGGGCGCTGCGGGCTTGCGGGATACATACCCCCTTTCCCGCCATCTGGTGACGGCCAAGATGACGCATTTCCTTGATGGTACAACCGAAATCCAGAATGTGGTCATTGCCCGCGCGCTCATGGCGCAACACGGCATCAAGATTGAATGACTGAGCGGCTCGATCTGCGGCTCGACGAGACCTGCAAGCGCCACGCCATGGCGTCCGCGATCATCGACGCGCGCACGACGCTCAGCTACAAGGACTTGGCAGAACGCGCCGCGGACCTCGCGTCCCAGCTGCAACAAACGGGCCTTGAACGCGACGATCCTGTCATCGTCGCCATGTCCAACCACGCCGCGGATTTTTCAGCACTTTTTGCAATCTGGAAGGCCGGAGGCGTTGCCGTGCCGCTGCACCGGCGCAGTTCGACGTCGACCGTCTCGGATATTCTGTCTCGCACGGGTTCGCGCCTTGTCGTTAACGCCCATCCGGCGGATGGGCTCGCCGGTTTTGATGCGGCTTCCGAGCCGATACTGCGATTAGCTGACGCGCCGCCCCGCCGCCGCGCGCTTCTTAAAGATGCTGCCTGGATCATGTTCACGTCAGGCTCGACCGGAAATCCGAAGGGCGTGGTGCACGCCCATGACACCTATCTCGGCAAGCTCGACGCCATACAGGATGTAATAGCGCTGCCGCCGCAACGCGCGCTTCTGCCCCTGCAACTGACGTTCGCCTATGCCCAGTGGGTCGCCTTGACGGCCTTCCTGCAGGGCGGAGAAGTCATAATCGCCAATCCGTTTTCGCCAGAGGATTTCGCCAGACAGCTTGAAACGGACATTGACGCGACGGCGGTCGTTCCGACCATGCTGCGCAAACTCCGGCCATTGATCGAAAGCGAAGAGTGCAAACCGTTTTCCGGCACATTGATGTCGGGAGGCGAGCCGCTGCCGGCCGAACTTGGAGCGTTCATCCGGAACCACTGGCCCGAAACGGACATCTGGGACGTTTACGGCCTCACTGAAACGGCCACCTCGGATTTTTATGTCCGGCCCGACGCGTATGACAGCGCGGAGGGAACCATCGGCCGGCCCGCGCCTGAAATCGACTTCCGCCTCTCGCCCACCGACAACGAGCTGCAGATCAAGACACCGTTTCTCATGCGCGGTTACCTGGATGCACCTGAGATGACAGCGGCAACCCTCTCCGACGGGTATTTCCGAACCGGTGATCAGGCGCGCCTCAGAGAGGATGGCAATGTCGAGATCACCGGCCGATTGAGCGACATGATCAACCGGGCTGGAACCAAGATCGCACCACTGGAGGTCGAACGCGTCTTCTCACGCCATCCCGATGTCGGCGACGTGCTGGCGACAGGACTGCCGGACGCCGAGTTGGGTGAGGCCCTGCACATCGCGGTCATCGCGCGCGATGCCGCAACGCTCGATCCACAGGCATTGCGGACTTGGGCATCGGACCAGATGGACCGCCACAAGCTGCCCGACGTCATTCATATGATGCAATCCCTGCCGACCGGCGCCACCGGCAAGGCCGACCGCAAGGCGCTGCGGGACCGGCTTGCGCGGCAAACACCGGACGAAGTGAATGACTGCTAGCCCCGCGTGCGCAGTTCCCTGCGGATGAGCTTTCCGGTTGCCGTCAACGGCAACGCGTCGACGAACTCGATTTCGCGCGGATATTCGTGGGCGGCGAGCCGCTCGCGCACCCAATTCTGTATCTCGCGCTCCAGATCAGGAGACGGGTTCGCGCCTTCCGCCAGCAGAATGAAGGCCTTGACGATTTCAGTGCGTTCGGGATCCGGTTTGCCGACCACGCCCGCCATTCGGATGGCCGGGTGACCGATCAGACAGTCTTCGATTTCCCCTGGACCGATACGATACCCCGAGGACGTGATGACATCATCGTCGCGCCCTACGAAACGAATCCAACCATCTTCGGCAAGCACCCCAGCATCGCCGGTGAGCAACCACTCGCCGGCGAACTTGTTCCGCGTCGCTTCGGGATTGTCCCAATATTCGAGAAACATGACCGGGTCGGACTGTCTGACGGCGATATGGCCCTGTTCCCCAGAGCCAAGCGGAACACCCTCATCCGAAACGACCGCAATATCGTGCCCCGGAACCGCACGCCCCATGATGCCGGGCCGCGGCGGCATGAGCACACCACAGGACGAGACGATCATGTTGCATTCGGTCTGTCCGTAGAACTCGTTGATCGTGACACCAAGCACCTCCCGCCCCCATGCGAGCAGTTCCGATCCGAGGGTTTCTCCGCCACTGGCGACTGTCCGCATATCGAGCGTCCAGCGTTTGTCCGCATCGCGCACCGCACGCATCATCTTAAGCGCCGTAGGCGGGAGAAACGCATTGCGCACGCGAAAGTCCTGAATGAGCTCAAACGCTGCCTCGCCGGTGAACTTTTCGAACCGCCGCGCAAGGACGGGCACACCGTGATGAAGCGCGGGCAGAAGAACGTCGAGCAGTCCCCCGATCCACGCCCAGTCCGCCGGCGTCCAAATCCTGTCATGCGCTTGAGGAAACAGATCGTGGCTCATTTCCACACCCGGCAGGTGTCCGAGCAGTACGCGATGGGCGTGCAGCGCACCTTTGGGGGGGCCAGTTGTCCCGGAGGTGTAGATCAGGAGTGCGGGATCATCCGCACGGGTTCTGACTGGCTCAAACATCTCCGAATGTCTGGACATTTCCGCATACAGGTCGCACGTGTCTTGAAATGCTCCATCGACCGTGAAGACCGTCTCAAGGTCGGGAAGCTGCGACCGGATGGACTCGAGTTTGCGGGCCCCCTCGGCATCCGTGATAACCATTCGCGCACCCGAATTTTTCAGCCGGTATTCCAGCGCTTCGGGACCGAACAGGAGAAACAGCGGCACGGCGATTGCCGCGGCCTTGTAAATGGCGATATGAGCAAAGGCCGTTT
This sequence comes from Hyphomicrobiaceae bacterium, assembly GCA_028066055.1. Lineage (GTDB taxonomy): Bacteria > Pseudomonadota > Alphaproteobacteria > Rhizobiales > Methyloligellaceae > UBA2767. Next base: position 95,543 of record JALCBY010000001.1, read on the forward strand.
CCGGCAATTGCGGCAAAAGAATTCCCACCCGGTCGCCACGTTCGAGGCCGCTATCGACGAGAAGATTGGCAAGCCGGTTCGATTGCGCACGCAGCATCCCGAACGACATGTCCGAAACCCTGCCCTCCTCTTCGACAAAGGTCAGCGCAATCCGGCCCGGTTCCGTCTCGGCCCAACGGTCGCATGCATCCACGCCCATATTGTAGAATTCCGGGATTTCCCACCGGAACTTCGCGACAAGTTCTTCGTAGGTCTTTGCGTCTGGCAGCATGTTTGTTTATCCCAAGGGCTCGACTAGGATGCCGCCATCATCCGGAAGGGGAAACGGCGCATGTTCGACAAGGTAATGGATTTCGCCCTCGGAGAGGAAATTGATGCGGTTCGCGAGACGACCCGGCGCTGGGCCATGGAACGCCTTGCCCCGCGCGCCGCTGAGATCGACGCATCCAATACGTTCACGCAGGACTTGTGGCCCGAACTCGGCGAACTGGGATTGCTTGGAGTGACTGCCGATCCCGAATATGGCGGTTCGGGCATGGGGTATCTCGCCCATGTCGTCGCCATGGAGGAAATCAGCCGGGCATCGGCCGCCATCGGTCTTTCCTATGGCGCGCACTCGAACCTGTGCGTCAACCAGATCGATCGGCACGGCACGGAAGAGCAGAAAAAGCGATTCCTGCCCAATCTGTGTTCCGGTGAGCATGTGGGCGCTCTCGCCATGTCAGAGCCTGGCTCAGGCTCCGATGTCGTTTCCATGAAGACCAGGGCCGAACGGCGCAACGACTGCTACCTGCTGAACGGTTCGAAAATGTGGATCACCAACGGTCCGGATGCAGAGACTCTCGTCGTCTATGCGAAGACCGATCCCGACGCCGGGTCCCGCGGCATCACTGCGTTTCTTATCGAGCGGGGCATGAAGGGATTTTCGACCGCTCAGAAGCTCGACAAGCTCGGCATGCGCGGTTCCAACACGTGCGAGCTCGTGTTTGAAGACTGCGAAGTGCCTTACGACAATGTGCTCGGTGAAGAAGGTGCAGGCGTGGAAGTGCTCATGTCCGGCCTCGATTATGAGCGCGTCGTGCTTGCCGCAGGCCCCCTCGGCATCATGGCCGCGTGTCTGGACACGGTCGTGCCCTATGTGCACGAGCGGGAGCAATTCGGCAAACCCATCGGCACGTTTCAACTCATGCAGGGCAAGATCGCCGACATGTATGTGACGCTGAACTCCTGCCGCGCATACGTTTATGCCGTCGCGGCGGCATGCGATCGGGGAGAGACCACGCGCAAGGACGCGGCAGGCTGCATTCTGCTCTCGGCGGAGAAAGCCACGCAGATGTCGCTGGAAGCCATCCAGTGTCTCGGCGGGAACGGCTACATCAACGAGTATCCGACCGGGCGGCTGTTGCGCGACGCCAAGCTCTATGAGATCGGTGCAGGCACGTCGGAGATACGCCGTATGCTGATCGGGCGGGAGTTGTTCGAGGAGACCGTTTGAGATGGCCGTCCTGAAATCTTCGGTTTCGACCGCTTCCGATACCTTCAAGAAAAACATGGCCACGCATCAGGCCGCGCTGGAAGACGTCGGCCGGGCGCGTGACGTCGCACTCAATGGCGGTGGCGACAAGGCGCGCGCAAGACACACCTCGCGCGGCAAACTGCTTCCCCGGGACCGCATCGCCAAACTGCTCGATCCGGGTGCGCCGTTTCTCGAAGTCGGTTTGTTTGCGGCGCACGGCATGTATGACGGCGCTTCTCCCTCCGCCGGTTTGATCACCGGCATCGGCCGGGTCGCCGGCTGCGACGTCATGATCGTCTGCAACGACGCGACCGTCAAAGGCGGCACCTACTATCCCATCACCGTCAAGAAGCATCTGCGGGCGCAGGAGATTGCCGAACAGAACGATCTGCCCTGCGTCTATCTTGTTGACTCCGGAGGCGCCAATCTGCCGAACCAAGATGAAGTATTTCCCGACCGGGATCATTTTGGCCGCATCTTCTACAACCAGGCCAACATGTCGGCCAAAGGCATTGCCCAGATTTCAGCCGTATTGGGATCGTGTACCGCGGGCGGCGCCTATGTGCCGGCCATGTCGGATGAGACCATCATCGTCAAGGACCAGGGGACGATCTTCCTCGCCGGCCCGCCATTGGTCAAAGCAGCCACCGGCGAGGTCGTCGCGGCGGAGGATCTGGGTGGCAGCGACGTCCACACGCGCCTTTCAGGTGTGGCGGACTACCGCGCCGACGACGATGCCCATGCGCTCGAACTCACGCGCCAGGCCATCGCTAATCTGAACAGGGAACCAAGCACGCGCGCCGACGCGTCCGCAGTCGAAGATCCGCTTTACGATCCGGACGAGATACCCGGCATCGTGCCTGCAGACCGGAAGATGCCCTATGACGTGCGCGAACTCATCGCGCGCATCGTCGACGGCTCACGGTTTGACGAATTCAAGGCGCGTTATGGTACGACGCTTGTCACGGGTTTTGCGCACATCAAGGGGATGCTCGTCGGCATCATCGCCAACAACGGCATCCTCTTTTCCGAAAGCGCACTCAAGGGCACCCACTTCGTTCAACTGTGTTCGCAACGGCGCATCCCGCTGGTGTTCCTTCAGAATGTCGCGGGCTTCATGGTCGGCCAAAGGTTCGAAGCCGGCGGCATCGCAAAGGACGGTGCAAAGCTTGTGAGCGCCGTCGCCACGACACAGGTTCCCAAGCTCACCGTAATTGTCGGTGGATCCTTCGGTGCCGGAAACTACGGCATGTGCGGGCGCGCCTACTCGCCCCGCTTCCTCTGGACCTGGCCCAATTCCCGCATTTCCGTCATGGGCGGCGCGCAGGCGGCCGGCGTGCTCGCCACGATCAAGCGCGACGGCATCGAACGCGAGGGCGGAAGCTGGCCGGAGCAAGAGGAAGCTGCGTTCAAGCAGCCCATCATCAACCAGTTCGAAACACAAGGGCATCCGCTCTACGCCTCCGCGCGCCTGTGGGACGACGGGATTATCGACCCGCGCAAGACGCGGGATATCCTTGCCGAAAGCCTCGCCGTGACGCGCAACGCCCCCATCCCGGACACACAGTTCGGCCTGTTCCGGATGTAGGGGTCGCGATCCACTTGCCACGGTCGGCACAATCGAAACCGATCACAAATTGCCGCTTTGAGACGGATTCCATTGACCGCTAAAAGCTATAAAGCTATATAGCTTTCAAGACCAACGCGCTGATCGCAAGATCGCAGGGAGGGCGCGGGAGCGTGAGTGAAAGCCTGCAAGTGGCGTCTATTGCTCGGCGATTTTCGCAGTCGTCGTCGGATCGTGTCGCGCGCGGCCCCAAATATCTCCACCTTTCCGAAGTCGTTCTCGACGCCATCGAGTCCGGCGAATTCAAGCCAGGCTCGCAGATTCCGGGTGAGAGAAACCTGAGCGCGGTTCTGCCCCTCAGCCTCGGTACAATCCAAAAAGCCATGAACGACCTGGTAGACCAGGGCGTACTGGTGCGCCGCGCCGGCAAAGGCACCTTCGTTTCAGGAACCCGCGACCTGATATACGACCGGAAGATCGAAAAACGCGACCTGATACACTTCCGGTTTCGCGAGGAGCCGGGAGGCCCTCTTCTCCCCGTATACCTCAACGTTGAGTCGATCGAGGAAGTCAATCGCGCACGCAATGGGGCGCGGCGTCCGTGGGAGCTGTTCCACGAGGGGACCGGATCATTCGTTCGCATCGACCGCATTTTGACCGTTGCGAATCTGTTCAAGGGATTTTGCAGATTCTATCTGCCGATGGAGCACTATGGCTCGTTGCTCGGCCGATCCCACGAAGAGTTGAGTGGCGTGACACTGCGCGAGTTTCTGAACAAGACCTACAACATGCCGACCCTGCGTTTTGAACACCAGATCCTGACCGACAGGTTTCCAGGCCTGGCCTGCCGCAAGCTCGGTCTGGACAAAGATGCATACGGCACCACATGGCAAATCTTCGGCCGAACCTACCGTAACGCGCCGGCTTCCTATCAAGTCGTCTATCTGCCACCCGGGCACCGCCCGATTGAACTGCTGGAGAGAATCGAATGATGCAAACCGGCCAACAGAACGAACCTTTCGCACTCGTACCCCTTCCCGCGGCCCGCAGCCGTTCGAAGCCGCGCAAAACCGGCCTCACGATGATGATGGATTGGGGTTTGCCCATCGGTCAGCAACGCGACTGGCTCGGTCTGCTCGGACCCCATGTCGATCTCGCCAAGTTCGTCGTCGGCACGGCGCGGCTCTACGACGAACCGTATCTGGAAGAAAAGATCGCGCTCTACAAGGAACATGACGTTCACGGTTTCATCGGCGGGCAGTTTCTTGAATATATCTACGCCACGCAGGGTGTTGCAGGCGCGACCCCCTTCTTTGAGGAAGCGAAGCGGCTTGGCTTCGAAGCGATCGAAGTATCCGACAATGTGGTGCCGTTTGACGCGGAAACCCGCCGGACACTCATTCGCAAGGCGGTCGATTGCGGCCTCGAAGTGCACGGTGAGGTCGGTTCCAAGAGTGACGAGACAAGCGCGGCCGTTCTGATCGACGAAGCGAACCAGTGCTTCGATGCGGGTGCCAATGTGGTGCTGATCGAAGGGGCGGAACTGCTGGTTGACGGCGAACCGAACCGCACGCTGATCGCGGGTCTGCGCAAGGGGCTCGATGCTTCCCGCGTTATTTTCGAACTGATCGGCCCGTGGATACCTGACACCCACCATTGCGACGTCTACCAGCTCAAGAAGTTTCTGATCGAAGAGTTCGGACCGGACGTCAATCTGGCGAACGTGATGCCGGAGCATGTGTTTGAAACCGAGGCGCTCCGGGTGGGCCTGAGTGTCACGGGCCCCGGTCAACTGGCGCAGGCGGCGGAATGACTACAGGACAAACAACAATCAAGAACGAGACTAATAGGATTTGATGCGGCAAACTTGAAACTTGTGCAGATCTGAGCCCGAAAGACCAACAACCGGGCGAAGCTGCTCGTAGCGTAGAAAGGGAGGAAGACCCAAGTGAGACAGTCAGTATTGAAACGCCATGTACGGGTTCTGGCAGCCGGTGCGGCCCTAATGGGGTTGAGCGTTGCCGCCACGACGAATGCGATTGCGGAAACCAAAGAGGTCCGCTTTGCGCAACAGTTCGGTCTGTTGTATCTGCCGATGCATGTTGTCGTGGACAAGAAGCTCGTTCAGAAGTGCGCGAACGACAAAGGTCTGGGAGACGTCAAGGTCTCGATGCATCGCTTCAGCGGTGGCGCGGCTGTGAACCAGGCCCTCCTGTCCGGAAACGTCGACTTTGCCGCGGGCGGCATCGGTCCGTTGCTCAAGCTCTGGGACAAGACCAAAGGCCGTCTCAATGTGAAAGCGATGACGACGCTTGCGGCAATGCCGTTGAAGCTCAACACCAACGACAGCCGGGTCAAGAAGCTCGAAAACTATGTCGGGCTGAAGGATCACAAGATTGCGACGCCTTCGGTCAAGGTGTCCATTCAGGCGGTCGTCCTGCAGATGGCTGCAAAGAAGAAGTGGGGCGCCAAGGAAGCCTTCAAGCTCGATCCCATGACGGTATCGATGAAGCATCCGTCCGCCATGGCGGCGCTGCTCGCAGGCGGCCAGGCCGTGAAAAGCCATTTCGCGACCCTGCCCACATCTTTTGCCGAGCTGCAGAGCGGCAAGATTCACAATGTCCTCACATCCTACGATGTGCTCGGCGGACGGCACTCCACCGTCGCCATGTACAACAAGGAGGATTGGAAAAAAGCCAATCCGAAGATGTATGAGTGCGTATGGTCTTCCTACCGCCAGGCAACGAAGTGGATCAACGAAAACAAGAAGGACGCTGCGGCGCTCTTCCATCGCTTCACCAAATCCAAGCTGAAACTCGAAGACATCGAGAAGATGGTCGGCGACGAGAAAGAGATGCTCTACTCGCTGACGCCGGAACGCACCATGGAGTTCGCGAAGTTCATGCACTCCATCGGCGCGATCAAGAATATGCCCGGCAGCTGGAAGGACTACTACTGGGAAAACAACTACGATCAGAGCGGCAGCTGATTGATGGACGCAAAGACCGATACCGTGGCGGGCAAAAAGCCCGCCACGGGCACTGCAAAACCAATACTCGAGGTCGACGGGGTTACGCTCCAGTACAAGACCAAGGAGCACCTGATCACGGCAACCTATCGCGTCAGCTTCGATGTGTATCCGGCAGACCGGTTCGTTCTGCTGGGTCCGTCAGGCTGCGGCAAGTCGACCTTGCTCAAAGGCATTGCCGGCTACATGAAGCCGGTCGAGGGCGACATCCGCCTCAAAGGCCGCGAGATTTCCGAACCCGGCCCGGATCGGGTCATGGTCTTCCAGGAGTTCGACCAGCTTCTTCCCTGGAAGACAGTCAAGCAGAACATCACATTCGCGCTGCGCAACGGCGGCAAGACGTCGAACGCGGCCGAGGCGAACGAGATCGCCATGGAGTATATCCACAAGGTCAAGCTCACCGGCTTTGAGGATACATTCCCTCATATGCTTTCAGGCGGGATGAAGCAGCGCGTGGCGATCGCGCGCGGCATGGCCATGGAACCCGACGTCCTGCTCATGGATGAGCCTTTCGCGGCGCTGGACGCGCTGACCCGGCTGCAGATGCAGAAGGAACTGTTGCAGCTCTGGGAAGACACGCATTTCACCGTTCTTTTCGTCACGCACTCCATCGAGGAAGCGCTCATCGTTGGCAGCCGCATACTCGTGCTGTCGCCCCACCCGGGACAGGTCAAGGCCGAACTGAACGCACATGAACTCAATCACGACAATGTCGGATCGAAGGTGTTCGCCCGCGTACAGCAACGCATCCACGACATGCTCTTCGCCGATCGCATTCTGGAAGATGAAATCCTCGGCGAGGAACTCGACAAATGACGAGCGCGCCGAGCATAGAAATCCGCCCTGAGTTCGAGGCGGACGAGATCGGCAAGGCCGCCACCGGAGACGTCGCGCGCAAACTGAGCCTGTGGGAACGCATCACGGACATGAATTCCGTGCGCAAGCTCACCATTCTGGTGATCGTGCTTGTGATCTGGGAGATCTACACACGCTGGGCCGAAGTCTCCGAGCTGATCATGCCGAGATTCAGCTCTACGGCCGAAGCGCTTCTCGACGGCGTTTTCAACGAGCAACTGCTGATCATGGTGTGGAACTCTCTCACCGTGCTCGTATCCGGCTACTTCATCGGACTGCTGATCGCCACATTGCTCACCACCGCGGCTACGATGACACGGTTCGGCAGCGACATCCTGAGTACGCTCACCGCGATGCTCAACCCGCTGCCGGCGATTGCGCTCCTGCCGCTTGCGCTTTTGTGGTTTGGGCTTGGCGCCGATGCGATCATCTTCACGCTTCTGCATTCGGTCATCTGGCCGGTGGCGCTGAACGCGCATGTCGGCTTCATGAGCGTCAGCGAAACGCAACGCATGGTGGGACGAAACTATGGATTGCGTGGTCTGATCTATGTGGCCAAGCTGCTCATCCCCGCCGCCTTCCCGCAAATTCTGATGGGTCTGAAGATCGGCTGGGCCTACGCTTGGCGCACGCTCATCGCCGCCGAGCTCGTGTTCGGCGGTTCGATTTCGGATACCTCGGAGGGTACGTCCGGCGGGCTCGGCTGGTTCGTTTTCGCCAACCAGATGGATCTACGCATTGCGCACGTCTTCGCCGGCCTCTTCACCGTCATTCTCGTCGGCGTCCTTGTTGAGAATGTCATTTTCAACAATATCGAAAACCGGACGGTTCGCCGCTGGGGGATGCAGGCGCGATGAGCAAAACCGCGATCAAGAAGACCGCATCCCTGCCTGAACTTGTGGTCCGTCCCGAATTCGAAGTCTCCGACCTTGAACAGGCGCAAACCGGCGAAGTGGCCATAAAGCTCTCATGGGTCGAGCGCATCTGGAACGTCGATGCGGTTCGAAAGTCTGTTATCCTGCTGTCTCTTGTCGTTGTGTGGCAGGCCTACACGGTGGGATTTGACGTTGAGCCGCTGATGTTGCCAAGCTTCTCGGCATCCTTCGCGACGCTCTACAACGCGCTGTTCCATGGCGATCTCATCTTCAAGATCTGGTTCTCGATCAAGGTTCTGATCATTGGCTATAGCGCCGGACTATTTCTCGCAGCCGTATTGATCCTGCTGGCAACTGCAACACGGTTTGGCAGTGATCTCATCGCCATGGCCACAGCCATGTTCAACCCGCTGCCCGCGATTGCTCTGTTGCCACTGGCCATGTTGTGGTTTGGCCTTGGCACGGCGAGCCTCGTTTTCGTTCTGATCCACTCGGTTCTGTGGGCGGTCGCGCTCAGCACGCACTCAGGTTTTGAAGGCGTCAGCCAAACGTTACGCATGATCGGCCGCAACTACGGCCTGCGCGGCATCGAATATGTCTGGAAGATTCTCGTTCCGGCCGCCCTTCCCTCGATCCTTGCCGGGATGAAGATCGGCTGGGCTTTTGCCTGGCGCACGCTCATCGGCGCGGAGCTCGTATTTGGTGCTTCTTCCGGCAGCGGCGGTCTGGGTTGGTACATCTTTGAGTCGAGCCAGAATATCGAAACCGATGGCGTGTTCGCCGGATTGTTCATGGTGATCCTGATTGGATTCCTGGTTGAGAATGTCGTGTTTCGCAACGTCGAGGTGAAAACCGTTATCCGATGGGGAATGCAGAGATAGGAGGGTGATATGACGTTATCCGTCACCAAAATCGGCAAGACGTTCGTCGGCGAGGTTTCCGGCGTCGATTTGTCCAAACCGCTCGAGAGCGAAACGGCGGAACAGATCCGGCAGGCCTGGTGGGATCATTCGATCCTGGTGTTCCGGGATCAGGACCTCACGCAGGAGCAGCATGTCGCTTTCTCACGAAACTTCGGAGACCTGCAGGGACACACGGTCAAGGACTGGCTGTTGCCCACCCATCCGGAAATTCTCGTTCTTTCCAACCGTGGTCGCGGCGGCGTGAAGCCGCTGGAAAATGGCGGTGCCTACTGGCACAGCGACATCACCTATGAGGCGCTTCCGCCTTTGGGATCCATTCTTCATGGCTTGACCGTTCCACCGGAAGGTGGAGACACGCTTTACGCGGACATGTATGCGGCCTACGAAACGCTCGATGACGAGACCAAGGCCCTGGTCGACGATGCCACGGCCATCCACAACTACAAGCATCGCTACATGCTGATGGCCGAAGGCGGCAAGCGCCCCGAACCCACCAAGGAACAGCTCGCCGAGTGGGTCGATGTCGAGCATCCTATCGTTCTTGAACACCCCAATTCGGGCCGCAAGGCGTTGTTCGTCAATGAAGGGTTCACGATGGGCATCAAGGGCATGGACAAGGAGGGAGGCGACGCTCTCCTGCAGCGCCTTTACGACCACTCCGTACAGCCGCAGTTCGTTTATGCCCATGATTGGCGTCCACACGACATCGTCATGTGGGACAACCGCTGCACGATGCATCGCGCAACGACATACGATGCCGAAAAATACGAGCGCACGATGCATCGCACGACCATCAAGGGAATCGGGCGTCAACAACAGGCCGCCGCATAGCCTGAACCGACGCACAAAAGACGACCAGTGTTTGCAACGAAGGCCGGACGGCGTGTTCTCTGCGCGTTGAACAGCACGCCGGACATCGGCCCGTGAGCGAGGGAGAGTGACGTGGAGGGCAGCAAAGTTCTGCTTGCAGGAAATCTTTCGGACAACATCCCCGCCAAGTTGGCGGGCCATGCGACCATCGAGCCTTCAGGAGAATTCGAAGCAGGCTCTTATGCCACGATCAAGCTTGTCTATACCGCCGGCTTCTACGGCATCGACGACAGCGGCAGCATCAAGATCGTCGGCCGCTTCGCAACGGATCAGACGACGCCGCAGTTCGACGATCCCGCAGCGCCCGGTTACACGACGGTCGTCGCCAGCAACAACGCCAAACTGGAAGTCCGCTACGACCCGAAAGGGAATGTGCGTCCTTGGGATGCGACGCTCTACATCAAGGTCGTGAACGGCTTCATGAAGGAAGGCGACACGATCACGATCGTATTCGGAGAGCAGAGCGGCGGGTCGCCCGGCATGCGTCTGCAGACCTTCTGCGAAGACACCTATGAGTTCCGTGTGCTGGTCGACGCGATCGCCACTTACACCTATGTCCCGATCCCCGAACAGCCGACGATCAATATCGTGCCTGGCCCGCCCGAGACCTGGCGCGCGGTCCTGCCCACGACCCATCCTGCGGACAAGCCCTTTCGCCTCTCGCTGAAAGGGGAAGATCGGTGGGGAAATCCAAGCAACCAGGTTTCTGCCAACCTGCACCTGAACGCCACGCCCGCCATTGCCGGCCTGCCGGAAACGGTCTCATTCGCACCCGGCGCGTTCGCACACATCGTCGACGGGCTGACGGCGACCGAACCCGGCGTGTACTGGATCGACGTGACCGACGACGCCGGGACACCGCTCTGCAGGTCGAACCCGGTGCGCATCGTTACGCCCCAGGACGGACAGAAGCTGCATTTCTGGGGCGATGTGCACGGCCAGAGCGAGGAAACCATCGGAACCAACAGCGCGCGCCAATATATGGAGTTCGCCCGCGACAAGGCCTTCATCGATGTCATCGGCCATCAGGGAAATGACTTCCAGATCACCAAGGAATTCTGGGCCGATCTGAACACGCTCATGGGCGAGTTCAATGAGCCCGGGCGCTTCGTCACGCTGCCGGGTTATGAATGGTCCGGGAATACCTTCCTCGGCGGCGACCGCAACGTCTTTTACATGACCGAGGATCGTCCGATCTATCGTTCATCCCACGCGCTTGTCGACGATATGAGCGATGTGGACACCGATTGCGGAACGGCCGCCGCGCTTTTTGAAAAGCTGATCGAGAATGACGAGGACGCCGTCTGTCTCGCGCACTGCGGCGGGCGCTATGCTGACGTCAAAGTGGCCCATGACGGGCGGGTGGAGAAATCCGTCGAGGTCCATTCCTCCTGGGGCACCTTCGAATGGATCCTCCACGATGCCCTGGAGATGGGCTATCGCGTCGGCACGGTCTGCAACTCCGACGGTCACAAGGGCCGGCCCGGTGCAAGCTATCCGGGCTCCTCGAAGTTCGGCGCCATCGGCGGACTGACCTGCTTCGTCACGCCGGAACTCACACGTGCGGGCATTTTTGACTGCTTCCGCAAGCGCCACCATTACGGCACGACCGGCAACCGCATGATCCTGGATGTGACAGCCGAGTTTGCCGGCGACGGCACACTCTATCATGACGACCCGGCACTTGGTGACGCAGAGGGCATCCCGTCAAGCACCGCAATGATGGGCGATATCGTTAAGCTCGCTTCCGGCGACGCGACGCTGAAAATCCATGCCGTCGGTTCAGCACCCATCGAACGCATCGATATCTTCAACGGGCTTGAGCATGTTTCGACGTACCGCCCTTACGGCGAAAGCGATCTTGGACGACGCATCAGGGTGGTCTGGGAAGGTGCGGAATATCGGGGACGTTTCCGTCAGGTCATCTGGGACGGTTCGGCTACATTCGAGAATAACGAGATCGAACGCGTGACCCCGATCAATTTCTTCAACCGCGACAAGACGCTCGATCAGGACGGCCCGGCCAGGCTCAACTGGAAGGCGCTGACCACCGGGAATTATGGCGGCTTCGATGCCTGGTTGAAGACTGGAACGGACGGAACGATCAGCATCGAAACACCGGTCGTTTCAGAGCAGATTGCTATCAAGGATATCGGCTTCGAGGACATGGTGTTCGATGCCGGCAAGCTCGAGCGCAAACTGCGTTTGTTCCGGCTTCCCGACGAAAATCCGCACCTGGAGATGTCTCTGGAGCAGGAGATCGCGTTGCGTGACGACGGGGACAACGCCCTTTATGTGCGGGTGACCCAGGAGGACGGCAATCAGGCCTGGTCGAGCCCGATCTACATCTTCCGCTCATGAAGCCCGCCAACCTGCTCATCATCATGTCCGACCAGCATAACCGGCAGCTGGCCGGATGCTACGGGCATGAGATTGTGGAAACCCCCCATCTCGATGCACTGGCGGCTCAGGGCGCGCGGTTCGACGCGGCATACACGCCCTGCCCGGTCTGCGTTCCGGCACGCGCCGCCTTCGCTACAGGCAAATACGTCCACCAGATCAGGCACTGGGACAATGCGATGCCATTCGACGGGTCGGAGGCAAGCTGGCACAGCGTTCTGCGCGACCGTGGGCACCAGGTTGTCTCGATCGGCAAGCTGCATTTCCGGTCTGATGGTGACGATAATGGGTTTTCCGACGAGCAGATCGGCATGCATGTGATCGAGGGCAAGGGTGACCTGCTCGGCCTTGTGCGCGATGAAGACATGCCGAAGCGCGCAGGCGCTTACAAGATGGCGAAGATGGCGGGTCCGGGCGAGTCCATGTACACCACTTACGATCGGGAGATCGCCGCGCGGGCGCAGGTCTGGCTGCGCGAAGAAGCGCAAAAGCATCGGGACACGCCGTGGGTTCTGTTCGTGTCCTTCGTCTGTCCGCACTTTCCGCTGACCGCGCCGCCCGAACTCTACTACCGCTACTATGATCAGGACTTGCCACCGCCGAAGCTCTACGAACTGCGCGACAAAGACGTTCATCCCTACCTTGACGACTACCGGCGGTCCTTCGCCTATGACGAATTCTTCGAGACCCCGGAAATGGTGAAGCGGGCGCAGGCCGGTTACATGGGTCTTTGCAGTTTTCTCGACGAGAATATCGGGAATGTCCTCGCCGCGCTGGATAAGGCCGGCCTGAGCGACACAACGCGTGTCGTCTATACCAGCGATCACGGCGACAATCTGGGGAACCGGGGGCTCTGGGGCAAGTCGACCATGTTCGAGGAGTCGGTTGGCGTCCCCCTCATCCTGAAAGGACCCGATATTCCGGCTGGCGAAACCGTGGATACACCGACCAACCTGCTGGATCTTTATCCCTTCATTGTCGCGTGTGCGGGTGAGGCCTCACCAGACATCCTGACCGGCGATCTGCCCGGAACAAACGTCGTCGACCTGATCAACGGTGAAGACAGAGATCGCGCGGTCTTTTCCGAGTATCACGGCATGGGCTCCAAAACCGCCGCCTACATGGTCCGCAAGGGACCGCATAAACTCGTCGCCTATGCCGACTACCGGCCACAGCTGTTTGATCTCGCCGAGGATCCGGAAGAACTCAACGATCTGGCTCAGGACGCAAATGCCAAGCCTATTCTCGATGAGCTGATGGGCGAACTGGAAAAGATCTGCGATCCGACCGCAACCGATGCTGAAGCCAAGGCGGATCAGAGAAAACTGATGGAACGACGCGGCGGCCGCGAAGCGGTCATTGAGTGGGGCGATCTGGGATTTAGCGTACCGCCGGGCGTCAAACCCCAGTTCGACTAGCCGAATCCCGAAGGAACAATCGCGCCTCAGGCGCCGTTTACGTGTCTTCTGCCGGGATAATCGAGCCGGATTGCGGACAGTGCAGCCGCAACCGCGGCTTGCGTAGGATCGATGACGGGAATCTCCAGCTCTTCTTCCATCCGTTGCCGGTAGCGTGCCATGCCCGCACAGCCGAGCACGATCACATTGGCATTGTGCTCATTGCGGAGCTGCCGCCCGACATCGAGCATCCTGGACGTAACCGATGCCTCATTGGCGAGTTCTGCCACTGTCAGGTTGACCGGCAGATCGCCGACGATGCGGCCTTCGAGGCCAAGAGCCCGCGCATAGTTCAGGTGCCTGTCAACCGACTTTTCAAGAATGGAAATCACGCCAATCCGGCCACCGAGCATGATCGCCGTCGCGAGCCCCGTTTCGGCAATTCCGAACACCGGCTTTGGCGTGATCTCGCGCGCGGCACGCAGGCCCGGATCGGAATAGCAGGCGATCACGAGTGCGGAGGCGTTGTTTGCCTTCTCCTCAACGGCAGCGCCCACGCAAAATGCCGCGACATCCACGTCGCGTTCGCTTTCGATGCCGAACGGTCCGTCCTTCAGCGTAATGCAATTGATCGGCGGTGCATCGTTCGAACGCAGCGGATCGAGAGCCCGGTCGATCGCCGCAGTGACCTCTTCATTGCTGTTGGGATTGATGACCAGAATGGGAAGGGACATGCGAACACCTTTTGTTACGCCAGCTTGGTTCAGTTTCAATCGGGACGCACGACGCCGGTTTGCGATGTGATCAGGCCGTAATGCTCCGGCCGGCGATGACGGTCGAAGTCAAAAATGGTCTCCTTGAAGAAATTGCATTCGTCGAGGTCGCAATCCGCGACGATCAATTCATCATCGAGTGTCTTCGTCCGTGCAACGATCTGCCCCGACGGATGGACGATCGTTGATCCGCCAAGCAAACCATGGCCGTCTTCGATGCCCGCCTTGGCGATCGACACCACCCACGTGCCGTTCTGATATGCGCCCGCCTGCACCGAAATGTCGTTGTGGAACGTGCGGAGGTCTTCCGCTTCGCCGTCGCGCTGCGAATTGGTCGTAGGCGTGTTGAAACCCAGCAGAACCATCTCGACACCCTGAAGTCCCATCACCCGATAGGTCTCCGGCCAGCGCCGGTCATTGCAGATGCACATGCCGAAAATACCATCCATGAACCGCCACACCTTGAAACCGGTGTTCCCGACCTCGAAATATTTTTTCTCCAGATGCTGGAAGGCGCGATCGGGATCGAACTCGCCATGCCCTGGCAGGTGGGTCTTGCGATACTTGCCAACGATGTTTCCGCCGGCGTCTACCAGAATGGACGTATTGTAGTGATGACGCGTTCCGTTCTCCTTCGCGATCTCCGCATAACCGAAGGTGAACGCGATGCCGTACTCTTTCGCGCGATCGAACAGCGGCTGCGTCGCGGCATTCGGCATTTCCTCTTCGAAATACTGATCGATCTCGGATTGATCATCCATGTCCCAGCGCGGGAAGAATGTTGTCAGTGCAAGCTCGGGAAAGGCAACGAGCTGACAGCCCTCCGCCTTCGCCTGATCCAGCAGTTCAATCATGCGTGCAACGGCAACCTGCCTGCCTTCGGACTTCTGTATCGGACCCAGCTGGGCTCCGCCCACGCGAATAACTCGGGACATTCTCTAGCGCCTCCAATCACCGGTGAATCGTTCGGTCAACAAACATGCAGATATTCCGGCACTTCTCAATCACAACGAATTCACCCTACAATGTCGAATTACGATTTGTGGCTTCGATATTTCTGCAGGTTATAGCCAATGAACCTTCGGCAGCTCGAAATTTTTCGTGCGGTTATGCAGGGTGGCTCGACAAAGAACGCCGCTCATCTGCTGCTGATCTCGCAGCCTGCCGTAAGCAATATGATCCGCCAGTTCGAAGATCAACTAGGGTTTCCCCTGTTTGAGCGGACCGGCGGACGACTGCGTCCGACACCCGAAGCCCGGACGCTCTACAATAATTCAGATTCGCTGTTTACCCACTTCGACGCCATCCGGAACCTCGCGGAAGACCTGCGTGACACGCAGGCCGGAACGATGAAGTTTCTCGCCAGCCCGAGCATCGGCCAGACGATCATTCCCGGTGCCATCGCCACATTCGTGCGGGACCGCCCGGCGGTAAAGGTGGGGTTCGACACACCGCCCCACGAACACGTCATCGAGCTTCTGACAGGCAACCAGGCCGACTTCGGCCTGACCATTACGCCGATTGACCATCCCGCCGTCGAGTCCAAGGTCATCCGGAAAGGGAAACTCGTGTGTGTTCTGCCGAAGGGCCACCGGCTGGAGAGAAAAAACCTGATCAAACCGAAGGACTTGCGCGACGAACATCTGATTTCCTATCCGCGCGCCTCTCCCATCGGGCTCGTCGTCGACGAAGCCTTCCGCACTTCAGGCGAGTATCAGCAGATCAACATCGATGTCCGGTTCTGCTACACCGCCTGCACCCTGGTAAACGCCGGCGCGGGAGTGGCCATCGTCGATGAGTTCACGGTCAGTGTTCAGGACTTCACCAACCTGGTGGTGAAACCATTCAAGGCCGATCAGGATGTGAAAGTTTCCCTGTCCTATCCAAGACTGCGGCCGCCGTCACGGCTGGCCACGACCTTTCTGGAGGACTATCTGTGGCGGACGGGTGCGTTTTGGGACAAATCCCGGACGAACGCCGAGTAAGCCAGGATTGATGAACGGCCTTCCCAAAATATAACTACTGATTATTTCCCACCCAAGATATTTAATTCGACTTTATTCGGCACCGGTTTCATTCTTTTGAATTGGGAGTGAGATCGATCTTTTGGGGGTCAATAAAACATACAGAGCGTCCCTTCCAAATCCTCGTCCTCCTCCCCTGAACACTGTCGACAGTGCCTTAGTGAATTGGAGGAAACATCATGCGCGTTCGAACCTGGACCCGACGCTTGGGACAACTTGCAGCCGGCGGCGCCCTCGCCCTCTCAGCTGCTGTGGCATTATCTCAGCCAACCAAAGCCGACGAAGACATCCACTTCCTTCTCGACTGGATCCCGTCTGGCGAAATGGCCGCTTACTATGCGGGATGGTCGAAAGGGTTCTGGAAAGACCAAGGCCTCAACATCAAGATCAGCCGCGGCTACGGATCGGGCGATACGGCGTCGAAAGTCGCAAGCAACGCAGCCGACTTTGGCATCGCCGACATTGCCGCCGTGTTTGCCGCGCGCCAAAGAGGCAAAGCACCGATCAAACTGATCAGCTCGCTCTACACGTTTTCACCGCACTCCCTGTTCGTCCTGAAAAGCTCCGGCATCAAGGATTTCAAGGATCTCGCGGGCAAGAAGATCGGTATCACACCGGGCAACAGTCACAAGCTGCACTTCCCAGCCGTCGCCAAACGCGTCGGCCTCAACCCCGATGAGGTGAAGTGGATCAATTCCGACGCATCGGCCATGGCCGCGCTGCTGATCGGCAAGAAGATTGACGCGGCGCCGTTCTATTCGATCCACCACTACTACCAGAACAAGGCGGCGAAAAAGGCCGGAGAGGAAATCCTTGTGCTGCCGTTCGTGAAAACCGGCTTTGCGATTTACGCGGCCTCGATCATCACGACGGAAAAGACCATCAAGGATCGCCCGGAAACGGTGAAGAAGTTCCTCGCAGGGTTATGGACGTCGCTCAAGTGGGCCAAGGACAATCAGCAGGAAGCCTGCAAGCTCCATGTCGCCAAGGTGCCGGAAGTAGCCCTTGACGACTGCATGGGAAGCCTGAAGGCCATGCTCGGCTTCGTCTTCAACGACAGCTCCGAAAAGACCGGCCTCGGCAAGTTCGATCCGAAACGGTTGATCTTCACCTATCAGGTCGCCGCGAAAGCGCAGAAGCTCGATCCGGACGCCGACGCGAATCTGGCTGTGAACACGAGCTTCCTGCCGTAGTATCCATGAGCATGACATTACAGGCCCGGGCATCCGCGATGCCCGGGCGTGCGACGACCCCTTCCACGGAGGCGCAGCGCGTGACTTCGATCAACATCACCAATGCGTCCAAGGTGTTCGAATCGTGGGATGGCGAAGAGATCGTCGCGCTTGAAGACATCTCGCTCGACATCAAAGAGAACGAGTTTGTCAGCCTTGTCGGTCCCTCGGGCTGCGGGAAGTCTACTATGCTGCGGCTTCTTGCAGGACTGATCCTCCCTACCGGTGGAGCCGTGGAAATTGACGGCACACCGGTCAAGGAACCGCGCAAGGATACGGGGATCGTCTTCCAGCAGGCGACTTTGCTCCCCTGGAAGACGATCCTCGACAATGTCCTGTTCCCGCTCAGTGTCATGAAAGAGATGAAGCCGGATTCCGAGCAGATCGCGCGTGATCTTCTGATACTCGCCGGACTGGGCGGATTTGAGAAAAAATACCCCGACGAGCTTTCAGGCGGCATGCAGCAGCGCGCCGCGATCTGCCGCGCGCTCGTCCACGATCCGGAAATCCTCTTGATGGACGAACCTTTCGGCGCGCTCGATGCGCTGACGCGCGAGGAAATGTCGCTGGAACTTCTGCGCATCTGGACGGAACGGCCGAAGACGATCGTCTTCGTGACCCATTCCATCACGGAAGCTGTTCTCATGTCCGATCGCGTCGTCGTCATGTCGGCAAGACCGGGCCGGATCATGGAAATCATCGACGTCCCGATAGACCGGCCGCGAACGTTTGAAGTGGAGGCAAGCAATGACTTCCAAAAATGCGCCCAGCGCATCCGCTACCTCATCACCGGCAAGTGAGAAGTCCGGACTGGCGTATCATCTTCGCCGCATCTGGTATCTCGGCCAGGATGTTGTGCTGCCGGTGGCCACCTTCATCGCACTCCTGATCCTGTGGGAGTTTTGCGTAAAGACGTTCGACATTCCGGTTTACCTGCTTCCCGCACCATCGGTGATCTACGAGGAAACGGCGTCGGAGTGGTCTATTGTCTGGGGCCACACGGTCGCGACGCTCATCACCGTGTTGCTGGGCTTCGGCCTGTCCATTCTCATCAGCCTGCCTTTGGGATTTGCACTGACCTCTTCGCGCCATGTCTCCAATGCGATCTATCCGCTGCTCGTCCTGACCCAGTCGATTCCCAAGGTCGCGCTGGCGCCGATCCTCGTCATCGCTATGGGTGCAAACGAGTTGCCGCGTGTCGCGGTCACGTTTCTCGTGGCGTTTTTCCCGCTGGTGATCGCCATAGCCACGGGCCTCCTGTCCGTTCCCGCCGATCTCATCGAGCTGAGCCGGTCGTACAAGACCAACCGTGTTCAGGAGTTACTCCGCATTCGCATTCCCTACGCCATTCCGTTTATCTTCAGCGGCCTCAAGGCGGCCATCGCCCTCGCCGTCGTCGGTGCGGTCGTCGGCGAGTTCGTAACCTCCGATCGCGGCCTCGGATATCTCATCCAGACCTCGACCGCCTTCTTCCGTATGCCGCTGGCCTTCGGCGCAATGGTCCTCCTTTCCATCATGGGCATTGTGCTGTTTCAGCTTGTCGGCATAGCCGAACGTGTGTTTTTTCCATGGTCGTCGAGCAAACAGGTGTTTGCCAGCTAACCTACACGGTCATCAAACGAGTCTCTGTTTCCCAATGACAAAACAGAATACCGTCATACGCTCAGGGCGCTTGCTGTCCCTGCCCGACCGGTCGGCCGAAGCCCGCGACATTTTTGTGCGGGACGGGACGATCGCCGAGATCGGCCCCCCGGGAATGGATGTTCCCGAAGGCACTGTTGAGATTGACGCCAACGGCATGTTGTTGATGCCGGGCCTGATCAACGCCCACACGCATGGGCATGGCAGTCTGGGCAAAGGGCTCGGCGACCGCTGGACGCTTGAACATCTCCTGAATGCGGGCCCTTCAATCAACGGTCACAGGACGCTGGAGGACAAGTGCCTGACCGCCCGGCTGAATGCTGCGGAGATGGTTCTCAAAGGCAGTACGGCCACTTACGACCTCTATTTCGAGTTCCCGGCCCCGACGCTGGAGGGTATGCACGCGGTCGCCCGGGGCTACGAAGATGTTGGCGTGCGCTCGACCATTGCGCCGATGATGGCCGACCATACCCTGTTCACCGCAATACCCGCCCTTCTCCACGCCTTGCCTGAAAGCGCGCAGAAAAGGCTCTCCGAAATCCGGGCCGCACCCGCCGAGGAAATTCTCAAAAACTGCCGGGCGTTGCTGCAGGACTGGCCGTTCGATCCAGATCGAACGAAACTAGCCCTTGCGCCGACGATACCGCTGCATTGCAGCGACGATTTCATGACCGGCTGCCGGAATCTCGCCCGCGACTTTGATGTCGGACTGCACATGCATTTGTCCGAATCCCGTATCCAGGTGGTGACGGGTATCGAGCGTTATGGCAAAACGCTTACCGCGCACCTTGACGAGATCGGTCTGCTGGGGCCGCGTTTCACCGGCGCGCACTGCGTATGGCTGGACGACGATGACATGAGGCGGTTCGCGGACAATGGCTGTTCCGTCGCCCATAATCCGGGAAGCAACCTTCGACTTGGAAACGGCATTGCGCCGGCGCGCCGGATGCTCGACCAGGGCATTAATGTCGGCATCGGCACCGATGGCTCCCAATGCGCCGACCACCAGAACATGTTCGAAGCCATGCGGCTGGCGTCGTTCGTCTCCCGCATCGCCCATCCCGACACGGATAGCTGGCTGGAAACCAGCGAGGCTCTCGCGATGGCGACCAGAGGCAGCGCCAAAGCACTGGGCTTCGGCGATGCACTCGGACAGATCGTTCCCGGCGCACGAGCCGATATCGTGTTCTGCGATCTCACCAACATCAACTTCGTTCCGCTAAACGATCCCGTCAATCAGATCGTTCACACGGAAGACAGTTCCGCAGTACACAGTGTGATGGTTGATGGCCGGCTCATCCTTGATAACCGCCGGTTTACCACCATCGACTACGAGAAGCTTTGCCGGGAAGCGGAGGCGGCGAGCGAACGGCTCCTCGCGGCCAACGCGGAGGCGCGGGAGTTTGCATCCGGACTGGAATCATATGTTTCCAGATTCTGCGTGGGACTGGCTGAGCAGCCCTATCACATCCACCGATGGGCGACTGACCCGCAAACCGGCCGCATGATTTGAGAGTGGGAAACTGAAGAATGAGTGGTTTTGACCTGACAGTTCGTGGCGGAACGATCGTAACCGCCTCTGGTGAAACAGCCGGCGATGTCGGCGTGAAAGATGGTGTGATCACCCAGATTGCCGAGGGTCTCGAGCCGGGAGCGGAGGATATCGATGCGGCGGGCAAGCTCGTTCTGCCCGGCGGCATCGACGGTCACTGCCATATCGAACAGCTCTCCTCCTTCGGCCTGATGAATTCCGATGATTTCTTCACGGCAAGTGTCGCTGCCGCCCACGGCGGAACAACCACCGTTGTGCCCTTTGCCGCGCAGCATCGCGGACAATCGATTTCCGACGTTGTGAAAGCCTATCGCGCTCTCGCGGAGGAAAAGGCTGCGATCGACTACCACTTTCATATCATCGTGACCGACCCGACCGAGGATGTCCTCACAAAGGAACTGCCGCCACTCCTCGAAGACGGATTTCGAACCCTCAAACTGTTTCTCACCTACGATCTCATGAAGGTGGACGACTACCAGACGCTGCAGGTCATGGAGGTTGCCCGCAAACACGGCGCACTGATCGTCACCCATGCGGAGAACAACGAGATGATCCGCTGGGCAACCGAAAAGCTCGTCAAGAACGGCCATACTGAACCGAAATTCCACGCCGTCAGCCACCCACGCCTCGCGGAAGCCGAAGCCGTGCACCGCGCCATCATCCTGGCGCGTTTCATTGATGTGCCGATCATGATTTTCCACGTCACAACGCGCGAAGCGATGGACGAAGTCCGGCGCGCGCAGGAAGCAGGGCTCAAGGTCTACGCGGAGACATGCACGCAATATCTGGTGCTCACCTCGGACGACCTCGACCGGCCAGGCGGCGAAGGCGCCAAATTCTGCTGCAGCCCGCCGCTGCGCGACGACACTGACGTCGAAGCCATGTGGCAGGGCCTCGCCGACGGCACCTTCGTCACGCTCAGTTCGGACCATGCGCCTTACGCCTATGATGAGACCGGCAAACTGAACGCTGGCGACAATCCTACATTCAAGCAGATCCCCAACGGCCTGCCCGGCCTGGAGCTCCGGATGCCCGTGCTGTTCTCCGAAGGCGTGAAGACGGGGCGCATCAATCTGCCGAAGTTCGTCGAGCTCACGTCGACGGGCATCGCGCGGCTCTATGGCCTCTACCCTCAGAAAGGCGAGATTGCCGTGGGGTCGGACGCCGACATTGCGGTTTGGGATCCGGACGCGGAAAAGACCATCAGCGACGATATGGTCCACGACAACACCGGCTATTCACCCTTCACCGGGCATACAATCACCGGTTGGCCCGAATGCGTGATCAGCCGCGGGCGCATAATCGTCCGGGATGGGAAAACCGACATGGCGCCGGGATCGGGCAAGATCGCAAAACGTGAACTTTCCGATCAAGCTAAACCGCTCGGACGCATCGAGCCGGAAATGGACGAAACGAAGAACTTCGGGATTCGACTGCTGGATTGACCCTGCAATGACCTGCAATGACAGGTGGCTGCTTCTAGTCTGCGCAGCGCGGAACAAATTTGACCAGAGCTGCGGTCACTTCGTCTGGCTGGTCGAGGCTTGGCAGGTGAGCCGATCCGGCCAACCCCAGGCTGGCACAATTCTTCATCCGGTCCGCAACGAGCCGGCATCGCTCCATGATGTGCGGGAAATCCCGATCGCCCCAGACCATTAATGATGGGACCTGTATCTTCGCCAACCGATCAAATGCCGGTGCTATCCCGGTGACATCCAGATCTGTCCCCGCAGGTGGCGCTTCAAGAACGATCGAATTCATATCAAGCAGCAGGTCTCGCGCCTTGCCCGAGACACGTCCCTCGGCCATAAGCGGCCCATCCAGCCAAAGATGGGCCTTTATCGCGTTCACGCTTGCAATATCGCCGGCGTCCAATGCATCCTGCTGTCTGGCAAGACGTTGTGCGATTTCGGGAGGATTGTCCGGTTCGGGCGCGCCTGGAACATTCGGCGCAATGAGCACCAGTCCGCTGACACGCGATGGATGTTCCAATGCGGCATCCAGCGCAATCCGCCCTCCCTGAGAACATCCAACGAGAACCGCGGGCTTTCCGTCCCCCAGGACATCAAGCAGCGCCATCAGGTCCGCCACGGATGAATAATCTTCCTGTTCACAGCGCGTCTTGCCAAAACCCCGGCGGTCGTAGACGATCGCTTTGTTCGTATCAGCGATACCAGCCATCTGGCCCGACCACATGCGCGTATCCGCCACGGCCGCATTCAGACCGCCGTTGAAAAATTTCAAGCGGTCCACCCCGGAGATAAAGCGGATGTCGTGCTTGTGAAATATGGCGGCCCACTGCATCGGCGCGCCGTCCACACATGGCACATGATGCAGTGACAGATTTTCGCGTCCACGGGATCGGAGGAGACGTCATATTGCACCGTCCCGCAGTGGCAGCTGGCCCGATACTTCGCCTTGAAACTGGCACCGGGCTCACGCGCAAAGAGTTCTGCAAATCCATCCATGTTTGCCTCTGCGGTTAACCGCAACTCGTCCAACATGCGTGCCCGTATCGAAAATACCGGGTGCCGGACAAAAGAGCACGCACACGGGGTTCATGAGACCGATAGGGCGCCAGAACGCGCTTTGATCTAAACAATTCACTGGCCTGTTCAGGTTTTTGTTATTGCATCTTTTTCTCTCTTCCCCTCACCCCACGAGTTCACTGAACCCGGAGTCATTCTGCACACTGAAAGCTTGGCACGCCCCTTGCTCCCCTTCACGCAAGCGCTAACGGAAGCGTGAGCAGATATCGAATTGTACCGTTTTGGAACACTGAAGGGATGCGAGACGTGAGAAAATCAGCGACTTCGACGGCGAACACTCTGGCTTTCGAGCCGGGCCACGACACTTCATTCGGGTCGGGCCTTTCCCATTTCCGCCATGGATTCAACGAGAGTGGGCTTTTCACGGACAAGAAGCTTGCAGAGCTGATCGACAGCTATCCCCGCGAATATTACATGATCACCACCATGTCCGGGGCCGGTGAACGGCCGGAATGGCGCAATGGTGACTTCAACGGGGCATCCGGAAAATTCGTGCTCAATGCTATTCGAAGTGGCCAATTGTGGCTCTGCCTGCGCCGGCTCGACCTTGTGGCGCCGGAAATCGACACGCTGGTCAACGATGCGTTTGGCGAGATCGAAGCGCGCAATCCGGAATTGAAGACCAGCCGGCGCCGGTCGAGCCTGTTGATCTCCTCGCCTGGCGCCCGCGTGCTCTATCACTCTGACATTCCGATGGTGGCCCTCTGGCACGTCCGCGGGCGCAAGCGGGTCTGGCTCTACGATGCCGACAATCCGGTGCATTTGCCTGACGAAACCCTCGAAGGTGTCGTCCTGCGTGAGACGGAAGAAGAGATTTTCTACGACCCGGCCTGGGACGCCGAAGCAGCGGCAATCGACCTGGAGCCCGGCTGGGCCCTGAGCTGGCCGCAAAACGCACCACACCGCGTCGACAATCTCGACGGTCTTAATGTCTCGATCACGACCGATTACTACACACCCGCCGCGCAGCGGAAATATGGTGTGTATTACACCAACGGTCTGATGCGCCGACGGTTTGGATGGGACCCGAAGTCGACCGCAACGGAAGGCGCTCGTGCGCTTGCGAAGTGCATGGCGGCTGTGGCCATGAAGAAACTCGGCGTTCACAGCCAGGCGGAACGCGACATGATGCAGTCCTTTGTGCTCGACCTTTCCAAACCGGGTGCCATCGACGAGCTGCCGCAGAACGAATGGCGTCCCATACTGCAGGTCTGAGCGATCATATGACACTCGCGCAGACGCATTACAGAACCGGCCGTGACGCCGCTCCGGTCGCTCCGACATCCTTCGGCGAAGGATTTGGACCGGCCCCGGCTGAGGTCGTTTCGGGAGCCGTTGGCGATCAAGGGACGGTCCGCGGTCCGAAGGACGTTGACGGCAGGAAAGTCCTGCAGTTTCGCCATGGCGACCATCGGGCACGCCTGGAGCTCATCGACGACGAACAGCGTTTGATGACCCTGGGCCGCGAGTGGGATGAGCTCTTCGATGCTCACGGAAAGACGCATCAGTGTTTTCAAAATTTCGCCTGGAACCGACTCTGGTGCGCGTATTATCTCGACCAATGCATCGGCGATCCGTGCAAGCTTGCGATCATCACGGCACGGCTGGACGATGAGCTCGTGCTCATCTGCCCGCTCGTGGAATATCGGCGCGGCGGCCTTCTCCACCTGCGCTGGATGGGGGCTCCCGTCAGCCAGTATGGCGATGCGCTCATGTCCGATCACCCGGCGGCGCCCGATCTGCTCAGAGCCGGCCTCGACTTCGTCGGCCGCATCACAGAGGCTGATCTTCTGGATCTGCGGAAAGTGCGTTCTGACTCTGCCGCAGCGCGAGTTCTGACGAAGCTGGGCGCACGGGCTTTGAATGAAGCGTCCGCGCCTTACATGAGCCTCGCATCGGCGGCCGACTTTGATGCCTACGCCCAGCGTTACTCCGCACGATCACGCAAGCAACGCCGCCGCCGTCGCCGCCGCCTCGGAGAACTGGGTGCGTTGAGGTTCGAGTGTCTGGAACCCGGCACTGAGGCATCCGCGCGCGCGGCAGATACGGTCGCGCAAAAACAGGCGTCACTCAGGCGCACCGGCGCAGTTGCCACCGCGCTCGAAGATGCCCGCTTCGAACAATTCTTCAGGGACTTCGCGAAGGAACCATCACGGTCCGCAACCTGCCTTGTCTCGCTGCTTTATTGCGGGAACGATGTCGTGGCCCGGGAAATCGGCCTTCAGTGCAAAGACGGCTACTTGGCACATGTCGCGGTCTATGACGATGCCTATGCGCGCTTCGGTCCGGGCGTCCTGCAAATCGATGACGTGATGGAGCAATGCTACGCGCGCGGTCTGGCGACCTATGACCTGCTTGCCCCTGCCGATGAGTACAAATTAGCGCTGGCGGACGGGACGGTGGAGACGTGTGACTATGTGCGCCCGCTCACCTGGCGCGGCGCGATGTACGCGCATTCGGTCCTCGGCTTTGTACGCCCTCTCGTCCGGGCTCTGAAGGACAGGGCCCCTGAACCTGTTCGGCGTGTGCTTGGCGGTCTCCTGCCCCGTCTGAAGGAAATTGTATCGGGACCGGCCAGCGTTCCCGGTTGATCCTCAAACCGAGCTGCCGGACGCAAATCCAAAAAGGAACCTAGACCACCAACGCCCGTCAGGCGCCGTAACGGCTTTCCTGTTCCATATATTCGGCAGTTCCGACGATCTCTTCGCGATCCTTGAAGCTCGCCATCTGATCGATCATTGAACCGCTATCGCCGTCGTGTTTGATCGCGTCCAGCACCACATTCATCGCATGGATTGCGGCTCGCTGAAGGTCGCTCGGAACAATCACGATCTGATAACCCAATTCCTTCAAAATGGAAGCGGACACGAGCGGCGTCTTGCCGCCGTGGAACATGTTCATGAGCTTCGGCCCGGGCAGCACTGCGGCGATTTCCTCGATCTGCTCCATGCTTGTCGGAGCTTCCACGAAAAGCACATCCGCCCCGGCTTCGGCATAGGCCGAAGCCCGGTCAATCGCCGCAGAGAAACCTTCAACGGCAATCGCATCCGTCCGCGCAATCACGAGAGTTGAACTGTCCTGAAGCGCATCCTTGACCGCACGGATCTTCTGAACGAATTCCAGTTCGGAGACGAGCCCCTTGTTTTCATAGTGGCCGCATTTCTTGGGAAAGATCTGATCTTCAATATGGAACGCGGCAACGCCGGCACGCTCGAAGGCCTGAACCGCGTGGCGTGCGTTCAACGCATTGCCGAAACCGGTATCCATGTCCGCGATGACGGGGATGGAGACCGCATCCACGATTTCGGAAATGCGTGATGTGACTTCGGTGAGCGATACGAGTCCCATATCCGGAATGGCGCGGCTGCGGGCAATGGCGCCACCGCTTGCGTAGGCAGCCCCGAACCCGGCGCGCTCCACGAGCCGCGCGGATAATCCGTCGAAACATCCCGGCGCGACGACCAGTTCACCGCCGTCAATCATGCTTCTCAGTTTCATGCCTTGATCCATTGTCTGACCTTTTTCCCCTGCCAACTGCCCGTTTAACGTTCGCCAATCTCGCCGTTCGAGGCCCGCGGCCCGACCATCGGCATGTCATCACCGTCAACCTCGAGGGCATTCCGTGCGCCCTCCAAAGCTTTCACGACATGACGGTGCGACAGAAATTCCGCAAGTTCCGCGTCGCCCTCGGCGATGGCTGAGAATATGCGGCGGTGATCTTCCAGCGCGTCCGCTCCCCGGATCGCGGTATATTTGAACTGCTGCCTGCAGATCATCAACAGCCGATAGAAATCCGCGCTCAGAAACCCTGAAAAAAATCTGTTGCCGGAGAGCTCGCAAACGATCTGGTGAAACTTGATATCCTCCATATGATACGTTGGCGCTCTCTCATTGAGCGCACGTTCATGCGTGTCAATCGCCTGTTGCAACCGGGCGATCCCCCCGGGGGTAATCAGCCGGGCCGCCATACTTGCCGCCACCCCTTCAATCGCGGCGCGAAACTCGTAGAACTGAATCACCTCACGCCTGGAAATCGCACGAACCGTCACCCCGACATTGGGCTTTCTCTCAACCAGTCCGCTTCCGGCGAGCCGGCTGATGGCCTCGCGGATCGGACCGCGGCTGGTGCCGAAGTGATCTGCCAGTTGCTGCTCATTCAGCTTCTCGCCGCCTGAGATCTCACCGGTAGCGATGCGTTCGGAAATCGCCTCGAATATCTCGTCGACCGTACTGCCTGACGCAATAACTCTGGTGCTGGTTTGGGTCATGGGTGTCGCCGTTGGTTTAAACCGAGGCCTATGAATAAACCGCGTTATTGTCGACAATAATTCTATATTTCCCTGAAAAACGTGCAAATGACAATGACAAATCAATTGTATTGTTGACAATTTTATTGCCCTTTGTAGAGTCAGCACAGACTCAAGGGGTGTGCATTTCGAGTTCAAAGCATAGCATTGCGAACGTCATGCGTGTCCGGAACAACCCGCATTTTGGTTGCGGATCAAAGAACACGGAGATCAGGAGGGAAAAATGAGCCAACTCGAAGGTGCCGGGACACGGGAAAATCTGGCCTTGCCACTGAAGGTTTACTGGCAACCCGGCTGCTCCAGTTGTCTGAAGACGAAAGAATTTCTGATCGATCACGGCGTTGAATTTCAATCCGTGAATGTTCTGGAGGATGATGAGGGCCTTCAGGATCTGCAGGCTTTGGGCATTCGCATGGTTCCCATTGTCGCGCGGGGTCCTGTCTGGGCCAATGGCGCCGTCTTTCGCGACGTCGCAAAGGTCGCGGGCTTTGAATATGGCGGGCACGAGATCCTTCCCCCCGAAGTCATCAAGGACAAGGTCCTCGTGACCCTGGACGCGGCCCAGCGCTATCTCGCGCAAATTCCCGACGACAGGCTTGATGAGTTATTGCCCGGACGACCGCGCTCATATCGACAGCTCGTCTATCACGTGTTCGACATTGCCAAGGTTTTTCTGGACCGGGTCGAGGATGAAACGCCGATTACATACGAGTCGCTGAAGTCGATTTTGCCGGACGACATGAAGACACGGGACGATCTGGCCGAGTATGGCCGCACCACCCGGGAACGCCTCGCCGCCTGGTGGGATCGGGATGGTGCCTCCACGGACTTCGAACAGCCGGGCAAGGTCTATTACGGCGACGTCAGCCTGCATGAGGTTCTGGAACGGACCGGCTGGCATACCGGTCAGCATATCCGCCAGATTATCCTGATGCTCCGCGACAAGCTCGCGATCGAGCCCGACGGTCCGCTGGATGACTCGCATTTCAACGGGCTTCCAATGCCGAAAAATGTCTGGGACAACGAACGCTCCTTCGACGAGGAGGCCTATTCGGGTTCAGCGGAAGACTGGGAGAACGCCAAAACAGGCTGATCCGGCTTTAAGGTCGCGTCACGCAAGAGATTAAGTCTATGCAGTGCAACAGCACTGCATAGATTGCACCTCTGTCGAGATTGGGATGTGCACTATCAACTACAAAGCTCGCCTTCTCACCTCATATCTGAGACGGCAGGCTCTGACCCACTGCGGGTATTGGCCGCCTGCACCGTCATGCTGACGGCGCGTCAGAGCCGTCCAAGGCTTCCTCTATTTTGCGTTTTGCTTGATTTGGCGTCTCTCTCACTTGTGCTCGGACGCCTGACAGCCCGATAACGGAACGCGCTTTGGGGTGATGGTGCCCCGGTATCGGATCGGCGATATCGTCAACCTTTCCTGCGTCAATAAACAGAACAAGATTGTTGGGCGTCGTTAACTCCGCGAGAGGGAGATCAGTACCAATCTTATTTGCAATGGTTGCGGGAGTATCGGCGGAGTAAATACGTTTTTTATAATCTATCACCGACGCATTTGGCGGCTCAAAGGAGCCGAAAGTCGGTCGAAATCGAACAATCTTGCTGGTTCGGATAAGCTGATTTCCACCATTTAAGGTGGTTATCTTAATGAACATATCTAATTACCTGATCTGATGCCGGTTTCTTATCAACTTTTAATTGTATTCTATTACGGTCGCAATCTCCAAGCATGAACGTAGCAATGGATTTTAGAACTTGCCGGTGCGGGGCACTGGTTTCGATTAATCGCTGCGTATTTGTGCGATGCAGAGACGGAATGTATTACGCACAGTGTCGGTTGCAATTGGCGCTTGGTCGGCTCCCTTTTACAAAGCAGACATGAACAGCGGCGTCGGTTGCTTGGAAGCCAAGGTGGTGCGGACGGCGGGACTCGAACCCGCACGGGAGTCACCTCCCTCGGGATTTTAAGTCCCGTGTGTCTACCAGTTCCACCACGTCCGCAAGTGAGTCATGGCTTTCAAAGGCATAGCGCCGCTGAACGCGCCTGCCAAGGCCGGTCGTTGTTTTGGCGGTCCCGCCCGGCTATCTGGCGCAATTTTGCGCGTCGACTACCGAAAGCGCGGTCATGTTGACGACGCCCCGCGCCGTCACAGACGGCGTGAGTATGTGCGCGGGCCGCGCCGCGCCGAGCAGGATCGGCCCGACCGGAAGAGCGTCCGCCATGCCCTTGATGAGCTGATAGGAAATGTTGGCGGCGTCCAGATCCGGCATGATCAGGACGTTCGCCTCCCCCGTCAGCTTGGAATTCGGGAAGAGGCGCATACGATATGTTTCGTCGAGCGCGGCATCCCCGTGCATTTCGCCCTCAGCCTCAAGGTCCGGGTCGCGCTCGTGCAGAAGATCGAGCGCCGCGCGCATTTTCTTCGCGCTCTTGGAGTTAGAACTGCCGAAGCTCGAATGCGACAGAAGCGCAATTCTCGGCGTGATGCCGAAACGCCGGACATGTTCCGCTGTCAGCAACGCCATCTCCGCGATTTCTTCAGCCTTGGGGTCCACGGAGACATATGTGTCGGCCAGGAAGTATGCGCCTTTCGACAGGATGACCAGACTCAGAGCCGAGAAATCGCGCACGCCGGGCGCCAACCCGATCACCTCGTCGATATGCTGCAGATGCCGCAGATAGCGTCCGTAGAGTCCGCAGATCATGGCGTCGGCCTCGTCGCGCCGCACTGCCAGCGCGGCGATCACACTGGTGCGCGTTCGCACGATCGTTCGGGCGATTTCAGGCGTAATGCCTTTGCGGCACGTCAGATTGTAATAGGTGTCCACATAATCCCGGTATCGCGGATCGCTTTCCGGGTTGACCAGCTCGAAATCCTTGTCGGGCCGGATATTGAGCCCATGGCGTTTCAGTTGCGCTTCGACGACCTCGGGACGGCCGATAACGATCGGCTGGGCGATGCCATCTTCCAGCACGACCTGAGCCGCGCGCAAGATGCGCTCATCCTCGCCTTCGGCATAGATGACACGTTTGGGATCCGATTTCGCAGTCTCGAAGACCGGCTTCATGATCGAGCCAGAACGGAATATGAAGCGGTTCAGGCGTTCTTCATAGGCGTCGAAATCCTCGATCGGCCGCGTGGCGACACCCGTATCCATCGCCGCACGCGCGACAGCGGGTGCAATCCGCAGGATCAACCGGGGATCGAACGGTGACGGGATGAGATAGTCAGGCCCGAAGACGTGGACGGCCTGCTCATAGGCCGCCGCCGCGACATCGGAGGACGCTTCGTGGGTCAGAGCCGCGATTGCCTCGACCGCGGCAATCTTCATTTCGTCATTGATCGCGGTTGCCCCGGCGTCGAGCGCTCCGCGGAAAATATAAGGAAAGCAGAGGACGTTGTTCACTTGGTTGGGATAATCGGACCGCCCGGTGCAAATCATGGCATTCGGCGCGGCCTCGCGCGCCGCTTCCGGCTCGATTTCGGGGTTGGGGTTTGCCAGCGCCAGAATAAGCGGCTTCTTCGACATCCGCTTGACCATATCCGGCTTCAGCACGCC
Organism: Hyphomicrobiaceae bacterium; assembly: GCA_028066055.1. Classification (GTDB taxonomy): domain Bacteria; phylum Pseudomonadota; class Alphaproteobacteria; order Rhizobiales; family Methyloligellaceae; genus UBA2767. The sequence continues at coordinate 126,625 of JALCBY010000001.1, forward strand.
GCCCGCGGACAGCCCCAGGAAGACATCCGCCTTGTCGATGATCTCGCCGAGCGAACGCTTGTCCGTTTTCTGGGCGAACGCGGACTTCCATTTGTCCATGCTCTTCTTGCGGCCCTCATAGACGACACCGTCAATATCCGTGACCCAGATATTTTCCCGCTTGGCCCCGAGCGAGATGAGCAGGTTGAGACAGGCGAGCGCCGCCGCTCCGGCTCCGGACGTCACGATCTTTGCCTTGGACAAATCTTTCTTTGCGAGCTTCAGACCGTTGCGGATGGCCGCGCAAACGATGATCGCCGTGCCATGCTGATCGTCATGGAACACGGGGATTTTCATGCGCTCGCGCAGTTTATCCTCGATCTCGAAACATTCCGGCGCCTTGATATCCTCCAGATTGATACCGCCGAACGTCGGCTCCAACGCCGACACCACGTCGCAGAAGCGATCCACCTCCAGCGAGTCCACCTCGATGTCGAAGACGTCAATCCCGGCGAACTTCTTGAACAACACTGCCTTGCCTTCCATCACCGGTTTTGAAGCCAACGGTCCGATCGCACCGAGACCGAGCACCGCCGTGCCGTTGGTGACGACCGCTACCAGGTTGGACCGCGTGGTGAGGTTGGCGGCCTCGGAAGGATCTTCCGCGATGGCCTCGCATGCGGTCGCAACGCCTGGCGAATAGGCAAGCGCCAGATCGCGCTGGTTCACGAGCGGCTTGGTCGCGACGATCTCTAATTTTCCCGGTCGGGGCTGTGAATGGTAAACAAGCGCGCCGGATTTCAACTCATCCGACAGATTGGACATCTGGCTTGGCATGCGGCTTTCCCCCTCCTGACGCGCGTGTTGCCCGCGTTGCTGGGAAGCTTAGGGAATTCGCACGCGCGAATCCATGACATCTGTCGTCAGGCCTTCGGCAAACTGAGCCGGATGTTGAGTTCCTTGAGCTGTTCGGCTGAGACCTCACTCGGCGCGCCCATGAGCAGGTCTTCCGCCTGCTGGTTCATGGGGAACATCGTGACTTCTCGAATGTTATCGGTGCCGCACAGCAGCATGACGATACGGTCGATGCCGGGCGCGATGCCGCCGTGGGGCGGCGCACCAAATTGCAGCGCGCGCAGCATGCCGCCGAACTCCGCTTCCAGCACATCCTCATCGTATCCGGCAATGGCAAACGCCTTCTTCATAATTTCCGGCTTGTGGTTCCGGATAGCGCCGCTCGAAAGTTCCACGCCGTTGCAGACGATGTCGTACTGGTAAGCCAAAACCTCCAACGGATCCTGACTTTCCAAGGCTTCAAGACCACCCTGCGGCATCGAGAACGGGTTGTGGGAGAACTCGATCTTCTTTGCTTCGTCGTGCCACTCATACATTGGGTAGTCGACGATCCAGCAGAATTCGAAACGATCCTTGGCGACAAGGTCCAGTTCTTCACCCACACGCGTGCGCGCGTGCCCGGCAAAGTCGGCAAAATCCTTCGGAATACCGGCCACGAAAAACACCGCATCGCCATCTTCAAGGCTAAGCTCGCTCTGAAGTGCCGCGGTGCGCTCCTCGCCGATATTCTTGGCGATGGGACCGGCGCCCTCGCCTTCCCGGAAAAAGATGTAGCCGAGCCCCGGCTGCCCTTCTCCTTGTGCCCATGAATTCATCCGGTCGCAGAAGGCGCGGCTGCCACCACCCTTGGCCGGAATCGCCCACACTTCCGCATTCTCGAACCACTCACGGCCGTCTTTATGCTTGTCGAGAAGTCCGGCGAAGATCTTGAATCCCGAGCCGCGGAAATGTTCGGAAACATTACTCAGTTCGATAGGATTGCGGAGATCGGGCTTGTCCGATCCGTATTTGCGCATCGCCTCCTTGTAGGGAATACGCGGGAACTCCGGCGTTACGGGCATGCCATCGGCAAATTCCTCAAACAGGCCCCTGAGCACGGGTTCGACGGCGTTGAAGACGTCCTCCTGGGTAACGAAACTCATTTCCACATCGAGCTGATAGAATTCGCCGGGCGAACGGTCGGCGCGGGCGTCCTCGTCGCGAAAGCATGGCGCGATCTGGAAATAACGGTCGAAGCCGGCGATCATCACCAGCTGCTTGAATTGCTGCGGCGCCTGGGGCAGCGCATAGAACTTGCCGGGATGCAGACGCGACGGCACGAGGAAATCACGCGCACCCTCTGGCGACGACGCGGTCAGGATGGGCGTCTGAAACTCGAAAAACCCGGCCTCAATCATGCGCCGACGGATCGAGGAAATGATTTCACCGCGCCTCGTGATGCGCGCATGGAGGCCCTCGCGGCGCAAATCGAGAAAACGGTATTTGAGGCGGATATCTTCCGGATAGTGCGGCTCACCGAACACCGGCAGCGGCAACTCCTCGGCGGCGGACAAAACCTCCAGCGAGGTGATACGAACCTCCACCTCACCCGTCGGGAGTTTGGGATTGACCGTCTCGTCGGACCGCGCATCCACTCGCCCGTCGACGCGAATGACCCATTCCGCATGCAATTGCTCGGCCTTGGAGAACTCCGCATTCTCCGGCTCGATGACACACTGGGTCAGGCCGTAGTGATCGCGCAGATCGATAAACAGCAATCCGCCATGGTCCCGCACCCGGTGGACCCACCCCGACAGACGCACTTGCGTGCCCACATCGTTTTTCCTCAATTCACGACAGGTGTGTGTCCGGTATGCGTGCATGGCTTGTCCCGATTGTCTGTATCGCGGCGTTCTCTGGCCGGAGCGCTGCAATGCTGTGGCGTGAATTCTCAGCGCGAACAGGCACCCGAAATACATCCTGCCGACCGCGCGCGAAAAGCGCATGGAGGGGCCGGTTTGTCAAGGTTTCACCCGGTGAAACATCCGCAACGGGACAGCACGATGAACGCACTCCGTTTGATCACAATCAAATCACCTGTCCGAACCGCCGCTATGATGTCATGCGAAACCTTGCAGACCCCTGCCAATGTGAAAAGGAAAGCCGATGTTCAAGAAAATTCTCATAGCCGTGGACCTTTCCGCTGCGGAGAAAGGCAAACTCATGATCGACACCGCCGGCGAGGTCGGCGGCAAGTCCGCGCACTTGACGCTTATCAACGTGGTGGAAGACATCCCGGCATATGTGGCATACGAGCTGCCGCAGGGCATCCTGGAGACCACACGGGACAATGCGCAAAACCAGCTCGACGACATGGCGAATGTATCAGGCCGGAAGATCGCCACGGAAGTGCGCAGCGGCAATCCCGCGACAGCGATACTCGATGCGGCAGAAGAAATCGGTGCCGACCTGATCATCATCGCATCGCATCGCCCCGGCCTGCAGGACTATCTGCTCGGCTCGACGGCGGGACGGGTCGTCCGTCATGCGAAGTGTTCGGTGCTTGTCCTGCGTTGAAGACAAGAGAGGATTGTCGGCCGGGCTTGAGGGCTGTTACTCGGACACGCCGTTCAGAAACTGAATACCGGCCGATCCTTCCGCGCGCCACATAACGCGGCCGACGAAAGTCTCGTTCAGACCGCGAATTGACAGAAGGATCTCGTCGGGAACCAGATCGACCTCATCGCAAATGATCTTGCAGCCGGACCGGCTCGTGTCCTGAATCGCGCAATGCACGATCGGCGAACCGTCCAAACGGCACACATCGGCCTGCAAAAACACCGTTCTGCGGCGTTCGCGGCGACGTTCGTCGTGCTCGGGATCTGCGATTTTTGCAAAGTGGTCTTGCATTTCCACCGTCCTTGATAGCCGTTATTTTCGGCCTATTGTGTAAATGTTCGATAAATCTGAAGTCAAAACTTGCCCCCGACAAACCTGAATTTGGAGCGATTCGTCTGAAAAAAGGCTAAAAATCCCGCATCGTGGCGCGACATTTCAGTCCAGCTGCGCTATACGGGGTTGTTCATGCGCCTCATTACAACCACCCAAGAACTCAGCAACGCCTGCTCCGCCATCGCCACATCGGACTTTGTGGCCGTTGATACGGAATTCATGCGAGAGACCACCTTCTGGCCGGACCTCTGTCTTGTCCAGATGGCCGCGGGCGAAGATGAGATCATTATTGATACACTCGCGGAAGAAATTGATTTAGCGCCTTTTTTTGCGCTTATGGCTGACGAGAACATCACCAAGGTTTTCCATGCTGCGCGGCAGGATATCGAGATTGTCCATCATCGGGCAGGTATCATCCCCACCCCCGTTTTCGACACCCAGATCGCCGCTATGGTGTGTGGTTTCGGCGAGTCTGCGAGCTACGGTCTTCTCGTCAAAAAACTGCTCAATCGCGAGCTCGACAAATCATCCCGCTTCACGGACTGGAGTCGCCGTCCGTTGAGCGAAAAACAGCTGAAATATGCGATCGGAGACGTCACTCACCTGCGTGACCTCTACCCGAAGTTGCGTGATCAATTGAAGATCAACGGGCGCGTGCAGTGGTTGGGAGAAGAAATGTCCGTATTGACCGACCCGGCCACCTACGAAAGCCACCCTGAGAATGCATGGAAACGCCTGAAGATGCGGGTGCGCTCAAAGAAAGCGCTCGGCGTGATGATGAATTTGGCCGAATGGCGCGAACGAGAAGCGCAAAGGCAGAATGTGCCGCGCCGCCGCGTCCTCAAGGATGAGGCGATCTATGACATCGCTGCGCAGGCACCCACCACCCAGCAGGAACTTGATCAACTACGCTCGGTCCATCAGGGCTTTTCCCGTTCAAACAAGGGCAAGGGCGTCATTGAAGCCGTCAAGCGCGGGCTGGAGCGCGATCCCGCAACGTTACCGGCAATAAAACGAAATGAGCCGCTCAACGCGGACGCGCTGGCGGTTCTCGACCTGTTGCGGGTGCTGCTGAAATCGGCGGCTGCCCGCCACGGAGTCGCGCCGAAACTGATCGCCACGTCCGACGAACTGGAAAAGATCGCCCGCGGAAACGAGACCGACCTTCCCTCGCTGAAGGGCTGGCGCCGCGAGCTGTTCGGCGCCGACGCGCTCGCGCTGCGCGAAGGCAAGCTCGGCCTTGCGCTTGAAGGCGGACGCGTTGTTCCCTTCGTGCCAAACGAGAATGGTGTTTCGGTTTCGGGACAGGCGCAAGGGCGGTCACGGCGCGAAACCGTCAGTGCCGACGCCCGGTCAAAGAAATAGGCGTAAGCCAGCCATCCGTCAGACGGTTGCGGGCTCTTTCTCTCGGGTGCCGATACGAACTTCCGGCTTTTTTTCCAGTTCGCCCGCAAGGACGCCGAATCTGAGATCCAGCCGCTCTCCGTCCAGATCCGTCAACTCCGCAGGCATCTGCAACACAAGCCTGTCGTCGTCGTAGTAAATCCGCGTCTTGTCGATGACATGGGGCGCGGACGCTGAAATCATATGCGCCGTTCTGATTGCCGCGCCAACGATCCGCGCGCGGCGCAGGGTATCCCTGTCGACGAGCTGGTGAATGCTCGGCGTTTCTCCGCGCGGAATGAGTCCCTGGTTTCGGTAGAAGACCGAGAGCGCGAGAAACGCCCGGCCGGGATGATCGATGCCGGCAAAACTCTCCTGCGCAATCTGGCTCTGGCTCTGCGTGCTGCGGTAATCCGGATGAGTCCGCCAGCCGATATCGGACAGCAGGCAGGCGGCATGACGCAATCGCTTCTCCGCCGCGGTCTCGCTGGGCCCGGAGGCCTCAAAAAGAGCATCCGTCCATTGGCACAGCTCCAGGGCATGCTCGGCGGACCTCGACCGCAGCACGGCAAGCTCGTAACACGCGTCCAGTAGAGGATCGCGTTTTTGCTCATCTTCGCCAAGGGTCGTGTAGAGCAGTCCCTCGCGCACGCCGAAAGCGGACACGACAAACTCGGATGGGCGCATTTTTTTCAAAAGACGTTCAAGGACAAGCGCACCATAGGGAAGCGTTTCACGCCGCGCCTTGGGGATCACCGCCAGCCGCTCAAGCGATTCCGATGAAAGATGGTCGACGACACGTGCAAACTTCAGAGCGTCGTTAAGCCCTATCGTGTAGGCGTGCATGACGCTCAGCGGATATTGCGTATAGGCCATGTGCAGCCTGGCGAAGGCCCGCCAGGTTCCGCCGACCGCATAGAAAGGCCGCCCTTTTCCCTTTTTCAGCCAGTCGACCTTGGCAAGTTCGCTGTCAACGATTTCCCGTGCTTTCTTGAGATTGCCGCCGGACAGATCGATCAGCCGCAACCCGCCGAGAGGCAACGTCACGCCGTCGATCGGTCCTTTTTTCTTGTGGATGCCGATGATCTCAAGGCTGCCCCCTCCCAGGTCGGCCGCGATCCCGTCAGCGCCCGGAAATCCGGAAACAACGCCCGCGGCGGCGAGATGCGCCTCGCGCTTGCCCGTAATGACCGAGATATCGCAGCCCAGCGCACGTTCTGCACGCGCGACGAAATCCGGCCCATTTTCCGCCTCGCGCGCCGCTGCCGTGGCGATCACCTCGATGCCGGCAACGCCCAGCTGGTCGCATATTGCGCGGAAACGCCTCAGGGCCCGCAAGGCGCGTTCGATGGCTTTCTTGTCCAATGCGCCGGTCGTCGCAAGCGAGCGCCCGAGCCCGCAGAGAACCTTTTCGTTGAACAACGGGACGGGGTTGCGCTTGGCCTGCTCGAAGATCACCAGGCGCACGGAATTGGAGCCGATATCTATTACCGCAACCGGCCTTTGCTTCCGCCGGCCCTGGTCCTCTGGTCGCTTCACGTGATGATGGCTCTTGTTTCGCTACCTGGCAAACCGCGGAGGAACGCTATCCTTAAGCGATTCGCCTCTCCCCGAAAGACTCGGATTGGTCATGAAATATTTCTGGGCGTTAAACATCTCCTCGCCTCTCTGCGGCTTGATGCGCTCCCAGCTGCCGTCCGAAAGATTGATCCAGCTCAGCTCATTGTCTTTGAGATTGGCAACCATAATCTGGTCCAGCACCTGTTCGTGAACGGTCCGGTTCCGGATCGGCGTCATGGCCTCGACGCGGCGGTCGAGATTGCGCGGCATCATATCGGCGGAACTGATGTACACGATGGCATCAGGATGCGGCAGTCCGTTCCCTGCACCAAAACAGTAGATTCTCGAATGCTCCAGAAAACGGCCGATGATGCTTTTCACCCGGATATTGTCGGAGAAGCCGGGGAGTCCCGGCCGCAGGCAGCAGATACCCCGCACAACAAGGTCGATCTGGACACCGGTCTGACTGGCCTCGTACAGCGCATCGATGACTTCCGGATCGACAAGCGAGTTCATCTTCATCCATATGGCCGCCGGCCGTCCGGCCTTGGCGTGATACATTTCCTCGTGAATATGATCCAGGATTCGCGCTTTCAATCCGTGCGGTGAAGCTGCGGTGACCTGCAGTTCTGCGGGCTCCGCATATCCGGTGACGAAGTTGAAAAGCCGCGTCACGTCACGTCCGATCGTTGCGTCGGCGGTGAAGTAAGACAGGTCGGTATAGATCTTCGCTGTCACGGGATGATAATTGCCGGTCCCGATGTGGCAGTATGTTGCGAGCTTGCCCCCTTCCCGCCTGACGATCTGGCTGAGCTTTGCGTGGGTCTTGTATTCGAGGAATCCGAAAACCACGTGGACACCCACACTTTCAAGATCGCGTGCCCACTTGATGTTGGCCTCTTCGTCGAACCGCGCTTTCAGCTCGACGACCGCGGTCACGGACTTGCCCGCCTCCACCGCTTCCTTCAGCGCCTGAATGATCGGTGACTCCGTGCTTGTGCGGTAAAGGGTCCAGCGAATGGCCAGCACGTCCGGATCGGCTGCGGCCTGCCTGAGAAACTGCAGCACGACATCGAAGGATTCGTAAGGGTGGTGAACGATGATGTCCTTCTGCCGGATCGCCGCGAAGCAGTCGCCATTGTGTTCGCGGATGCGCTCGGGAAACCGGATGTTGAACGGTTCGAACTTGAGTTCCGGCCGATCGGAGACAATGAGCTGTTCGATATCGAGGATCCCGATCAGGCCCTTCTGAACAAAGACCTCGCGGTCCGTCACCTCGAGCTCCTTGATCACGAAGCTTTTCAGATGAGACGGCATCGATGACTCGATCTCAAGGCGAATGACCGACCCGCGGCGGCGGCGCTTCAGGGCCGACTCGAACAGCCTGGCAAGGTCCTCCGCTTCTTCCTGGATTTCGATATCGCTGTCCCTGAGCAATCTGAACGCGCCTTGTGCGCGAACCCTGCATTTCGGGAACAGGTGGGTCACGAACAGCCCGACAACCGACTCCAATCTGATAAACCGGATATCCGAAGGACCGCTGCTGTTCTTCTTTTTCGCTTCGGGGAGCCGAATGAACCTGTTGAGCTGCGCCGGGATCGGCATCAACGCGTGCATGATGTCTTCGTGGTCTTCCCTGTAGAGTTCCAGTCCGAGCGTGAAACCCTTGTTCGGGATAAACGGGAATGGATGCGCCGGGTCGACCGCGATGGGCGTCAGAACGGGAAAGATGTGGTTGAGGAACCGGTCGTCCAGCCACTCCCGCTCCTCATCGGTCAGTTCGTCCGTCTCGACCACATGGATCTTATGTTCCGCCAACTCCTTCCTGAGTGTGACCCAGAGTTCCTGCTGCTCGGCGGAGAGATCGTCGACATATTCGCCGATCCGGTCCAGTTGCTCGGACGGCGTGAGACCGTCCTGGCTCGGAGTATCGACGCCTGCCATGACCTGCCCGTCGAGACCCGCCACGCGCACCATGTAAAACTCATCGAGGTTAGAGGCGGAGATCGAGAGAAATCTGACCCGTTCGAGCAAGGGGTGATTTTTGTTGCCCGATTCCGCCAGAACCCGACTGTTGAATTGCAGCCACGACAGTTCCCGGTTGAAGAACCGTTCCGGGCTGTTTGCCAGATCGGCTGACGACTTATCGGAACCGAATTTGACGTGCGTAACACTCATGCGACTACGTTATTCAAGCTTCATCTCAGCAACAAGACGACCGGTCCAGCTAGGTGTGTTCGACGCCCTGAACCTGCTCCAGCACGTCGCGTGCAAACTGGCGTGTGATCTTTTTCCCTGTGGAAAGCGCCGCATGATCCAGCGCCATGACCAGTTCGCGGGCTGCGTCCATTGACCGTACCATACGCCTGAGCAGAAATTTGAGCACAGTTGGCGGAATATTCAATTGCCGGTCGGCAAAATGCTTAAGCAGCACCGCCCCCAGCAGCATGTCATCCGGCGCCCCGATCGTCGCGACGGGTGCGGCCCGCAGCCGCGAAATCAGATCGGGCAGCTGGAGGTTCCATCGTCCCGGCGGAACCCGTGCAGTCAGGAGCACACTGAACTCGTGCTCCCTGGAAAGATTGAGCAGGTGAAACAGCGCCTGCTCGTCAAACGGCGTTCGGTCCAGGTCTTCAACAATGACGCCGGTGCCAAAATCCCGCTTCGCGATGTCTGGCCCATCAAGAGTATCCGCCACAAGAATCTCCGCGGAGGCCTTGTGCCGCCAGACGTTGGCCAGATGGGTTTTTCCGCACCCGCCCGGGCCTTCGATCAACTGAACGCGATGGCTCCAGCGGGGCCAGGAGTCGACCAGCTCGACCGCAGCCTCATTGCATGAACTGACGAGAAAGTCGTCGGCTCCCATTGCGGTCCGGTGCGGGAGGTTGAGAACCAGCTGTTCGCTCATCATTCCGGCCGACTAAGCTTGCGTTTCACTGGACCGGTCTAGGCTTTTTTTTGCGCTTGGGCTTCGCTTCGCCCTGGTAGAGAGAGCTCTTCAGATAAAGCTGCAACCCAAAACGCACAAGCACGCCGATCGCAGCCGCAACCGGAACCGCGAGCAACATTCCCACAAATCCAAACAGATATCCGAACACGAAAAGCGCGAACATGAGCCAGACCGGATGCAGCCGCACCCGGTCGCCGACGATCATGGGAGAGAGAATGTTGCCCTCAATCGCCTGGCCGACGAGGAAAACGCCAATCACCGCCGCAACCCAGTGCCAATCGGGCCAGAACTGCACGACGGCAACCGTTCCGCCAACGACGAAACCGACCACGGGGCCGACAAATGGGATGAAGCTGACCAGACCTGCTCCCAGCCCGATCAACAGGCCGAAATTCAGACCGATGAGCGTCAGACCGATCACATAGAAGAGACCAAGGATCATCAGGACGGTGAACTGGCCGCGCACGAACCCTGAAATCACTTCATCGATATCCCGGCCAATCTGACGGATCGCGTCTGCATGATCGCGGGGCAACCAGTCGGAGATGTGCTGCATCATCCTGTCCCAGTCGAGAAGCAGGTAGAATGCAACGACGGGCGTAATCACGAGCAGAGCGATGAAATTCACGACGGCAAGCCCGCCGCTCAGCACGGATGTCAGCAGTCCGCCCGCCCAACCCGTGGCCTTCTGCGCAAGCTCCTTGATCGTCCCGTCCAGCTGCAACTTGGCCGTAAGCCATTTATCGCCGAACCACCCCTTGAGCGTGTTGATCGCGAGATCACGCAGCGACTGCAGATATTCGGGCATCCGGGTCGCCAGATCGACAAGCTGTTCGACGAGCAGCGGGAGCACCACGATCAGCCCGATGATCACGACCAGACTGAAAAGCAGCATGATCAGGACTGTTGCCAAAAGCCGTGACAACCCAAGCCCTTCCAGCCAATCGGCCAGCGGATCGAGCAGATAAGCGATTGCGGCACCAAGGATGAACGGCAACAGGATTTCGTGCAAAACGGCAACGATCAGGAGCAGCACAACCAGTGCCGACGCCCAGAACAGAGTCTGCCTGCTGATGCTCATGAGCCGGCGACGGGCTGCTTGCCGCGACGTGGCGAGCGCTGCGAACGCCGATTGGAACGGGGCCGCCGGGACACCTCCTTGGGCGGCTCTTCATACGTTGCCATGTAACTCAGCCAGGTCACCAGATAGGCCGCCGCGGACAGAATGGTCAGGCCGCCCGTAACCCAGATCAACACCGAAACGGTCATATTCAATCCCAGCGAAAACCCGAGATTGCCGAGGACAACGGCGGCAAGCATGATCTGGCCTGCGGTATTGGCCTTCGAGACAAAGAGCGGCCGCATGGGCACAGGGCGTGCCAACATCCAGGAAAGCAGGATCGCGCCGACAATGAGGAAGTCGCGACTGACAACCGCAAGCACGAGCCAGACCGGTAAATGCGAAAACAGGCCGAGGACGACATAGATGCTGACGAGCAACGCCTTGTCGGCAAGCGGATCGAGATATGCGCCGAGTTCCGTCTGCCAACCGTACCGCTTGGCGAGGAACCCATCGAGGCCGTCGGACAATCCGGCAACCACGAACAGCAGGAACGCCGTCTGCATGCGGCCGTCGAGCATCAGCCACACCACGAGCGGCACGAGGAAAATCCGGAATACGGTTATGATATTGGGTATGTTCAAAACGGTCCCCGCCGTTTCCCTTCACGCGCATCCTGCCACGCGAATATAATCTAACGTGCAAGTCTTGCCATCACTAGCAATTCCAAACACAAATCTTGTGATTTCAGTTGCTGCGAAGAACCCATGACCCTTCACCGCCCGTCAGCGCAAGACCATGGGGAGCCAGTGCTTGTGAAAGGCGGTCCGGACCTCCGAGAAACTGGAACTTGACCGACGCCGTGCGCGCGGAAAGCGAGCCCACGTCCAGAGCCTGGACACCGGGGACCTTCCTCAGGCGTCCCCGAATATCGCGCCATTCCCGCATGCCCCCGAATTCGACCACGACATCGAATGCGTTGAGTGTCGCGGCACCCCCCTCTCCCACGGCCGGCGAAAGGACAAACTTCCAGCGGCCCTCGATCACTCCGAGTGCAATCGACGCAGCTTCGCTTGCACTCGCTTTCACACCGCCTTTGTGGATCGGATCGTTCCGCGTAAGCGATATGGACCCGACCCTGTCGACGCCGAACAGTTGGGTGGTGAACGCCTTTCCATCCGCGCTCTGCTCGGCGATGGCGACAACAAGCTTATCCGACTTGTACTTGTCGCGCAGCGCGACGTAGGCTTCGACGTTGCCACCGACCAGTTCGGTCAGTTTGTCGAACGTGAAGGCTGGCGACGGGCGCACAAGCCGCACCGGAACGATGGCATTGGTCAGATCGAGGCTGTTCCATGCGGTGCGCCACGGGTCGCGGCCGGTATGGTCGATCTTGCCCTTGTTCACGTAGAGAGGCAGAACGGCAACCGGTTCCGCCTGCTGATCGTTGATCGGGATATTCTTCTCGACAAGCAGCCGTCGCACTCCTTCCGGATTGAACGCAAAGTCGAGCGTTGCGAGATACTGGGTCTTCGAATTGCGTTCGGACCGGACCGTATAACCTTCAAGAACATCATCGACCGTCTTCAGTTTGAGCACCGGAAGGGTCTGCGAGCTGTTGAACGGCGCGAGCCGCCGCATCACGGTGTAGAGGGCCCTGATCTTGGCATCGGCAATCGCCTGTTTCTTTGCCGACACAGCATCCTTGGCGCGGACGTCGACCGACAGTTTGGCGACGGTGTAAACGTCCGTACTCTGCGCCCCGGCCATGCCGGAGAAAACGGTGAGCAGAAACGACAGCAAAAGCGGCGTAATGGGTCTGGCGAAATGGTTTTTCCGTCTCATCACGGCAAGATATACGGCACAATCGGTCAATTAAATGTCGAATTTTGCCATCCCGCGCGCCGGCGCGGTTGTTGACAATGTCCGCAATCCCTTCCATGCCGCTTGACGTGCTTCCGCTTCGCATGAATGTAGGGCGGCGATGTTCATAGGTGCGATGTCTTTTTTTCTTTAGATCTCCAACGGCTTTTGGCGGCATGATGAAAAAGAATCAAGGACTGACATACGCTCAAGCCGGTGTCGACATCGACGCCGGCAATGCACTTGTCCGTGCCATCGCGCCCCTGGCTGCGTCCACGAATCGCCCTGGCGTCATGAGTGCTATCGGCGGCTTTGGCGGATTGTTTGATCTCAAGGCTACGGGCTTCAACGACCCTGTGCTGGTTGCGGCCAACGACGGCGTGGGAACAAAACTCAGGATCGCGATTGAAACGGGCCGTCACGAGACGATCGGCATCGATCTGGTCGCGATGTGTGTGAACGATCTCATCGTTCAGGGCGCAGAGCCGTTGTTTTTTCTGGATTACTTCGCTTGCGGCAAACTCGACCCGGGAACCGCCGAACAGGTTATTGAGGGCGTTGCGGAGGGGTGCCGTCAAGCTAGCGCCGCACTGATCGGCGGAGAGACCGCCGAGATGCCGGGCATGTATGGGGCCGGTGATTACGATCTCGCCGGATTCGCCGTCGGCGCGGTTGAAAGAGACGGCATCCTGCCGCGCGGCGATATCGAATCGGGCGACGTGCTGATCGGCCTCGCCTCATCGGGTGTCCATTCGAACGGCTTTTCGCTCGTGCGCAAGCTGGTCGAATCGCAGAACCTCTCCTGGTCTGACCCCGCACCTTTCGCACCCTCACAAACACTGGGGGAAATTTTCCTCACCCCGACGCGTATTTACGTAGCGCCAGTTTTGCGCACGATCCGCGAAACGGGAGCGGTCAAGGCATTGGCGCACATCACAGGTGGCGGCTTGCCGGAGAATTTGCCACGCGTGTTACCCGAAGGACTTGGGACCCAAATCGACCTTGCAAGCTTCGGCCTTCCACCTGTGTTTACTTGGCTGCGCGCGCAAGGCGGAATTGCGGACGAAGAACTGCTGCGCACTTTCAACTGCGGTATCGGCATGGTGCTGGTTGCCGAGAGGGATCATACGGACGAAGTCGAAGGTGTTCTTAAGGAGACCGGTGAAACGGTCGTTCGTCTCGGGGAAGTGATATCCGATGGTTCCGGCGCCATTTCCATCATCGGCGAGATGGATCCGCAGTCATGAGCAAGGCGAAGCGCGTGGGCGTGCTGATCTCAGGCCGGGGCAGCAATATGGCCTCGCTCATCGAAGCTTGCAGCTCATCTGATTATCCAGCTGAAATTGCTCACGTTATCTCCAACGTTCCGGATGCACCCGGACTGGAAATCGCAGCCCGCAAAGGCATTCCCGCAACGGCGATCGACCATAAGGGCTACGCATCGCGGGAAGATTTCGAAAAGGACCTTGATGCCACGTTACGCGATGCGCAAATCGATCTGATTTGCAATGCGGGCTTCATGCGGCTTCTGACCGAAGGTTTTGTCGAGGCGTGGCGCGACCGGCAGCTCAACATTCATCCCTCATTGCTGCCGGCATTCAAGGGATTGCGCACGCATGAACGCGCAATCGAGGCGGGCGTGCGGTTGAGCGGCTGCACGGTTCACTTCGTGCGAACGGAAATGGACTCAGGGCCCATCGTTGCCCAAGCTGCCGTTCCGGTCCTGCCCGAAGACACGCCGGATGAGCTTGCAGCCCGCGTCCTGGAGGCGGAACACAAGCTTTACCCGTTTGCGCTGAAGCTCGTCGCATCCGGCGAAGCGAAGGTGGTAAACGAACGGGTCATGTTCACCTCTTGTCCGGAGGTTCATGGGCCCTATATCTCACCTTGGATCGAGTGAGGCGGCATTAGGCCGCATCGCCATGGTGCAGCGCAACACGCTAACCCTAACATCATTGCTTTTGTGGATTTATCGAAGCTCTGGTGTTACTACAACTGGTCGCCGAAAAGGCATAGTAACCGGCGTGTCGCCAAGCTGGTTTTCCCGATGATTGAGCGGGCACAGGGTCGGCAGACCTGAAACGATTCAGGGGCTAATCAATGTCAGTTGCATATTCCCATTCGCACGGACTGGGCGAAGAGCAGAGCATCTGGTTCAAGCTGACTCCGCTGATGAACCAGGACAATCCGATGCAGATCCTGATGAAGCTGTCAGAGAAGTATGGCGGCATCGTCCCGGTCAACCTGAAGAACCAGCGCGTCGTGCTGCTGTCGGATGTTGAGCATTTCAAGCGCGTCCTGGTCGAGAATGCAGACAACTACACCAAGTATTTCGACGGCATGCGGCCGGTTTTCGGCAAAAGCATGATCACCATCGACGGCGCGTTGTGGCAGAAAATCCGCAAGCCTCAACAGGCGGCCTTCCACCCGAAGATGTTCGAGGAATATTTTCCGTTCCTGATGAACGCGATCCGGACCAAATCCGACATCTGGGCGGAGTATGCGAAATCCGGCGAAACGGTCGAAATGGTCGAGCAGACCTGGACCTTGGCCGCCGACATGGTGTGCAAGGCGCTGTTCGACCGCGAAATGCCGTTCAACCCGCATTTCGTGTTCGGCATGGTGAAGACCTACACCGACGTCATGAACCACAAGGAGATTCGCCAGAAGAAAGTCAGCGGAGAGCTGGAAGAGGTTGATGACGCCAAGGCCGCCAAGGCGATGAAGCATTGGGGCGAGGTCCCCGACGAGGTTTTGGGTGCTCCCATACTCGAACAACGTGAAAAGACACTGCTGAACATGATCCTCGAAGCGGAGGCCGATCCGGAGTTTCCGGAGTTCGATCACCAGCAGGTCGTCGATGAAATGAAGCAATATCTGTGGGCGGGCACTGAAACCACCGCGCTCACGCTCGCATGGTGCCTCTACCTACTCTCACAAAACCCTGAAGCAGCAGACAAAATCCGCGCCGAAGCAAACGAGATTTGCGGCGATAGTGAGCCGACCTGGGATCAGGTCGCGCAACTCGCATACACGCGGCAGGTCATACAGGAAACCATGCGCCTCTATCCGCCCATCTGGGCGCTGATCCGCGTCGCCGCCGGCGACGATGTCATTGAGGGGCACGAGATCCACGAGGGCGACAAGATCGTCATGTGCACCTATCTGGCTCATCACAGCCCGAAATACTGGAATGAACCGGAAGTCTTCAGGCCCGAGCGGTTCTCACCGGAGCGCATGAAAAAGCGGACCAAATATTCCTATCTTCCGTTTGCCGCGGGCAAACGCGCCTGCATCGGCGGCGCGCTTTCCCAGATCGAGAACATGCTCGCGCTGGTCACGCTGCTCAGGCGCTTCCAGCCGGAGTATGTCGGCGATGTACCGGCGAAGATTCAGTCGACCGTGACCCTTTGCCCAAAGGGTGGGTTGCCGTTCCGCATCAGGGAACTGAGCTAGGCAATCGTCGCCACGCTAACTCGGCTTGCGCGAGCGACCACTCTTCCAAGCCTCCGGATTGACCGGAAAGGTCGGCGGATCCCCCTTCAGCACCGACAGGATCTGTGACACCGAAAAGCGTGTCTGTTCCGTTGCGGTCTCCGACGTGAGCCCCGCGGTATGCGGCGTGAAGATCACATTGTCCTGAGCGAAGATCGGGTGGGTATCAGGCAGCGGTTCCGGATAGGTGGTATCGATGCCCGCCCCGAAGATATGCCCGGCGTCGAGTGCGTCCGCCAAGGCATCAAGATCGAGAATTCGTCCCCGGGCCGTGTTCACGACGACGGCGTCCTTTGCCAACAGCGCAAGCTCGCGCCGGGAGATCATCTCCTGCGTCTCTTCGGTGAGTTCTGCACAGAGGCAAAGCACACTCACCTGGCGGAGCAGGTCATCGAGATGCTCGACCATCTGGACGCCTGCTGTCGGCGGGATGCGCGGATTGATGTAAGGGTCGTAGCCGAGCACCCGGCATCGAAAACCGGAGACCAGCTTTCTCGCCAGCTCCGATCCGATATAGCCAAGACCGACAATACCGATCGTCGATCCTTCCAGCTCCCGGAAGCTGACATTGGTGCGGGCATCCCAGCCCGAGCCATCGCGCGTCGCACGATCCCCCCAGGTGAGACGGTTCATCACCGCCAACAAAAGCATGATGGTGTGCTCCGAAACCGGTTTCCGCCCGAAGCCGAGGTTATTCACCACCAGGATGCCACGCTCGGTGGCGGCAGGAATATCGACGTTATCGGTCCCGAATCCGGATGTAGAGATAACGATGAGCTCCGGTGCGGCGTCCATCATATCGGCAGTGATGCGTTCCGGCGTTCGCACCCAGATGGCCTTCGCATCAGGCAACTCCGCCATAACAGCCTGGGCGTCGGTCGAGTCGACCACCACCAGTTCGACACCTCCTTCTTCGAAGAGCGCATGGCCGATCTGATCATACATCGGCCGCCAAACAACCACCTTGGGCTTCGCCATGGTCCGCCTTCCAAAACTACAAATCTGGCAGGGTACGTTTCAGATCAGTCGGGCAGGCGCACCACCGCCTCGATCTCGATCAACCATGCCGGGTCACCGAGGCGCTCGACCACGAGCAGCGTATTCGGCGGATAGAGCGGACCTTCGAACAGGTCCGGGAAGACAGCGTCACGCACGTCCCGGAACATGTTGACGTTTTCGGCACCCACAACATAGGTCGTGAATTTCGCGACAGCGTTGAAGTCGGTCCCGAGATCCTCAAGGATATCGCCGATCTGGTTCATCGTCGCCTTGAACTGGGCTTCGAAATTGCCCCCCTGCGGCGCGATCTGACCGGCAATAAAGGCGAGCTCGCCAGCCTTCACGCGGGCGACATGGGAATAGAGGCTGGTCAGTTCCCGGGCCTTCGGTGGATTGTAATAGGTGACGCCGTTGCTCATGGGTTCCCCTTTACCTGCTTCTATAGAGGCTTGATCCAGACGTGGTTGTCGTGAAAAGCGCCGCCGCCGAACGGTGCGGGCGCGTCGGCCCCGGTCAAGGTGTTGATCCCTTCCCCACCTTCGAATTTGCGATTCTTCGGAATGGCCTCGACGATGACAACGCCGCGTCGCACGCCGGAAAAGGCGCACACGGAAAGCCTGATCTCGCCGAGCTCATTGCCCATCGCGACAGGCGCGCCATCGTCAACACCCAGATCGTCCAGATCGTCAGGATGGATCATCGCCCTTGGCGTACCCTCCTTGGCTTCCGACGTGGGCGTTTCAGTGAAGGTCGAGTTGAGATAGTTGCGCGCCGGCGCGGTCACCAGCCGGAACGGGTGCGTATCGTCGGCGTTGCGTGTGACGCCCCAGTGATCGGGAAACTCCGGAAGCTGCTCCGAAGGCCCCATGAAACCGACCGTCGAGATCGGATCGTCCATCCATTTAGGCTTGAAGCGGAACTTGCCGTCCGGCCAGTTGAACCCGTTGCGAAAGTGAGCTGTCTCGAAATCGGGTTGGCAGTCGATCCACCGGTTTGCTTCGAGTTCTTCAAGCGTCCCCCACCCGGACACACGCAGCGTGTGATCGATCAGTTCGCGGGCCGACATGTCAAACCCGGGATGTTTCGCACCCACACGCGTCGCAAGATCACACACCACGTCATGGTTCGAACGGCATTCGCCGGGTGCCTCGACGAGCTTGGGTCCGAGCAGAATATGCTGGTGCCCGCCGCCCTGGTAGAAGTCGTCATGCTCGAGGAACATTGTGGCCGGCAGGATGACGTCGGCCATTTCGGCCGTCTCGGTCATGAACTGCTCGTGCACACACACAAACAGGTCTTCACGCGCAAACCCTTGCTTTACCTTGCGCTGGTCCGGCGCGACGGCAACCGGGTTCATGTTCTGGATGACCATCGCGGTGACCGGCGGCCCGTCGCCAACGTCATGGCGATCGCCCGTCAGGATCGGACCGATACGGCACTGGTCCAGCACCCGCACGGATGGATCGACCGCATCCAGACCTTCGATCATGGTCTTGTCCCAGTGGTAGATATCCTTGTTGTTGTAAAACGCACCACCGCCCTCATGGGCCCAACCGCCCGTCACAGTCGGTATGCAACTGACCGCATGCATGTTGATGGACCCGTTCCGCGAGCGGGTAAACCCGTATCCCAGGCGGAAGTAACTGCGCGGCGTTTCGCCGATGAGCTTCGCGAATGCCTCGATTTCCTCAGGCGGCAAGCCGGTAATCGCGCTCGCCCATTCCGGCGTCTTGTCTTTGAGATGCTCTTCAAATTCGCGCGGATAATCTGTTGATGCGTTGAGGAATTCCCGGTCCGCATATCCATCCCTGAAAAGAATATGCATGATCGCGCAGGCAAGCGCCCCGTCGCTTCCAGGCCGCAAAATGATGCGGATATCCGCCTGTTGCATGGTCGGGTTATCGTAAACGTCAATGACGGCGATCTTCGCGCCGCGCTCCTTGCGCGCGCGTGTCGCATGGGTCATCACGTTGACCTGTGTGCTGACCGCATTGGTGCCCCACAGGACAACGAGATCGGCTTTGGCCATCTCTCTAGGATCGGGTCCCATCAGAGCGCCCGTTCCCGCAAAAAAGCCCGCCTGAGGCAGCGTCGTGCAGATGGTCGAATGCTGGCGCGAATAGCGTTTGGCGTGACGGAGGCGATTGAGCCCATCGCGCATGAGGAGACCCATGGTTCCGGCAAAATAGTAAGGCCAGACCGCTTCCGCCCCATGGCTCGCTTCAGCCTCAAGGAATTTCTCCGCCGTGATATCCAGCGCATCGTCCCAGCTGATGCGCTCGAATTCGCCCGATCCCTTTTCGCCCTTGCGCCGCAGTGGGGTCACAACCCGGTCGGGATGATGGATGCGTTCGGCATAGCGCGCGACCTTCGCGCAGATCACACCCATGGTGTAGCTGTTGTCTTTCGCACCCCGGACACGCCCGATCCGCTTGTCGTCCAGCAGTTCGACTTCAAGCGCGCAGGTGGATGGGCAGTCATGCGGACAGGCGCTTGCTGCGATGCGTATGGGGCTCTGATCGTTCATGATCGCATTTCCGGAATCCAGAGGATTGAACCTAAGCAAAGATCTGTTCGGTCATATGCTGTCGTCGATCTGCCCATTTGGCAATCCTTTCCGGGCCATAACGCGTTCAGAACAAGGTGCACCAGCAGGATATCGTGCATTGGGCACCCTCTGGCAGCTTGAATGCACCGGTTTCCCGGTTATTATCCCGCCGTCCTTGGAGGTATTGCGTGAGAGACTTCCCCATGTATGTCACACCGGCCCGAATACTGCACGCGCTGTTCGTATTGATCGCAGGGCTCCTCATTCAATCATACCTGGACCCCGCCCGCGCCTATAACGCGCCCCCGGTCGATACTCGCTACAATGTTTCTGAAAAGGAACTCAATGGCCCGCCCGGCACGATCGTCAGAATTTGGGCGCCACCGGTCGGATGGGATGTGCCGGGCATGCATTCTTTCCGGATTCTCTATCGCTCACGTGGGTTGAAAGGCGAACCGATTGCCGTTTCCGGCGCCATCTTCTTCCCCCATGGCCCCGCTCCGGAAGGAGGCCGGCGGATCATCGCCTGGGCGCACCCGACGACCGGGGTTGCGACACGCTGCGCCCCGACATTGGTGCAGAACCTCCGCCTGACTGTTGAGGGCATGGCAGAAATGGCGCGCGAGGGCTATGTGGTGGTCGCGACCGACTATCCCGGTCTTGGCGCACCCGGAACGCACCCATATCTGATTTCGGAGAGCGAAGGACGCGCCCTGCTGGATTCGGTACGGGCGGCGCGCAAGGTCCCCAACAGCGGCGCAGGTGACAAATTCGCCCTGTGGGGACATTCACAAGGCGGCCATGCGGTTCTGGCGGCCGGGCACATTGCCGCGTCCTATGCGCCTGAACTGGACTTGGTCGGCATCGCGGCAGCGGCGCCGGCCACCGATCTGATCGCGCTGTTTGACGCCGACAGGAACACCTCGAGCGGCGCCTATCTGAGTTCCCTCGCCCTCTGGTCATGGTCGCGGATCTTCAACCAGCCGCTGTCGAAAACCGTGCAGGAATCCACGATGCGTGCCTTCGAGGAGACAGCGACCGACTGCATCCAGGACCTGAGCGAATTCCTCATGGAGCGCCGCGCGGATAAGGTTCTGCGCGACGGCTTCATGAAAGTGAACCCGACGAAGGCCGAGCCATGGCGCTCCATCATGTCGCGAAACTCACCGGGTCCGACGCCGCGTCGCATTCCGATCTTCATTGCGCAGGGAACGGCAGACACAACAGTGTCCCCGAGGATCACCTACGCCTACGTCCGGAAGCTATGCCGACACGGCTCGTCGGTTCTCTTTAAGGAGATGGAGGGTGTGCAGCACATCTACGCCGCCCGCCATTCCTCGCGCGCGGCCGTCGCCTGGATGGGCGCGCGTTTCCGAGGCGAACGCGCCCCGAACGACTGCGCCCGCATCAGATAACAGGCCGCCCTCGACGCCGTTACTCGTCGAACCTTCCTCGACGCCGTTACTCATCGAACCTTACTCTCGAAATGCCGCCATCCCGGAGCGCGTCAGCTTCAGTCGTCAAGCGATACGCCGAACTGCTCATACAGACCCGCCCGCCCCTCGCGGGTCACTTCCACGGTGCGGCTGTCTTTCTTGCGCGATATCCATTTTCGCGATTCCAGTTGCGCCAGCAACGCCGCACCCAGTGCGCCACCCATGTGAGGAGTACGTTCGCTCCAATCCAGGCAACGGCTGGCGAACGCCCGCCGGCTCACCTTCAAGGCGTCGATATCGAGCCCGAACTCCTGCAGGTCCTTCTCGCCCTTCCGTGTCAGGCTGAATGAGTCCTCGTTAACACGCACGAGTCCCTTTTCGATCAGCGCGTTCGTCAGCCCGACGCCCACGCGACCTGCCAGATGATCGTAACAGGTACGCGCAAACCGCATCTGTTCGTCGCGCGGTCCGGTCGGCCGGTGCCTTGGTACGCCGGTCGTCGCAACGACCATCAATGCCTCAAGCGCGCGCGCCACGTCCTGGTTAGCCAATCGGTAGTAGCGGTGGCGTCCCTGCTTTTCGACGGCCACCATCTGGCCTTCGGCGAGCTTTGACAGATGTCCGCTGGCCGTCTGCGGCGATACACCGGCGACATAGGCCAGCTCGCTCGCGGTTCGCGCTCGCCCATCCATCATCGCGGACAGCATGTTGGCGCGTGCGGGATCGCCCATCAAAGCGGCGGCTTCTGCGATGTAGGGCCCTTCAATCATAGTTCGGTTATAACCGAAATATATTCTCTCGACAAGTCTGTCACATTTCGATTATCAACGAACTATGCTCGCGCCAACGAGATGTGCTTTCACGCGCAGCACGAGGCAATCAGGAGGATCGGAAATGTCACTTCAGGAGAGAACCCCAAACTCTTTCGTTCCGCGCATTCGGCCCGATGCCGGACGGACAATTCTCACGGATATGATCGATCATATCGCGCAGCTCTTCCATGATGCTACGGCGCTTATCGAAACATGGCAGCGCACCTCACGTCAGCGGCGCGCTCTCTCCCGGCTCGATGACCGGATGCTGCAGGACATCGGACTGACCCGCGAACAGGTTGCGCGGGAAATCGGTCGCCCCTTCTGGGACATTTGAGATGTCCACGCTCACGCATAGCCCTGGATGCATTCCGTCATGCTGCGCACCGAAAACACAAAGCCCATCTCACTGACCCGCGAGCTCTTGTTGCTCGCACTGCTCTCGCTGCTGTGGGGCGCATCCTATGGACTGATCAAAATTGCGGTTGCCACGATCACACCCGTCACCCTTGTCGGGGTTCGCGTGCTCATTGCATCGGTCCTGCTGTGGGCCGTCGTGTTGTATCGGCGCTGTGAGGTCCCGACCTCGCCGCGCATCTGGAGCGCGTTCTGCCTGCAGTCGGTCATCGGTTACATGCTTCCCTTCACCATGATCACCTGGGGCCAGCAGTTCGTCGACAGTGGTCTCGCCGGCATCCTGAACTCCACCACGCCCATCTTTGTCTTCCTCATCACACTTGTATGGACGCGGCAGGAAGCTGTCTCTCTTGAAAAGGCATTCGGCGTCCTCGCCGGTCTTGGCGGGGTGGTCTTCCTGGTCGGACTCGATGCGTTGAAAGGCCTCGGTTCCGATGTGTTCGGCCAGCTCGCGATCACCGGGGCAACGGTCAGCTACGCGCTGGCGATGATCTATGGCCGGCGTTTCTCTGGCATTGCGCCGGAAGTGACCGCCGCCGCGACACTCACGATCGCAGTCCTGGTTATGCTGCCCGCGAGTTTTATCCTCGAAAAACCGACAGAGCTCATGCCGTCACGCGCATCCATTATGGCGCTTTTCGCTTTGGCGTCTCTGTCGACTGCCGCGGCATTCATTCTCTATTTTCGTCTCGTCAACACACTGGGGGCACTAGGGACATCAAGCGTCGCCTATGCCCGTGCTGCCGTGAGCGTCCTCATCGGAGTGATGCTTCTCAACGAAGCGCTAACGTGGCAGATCGCAACCGGATTTATTGCGATTGTGGTCGGTGTCGCCGCGATCAACCAGCAATGCGGCACCATTCTGAGATATCTGAGAGGCAAGCGTCTCCGGCAGACTTCGCCCTGAAGCGTTTCCAGGAAAAGTGGATGCCGGTTTTCCGTCCGGAGACACGACGACAAAACAAGAATTTCGAGCGAAGCTTTGATCCGCCAAAACCAGAATCGCTCTAAGGCATCATCGGCAGGTCGGTCGTCGGCGTCTCAACCCCGAACTGGGTCAGAAGGCAATGAACCTGTCCGCGATGGTGAATTGCATGATTGAACAGATGCGTCACCAGAACCCAGCGCGGATGGGTCATTTCGCGATCCGAGGACGTGGAGTGCCAGATCAGGTCACCCTCCAGCGCGGCCTGATCGAGGTTCGCCGCCCAGTCGCAGATCACCTGATCGAACGCCACGCGTTCGCGTTTCAGATCGTCGTAGGCGTCATATTGATTGACGGATTCCGCAATCGATGCCGCAACAGGTGCGGGCATTTCCGCGAGGCGGTGCAACCATATCTGGTCTGCCCACAGGATGTGGTTCAGCGTGCCGTGAATGGATTTGAAGAACGCTCCGCAGTCCTTCTTGCGGTCGGCATCGCTGAGCTGATCGCAACAGGCGAAAAGCCCCTGGTTAATCCATCGGTTGAACTCGGCCATCTTGGCCGCATAGGACGGTGTGATCATTGTACATTCTGAGGTTTAGGGACACTGGCTCGGCGAAACGAAGCGGCGCTTTATCCAACCACTGGTAACGCGATCACCATTATAATGCGAGATCGGGCACCAGCGTGACCCAAGGGCGATATTGTAGGGAACGCATGGACCGCTCTGGCTTATGATGCCGTGGCGGCCCGGAGGCAGATGATCGACGATCGGGTTTCGCGCCGACGGCCCGGACCGGACGTTCAGGACATCCCAGTTCGGCACGTTGACGACTACGAAACAACCGGGACCACTCGTAGCGGACACGCTGGTCGAAGCAAGCATCGCTGCGAGCCCCAGGACTGCGGGTAGGAACCGGAACATGATCATCTCCTCCGTGGACAGACGACCATATTAGCCGACGATCTCCGCCTTTTTAAAGCACAGCTTGATTTCCTTGGCCGCGTTGTCGGCGCTGTCCGACCCGTGCACGGAATTACGCTCGATGTCCTGGGCAAAGTCCGCCCGGATTGTTCCCTTGTCCGCTTCCTTCGGGTTGGTTGCGCCCATGATCTTGCGATACTTCGATACGGCGTTGTTGCCTTCAAGCACCTGGAGCACAATCGGCCCCGACGTCATGAACTTCACAAGGTCCTTGTAGAAGGGACGGTCCTTGTGAACTTCGTAGAATTTCCGAGCCTCGGTCTGTTTCCACTTCACGCGCTTCTGCGCGACGATGCGCAATCCGGCGTCCTCGATCTTGGTGTTGATCTTGCCTGTCAGGTTTCTCTTGGTCGCGTCCGGTTTGATAATCGAAAGGGTTTGTTGAATGGGCATTATGTCCGTCCTGTGAAGTGATTTGTCTAGAAGCGCCGTTCGGCGATTGAGGCGCTTATAGCGACCGGTTGGTGCGTCCGCAACAGCCGCAATTCATGGCTTTGTGTTGATGGCCTCAAGCGTGGTAAGAGGCCCGGCGACAGCATCGCGGATCGGATCATGCTCCACATCAACGACCTGACCTACCGGATTGACGGCCGGACGCTGCTGGACAGCGCGACAGCCGGGATACCGCCCTCTCACAAGGTCGGTCTCGTCGGGCGAAACGGCGTGGGCAAGACGACGTTGCTGCGGCTCATCACCGGCGAGATATCCGCTGAAGGCGGCGAAATCCGGTTTCCGAAAAACACCCGGATGACGCTTGTGTCGCAGGAAGCGCCGGACGGTCCGGAATCGCTGATCGATACGGTCCTTGCCGCCGACGCGGAACGCGCAAGCCTGCTCGCGGAAGCCGACACCGCAACCGACGCTGCGCGGATCGCGGAGATCCAGATGCGGCTTTCCGATATCGGCGCCCACGCGGCGCCTGCACGCGCGGCAACAATCCTCGCCGGCCTCGGTTTCGGCGAAGAGGAACAGCGGCAGCCATGCGCCGAATTTTCCGGCGGCTGGCGCATGCGCGTGGCGCTTGCCAGTGCCCTGTTCGCCGCACCCGACGTCCTGCTGCTGGACGAACCGTCAAACTATCTCGATCTTGAAGGCACGCTGTGGCTGGAAAATTTTCTCAAGGGCTATCCGAACACGGTGCTGATCGTCAGCCATGACCGCAACCTGCTGAACACGGCGGTCACCTCCATCCTGCATCTGTCGGCCGGCAAGCTCAGTCTTTACAGCGGCGGCTACGACGCTTTCGAGGAAGCGCGGCGCGAGAAGCAGCGCCTGCAACTGAAGCTGAAAAAGAAACAGGATGACGAACGCCGCAGGCTTGAGCGTTTCGTCGAGCGCTTCCGCTACAAGGCGACCAAAGCGCGTCAGGCACAGTCACGGGTCAAGATCCTGGAAAAGATGCAACCCATCGCCGCAGAGGTTGACGGGCGCGTTACGCGGTTCACATTTCCCAATCCTGAAAAGAGCCTCGGCAACCCACTGATGCGTCTGGAGGGTGTCTGCGTCGGGTACGAACCGGACAAGCCGGTCCTGCGCGACCTGGATCTGCGGCTCGACGAGGATGACCGCATCGGATTGCTCGGCGCAAACGGCAACGGCAAGAGCACTTTCGCCAAGCTTCTTTCCGGCCGCCTTGAGGCGTCTTCGGGCAGTTTCCGCCGATCCAAGAAACTGACCGTGGGCTATTTTGCGCAACACCAGCTCGACGAGTTGAACCCGTCGCTGTCCCCTTACGAGCGCATTGCCGAACTGATGCCGGATGCAACCGAAGCGCAGAAGCGCACGCATCTGGGCAGTCTCGGCTTCGGGATTGAGACCGCCGATACCCCCGCCCACGACCTGTCCGGCGGTGAAAAGGCGCGCCTCCTCTTCGCCCTTGCCGCTTTCGACGGACCTCATCTTCTGATCCTCGACGAGCCGACAAACCATCTCGACGTCGATGCCCGCGAAGCGCTGATACACGCGATCAACGCCTACGAGGGCGCGGTCATTCTCATCAGCCATGACCGACATTTACTCGAGGCCTGCGCGGACCGCCTATGGCTTGTCCAGGATGGCACGGTGGCGCCCTACGATGACGACCTCAACAGTTATCGCGACGCATGCCTTTCCGAACGCGGCGGCAAGCGCCGCAACAAACGGGAGGGAAATGCGCCTTCCGCACACGCCTCGCGTCAGGAAGAACGGCGTGCCGGCGCGGCACGGCGCGCGGAACTGGCGCCACTCAAAAAGCTGGTCACACAGAAAGAAAGCGCGGTCGAAGCCCTTTCGGCCAAAATTGCACAGCTCGATGAAAAACTCGGCGATATGACGCTCTATGAGAGCGAACCCGAAGCGGCGGCCGAACTGGCCAGAGAACGCGGCGAGCTCGCCAAACAGCTTGATCAGGCGGAAGCGGATTGGCTGAAGGCAAGTGAGGATTATGAATCGGCAAGCGCATGATCCTCAAATCTGCCCTCACGGCCCCTGTTTCTCTTCCGTCAATCTGTCGAGGCGCAGGCGGGCGCGGTCATCGCTGAGCAAGCGTGTCCCGCCCAGTACGGCGACAAGTACGCCCATTGCCGTGCTCCCGGCAATCAGGAACATCACCAGCAGTTGATACTTCGATGCGTCGACGGGATCGACGCCCGCAAGGATCTGACCCGTCATCATGCCGGGAAGTGCGACGATCCCGGTCGCGGCCATCGAATTGATGATGGGCATCATGCCGGTCTTCAGCGCCTGGCGGGTGGCGGTCGACAAGGCTTCGGCACGCGCGGCTCCGAGCGCGATGCGTGCTTCAATGGCGGCGCGATCCCGCTGTGCGGTGGTTGTCAGCGTTTCGAGACCCAGGCTGATCCCGGTCATCGTGTTGCCGAGGATCATACCGAGGATCGGCAGCACATATCGCGGGCTGTACCAGGGATCGGGTCCGACCAGAACGGCGACGCCGTACAACACCGCGATCAAACCGACAAACAGCAATGTGGTCGCACCGAGCCCGTAGGCCCACCACCCTTTAAACCGTCTGGTCTGCCGGGCCATGACCTCATGTCCGGCGAACAGAACCATTACGATTGCGAGCGCCAGCGTCCATAGCGGCGACGTCTGCGAGAAAATGAATTTCAGGACGAAACCGATCGCCATGAGCTGGACCGTCATGCGGGCCGCATTGAGGAACA
>JALCBY010000001.1:154083-161803 GCA_028066055.1 Hyphomicrobiaceae bacterium
TCAAGCGCGCCCGTCGGTTCGTCGAGCAGGATCACGGGAGGCTTGTCGATGATGGCACGCACGAGAGCCATGCGCTGGCGTTCGCCCGTAGACAAGCGTTGCAGGTCCTGGTCAAGTTGTCCGGACTGGAGACCAAGCTCGATGAGCAAGGTATCGACGCCATCCATTTGCGAAAACTGGGGCCGCGCGGTTTCAGCCCACCATCCCGGCTCCGCAGCAACGTATCGTACACGCTTGCGCCACTCCGGCCCGGAGTAGGATTCCCTGTCACGGCCATCACAGGACACGCTACCCGGTGCAGGATCGAGATCGGCGATCGCGCGCAGCAAGACCGTTTTCCCCGCGCCGGAGGCTCCGTCGACGGCCAGGCACTCACCGCCCTTTACCTCAAACGAAACAGGCTCGAGCCCGTGCACCTGGAGTGAGTCGACCTGAAGGCTCTCAACCTTCATCAGGCAAGCCGCCGACATTCGATCCTGAAGTGGCGCACAGGCATTCCCTTCCGGTCGGTGTAAAAGTCTGCAAACGAAACGAGCTCCAGTCCGGCATCCAGAAGACAATTGAACTCTTCGGGCACGATCGGCCATGGCGGCGGATTTACCGGTTCGTGGGCGAGCCGGCCCCGGCCAACGATCAACACAGTCCCGCCGGGTTTGACGAAATGCGGCAGCGCTCTGATCGCCAGATCGCGATATGGCGGTTGCAGGATCTGAAGCGTGTAGGTCTCGTTGACCAGATCGAAGGCCGCTTCGAGGTCCTCCGGCGGCTCGGTCAGGTCGAATGTACGCCAGTCGATCCTGTAGTCGGGGAACCTCTGTGCGGCCCACCGGATCGCCGTTTCCGATATATCGAAAGCGGTTACGTCGAAACCGGCCTTCGCGAGCTCGACCGCGTTATCCCCGAGACCGCATCCCACGTCCACGGCGCGGCCGCAACGACGCTCCGACGGCAACGTCTCAAGCCATTCGACAAATTCCGGCCGGGCCACTTCATGCGCCCACGGTACGAGTGCGGATTCTCCATCCGCTCTCTCGTAACAGGCGTCGAACCATCCCAATGGATCATCCGTATCGTCGAAGCGCACCCGGAGCGCATCAGCCCGCTTCCGGCCCTGCTGCTTCAGGTCCCGGAGGCTTTGCCCCCCATTACGGCTCATGCCTTCTGTTCCCACTTGCCCTGAGCGTTTTGCTGCCAATAGGTGACCGCATGGCCGGCGTCGCTTGCGCGTTTCCACTGCGATCGTGCTCGTTCGACGGCATCTTCGTCATGACCGTCGAACAGAAAGACAGCCCGTTCGAAAGGCGTGAGATCATCGATATCGGATCCGTCGACGAAGAACCGGACGGTCGCGCCGTTCGGCGTATCGGGCCCCGTCGTGAGATAGATCGGCTGCACGTCTGGCGGGCCGTCATTAATCGTTCCGTGCGGCAGGAAGGAGTCCTCCCGATAGGTCCAGAGCGACGTATCGAGCGCATCAAGACGCTCCTGCGACCCGACCTGAACGACCGCGCGCCATCCGCGCGCGAGCGTCTTTTCCAGCAGATCCGGCAGCACACGCTCAAGCGGCGTACGCTCGAGATGATAGAAAAGGACATCGGTGGGATTCGCGTCGCTCATTATGCGTAAAGTCTATTACCGCGCGGCGGCGGGTGGAAGCCGCGAGTTAGGAGCGAGCGCGGTTTCGCGCATAGGGATTGGCTCCTTTGCGCATGGTGAGCCTGATGGGTACGGCCATCATATCGAAGGCATCGCGCAAACCCTGCACGAGGTAGCGCCTGTAGGATTCAGGAAGTTTGTCCGCGCGGGACGAGAAAACGACGAAAGTTGGCGGCCGGGCATTCGGCTGCGTCATGAACCGCAACCGGATGCGCTTGCCGCGCACTGCGGGCGGGGGATGGCGTTCCTGCGCTTCTTCCAGCCATCGATTGAGCGCGGCGGTCGGCAAGCGGCGGTTCCAGGTTTCATAGACCTTGAAGATCGCGTTCATGAGCTTGTCGAGGCCTTTGGACTGCAGGGCCGAAACCGGGATCAACGGCACTCCCCTTACCTGCGGCACAAGCCGTTCAATCTCGATGTTGAGTTCCTTGAGGAATTCCTTCTTATCGCTGACAAGATCCCATTTGTTCACCGCCACAACCAGCGCCCGCCCCTCCTGCGCAATCAGATCGGCAATCTGGAGGTCCTGTTTTTCGAACGGCACCTGCGCGTCGACAAGCAGGACGACCACCTCGGCAAAGCGGATCGCGCGCAACGCATCGCCGACCGAGAGTTTTTCCGCGCCGGCTTCCACCCGCGCCTTCTTTCGCAATCCGGCTGTATCGAACAACCGGACTTCCCGGCCTTTCCACTCCATCTCGATGGCAATCGAATCCCGGGTTATTCCGGCTTCGGGGCCCGTAATCATGCGCTCGGCGCCGACAAGCGCGTTTACAAGTGTCGACTTGCCCGCATTGGGCCGCCCGACAACGGCGATACGCATGGGCTTGTCTTCTTCGTCGTCCTTATCGTCCGGCTCTTCGCCACGCGCCTCACCGAGCGCGACTGACGCTACCTCCAGGGCACGGGCCAGCTCGCTCATGCCTTCATTGTGTTCAGCGGAAATCGCAATAGGATCGCCAAGGCCCAGGGCGTAGGCTTCATACAGGCCATCCTGGCCGGACCGCCCCTCACATTTGTTGGCGGCCAGAATGACAGGCTTACCGGAGGTGCGGACGAGATCGGCGAAAACTTCATCCGCAGGTACGACGCCGGTCCGCGCGTCGATCACAAACAACAGGATGTCCGCATCGGAAATCGCGGATTCCGTCTGACCCTGCATCCGCGCTTCGATCGATCCGGCTCCCGCTTGCTCAAGACCGGCGGTATCCATCAGCCGGACCTTCGCGGACCCGACCTCCGCGTCGCCCTCGCGCCGGTCGCGCGTGAGACCGGGCGTCTCGTGCACCAGCGCGAGCCGCCGCCCGGTCAATCTGTTGAACAGCGTCGACTTGCCGACATTCGGCCGTCCGACAATGGCAATTTTTGTAACCATTTCACCTGGTCCACGCACGGATATCGGCGTCCCGGCCGATCATCGGCAGGGTGCAGTCTTTTACCCAGTTGAGAGTGCTTGTGGTAGCCCGGTCGCCGTGCAAATCAGTTCAAGGCGACCAGCCGCGCCTTGTCGGTGAGCACATACATCCGTCCCGACGCGATGATCGGAGCAATATTGACCGCGGAATCGACGTCGCGCTGCGATCCGATTGCGCCCGTCTTGGCGTCGACGCTGACAACGGTTCCTTCGGTCGACGCCAGCCACAGCCGACCGCTGGCCAAAACCGGACCACTCCATCGTTTCGCCTGCGGAAGCTCCGTCAGCCAACGCACTTTTCCATCGCGCCGCGAAAGCGCCATGAGCACGCCGTTGATGTCCACCACGAAGACGACATCACCGGCCGGCCACGGCATCTGCGTGCCCGTGACGCGCTTGGTCCAGATGCGTTCACCGGTCCGCTCGGCGGTTGCGATCATGCGCCCGGCGTGGCTTACCGCGAATACGACGCCCCGGTCGATCACGGGCCGTGCAGGGTCCGACAGTGATGCAAGCCCCGATCCGCCGCCCGTGGTGCGCGACAGCGAGTCAACCCACACGGGGCGACCCGCGCTGATGTTGTAGGCAACGAGTTCACCCGACGGGTAAGGCACAACCACCGTATTGCCGGCAACCGCAGGACTCACATTGCTCAGGAGTGTCGCCGTCTCAGGCAGGCCACGGAAGGTCCAGAGTTCGACGCCGTCGACCGTCGAAAGGCAGTACAGTTTGCTTTCGGTCGAGACGAAGAAGAGCTTGCCGTCGATGGCCGTCGGGGACGAGCGCAAGGGTACGCCGATTTTTCGCGTCCACTCCACCGCACCGTTCGAAGCATTCAACGCAATGACCGAACCAAACCCGGTTGTCGCAAAGACGCGCCCGCTGACCGCAGCCAAACCGCCACCAAAACCCTCGTAGCCCTTTTCGTTTTCCGGAGCGAGGCTGACCTGCCATAGTCGCGAGCCGCCCGACGCCGCATAGGCGGAGACAACCCCTCTCGTATCGAGCGTGAAAACCTTGCCGTCAAAGACAATGGGGCTTGCCGTGAGCCTGCCTTCATCACTCGATCCGCTTCCGATATCGGCACGCCAGGACGACCCCGCGGCACCGCCATACTCCAGATGACCGGGCGCATTCGAGGGAACGCCGCCGGGCTGGCTCCAAACCACGTTTCGACGCGCCGGCGGGAGAGCAATGGGTTGCTTGGCGACCTCCGGATCGACCTGAAATCCGTCGCGCGCCTTCAGAACGGAAATCCGTTCGCCGGGAAGTTTCACTTCTTCCTTTTTAAAGGGACTGAGACGACTGCCGCTGATGCCGCTGCATGCAAAAAGCACTGCTGACAGCATCAGAATTACGGCATATCGCACAATGGCGAAGGACATCTTCAAGCTTCTATTTTTTATCTGAACCTGTTCCGCCGCCGAGTTGAACCAGTAGCGACAACATCATCTCGGCACGGCGGCGCATATTCGCCGGTGTCTGCTGATCTGACAGCATAACGTCAAAATATCGCTGTGCGGCGTCGCTCTCCCCATTACGGTAAGCGGAAAGGCCAAGCAGTTCACGCGCCGAATGACGCCAGGGATTTCCGGTCACTGCCAGATCATCGAGCCGTTTCCGCATAGCCTCGAAGGAAGACTCGTCCACCACGAGCGAGGCCGCCTGAATCCTGGCGAATTGCTGCAGAACCGATCCGGCTGCCGAACTCTCCGCAATCCGGTCGTATATCTTTACCGCTTCGGCGTTTTTTCCTTCACTGGAATAGAGAGCGGCAAGCTGGAGCTGCGAGAGATCCTTGTATCCGCCGGGCCCCTCTTCGGACAGCGACTTGAAAACATTGATGGCGTCACCTGTCTTGCCGTCCTCGACCTCGGTAATGCCGCCAATGAAGCGTCCGCCGGCTGCCTTCGACTGTTCGCTCTGCCAGTAGGTCCAGGCGTTGTGCCCGCCGACAACGGCCACAATCAGGACAGCGCCGACAACCATCCAGAGACCATACTTGTCCCAAAGGGCTTTCAGCTGATCCTGACGGACCGCCTCGTCAACTTCGCGAAATAGGCTATCGTCGCTCATCGTGTTTCCCGGTTCTCTCGCAGAGGGAATGGCATACTGTACCGCCTAATCGCAGGGACTGCCGATTCAGGCCGCCTGCCGCAATTGATAGCGCGCGATGCGCACGGACGCAAACGCGCCCGTCGACGCCACAGATCATGGTTAAGACCGTATATCTCCGGGGCCTAACTGCCGGTCATTTTGGTCTTTTTCGTGACCTTTGCCGCATCGTCCTTCATTGCGTAGGTATGTTCTTCCGCCGGGAACTTGCGCGCCCGCACGTCATCGGCATAGGCCTTGACCGCGGTTTCGATTGCATCGCCAATTTGGGCAAACTCCTTTACGAACTTCGGAACCCGCGGAGACAGGCCGAGCATATCCTCAAGCACCAGAATCTGGCCGTCGCATTCCGCCGAAGCGCCGATACCGATTGTCGGGATCGGGCACGCCTTGGTAACACGCGCAGCAAGCAGTTCCGCCATGCCCTCAAGCACGACGGAAAAAGCTCCGGCCTCGGCAACGGCCTTTGCATCCTCCTCGATCTCTGCCCACTCGGCGCGTTCGCGGCCTTGCGTCTTGAAACCGCCCATCATGTTGACCGACTGAGGCGTAAGACCGATATGCGCCATCACCGGAATACCGCGCTCGGTCAGATAGCGGATCGTTTCGCCCATGCGCGAACCGCCTTCGAGCTTGACCGCGCCGCAACCGGTTTCTTTCATCACGCGTGCCGCATTGCGAAAAGCGATCTCCGGGCTCTCTTCATAGGTGCCGAACGGCATATCGACGACAATCAGCGCTTGCGACGACCCGCGGACAACGGCGCCGCCGTGCATGATCATGAGATCGAGAGGGACGGGAACGGTTGTCTCATAGCCGTGCATGACCATCCCCAGCGAGTCCCCCACAAGAAGAAAATCAACA
Organism: Hyphomicrobiaceae bacterium; assembly: GCA_028066055.1. Classification (GTDB taxonomy): domain Bacteria; phylum Pseudomonadota; class Alphaproteobacteria; order Rhizobiales; family Methyloligellaceae; genus UBA2767. The sequence goes on from JALCBY010000001.1 coordinate 160,133, forward strand.
TGTGGATCAAGTATTTGTGCCGTATGGGCATGATATGCTGTTAACGAGACGATGGGCTCTCCACCCTTGCGTCGGGCAATGTCGGGAGCAGTGGTCCGTCTGGCGGTTTTTTGAATGGACACGGGTGTACTCGCCTCCGTGGTGCGAAAGGGATCGGTTTTGACGCGCAGCCATACGCGCCCATGTGTCCGGAAGTTATACAGTTTTTTTGCACTGCAATAAAGGGATCGCAGCGCACACTTGCCAAGCCTGCCCCCAAGTCTGTTAGGCTTGCAGCGCTGAACGTTTTTACGACAGGATGGTCGGGAACCGATGGACGAGAAAAAGGCCCGGAATATCCTGCTAACACGGCGCGACGAACTGCAGGAGTTGAGCGCCGGAAGTGCGGATGCGCGCGAGACCGTGACACTGGACCAGCAGAGTGTCGGCCGTCTGTCGCGCATGGACGCTCTGCAGCAGCAGGCGATGGCTCAGGCCACAGAGCGTCAACGCGCCGCCGAACTCATCAAGATCGAGCAGGCGCTGGAACGCATGAATGACGGCGAATACGGCTATTGCGTCGAATGCGGCGAGGATATCTCCGCCAAACGTCTCGAAATCGACCCCGCTGCAACCCACTGCATTCGCTGCGCGGGTCGATGAGACGGGCTACCCGGATAGAATGCGCTCGTACCGCCCGGCCAAATAGAGCCAGATCGAAAATCTGAAAACCATGCCGATAATGGGAACGGCTGCAAGGCCAAGCAACGGGTCGATATCACAAACAGATATCAGGGCCGTCAGGGCCGTTGCGTTGACTCACATGTCGACGGATATAGGATTGAACAGCCTAGGGAGTATGCGACTGTTCCGGCATATTTCAGGCTATTCCAGCGAATTGACCACGCCTCACACCCCTCGAGTTTCAACTCACCCCGACCGGATCGACGATTTTCAAGAGATTTGCATATGGCCCACATAAAAACAGCCGAGCAACTAAGGCAGCTATATAAACTCCCCAAAGGGCGCCCGATTGATAAAGTCATCAAAGAGTTTGAGCCGCATTCGCGGAATTTTATCGCTCACTCTCCGTTCCTGATCATCGGCACCGCGAGATCAGATGGCCTGGGCGATGTCTCGCCGCGCGGTGAGGAACCCGGCTTCGTCAAAGTCATTGACGACACCACACTGGCCATCCCGGACAGACCCGGAAACAACCGTCTGGATACGCTCAACAACATACTGGAACGCCCCGCTGTCGGATTGATTTTCTTTATTCCCGGGGTCAATGAAACCTTACGGATAAACGGCGCGGCTGAAATTCGCGACGATGACGATCTGCGGGAGCTGTTCGCCGTCAATGGCCGTCTCCCGGCCACCGTTTTGGTCGTGAAGGTCAACGAGATTTACCTTCACTGTGCCAAGGCTCTCATGCGCTCAAGGCTGTGGGATGAGGATGCAAAAATTAAACGCTGTGATTTCCCGACAATGGGAGAAATGATCCGCGACCAGATCAATGCGGACGCCGAAGCCGAGCCCAACGACGCCATGATCGAGCGTTACGAGCAGATGTTGTATTAGTTCAGAAAGTTTACGCAATCGATTGTTCTGAGAGGTTTTTTACGATCCCGAATACAACCGCTCAAAGCGGACCTATTCCCACTCGATCGTCCCCGGCGGCTTCGATGTGAT
>JALCBY010000001.1:161903-204097 GCA_028066055.1 Hyphomicrobiaceae bacterium
CCTGGGAACGGATGGCGCTTCACGAATTTATCTGGCAGTCCAAGCTCCTGTCCAAGCGCTCTCACCTCATCTTTGAAGAGTTCGCGTAGCGGTTCCACGAGTTTCAAGTTCATCCGCTCAGGCAGTCCGCCGACATTGTGGTGAGATTTGATCGTGACCGACGGACCGCCCGTGAACGACACGCTCTCGATCACATCCGGATAGAGCGTTCCCTGAGCCAGAAAGTCGGCGCCGCCGAGCTTGCCCGCCTCCTCGTCGAAGACGTCGATGAACAGACCGCCGATGGTCTTGCGTTTCTTTTCCGGGTCTTCAACCCCATCAAGTGCGCCCAGGAAACGGTCGCTCGCGTCGACATGGACCAGCGGAATGTTGTAGGCGCCGCGGAACATCGAAACCACCTCATCCGCCTCGTCCATGCGCATCAGACCGTGATCAACGAAGATGCAGGTGAGCTGATCGCCAACCGCCTCGTGAATGAGGACTGCGGCAACGGAGGAATCGACGCCGCCGGAGAGCCCACAGATCACTCGACCCTCACCAACCTGTTCCTTGATTTTGGCAATGGCTTCGGTGCGGAAATGCGCCATGCTCCAGTCGCCCGCGCAACCGGCGATCTTTAGCGCAAAGTTGGCCAGGAGTTTCCCCCCGTCCGGTGTGTGGACGACCTCCGGGTGAAACTGAACGCCGTAGGTTTTCCGGTCCTCGTTGGCAATCGCCGCAAACGGTGCGTTGTCGGACGTGGCGACGACCTCGAAACCATCGGGGATCGCCGAAATCTTGTCGCCATGGCTCATCCAAACCTGATGACGCTCCCCCACATTCCAGACACTGTCGAAGAGTGCGCAATCCTGTTTCACGTCCACAAAAGCGCGACCGAACTCGCGTTCGTGCGATGGCTCGACCTCTCCGCCAAGCTGCCCGCAGATCGCCTGTTCACCGTAACAGATGCCAAGGGTCGGCAGTCCGGACTCGAATACGACATCTGGCACACGCGGCGTGTCCGCCTCGTGCACACTCGCGGGTCCTCCGGAAAGGATGACCCCGCGCGGCGCGAAAGCCTCAAAAACCTCCTCGGCCTTTTGAAATGGAACGATCTCGCAGTAGACCCCTGCCTCCCGCACCCGCCGGGCGATGAGCTGTGTCACCTGCGATCCGAAGTCGATAATGAGAATACGGTCCGTCATGGACGGGTGTTATCGAAATCCATCCGAGTCGGCAATGGGGATTGTTCCCGCCAGGCGGGAATGTCAGCCGTTGAGGCTCCAGATCGAATAGTTCAGCGCACTGGCAAAGCTGACCCAGATCAGATACGGCACAAACAACAACGCTGCCATTACGCTGATCGGCCATGCCGCAATTATGAAGGCAACGATCGCCAGCCAGAGAAGAATGATATCTGCAAAGGCAACATCCATCCGATGCAACCCGAAGAAAAGCCACGACCAGGCGGCGTTGAACGCGAGTTGCGCGACCCAGAACCCCATGGCGGCAGATGTCGGCGCGCTCTTCCAGATCAGCCAGCCGGCAACCGCAATCATGATGTAGAGCACCGTCCAGACCGGTCCGAAGACCCAGTTCGGAGGATTCCAGGGCGGCTTTTCGAGCGCCGCATGCCATTCGCCGGGCGCGAACTGGGCACCGAAATAGGCCACGCCAAAACACAAGGCGAGAAACACGGCAAGCGCCAGCCAGTTCCCGAGAGATGCACTCATCATCGCTTCATCCCCAAAAGCCGACTCTTTTCCAAATTCACTGTTCGAAGGACATCGAAACAGCGGTCAGTGCATGCTACGTCCGGCGGCGTGGTCCAGATCATCGAAATCCAGTTTCCAGAACCGCAGATGACCGGCGCGCACCAGCGTCCGCAACGTCCGGGTCGGTTTCGACATGAGAAATTCCGGCGCCTCGCTCACCTTTGCAAAACAGAAACGCGACGGGAGGCGGGAGTAGACCGATCGCGGAGGGCCGCTGCCCGCGATGCTTTTGAGGCGCCGTCCACAATCATAGTCATGATAATAGATGCGGCGCACGCCCAGCTCATCGAGCAGAAACTCGAAAACCGCGGTGAGCATCGCCTCATCCCAGACGCGCAGATGCACGCGCAGCACTTCGTCGACATAGGTCTGCAGCGCTTTGACGTCGATGTCGACGCCGTTGAAATAGATCGTCTCCAGTGCGCGGCGCATCTCCGGGTCCGTGTGCCAGGTGTCCGCACGTCTCTTGGCGGATTGCGCATATCTGAGCCAGTCGGTCTGCACCTCCTCGATCAGGGCTTCACCGGTATCAAGATCCACATCGAGCCGGGCCCACGCCAGCGTATGGAACCCCCGTCGTGCGATCGGATGAACCGATGTCTGGAACGGAGCGGCCCTGCCAGGCTTGATCAAGGCGCGGTATGACCTGTTGTGGCGCGAGGAGAAGTTCAACTGCAACACAAGGTTCGCGCCGGGCCGCGACGTTTGGTGATAATAGTGGCTCCACCGGTTCCGTTTCTCCGGGCCCCAGCTCCCAAGCGTCAGCAGGTAGCACTCGGGCTCGACTGCCCAGGCCGCGCCGAGATCATCGGTGCTCAGGTGGCCATCTCCCTTCTTGCCGACGATCGATTTGAGCGTCGGGCGCTGGAGGAGCTTGGCGAAGGATGAAGATTTGACTTCGGCGACAGCGCGTCCCTCTCCGAGATATCGGGAAAGCAGGTAGATCGCGTAACGGTCGGGAAAGTAATAGAAGAGCGTGCGGCCGCGCGGGAGGCACGCAATGATCTCCCTGATCGCCTCGAACTCCATTCAGGCCGTCCGCTCAAGGACCGCGAAGAAAAAGCCGTCCGTTCCCGTACTCGCCGGCGTCAGTGTGACCGTGCAGTCGTCCGATGACCAGGGTTTCAGGTCACTGTGAGAAAAGAGGTCTTCCCAAACTTCCCCGGCGGATAAAAGTTCGAACCCGTCGCTTTCCTCAACGAACGCGTAAACCTGCGCCTCATTCTCCTGAGCCAGAACCGAGCAGGTGATGTAGCAAAGATATCCCCCCGGCCGCACGTAACGGCTGGATTCTTCCAGTACCTGGCGCTGCTCAGCGAGACGCGTCTCCAGAGCCTCCGGAGTCAACCGCCACTTGGCGTCGGGCCTGCGCCGCCACACGCCCGAGCCCGAACACGGCGCGTCCACGACGACCCGGTCCATCTTTTGTTCAAGATCATCCAGACTGTCATTGGGCGCGCGCACCTGAACGTTACGGGTTCCCGCCTTCTTCAGCCGGTCGTAGATGGGTGCAAGTCGACCGCGATCAGAATCGTATGCAAAGATCTGCCCCTTGTTCTCCATTGCCGCCGCCAGGGCCAGCGTCTTGCCGCCCGCGCCCGCGCAATAGTCCAACACCTGCTCGCCGGGCCGGGCAAACACCAGGGCGGAACAGACCTGACTACCCTCGTCCTGCACCTCGATCCAGCCTTTCTGATAGGCGGCCTCGGGTTGGAGATTGGGCACCCGGGCGGACCCTTCCGACGGTGCGAGACGCAGCCCGTTCGCCGACAACGGGGTCGGTTCGGGGTTAAAGCGCTTGAGCGCTTTTATAGCCTTGTCGCGATCGCTCTTGAGCGTATTGACGCGAAAATCGACAGGCGGCCTCTGCGCCAGCGCCTGCCCCTCCGTGACAAAATCCTCGTCGAAATTCTCACGCATAGCCTCTTCGAGCCATTCGGGAATCTCCGCCTGAACCCACGCGGGGGCATCCGTCAGATTGCCCTTCTCGAGCCAGGCAATCTCCGCATCGCTGAGCGCATCCGGCGCATGGCGATCACCGGCAAAGGATTGCGCGAGACCCTGCGCCGTCTCGCCCCAGACAAACACGGCTACGCCCAGTGCGAGATTGCGCGGGCTGTCGCCACCCATGCGCCAGGCGATCGACGACCGGTGCCGAAGCGCGTCATAGACGAGATTTCCGATTGCCGCGCGGTCGCCGGAACCGGCGAAACGGTGCGCCTTGCCCCAATCGGCCAGAGCCTGCGAAGCGGGCCTGTGCCGCTCCACGCTCTCGCTGAGAATTTCGATGGCAGCCTGCAGGCGTCCGGCCGGTTTCACGACTGTCCGGGATAGTTCGGTGCTTCGCGCGTGATCACCACATCATGGGTGTGGCTCTCGCGCAGCGAGGCGGTCGAAATGCGCACGAACTGCGCCTTCTCCTGCAGCTCGGAAATCGTCTTCGCCCCGACATAGCCCATAGAGGAACGCACGCCCCCGATGAGCTGGTGCAGGACGCTTGCCAAGGGACCCTTGTAGGGCACCTGGCCCTCGACCCCTTCCGGCACCAGTTTCAACTCGTCCCGGATATCCTGCTGGAAATAACGGTCCGCCGATCCGCGCGCCATGGCGCCCACGGACCCCATCCCCCGGTAAGCCTTGTAAGACCGTCCCTGATACAGGAACACTTCCCCCGGGCTTTCATCGGTGCCCGCGAACAGGGAGCCGACCATCGCGCAATCCGCACCGGCGGCCAGCGCCTTGGCGATATCGCCGGAGAATTTGATGCCGCCGTCAGCAACCACCGGGATACCGGACTTTCGCGCCTCCTCCGCGGACTCCATGACCGCCGTCAGTTGCGGAACGCCGACGCCTGCAACGATGCGTGTCGTACAGATGGAGCCCGGGCCAATGCCGACCTTTATGGCATCCGCGCCGGAATCGACCAGCGCTCTGGTTCCCTCGCGCGTGGCGACGTTGCCGGCCATGACCTGAACCGAGTTCGACAGACGCTTGATACGACCCACCGCATCGAGCACGCGTGACGAATGTCCATGTGCCGTATCGACAACGATGAGATCAGCACCGGCATCGATCAGCCGCTCCGTGCGCTCGTAACCGTCGTCACCGACGGTCGTGGCGGCGGCCACGCGCAAACGGCCCTGCTCGTCCTTTGCGGCGTCCGGGTGAAGGCGTGCCTTCTCGATATCCTTCACGGTGATCAGGCCGACGCAGTGATAATCGTCATCCACGACCAGAAGCTTCTCGATGCGGTGTTGATGAAGAAGCCGTTTGGCTTCGTCCATATCGACATTTTCCCGAACCGTGATGAGGTTGTCCTGTGTCATCAGTTCAGACACCGGTTGCGCCGTATTGGACGCGAAGCGGACATCGCGATGTGTGAGAATGCCGACAAGCTTGCCGTCCTTGCCGCCATTTTTCGACGGTTCGACCACGGGAATTCCCGAAATCTGGTAGGTCGCCATTACTTCCAGCGCATCAGCGAGGCTTGCGGCCGGTTCGATCGTCACGGGATTGACGACCATGCCGGATTCAAACTTTTTGACCTGTGTGACCTGATTTGCCTGTTCCTCGGGCGTCAAATTCCGATGGATCACGCCGATGCCGCCCGCCTGCGCCATGGCGATGGCAAGCCGCGCCTCGGTTACGGTATCCATGGCAGATGAGATGATCGGGATATTGAGCGAAAGGCTTCGGGTCAGCCGCGCCGCGGTATTCACCTGATTGGGCAGGACTTCGGACGGCCCTGGACGCAGCAGCACGTCGTCAAACGTGAGTGCTGTCTCATGAACAAGCTGGCTGGGGGAATCCGGCATGTGCCAACCTCCTGATGCGGGCTGCCGCGCTGGTCCGGGAATCGGGAAAAAACGGCGACCCGGTTGGCGCCCCTCTTTACCACCCAATCCATGTCATGGGAAGCGGCCGATTGGCTGATTCTGTACGTTTCAACAGCGAACCGTATTGACGGTTCATCGCCCCTCACGCGTTGCACACATCCTTATGGACGGCATCGAGCGCCTTCCCCAACCTGAGACCGAACTCTGCGATCTCTTCCTCGCTCGTAACGAACGCGGGCGCAAAGGCAATGCGCGACCCGATACTCTTGATGATCAATCCGTTCTCTCTTGCTGCCCGCCCGACGCGCGCGGGAACCCCGAGCTCATCAGCAAATGCCGTGCGCGTGTCCTTATCGGCGACAAGTTCCATCCCCGCCATCATTCCCGTCCGGTCGATTTGTCCAACCATCGGGTGATCGGCGAACGGAGCGAGCGTCTCTTCCAGGACGACGCCGAGCCGTTGCGCAACGCTCACGACATCCATTTCCTCGTAAATCTTCTGCACCTCAAGAGCCACGGCCGCGCTCACCGGGTGGCCCGCATAGGTATGCCCGTGGGCGTAACCGCCGAGCCTGTCGCTTTGCGCGACCAGGGCCTCGTAGACGTGATCGCTGATGATCACCGCGGATATCGGCAGCGCGGCGGCCGAGAGCGCCTTCGCGCAGGTCATCATGTCGGGCATCAACGCAAATGTCTCGCTGCCCCACATGTTTCCGGTGCGCCCGAAACCGGTGATCACCTCATCGGCAATGAACAGCACGTCGTGCTTTTTCAGCACCGCCTGAATTTTCTCGAAATAGGTCGCGGGCGGGGAGATCGCACCGGCGGAACCGAGCACGGGCTCTGCAAAAAAGGCGGCCACCGTTTCCGGTCCCTCATCCTCGATCAGCGTGTTGAGATTTTCCGCAAGTCGGCTCGCATACGCTTCTTCGCTCTCGCCGCTCCCGCCGTCACGGAAATAGTAGGGACAGTCCGTGTGCAGGAACCCGTCCAACGGAAGGTTGAACTTTTCATGCATGTCCGGCTTGCCCGTCAGACTGACGGTCGCCACCGACGACCCGTGATAGGCGCCGTGGCGAGAAATGATCTTGCGCTTTTCCGGTTTGCCGATCGCGTTCTGATAATACCAGACCAGCTTGATCGCGACGTCATTCGCCTCCGAGCCCGAATTCTGGAAATGCACCTTCGACATGTGGGGCGGCGCAATCTCCAGCAGCTTTTCGGCAAGCTCTATCGCCGGCTCATGCGAGTTGTGCTTGTACAAGTGACCGTAGGACAGCTTCTGCATCTGCTCGAACGCCACGCGCGCCAACCGCGCCGACGTGTACCCCAGAGAAGCGCACCACAGGCCGCTCATAGCGTCCAGCAGGCGATTGCCGTCGGCATCCGTAATCCAGACACCTCCGCCGTGGTCGACAAGATTGGGGCCCACGTCGCGATGAAGTTTGAGGTTTGTCTGCGGATGCATGAGATACTCGATGTCTCTCGCCGCCAATGAATTCGGTTTCGCGTTCACTTCACTCTCCCTTCAGTCGGTTCCCCGATATCCCGTCGCGAGAACGTACAATTCAGCCGAGTCGGCGCGGCTTGCCTCCGGTTTGACGTGCCGCACCGATTTGAAACTGCGCTTCAGGCGATCCAGCAAATCTCGCTCGGTGCCGCCCTGAAGAACCTTGGCGAGGAAACGCCCCTCCGGCGCAAGAACCTCTTCCGCAAACTCCAGGGCCGCCTCGCACAACGCCACGATGCGCAAATGATCGGTCTGCTTGTGGCCGGTCGCTGCCGCCGCCATGTCACTCAGGACCACGTCCGTCTTACGATCCCCGAATTCATGACGCAGGCGTTCGAGCCCTTCATCCTCCATGAAGTCCGCCTGCAGAGCAGTGACACCCGCAATAGGGTCGATCTCCTGCAGGTCGAGCGCCACCACCATGCCATTCCCATCGGCGGATCCAACTTTCTGGGCCGCCACCTGGCTCCATCCGCCCGGTGCCGCGCCCAGGTCGACCACCACGTCACCCGGCTTCAGCAGGCCGTACTTTTCGTCGATCTCCGTCAGTTTGTAGGCGGCGCGGGAGCGAAACCCGTCCCGCTTGGCAGCCTGGACATAGGGGTCATTCAGCTGACGTTCCAGCCAGCGGGTGGATGAAACTTTGCGCCCCTTCGCCGTTTTCACCCGAACGCCGAGAGATCGTGCGCCCGACCCGGCCTTCGCGCCGCCTGATCTTCGCTTTTGCGAACGGCTCATCGTCCCGAAGACCCGATCATTGACCGTGACCCTGCGGCGCGTGAGATCTGCGGCGCCGTCGGCGGTGCCCGCCGCGGTAACCGTCTTCCGCCATCATCGTCGCAAGCATGCCTTCCCGCAGTCCACGATCGGCAACGCGCAGGCGCTCGCACGGCCACAGGCGCATCAAGGCCTCGAGTATGGCGCATCCTGCGAGCACAAGGTCGGCGCGGTCGGCACCGACGCAGGGCTGAGCCACGCGGTCTTCATAGGACATGTGGATGAGAGAAGTGGAAACATCGCGAACCTCCTCGTCTTTCAACCAGCAGCCATCAACCCTCTTGCGGTCGTAGGCCGGCAATTTCAGCTTGATGCCGGCGATGGTGGTGACGGTTCCCGATGTGCCAAGAAGGTGTGTGCCTCCATTGGAAATCTTCTTGCGGAGGGCATGCTCCTTCTCAAAGGGCGCAAGCTGCCCCGTTACATCTTCAACCATCGCCTCGAATATCTCCGGCGTGACGTCTCGCCCGCCGAACTTTTCCGCCAGAGTGACGACGCCGACCGGCAATGACGTCCACGCCTCGATACAATTCTGCGCATCAAGCCGGTCGTAGACCGAAGCACGCCAGTTCCGCGAACGCTGCGAGAGGTTGAGCCAGATGAGCTCCGAAGACCCACCGCCGATATCGAAGATCAGCGCACCATCGCTCGAGGGATCGAGAAGCGAGGCGCAGCCGGACACCGCAAGACGCGCTTCGGTTTCCTGGTTGATGATTTCAAGCTCAAGACCGGTCTGGTCGAAGACCCGGGAAATGAAATGATCGCTGTTTTCAGCAATACGGCAGGCTTCTGTCGAAATGAGCCGTGAGCGCTTCACCCCACGGCGGCGCATCTTGTCGCGGCAGACCTTCAGCGCATGGATTGTCCGATCCATGGCCTTTTCCGACAAGCGCCCGGAATGTGCGACCCCTTCGCCGAGACGGATGATGCGCGAAAACGCGTCGATGACGACGAAACCGCGGCGCGAGGGCCGCGCGACAAGCAGGCGGCAATTGTTGGTGCCGAGATCGAGCGCGCCATATGCTGGAAGTTTGCCCCGACGGCGTTGCCGTCCTGACCCGGAAGTCTTCTTGTCGGCTGCCTTTCCGTCGGTGGCCGAACCACTACCGGCCAATTCAGAAGAAACCACCTTGGGCCGATCACCGGAATGCTGCCGGTCTTCGGCACCGTCGCGCGAACTCTTCGGTCCACACGGTTCCCTGGCAGCCGCGCGCGCTTCGTCGCTCGGCCCAGTCACACCATCTGCTCCTCAGCGCAAAGGCGGATAAACTGAATAGCACCGCCAGTGCATTGCCGGAAGTTGAGTTGGGGGCAGTCTATCAGCGGAAATCAGACCACGGAAGTGGGATTAGAACACAGGCTAAACGGAACGAAATCACCGGACCCGAAGCACTTCTGCATCCCTAGCGCCCGACCGACGCATAGTTGAACCCCGTGCTGAGCGCGATCTCCGGCGAAAAAATGTTACGGAGATCAACCAGCACGTCGCCAGCCATCCTGTCCTTCAGAGCTGCCAGATCCATGCCGCGAAACTCGTTCCACTCGGTCAGCACAACGACCGCATCCGCTCCATCGGCCGAATCAAGGGCGCTGTTGCACCACGTCACGCCATCAATCAGCTTGCTCGCATTCTCCTGACCTTGCGGATCATAGGCCCGGACCGTCGCCCCACGCTCAAGAAGCATCGGAATCAAGACTAGGCTCGGCGCTTCGCGCATATCATCCGTGTTCGGTTTGAACGTGACGCCGAGCACGGCAATCGTCTTGCCGCGCAATTTGCCGCCGATAGCGGATTCGACGCGGGACGCCATGGAAATCTTGCGCTCGGTATTGATTTTTTCCACCTGTTCCACAAGCGAGAGCGGAGCCTTGGCTTCACGTCCGGTCCGGATCAGGGCAGCGATGTCTTTCGGAAAGCACGATCCGCCGTAGCCGGGTCCCGGATGCAGAAACTTGTCGCCGATCCGCTTGTCGGAGCCGATGGCGCCGGCGACTTCCTGAACGTCCGCGCCAACCTGCTGGCAGAGATCGGACATTTCGTTGATGTAACTGATCTTCATCGCAAGAAAGGCGTTGGCGGCATACTTGGCCAACTCGGCCGACTCCCGGCTTGTGAAAATCAAGGGTGCGTTGCGCAGGGTCAGCGGCTTGTATACCCGCTCCATGACTTCCCGCGCACGCGCATCGTCACATCCCACCAGGATTCGGTCCGGATGCGTGAAGTCCTGAATGGCGGACCCTTCACGCAGAAATTCCGGATTGGAGCAAACGGCAATCTCAGCGTCTTCACGCATCGCCAGCATCCGCCGTTCGATCTCGCGGCTTGTTCCCACCGGAACCGTCGACTTGGTCACGACAACGGTAAAACCCTCAAGATGTGGCGTCACCTCCTCCACGGCCTTGTACACATAGCTCAGGTCCGCATACCCGTCGCCGCGGCGCATCGGCGTGCCGACTGCAAGGAAGATCAAATCCGACTCGGATACCGCGCTTGCAATATCGGTTGTGAAGCGAAGCCGCCCGTCATTCAGGTTTCGCTGAAGCAGATCGTCGAGGCCGGGTTCATATACGGGAGACACGCCGCTGCTGAGCTTCTCGACACGTTCGGGATCCTTGTCCACACAGTCGACGTGCCAGCCGAACTCGGAAAAACAGGCCGCCGAAACGAGGCCCACATAGCCCGCACCGATCATTCCTATTTTCACAAGCATCCTCCCCCGACGAACCGGAAATCCTGCCTGAAAAGCGCTGACGCGTTCATTTCTTTGCGCGCGCCTTCGCCCAACTGTCACGCAAGGCGACGACCCGATTGAAGATACGCGTCTCACCGTCCGAATCGGGATCGAGACTGAAATACCCCAATCGCTCGAACTGCACAGGTTCGCCAAGCGCCGCATCCCGGAGGGCGGGCTCCAGACGGCAGTTGGTCAGGCGTTTGAGAGAGTCCGGATTCAAGGCGGCCTCAAGGCCGTCCGTGATGTCCGGCTCTTCATCCGTGAAGAGCGGTTCATAGAGCCGGACTTCCGCGGGAACGGCATGTTCCGCCGAAACCCAATGGATGGTGGCCTTGACCTTGCGTCCGTCCGGCGCATTTCCTCCGCGCGTCTCCGGATCATAGGTGCAGCGCAGCTCCACAACTTCACCCGCATCATTCTTGATCACCTCGTTGCAGGTGATGAAATAGGCATAGCGAAAGCGGACCTCGCGGCCGGGCGCCAGGCGGAAAAACTTCTTGGGCGGATCCTCCATGAAGTCGTCACGTTCGATAAACAGCTCTCGTGAAAACGGAACCTTTCGCGTGCCTGCCGTTTCGTCTTCCGGATTGTTGACCGCTTCCAGCTCCTCGCTCTGGCCTTCCGGGTAGTTCTCGATCACGACCTTGATGGGGTCGAGCACCGCCATCCGCCGTTCGGCCCCGGCGTTCAGAAGCTCGCGGACACAGAAATCCAACAATGCCATCTCGATGACATTGTCCTGCTTGGTCACACCGATACGCGCGCAGAAATCGCGAATGGATGCTGCCGGAATTCCCCGCCGGCGCAGACCCGATATCGTCGGCATGCGCGGATCGTCCCAGCCCCGGACATGCCCCTCGTCCACGAGCTGTATGAGCGCGCGTTTCGACAACACGGTGTGTCCCAGGTTCAGCCGTGAAAATTCATACTGTTTCGGCTGCGAAGGAACCGGAAGATTCTCGATAAACCAGTCGTAGAGCGGGCGGTGATCGGCGAATTCCAGCGTACAGACCGAGTGCGAGATATATTCGATGGCATCGGACTGCCCATGTGCGAAATCATACGTCGGATAGATGTACCACTCATCTCCGGTTCGCGGGTGGGACTGGTGCAGGATCCTGTACAGCACGGGATCGCGAAGATTGACATTGCCGGACGCCATATCGATCTTCGCCCGCAGAACCCGCTCACCCTCCTTGAATTTACCGGCGCGCATCTTGCGGAACAGATCGAGATTCTCGTCGATACTGCGTTCGCGGAACGGGCTGTCCTTTCCAGGTTCGGTCAGCGTTCCACGAAATTCACGCATTTCGTCCGCTGACAGATCGTCGACATAAGCCTTGCCCTGCTGAATCAGGTGTTCCGCCCAGTCGTAGAGCTGTTCAAAATAGTCCGATGCGAAGTACAGATGCTCGCCCCAGTCGAAACCGAGCCATCGCACGTCTTCCTGGATGGAATCGATATATTCCTGTTCTTCCTTGGCGGGGTTCGTATCGTCAAACCGCAAATTACAGCGGCCGCCAAACTCCGCGGCCAGACCGAAATTCAAGCAGATCGATTTCGCATGTCCGATATGCAGATAGCCATTCGGCTCAGGCGGAAACCGGGTCACGACGGACTTGACGCGCCCTGCCGCCAGATCTTCCGCGACGATATCCCGGACAAAATTGCTTGAGACGCTTGTTGCCTCTGCATCAGTCTCGTTCACGTTCCTGATGTTCCTTACGTGCCGTATCGCCGGCCATCAACTTGCTGGCCAGCCAGTCCGAAATAATGCGTACCCCAAAAAGATAGGCAACACAGCAAATGACGAATGCCCAGGGCGGCAGAGCATCCTTGAGCGGATAGTAAGCCGCGACCAACGGGATTGCGCCGATGAGAAAGAGCAGCCATGACGGGTTGAACTTCATGAAATCCGGTCAACTCCAGCAGTCCTTTCAGCAGTGTTCGGAAACATGTATCTGGCTGGGGCGCAGGGATTCGAACCCCGATATCTCGGACCAGAACCGAGCGTAATGCCATTATACGACGCCCCAACAGGTGACCGCTTTATACCGGGTGTGCTGCCGCGACTCCAGACCTGTCGGTGGAGATTGACCATCGACGGTCAATCCGGGCCCACAATCTCAGATAAGAACGTGCGAGGCTAGATGAAGCCCTTCTTCTGCAGGGAAGATATCAAATCTGCAACCAAATCATCCGGCACCTGCTTGCCGCCTTCGAGAATGATGTCCGCGCGAACGGGAACTTCGTAGGCGGAATCAATCCCTGTGAAGTTCTTGATCTCGCCAGCCCGCGCCTTCTTGTAAAGGCCTTTCGGATCGCGCGCCTCGCAGACGTCCAGCGGTGTATCGACAAAGACTTCCAGAAACTCGTCCTCCGCGAACAATTCGCGCGCCATGCGCCGTTCGGACCGGAAGGGAGAAATGAAGGACACCATGACGATAAGACCGGCATCCACAAACAGCTTCGCAGTTTCCGCGACCCGGCGGATATTCTCGACCCGGTCCGCATCGGTGAAACCGAGATCCTTGTTCAGGCCATGGCGAACATTATCGCCGTCAAGGACATAGGTGTGCCGGCCGGTTGCATGAAGCTGCTTCTCAAGCAGGTTCGCCACCGTCGACTTGCCGGAACCGGACAGACCAGTGAACCACAGGACACACGGCTTCTGTCCCTTTTGCTCGGCACGGATGGCCTTGTCGATATCCAGCTTCTGCCACTGAATGTTCGTGGCACGGCGTAAGCCAAACTCGATCATGCCCGCGCCGACGGTCATATTGGTCAGCCGGTCAACGAGAATGAAGCCGCCCATTTCCCGGTCATTCCGATAGGCGTCGAAAACCAGCGGCCGGTCCAGCGACAGGTTGCAGTAGCCGACCTCGTTCAGATCAAGGTTCTTGCCGGCCTGATGCTCCAGATTGTCGACATTGAGCTTGTATTTGAGCGTCGAGATGGAGGCGGACGCCTGCTGACTGCCGGATTTCAGAATGTATTTCCGACCCGGCAGCATGGGCTGCCGGTCCATCCAGATCACATGGGCGGCAAGTTGATCCGAGATTTCGGCTTCGTTGTCCGGATCGCACAGAACATCTCCGCGCGAGATATCGACCTCATCGGCGAAGGTCAGCGTTACGGCATCGCCGACATGCGCTTCCTCATGGTCGCCGTCAAACGTCACGATGCGTTCGACGATGGTGGACTTGCCACCGGGAAGCGCGATCACGCGATCTCCCTTGCGGAGAGTGCCTCCCGTGATCGTACCGGCAAATCCGCGAAAGTCGCTGTCCGGCCGGTTGACCCATTGAACCGGCATACGGAACGGACGCGCGGCCCGGTCGGAGGTGGCATCAACGGTTTCCAGATGCGCCATCAGCGTCGGCCCGTGGTACCAGTCCATATGCCCACTCGGGTTCAGGACATTGTCTCCCTGTACTGCCGATACGGGAGTGACGACAACATCTTCAAAACCCAGCGCCTGCGTGAAATCTGCAAAGTCGGTCGAGATCTCTTCGAAACGTTGTTTTGAGAAATCGACCAGGTCCATCTTGTTGACCGCAAGCGCGATCTTGCGAATGCCAAGCAGATTGAGAATGCAGCAATGCCGCCGGGTTTGGGTGACGATCCCCTTGCGCGCATCGACCAACACGACGGCGAAATCGCACGTCGACGCGCCCGTCGCCATGTTGCGCGTGTATTGCTCATGGCCCGGCGTATCGGCCACGATGAACTTGCGTTTGGCGCTTGCGAAGTAACGATAGGCAACATCGATGGTGATGCCCTGTTCGCGTTCCGCCTGAAGACCGTCCACCAGCAGGGCGAGATCCGGCTCGGCTCCGCTTTTTTTCTGTTTTCCGGACCCGATTGCTGCGAGCTGATCGTCGTAAACAACCTGAGAATCGTAGAGCAGACGGCCGATCAGCGTGCTTTTGCCGTCGTCGACGCTGCCGCATGTCAGAAATCGCAAGAGATCCTTGCCCGCATCCTCTTCGAGCAGCGCTTCGATGGCAGCGCCATCAGGCGCGGCCTGGGGTTGGACGACCGTCAATTTGGGCATCAGAAATACCCCTCATGCTTCTTGCGCTCCATGGAGCCGGCCTGGTCGTGATCGATCACCCGCCCCTGGCGTTCTGAAACACGCGAGAGCATCAGTTCGCCGACGATCTCGGGAAGGGTGGCCGCGTGGGACTCGATGGCGCCCGTCAGCGGATAGCAGCCGAGCGTGCGGAAGCGCACCATCCGGCTTTCCGGCTTTTCCCCCTCGCGCAAAGGCATGCGGTCATCGTCGACCATGATCAACGTTCCGTCACGCTCCACAACCGGACGCGGCGCGGCGAAATACAATGGAACAATCGGAATATCCTCCTTGAGGATGTAGCTCCAGACGTCGAGCTCGGTCCAGTTGGACAGGGGAAACACGCGAATGCTTTCGCCCTTGCCGACCCGTGTGTTGTAGGTGTGCCAGAGTTCCGGACGCTGGTTCTTTGGGTCCCAGACATGTGCCTCGTTGCGGAACGAGAACACCCTCTCCTTTGCGCGGGATCCTTCTTCGTCGCGCCGTGCGCCGCCAAATGCGGCGTCAAATCCGTGAGCGTCGAGAGCCTGCTTCAGAGCCTGTGTCTTCATGACATCGGTATAGAGCGTGCTGCCGTGGGTGAACGGGCTGATATTCTCGCGTACCCCTTCCTCATTGATATGCACGATGAGATCGAGGCTCGCCCGCTTCACCGTCTCGTCCCGAAACGCGATCATCTCCTTGAACTTCCACGTCGTGTCGACATGGAGCAGCGGAAAAGGCGGGGGTGCCGGATAGAAGGCCTTCATGGCCAGATGCAGCATGACGGCGGAATCCTTGCCGACGGAATACAGCATGACCGGACGTTCAAACTCAGCAACGACTTCGCGAAGGATATGAATGCTCTCGGCCTCAAGTTGCCGGAGGTAACTGGAAAGAGCCTGTGTCATGAAAAAACCATAAAGCTACGCGGTCTGTGCCCATCATAGTCAAAGCCAATGCCAATCCGCAGGAGAGTCCCCAAACTGACTTAACGGCGATGGCACCTAACACAAAGCGCTTTGGTCATATGCTGGTCAAATTGGCGCAGGCCGCATCCAACACCATATACGCTGAGACGTCACGGCAAACGGCGAACACTCTTTCAAGACAGTCCATGCAAGTGCACCCGAAACGGAACAATAGAGGGATTCAATATGCGAGCTTATGCCTCTGTTATCATTGCCAGTCTGATATTTACGCCAGCAGCCGCGCTGGCTTCGCAATCAACCCAGATCGGCCATGCGGAACGCATCAAGGAAGATGTAACCGGCACACTCGAAAGTGACGAACGCAAACTTAAAAAGGGCGACAAAATCCACCAGAATGAGGTGATCGCGACGGCCGAAAAAAGCGAAGCCGAACTCGTTCTCGAAGACGAAACGAAACTCGCGGTCGGACCGAAATCGCAGATCTCGCTTGATTCCTTCATCTACGATCCGGACAAGAAGGATGGCGAGGTCGTCATCAACGCCGCCAAAGGCGCATTCCGGTTCGTAACCGGTAAAAGCGCGAAGAGCGCCTACACGATCAAGACTCCAGCATCCACCATCGGCGTTCGCGGAACGACATTCGACGGGTTTGTCGATGACAATGGCGAGATCGCCCTGCTTCTGCTCGATGGCGAAATTGATGTCTGCAATTCCGCGCGATCCTGCAAACGGCTGAACCGCAGAGGGTACTTCCTGCACATTCGCCGCAACGGGGTCATTTCGGATCCGAGAAAGTGGGACGGCACCTTTTTCAACCACATCGATCTCGGACACGCCTTCCCGTTCATCGGACGGCAACTGCGAATCTCTCCGAAAGTCCGGTATCGCCATGCCGATCTGCTCGGCGGCAGGCTGTTGCGCAAGGGCCGCGTGCCCAGTGGCAGATCCCTTGGGCGCAAGCTGAAGCGGACGGTGCCCCGCCCGCGAATCCGGCGGCCATTCTGATCGTAGATAATCGATTTGATCTCAGGACGCCGCGTCGAGTGCGGCACCCAAGTCCCGCTCGTAGCCGAAGATTGCGGGCGTTCCACCAGTGTGAATGAAAACAATCGCGTTTCCGTCTTCCGCCTGCTTTGCGCGTTCGATGAGACCACACACCGCCTTCGCGGTGTAGACCGGATCGGTGATCAGGCCTTCCGTTTCCGCTGCCAGCTTCATGGCAGCAATAACGTCGTCGTTCAACTGCCCGTAACCGGGCGCGAGAAACGCGTCGGTCAGGACGACGTCGCGTTCCGAATTGACCGGATTTTCCATTTCCAGAAGCTCCGCGATCTCTTCGCAACGTCTGGAAATCCTGCCGACCTGCTGTGAGACATCACGGCGCACGCAAACACCGGTGACCAGTGCATCATGACCGAGTGCACGCAATCCGAACAGCATTCCGCCGTGCGTGTGTCCGCTACCCGACGCCAGCACCACCTCCGTCAGTTCGATGCCAGCGGCAGCGCATTGAGCGAGCAACTCGCGCGCCGCATCGACGTATCCCAGCGCGCCGAGCGGCGCATGTCCGGGAGAGAGATGGATGACATAAGGGCGCTTTCCTTGTGCCTTCAGGCCCCTCGCCATCTCACCGAGGTTGGCGTCAGCTCCCGCCTCGTCCTCGCCATCCGGATAGGTGTGCAGGGTCGCTCCAAGAATCTTGTCGATCAGGACATTGCCCGAGTTGCGATAGATCGGATCGTTCTTGGGGACCCTCTCCTCGAGCTGTATATGGCAGTCCATGCCCTTCATTCGCGCCGAAGCAGCGGCAAGCCGGACGAAGTTTGATTGCACGGCTCCCGTGATCAGAATGGTGTCGGCTCCCTTTGCTTCAGCTTCGCCGATGTAGAATTCAAGCTGCCGCACCTTGTTTCCGCCGAACGCCAGACCCGTGAGATCATCGCGCTTTACGAACAAGCGCGCCGGTCCGAGGCGCGCTGCCATGTTCCGCATCTCCTCCAGCGGCGTTTCGCCCGACATCAGCGATGTGCGCGACAGATCGTCGAGCCGGCCCACGGGTCTTTGTCTGATTTCTATTTGTGCATCCATCGCGAAATGCGCGACCTCCTCTGTTCAGGCTTGTGTCCCGGGCTGTTCCGGCGGCGGTTTGCTCTTGCGTTTCCTGGAGCCGTTTTGCGATTTCGCCGTTTTTGCGAATTCGGCCTCGCGCTTGCGATAACTCATGAAACTGAGCGGGATCACGGCCAGATACAACACGGTTCCGATTGTCATGGTTTTGTACGGATAGGTGAGAAGCACCGCCACGAACAACGCACCAAGAACGAAAACGGGAAGGACATATTCCCTCGCAACACGCTGGCCAAAGAGCTTGCCCGAATATGTCGGGACAAAGCTGACCATGAGAAGGGCAATCCCTAGAGTGTAGGCGAGGATAAGCGGCGCGAAATCCCGCACGCCCGGCACCCCCATCCCCTCCACATAGAGCGGCAGCATCACGATCAACGCGCCGGCGGGGGCCGGTACCCCGACGAAATAATCACCCTTCCAGTCCGGCTCGTCCGCATCGAGCGCGACATTGAACCGGGCGAGGCGCAGCGCCGCGCACACGGCAAACACCAGAACGACGATCCAACCCATGCTGCGAAATCCGCCGAGCGCCCAGGTAAAGACGACGATTGCCGGCGCGACACCGAAATTGACGAAATCGGCAAGCGAGTCCAGTTCAGCGCCAAATCGTGAAGACGCCTTGAGCAGCCGCGCCACCCGGCCGTCGAGACCATCCAGGACCGCGGCAAGCACGATAGCGGCGATGGCAACGTCGAAGCGATGCTCGATCGCCATGCGAATGGCCGTAAGGCCTGCACACAGGGCCAACAATGTGAACATACTCGGAATCAGAATCCGGACCGGCACCTCCCGGCCGCGAAAACCGATTGCCCTGCGCTTTTTCGGTGACTTGCCCGAACGTACAGAGCTTTCAGGCTCAAACGGGGGGAAAACGTGACTCATTGCTCTGACCGTATGCGCGGGCGACCCTTGCGCGTCGGGCTCCAGCGAACCTTCTCGTCTAGCCGTTCCGATCACGCAGTTCGGCAAGCACGGTTTCGCCGCCAACTGCCGTCTGTCCAACTCGTACCAACGCTTCGCTTCCCGGAGGCAGATAGACATCGGTTCGACTGCCGAACCGGATCAAACCGAAACGTTCTCCTAGGCCTAGGGTATCGCTCTCGCTCACGAATGTCACGATCCGGCGGGCGACCAGGCCGGCGATCTGAACGCAACCGATGCGAATCCCCTGCGCCGTTTCAAGCGTCAAACACTGCCGTTCGTTTTCCTCACTTGCCTTGTCCAGATCGGCGTTCAGGAACTTTCCGGGCACATAGGTAAGTTTGCGGATTTTTCCGGCGACGGGCATGCGGTTGATGTGCACATCGAAGACCGACAGGAAGATGGACACCCGGACGCATTCCGCACCGTCGAGATCGAGTTCCTTGGGCGCAGCCACACGCTCGATGGCGCTGACACGGCCGTCAGCCGGAGCCACGACGACATTCTGCCGATCCGGAGGAAACCGCTCGGGGTCGCGGAAGAAGTAAGCACACCAGATTGTCGCAAGTATCCCCAACCAGCCGAGCAGATGGGAAATACTGATCAGCACCAGCGTGATAACGGCAAATCCGATGACGAACTTGTATCCGTCCTTGTGAATCGGAACGAACATCGACGTGATCGTGTCGATCAGTGAATGGTTGTCCTGCAAGTCTCTCTCCTGTGCTCCGATGACGTCGTTCGCGGCAGATAACCCGGATTACTTGACCGGCACAACGGGCTCGGACTTTGGCGCAACGGTTTTCGGCTCCGCTTCATCGCCGAAGGCGCTGGCCAGTTTTTCGCGTGCCGCATCCGCTTCGCGCTGTCGCTGCCACATGCCGGCATAAAGGCCTTGCCTGCGCAACAGTGCGGCATGGGTGCCCTGCTCGACGATCCGCCCCTTCTCAAGAACAATGATGTTGTCCGCATGAACAACCGTGGAGAGACGATGCGCGATGACCAGGGTTGTACGATCCCTCGCCACCCGTTCAAGCGATTCCTGTATTTCCTTTTCGGTGTAGCTGTCGAGTGCGGACGTCGCTTCGTCGAGCATCAGGATCGGCGGGCCTTTCAGGATCGTACGCGCAATCGCCACGCGCTGTTTTTCCCCACCGGAAAGCTTCAATCCACGTTCTCCCACCATCGTCTCGTATTTCTGCGGCAGTGTCATAATGAAATCGTGAATCTGGGCAAGCTTCGCAGCTTCGCGAATCTTCTTTTCCGATGCCTCCGGATCCCCATACCGAATGTTGTACTCGATGGTGTCATTGAACAGCACCGTGTCCTGGGGAACCATGCCGATGGCGGCCCGAAGCGAGTGCTGGGTTACATCGCGAATGTCCTGCCCATCGATCAGGACCCCGCCTCCCGATACGTCATAGAAACGGAACAGAATGCGCGAAATCGTCGATTTGCCTGCACCGGAGGGCCCGACAATCGCCACCATCTGTCCGGCAGGCACATCGAAGCTTACGTTTTTGAGGATCTTTCGATCCGGGTCGTACGAGAAAGAGACATCCTTGAATTCAAGACGTCCCTTTGAAATCTCCAGAGGCTTAGCACCGGGAGCATCGACGATTTCCGGCTCCTTCTCCAGCAGAGCGAACATCGTTTCCAGATCGACAAGCCCTTGCTTGATGTCGCGATAAACCATCCCGAGAAGATTGAGCGGCTGCTGCAACTGTATGAGGAGCGCGTTGACCATAACAAAATCGCCGACCGTCAGCTCGCCCGCGACGACGCCCTTTGCCGCCAGATACATACATGCCGTGAGGCCGACGGCGAAAATCAGCGCCTGGCCGGCGTTGAGTATGCCGAGCGAGGAAAAGGTCCGGATCGCGGCATCCTCATACTTGGCCATCGATTTGTCGAAGCGGCGGGTCTCCAGATCCTCATTGCCGAAATATTTCACGGTCTCGTAATTCAAAAGGCTATCGACCGCTTTGCTGTTCGCCTCATTGTCGGCGTCGTTCCAGTCACGGCGGATTTCAATGCGCCATTCACTCGCCTGGAACGTGAACCAGACATAAACCACCATCGTTACAGTGACGATTGCCAGGAACTGCCACCCGAAATAGACCGCCATCAGGACTGCAATCATGCCGACCTCGATAACGGTCGGAATAGAGTTCAGGATTGTCATACGGATGATCAGCTCGACCGCCTTGATGCCACGCTCGATCACGCGGCTCAGGCCACCGGTCCTGCGCTCCAGATGGAAGCGCAACGACAGTTGGTGCAGGTGACGGAAGGTCTGGTTCGCAAGCATGCGGACCGCATTTTGTCCAACCCGCGTGAACAGCACATCACGGAGTTGGGCAAATGCGATCATCATCACGCGGCCCATGCCATATGCAACGATCAGCATTGCCGGAATCGCCGCCAGCGCGAGCGGAGATGCGAAGGCCTCGGCCCCGGTTGCATCGTTGGTGAACCAGTCGACCACCGCCTTGTAGGCAAACGGAACGGCAACGGTCACCGCCTTGGCGGCAACCAGCGCAACAAAGGCAAGCACCACCCGCCACTTCAGGTCCGGCCGGTCCTTGAGCCAGACGTAGGGGAGCAGCTCCCGCATGACACTGAAATGACCAGCGCGTGCGGCAAAGATGTCCGGTTGCTCGTAACTGTCGATTTGCTTGTCCATGAACTCGCCTGACCGAAAACCGGCAAGCTGAAAAAAACAAAGGGCGGAGGTTCGTGACCTCTGCCCCTCGACGACTAGAAATAAACCGACCCCGGGCTTACGGCAAGCTGGGCCTCCTTTCTTCCCGGAAAAGAAGATGTGACCCGCCACCTACGTGCGGTAGTTCTTGACGCCCAAACGCCCTCAATGCCACATGCCTCACCATGAAAAAGCTATTGAAGAACATCTGCGTCTATTGCGGCTCGGGACCGGGCAACAATCCGGCTTATGCGGACGCGGCGCGTAAACTTGGCAAAGCCATGGCCGAGGCCGACATCGGGCTTGTCTATGGCGGCGGGTCCATCGGCCTGATGGGTGAAATTGCCCGGAGCGTCCTCGACAAAGGCGGGTACGTGACGGGAATTATTCCGGAGTTTCTCAGCGACCGCGAAATCATGCTCACCGATGTCCAAGAATTGATTGTCACACACAGCATGCATGAACGAAAACAGGTCATGTTCGAACGATCCGACGCCTTCGTCGCCCTGCCAGGTGGCGTCGGCACGCTCGAGGAACTGGTCGAACAGCTGACATGGTCTCAACTGGGGCAGCACAAGAAGCCGATCATACTTGCCGACGTCAACAACTTCTGGTCGCCGTTCCTAGCGCTGATCGACCATATGCGTCGCGAAGCATTTGTCCGAAGCGGGCTTGAAGTCCATCTGACCGCCGTGAAGGATCCCAACGACATCATTGCGGTCGCCAGAAGTTTGGCCGCCAAAGCAGCCAAGACGGCAGACGGCGAACTTTCTCCCGAAAAGTTCTGATTGCCGACTCGTTGCAGATGAAATCGTTGCCGGTTACGTCCGCGTTGGCGGGCGCGGACCGGCCGATACCGGACGCTCCGTGAATCTCAGCTCGCGCTGCAAGACGTAGAAGCTCGCAGTCGCCACGATCAGCGTACCAACTATGGTCCAGCCGTCCGGCAATTCTCCAAAGAGCAAATATCCGAACAAGACCGCCCAGATCATGAAGCTGTATTTGAGAGGCGCGACCAGACCTGCCTCGCCATGCCGGAAGGCTTCGATCATCAGATATTGGCCGCCGGCCACGAACAGCGCGCTTATCGCTAGGATCATGAGGTCCACCAGGGCAACTGCCGACCATGCGAAGGGAAGCGTAAGCGAGGATACGAAGATCACCGTACAGGTTGTGAAGAACAACACCGCGACGCTGCTTTCCGTTTGCGAGATACGGCGCGTGATCAGATCGCGGATGCTCCCGCACAATGCCGCCCCCAGGGGAAAGAGCACCGCCCACTGCATAACGCCGCTGTCCGGACGGACGATGAACAGGACGCCGGCAAACCCGACCAGAACCGCCAGCCATCGCCGCCACCCCACCTGCTCACCAAGCGCCAGCGGAGCAAGCGCGGTGATGAAAAGCGGGCCGGTGAACGTCACGGCAATCGCGTCGGCCAATTGAAGATGGATGAGCCCGTTCACGAAAAAGAATGAGCTGCCGACGACGAAGATCGCCCGAAATGCCTGTCCGCGGACATTCTTGACCTTGAGCAGTCTGACACCGCCGAGGAAATGCGCCAGCAGCACGATCCACGGCAGAACGAGAACACCCCGCATGAAAAGGACCTGGCCGACGGGATAATCGCTGGCCAGGGATTTGACGAGTGCGTCGTTCAGCGAGACCAGCGCCGTTGCGAACAGCATGCACACGACTGCACGCGTCGCGTCCATCTGCACTTCGTCTGCAACACTTTTGAAGACCACAAGACCAGTCCTTCGGGCACGTGATGAGGAATCACGCGCCTTTTTCTTCACGACTGTAAGTGTATCCGGCCAGGAACGTTAGTTGTTTTTTGTAATCAGCCTAGGGTGCCGGCGCACCGTCGCGAATAAGCTTGTAGTTTATCGAATCGAGCAGCGCCTCGAAGGAGGCGTCGACGATGTTCGGCGAAACCCCGACGGTGAACCAGCGTTTTCCGGCGCGATCACGGCTCTCGACGAGAACACGCGTTATGGCGTCGGTACCGCCGGTGAGAATACGCACCTTGTAGTCCACAAGCTCAAGATCGTCGATATAGTCCTGATAGTTGCCGAGGTCCTTTCGAAGTGCGGTATCGAGCGCATTGATCGGACCGTTTCCTTCCCCAACGCTCATCACCGTCGAACCGTTGACGTGCACCTTCACCGTCGCTTCGGAAATCGTGACAAGGTCGCCGACGGCATTATGCCGCCGCTCGACCATGACACGGAAACTGTCAACCTCGAAGAAGCGCGGAACGTTTCCAAGCGTACGTCGTGCGAGTAGCTCGAACGATGCGTCGGCCCCCTCATACGCGTATCCGGTGGCTTCGCGGCGCTTGACCTCATCAAGCAATGTCTCGAGTTTCGGATCGTCCTTTTGCGCCTTGATGCCGATGCGCTCCAGTTCACCGAGAATGTTCGACCGGCCGCCCTGGTCCGAGACAAAGATGCGGCGCTCATTTCCGACGAGTTCGGGATTCACATGTTCATACGTCTCCGGTTCCTTCAGGATCGCGGAGGCATGAATGCCGGCTTTCGTACCGAACGCCGCCTCGCCGACATATGCCGCGTGACGGTTGGGTGCGCGGTTGAGCAATTCGTCGAGCAATCGGGAGGCATGGGTCAGCGTGCGCAACTGCAGCGGCGAAACGCCGGTTTCATAATGCTCGGCGAACTCCGATTTCAGCATCAACGTCGGGATGATCGATGTCAGATTGGCGTTGCCGCACCTCTCGCCGAGCCCGTTCAGCGCACCCTGAATCTGGCGCACACCGGCCCGGACGGCAGCCAGGGTGTTGGCGACCGCATTTTCCGTATCGTTGTGGGTATGGATGCCCAGATGATCGCCGGGAACCATCTTCACGACGTCCTGAACGATCTCCTCGATCTCGGTCGGCAGAGTGCCACCGTTGGTATCGCAAAGCACGACCCAGCGCGCGCCCTCATCGTATGCAGCTTTCGCACAGGCGAGCGCGTAGTCACGGTCGGCCTTGTATCCGTCGAAGAAATGCTCGCAATCGAGCATCGCTTCGCGGCCCGCGTCCTTGACCGCTTTGACAGACTCCGAGATGCCCGAGAGGTTTTCCTCGTTGGTGATGCCCAAGGCGACACGCACATGATAGTCCCATGATTTCGCCACAAGGCAGATCGCGTCGCACTCTGCCCGCAGCAGATCCTGAAATCCGGGATCGTTCGAGATGCTGCGCCCCGCGCGTTTGGTCATCCCGAACGCCGTGAAGCGGGCATTCTTGAGCTTGCGTGCCTCTCCGAAAAATGCGCTGTCGACCGGATTTGCGCCGGGGTAGCCCCCTTCGACATAGTCCACACCAAGCGCGTCCAGCGTCTCGGCAATCAGCAGCTTGTCCTCAAGCGAAAAGTCAATGCCGATGGTCTGCGCACCATCGCGCAATGTGGTGTCAAACAGATAAAGGCGCTCTTTTGTGCCCATGATATGCCCCTAGATCAAACCCGCCAGATGAAATGCCACGGCAACGGCCAGGACGAGGACTATGATCTTGATCGCCACATACCCTTTCCAGTGACGCGGAAACGGCAGGTCCTTCTTGCGTACCGGCTCGGTCATCGCGCGATCTCCCACGTCGTGCCGTCCGGGCCGTCTTTCAGTGCTACACCCATTCCGGCGAGTTCGTCGCGGATGCGGTCGGCCTCCGCGAAGTCCTTTGATTTTCGAGCTTCCAAACGCGCGGCTATGAGGTTTTCTACCTGCTGTTCGTCAATCACAACCGATGAGGGACGCCATGCAGCCCACTTGCCCGCAGTCTGTCCCAACAGACCGATAAATTGCGCGCATGATTTCAGGCAGCCAGCGGCACCTGTCGCACCGTTTGCCGCTTCGCGGCGCAGATCGTGCATCGCTGCCAGCGCTTTCGGCGTGTTGAGATCATCGCCGAGCGCCTGAAGAACATCGGCGCACAATGCGCAATCAGCCTCAACACCGTCGGTCAGCTGGTACCAGTGATCGAGCGTACGCTTTGCTTCCCGCACACCCGCTTCCGTCCAGTTGAACGGTTGCCGGTAGTGCGTCGTCAGCATCGCCAGCCGGATCGCCTCGCCTGGCCATTCCCGAAGCAGGTCGTGAATGGTGATGAAGTTGCCGAGCGACTTCGACATCTTCTCCCCTTCGACCTGAAGGTAGCCGTTATGCATCCACACCTGCGCCATCATCTCCGTACCGAAGCAGCAGCGCGATTGGGCGATTTCGTTCTCGTGATGGGGAAAGGCGAGGTCGATGCCGCCGCCGTGAATATCGAAAACCTCGCCCAAATGCTCCGCTGACATCGCAGAACACTCAATGTGCCAGCCTGGCCGTCCCGGCGCCTCGATACCGCACGGGCTGTCCCAGGCCGGTTCGCCTTCTTTCGACGGCTTCCACAACACGAAGTCCATCGGGTCTTTTTTGTAGGGCGCAACATCGACCCGCGCACCCGCCTCCATTTCGTCGATGGTTCGTTTCGAGAGTTTTCCGTAGTCCGGCATGGAGGGGACGTGAAACAGGACATGCCCTTCGGCGGCATAGGCGTTGCCGTTTTCGACAAGCCGCTCGATCAGGGCTTTCATCTGTTCGATATGGTCGGTCGCGCGAGGCTCAACCGTCGGTGGCAACACCCCGAGCGCCGCGATATCCTCGTGAAACTGCCGGGTCGTCCGGGCCGTGATCTCACTGATCGGGACACCCTCCTCGGCCGCCCGCGCGTTGATCTTGTCGTCAACGTCCGTGATGTTGCGCGCATATGTGACGTGATCGGGACCGTAGACATGGCGCAACAACCGGTAGAGCACATCGAAGACAATGACGGGCCGCGCATTGCCGATATGAGCGTAGTCGTAAACCGTCGGCCCGCACACATACATGCGCACATTGTCCGGATCGAGTGGTGTGAACGTCTCTTTCCTGGCCGAGAGTGTGTTGTATAGCTTCAATTCCAACAGTCCGTCTCCGGCTGGCGGGGCGTTCGTTCACAGCAGCAATTTACGAAAAGATACGGGAGAACGGCCGCGCCAGCTTTGTGCTAGGCGCAGATAATAATGCTGCAAATGATAGCAACAGGTATACGCGCAAATCCCGTCATGGCGCACGACAATGATGAAGAAGGCTTAACAGGTCAAGGCATTTGACGCGGAGCGCCCGACGTCACCCTAAACAAAGGTGATTTCGATCCGTCCCACGTCTCCGTAATCTGCGACCGCGTGCTGCCCGGGCTCGATATGATGGAAGCCCGTGCATGTTCCGGTGGAGACGATCTCCCCGGCATTCAAGCCGAGCCCTCTCTTCGGCAGTGTGTTCGCTAACCAGTCGAGCACATTGAAGGGGTGACCGAAGACATTTGCGCCTGTGCCTTCGGCGGTCTGCGCACCGTCGACCGTCAACACGACCCGGTGCGAGGCCAAATCCAGCTCACGCCAGTTTTCATAGGGTTTGCCGAGAACGAGACCGCCATTGAGCCCGCAGTCCGCCGCCGCGAGACCGACATTGTCCTGAAGAAGCGAATCGAACCGCGGGGAAATGAGCTCAAACGACGGGATCAGAACATCGACCGCGTCGAGGATTTCCTCCCGCGCGTAAGCCTTGTCGCGCGGCGGCAGGTCCCGCGCAAACCGGAACGCGAACTCGCACTCGATACAGTGATGGCCGAACATTGCGGCGTGCGGTGAAGCGGGCGACGCATAAACGTCCGGTTCGTAGAACGGGCCGTAAAAGGGCTCGTCGACGCCGTAAACCTGCTGGACCTTCGGTGCGGTGGCCCCCACCTTCCAACCGGCAATCGGCCTGCCCCAGGACGCCATGAATGCATCCTGAATTCTGTAACCGTCTTCCATCGCTAGCGGCGCCGGTTCATCAATTCCATGAAGTAACGCGCCGTTCTCTCGTGCGACAATAATCTGCCTGGCGGCGCCTTCGATCTGTTCAGGTGTCATGGTTCTCCCGGGGTGAAAGTCACGCAATCTGCGCGCACGGCACACGAAGTCCGTTACGCATCATTTGCAGGATTTGCCAAATACCGTCAAATATTGTGACCAAAGGGCACCTTGAACCATATCGAATAGCGACGTATTGGTGCCTCATTGCCCCAATAGGGTCATTGAATCGCGAATTGCGAGTGATGCGAGCGGCCAGATGTTCTTGAACCTGAAGCAAAAACTCAGTGGCGTGAGACAGAAACTCACCCGGTACCGCAGTGTCTCGGTCCCGGCGGTTTGTGGTAGTCTTGTCGGGCTGGTCGTGGCGGGGGCCTGGACCCTGGCCGTTGCCCAGCAGCCTTATCCGGCGCAGCGCGCACCCTACCCGCAGCCGAACCGCCAAGCACCGCCGCCGAACTACCAGCAGGCCTATCCGCAGCCGGGATATCAGGGGGGTGGAAACCAGCCCTCTACGCACGACCTGCGCTGTGCCCAGCTCGAACATCAACTCGCGAACGACTGGGTCCGGCGCCAACAGGGGCGTGGTGACAGAGCAAGCATAGAGCGCAATATCCGCAAATACGACCGGGTCTATCAGACAACCCAGGCTAAGGCCGAACGGCAGGGGTGTTATCGGAGCAATTTCATTTTCGGACGGTCGCTCGTGCGCACTCCGAATTGCATGAGGCTTCATCGTCAGGTTGAGGAAGCCAGACGCCAGCTTGAAAACCTGCACGCCCAGCGCCAGGCCCGGAGAGGCGGGCGCAACAGGCAGCAGGCCGAAGTTGCGAGTGCCCTGGCTCGCGCAGGATGCGCACCACGCGGCCAGCGGCAGGCACGACGCGGTGGCGGAGGATTGCTGCGCTGGTTTGAGGATTGGGATAACTCGCCACGCCGCGGCCTGCAAACCTCGCGCATCGAACAGTTCGCAACCTACCGCACCCTGTGTGTCCGCTCCTGCGACGGATATTACTTCCCTGTCAGCTTCTCCACCTTGCCGAGCAATTTTTCACGCGATGCCCAGCAGTGTCAGTCACAATGTGCTGCACCGGCAGACCTTTATGTGTACAGGAACCCGGGTGAGGAAGCCGAGCAGATGGTTTCCACCGATGGCAGCCGCGCATACAACGAACTTCCCAATGCGTGGCGTTATCGCAAGGAGTATGTGAAGGGTTGCTCGTGCAAAACGACCGAATACGATCCGAACGAGATTGCAGCGTCAAACCAGAAGGCTGAAGCCGGCCAGTCGCCGCTACCTGGCCCGGCAGGTTCGGGCAGCGGCGCGCAGTTCGCGGACGATAAAAACAAGCCGAAACAGACCCAGTAGGCCTTCATCCCGCCGAGACGACTAGAGTTTCTCGCGAAACCGATTTGTGATGGGATAGCGCCGGTCGCGCCCGAAATTCTTATGCGTGATCTTCACGCCCGGCGGTGACTGACGGCGCTTATACTCAGCCAAATAGAGCAACCGTTGGATATCGCTCACGGTCTTCTTGTCATGGCCGCGCGCCACGATGTCGGCAAGCGGCATTTCCTGCTCAACGAGACATTCGAGAATATCGTCAAGCGCGTCGTAGGGCGGCAGGGAGTCCTGGTCCGTCTGGCCGGGCTTCAGTTCCGCCGTGGGCGCCTTGGTGATGATGTTTTCCGGGATGACGATGCCCTCAGGCCCCAGGCCATCGCTCAACGCGTGCGCATTCCGCCAGCGCGCCAGAGCATAGACGTCCGATTTGTAGAGGTCCTTGATCGGATTGAACCCGCCATTCATATCGCCGTAAAGCGTCGCGTAACCGACCGACATTTCCGACTTGTTGCCTGTCGTAACGAGCATGGACCCGAACTTGTTCGAAACCGCCATCAGTATGGTCCCACGCGCCCGGGACTGGAGATTTTCCTCCGCGGTACCCGCGGGCAGACCGTCAAATAGCGGTTCGAGGCTTTCGTTGAAACCGTCGACGGGCTTGTGGATGGGAACGATCTCGTAGCGCACACCAAGCGCCTCGGCGCATTCCGCCGCATCGCTGAGGCTCTCATTGCTCGTATAGGCGTATGGCAGCATCACGCAGTGCACCTTGTCCGGACCAAGAGCATCGACCGACATTGCCGCACAAACGGCTGAGTCAATGCCGCCGGAAAGACCAAGAACAACACCGGGAAAACTGTTTTTATTAACGTAATCTCTCAGGCCCAGAACACATGCGGCGTAGTTTGCCGCATCTCCCTCCTCGACCGAGGCGAGATCGCCTGGTTCACATCGCCATATTTCGCCGTCGCGAACCCATTCCGTCAGAACGACGGATTCCTCCCATGCCGGGAGCTGGACCGCGAGCGAACTGTCTCCGTTCAGCACAAAAGACGCGCCGTCGAACACAAGCTCATCCTGTCCGCCCACCTGATTGACGTAGGCAAGTGGAACGCCCGTTTCGGTCGCCCGCGCTGCCGCCTGATTGGTACGCACATCCATCTTGCCCGATGAATAGGGCGAGCCGTTCGGCACGAGGAGAAATTCCGCTCCGGTCTCTACGAGGCATTCGCAAACTTCCTCGCCCCAGATATCCTCGCAAATGGGCACGCCAATCCGCACGCCGCGGAAATTGACCGGCCCCGGCAACGGTCCGGCTGAGAAAACGCGCTTTTCATCGAATACGTCATAGTTCGGCAGATCATTCTTGTAACGCACCGTCGAGATTTCACCGGCGTCGAGCAAGGCAACCGCGTTGTAGACCTTACCGTCATCCTCCCAAACGGCACCAATGAGGATCGCCGGGCCGCCATCGCCTGTTTCCTTTGCCAGCGCTTCGATCTCCGCACGCACAGCTGCACGAAACGCCGGCTTAAGGACCAGATCCTCCGGCGGATAGCCGCAGATAAAGAGTTCCGTGAAAAGAATGAGATCCGCGCCCTGATCGGCCGCAACGGCCCTCGCCTCCCGCGCACGTGCGCCATTGCCGGCAATGTCCCCAACGACCGGGTTCAACTGCGCAAGCGCAATTCGAATCCTATCCATCTTGTCTTCCGGCATGGGCGGAGATTACCGGCGCTCCGGAGCGCCCTGCAAGGGCCGCTCCGGGACAATCGGTCTGATTGGCGGAAAACCCGATCACCCGCCGGATGCGGATTTTCGCTGCGCAGCAGGTTCCGCGCGATCCCGCTTCAGACGATCCGAAATCAGGAACGCAAGTTCGAGCGCCTGATCGGCGTTGAGCCGCGGATCGCAGTGAGTGTGATAGCGATCGGAAAGGTCGGTTTCGGTCACCTCGCGCGCACCGCCGATACACTCGGTAACGTTTTTCCCGGTCATCTCGAGATGTACGCCACCGGGATGCGTCCCCTCCGCCCGGTGAATGTCGAAGAAGGCCTCGACTTCCTGCAGGATCAGGTCGAACGGCCGGGTCTTGTAGCCGGTCGTCGCTTTGATCGTGTTGCCGTGCATCGGGTCGCAGGACCAGACCACATTCCTGCCTTCACGCTCGATCACGCGAACCAGGTCGGGCAAATGCTCGCCCGCCTTGTCGGCGCCGAACCGGCAAATCAGTGTCAGACGGCCCGCCTCATTCTCCGGATTGAGAATATCGGTGATCCGTATCAATTCGTCAGGATCCGTCGAGGGTCCGCATTTCATGCCGATCGGGTTCCTGATACCGCGCGCGAACTCGATATGGGCGTGATCCGGCTGACGCGTCCGGTCGCCGATCCAAACGAGATGGCCGGACGTCGCATACCAGTCTCCGGACGTGGAATCGACACGCGTGAGCGCCTGTTCATATCCGAGCAACAGCGCCTCATGGCTCGTGAAGACATCGGTTGACCGGAGCTGCGGCGTATTCTCCGGTGTCAGGCCGCACGCCCGCATGAACTCGAGGCATTCCGAAATCCGGTCGGCAATTTCCTCATAGTGTTTTTCCGCCGGACCGTCTTTCAGGAACCCGAGATTCCACTGATGCACATGATCCAGGTTGGCATATCCGCCCTGAGCCAACGCACGCAGCAGATTGAGCGTCGCAGCCGACTGGCGATAGGCCTTCAGCAAACGTTGCGGGTCCGGGATGCGCGAGCTTTCGGTGAAGTCGATATCGTTGACGATATCGCCGCGGTAGCTCGGCAGTTCGATGTCACCCTGCTTCTCGGTCGGCGCCGAGCGCGGTTTGGCGAACTGGCCGGCGATGCGTCCCAGTTTCACCACCGGACATCCGCCGGCAAAAGTCAGTACAACCGCCATTTGCAGGAACACGCGGAAGAAATCGCGAATATTGTCTGCACCGTGTTCCGCGAAACTCTCCGCGCAGTCTCCGCCCTGGAGCAGAAACGCCTCGCCCCGGGACACACTCGCGAGCTGACGCTTCAGCTCGCGTGCTTCACCTGCAAACACCAACGGCGGAAATGACGCGAGTTGTTCTTCGACAGACTCAAGTGCCTTGATGTCAGGATATTCGGGCACCTGCACGATCGGCTTCGACCGCCAGGTTTCTGGGGACCAGTGTGCAGTCATAACTCAAAAACTCCAGATAGAACGGATGATTGCTGGGGCGGCTGGAGCAAAGGCTCTAAGCTGGATTTTGTGCCAGCCTGTATCGACCGCACCGGGCAACCGTGTTCGCTATATAGGCCATTGGCCTGTATGTGGCCAGTAGGTGTCATCCGTCAACCGACGTCAGGAATGAAAGACCATGCCAGTCACGCCGTTTCTTGAACATTCGCACGACCCGAAAGAGATCGCACGCCGGCTCCGGGAAGGCCCCAGGATCAGCTATCTGCGTGACTGGGTCTATGGCGGCATCGATGGGACGGTGACAACCTTTGCAATCGTCGCCGGCTCGATCGGCGCAGATCTTGCGAGCCGATATGTGCTGATACTCGGCGTCGCAAACCTCCTGGCGGACGGATTTTCCATGGCGGCGGCAAATTACTCCGGCACCAAAGCGGAGGTTGAAGAATACAGTCTCGTTCGTGAAATGGAGGAACGCCATATCGAAACCGAGCCGGAAGGGGAGCGCGAGGAAATCCGGCAGATCTTCATTGCCAAGGGCTTCAAAGGAAAAACGCTCAAGGATGCCGTGGACGTTATCA
This sequence comes from Hyphomicrobiaceae bacterium, assembly GCA_028066055.1. GTDB lineage: Bacteria > Pseudomonadota > Alphaproteobacteria > Rhizobiales > Methyloligellaceae > UBA2767. Next base: position 194,245 of record JALCBY010000001.1, read on the forward strand.
CCGCTGAAAAGGAGCGGTGGATCGATACGATGATGACGGAAGAGCACGGGCTTCCGCGCATCGCCCGGTCGCCGGTCACTGCCGGTGTCTTCACCTTCCTCGCCTTTGTGATCTGCGGATTTCTTCCCGTGGCGCCGTTCGCCTTCGATATCAATGCGGGTCTCCTCACCTCCACGGTCATGGCGGCATTCACCTTTTTCACAATCGGCTCCTTGCGAAGCCATTGGTCTCCGGTACATTGGCTTCGGGCCGGTTCGGAGACACTTGCAATCGGCCTCGCGTCTGCGGGTGTCGCGTATCTTGTTGGTGATTTCCTGAAGCAAATTGTCTGACAGAGCAGGCCGGCCTTTCGGCATTGACGGCCACATCATGGTGATGCCAATGACCCTCAACGATCCCAGCTTCACCCTCGGTGCCGAAGAGGAATATCTTCTCGTTGATCTCGAAACGCGGGATCTGGTCAGCGAGCCGCCTCCGGACCTGATGACAAAATGCGAAGCCGCGCTCGCGGAAGGTCAGGTCAGTCCCGAATTCCTGCAGTCGCAGATCGAGATCGGGACACCGGTGTGCAACTCCGTCGCCGAAGTCCGCGAGGAAATGCGCCATTTGCGCCGGACTGTCGCAGAGGTGGCGCGTGAATTTGGCCTGGCGCCCATGGCCGCTTCAACCCACCCCTTCGCCAAATGGTCCAAGCAGCACCTCACGGACAAGGAGCGCTACCACACGATAGCCCGCGATCTTCAGGTCGTTGTCAGGCGGATGATCATTTGCGGCATGCACGTGCATGTCGGCATCGACGACGACGAGCTGCGGATCGACATCCTGAGCCAGGCCGCCTACTTCCTTCCCCACCTGCTCGCGCTCTCGACATCATCGCCTTTCTGGCAGGGCGAACAAACCGGCCTCAGATCGTATCGGCTTTCCGTGTTCGACGAATTGCCGCGGACCGGTCTGCCGCCGCAATTCTCCAGCTTCAGCGAATACGAACGCACCATCGCGACTTTGGTCAATGCCGGTCTGATCGAGGACGGCACGAAGATCTGGTGGGATTTGCGCCCGAGTGCGCGATTTCCCACGCTGGAGATGCGCATCACCGATGTCTGCCCGCTCCTCGATGATGCAATTTGCATCGTTGCGCTGTTCCAGTGCATCTGCCGGATGCTCTACCGGTTGAGACGGCGCAATCAGCGGTGGCGCTACTATGCGCCGTTTCTCATCAATGAAAACAGATGGCGCGCGCAGCGCTATGGAACGACGGAAGGCCTCGTCGATTTCGGACGCGGTGAACTTGTTCCAAGCGCCGACCTGTTGTCGGAGTTGCTGGAGCTGATTGCGGATGACGCGGACGCACTGGGATGCACCGCAGAGGTCAACCATGCCAAGACGATCATCAAGCGTGGCACCAGCGCCGAGCGCCAGGTCAAGTGCTACGAAGATGCCAAGAGCAAGGGCATGAATGAGGAAGACGCGCTCAAGGCGGTCGTGGACCAGTTGCTGGAGGAAACCCTCGCCGACAGCTAAAGCTGGATGTTCATACCGCCGTCGACGGTAAGGCCTTCGCCCGTTATGAAGGACGCGTCATCGCTGGCAAGGAACAGGGCGGCCTTGGCGATGTCTTGCGTTTCGGCAAACCGTTTGAGCGGCGTGCGGTCGATCAATCCTTTGCGCACCGCCTCGTTGCGCAGGATACGTTCGGTCATTCCCGTCGCGGCATATCCCGGGCAGATATAGTTCACACGCACACCGAAAGCGGCATATTCCACCGCCACGCTCCGCGAGAGACCCGCAATTGCCGCCTTGGTTGTCGAATAGGCGGAGAGCTGGCGGACATGCACGCCTTCCATGATCGACGAGACGTTGATGATCGACGCTCCTTCGGCCGCCGCTAACAGCTTTAGAGCGTCACGCGAAAGGCGCATGGCGGCAGTCAGGTTGATGTCGAGGATTTCGTTCCACTGCTCGTCGCTGATATGACGAAAATCCTCACGCTGCGTGATACCCGCATTGTTGACCAGAACGTGCAGCTTGCCGTGTTTCTCCTCGATCGTCTTAAGAACGGATGCAATATCATCGGTCCGGCGGACGTCGAGCCGAATGGCCGTTGCACTGCCGCCTTCGCCCCTGATCAGTTCGGCCGTCTCGTTTGTGCCGTCTTCGCTGACGTCGGTAGCGAACACATGCGCGCCTTCGTGTGCGAATTCCTGCGCGATGGCGCGTCCGAAACCGCCGCCTGCGCCGGTGATCAACGCAATCCTGTTCTCAAGTCGCCTCATTTGATCCGTACCCGTACTTTCTTCTTTTTATCGTTTAATGAACCGTCAGGCACGTCTATTCGGCGGCAGTCGGCTGCCATTTTTCACGCATAGTTACCAGTTCCTCAGCCGAACTGGGATGCAACGCCACGGTGGCGTCAAAGTCTGCCTTGGTTGCTCCCATCCGCATGGCGATCGCAACCGCCTGCGCGATCTCCCCCGCATCCGAGCCAAGCATGTGACAACCAATGACACGGTCCGTTTCCCCATCAACAATCAGCTTGATGATCATTTGCTCATTGCGCCCGGAAAGCGTGTGCTTCAATGGGCGAAAGCGGCTCTTATAGATGTCGATCTCCTTGTGAGCCTGCCGCGCCTGATCCTCCGTCATGCCGACGGTGCCGATCTCGGGATCAGTGAACACCGCGGTCGGGATGCAGGAATAGTCGACCTTGGTGGCGTTGTCGTTGAACACGGTTTCCGCGAATGCCGCACCCTCGCGGATGGCGACCGGGGTCAGCTGAACTCTGTGCGTGACGTCCCCGACCGCAAAGATGTTTTCGATAGAGGTGCGGCCGAACTCGTCGACAACGATATCGCCCTTGGAACCCATCTCTACACCGGTATTTTCAAGACCAAGCCCATCCGTGTTCGGGACCCGTCCGGTCGCATACATGACGAGATCGGCACCAACTGTTTCGCCTGACGAGAGGCCGACCTCGTAGCTTCCATCCTTCTCAGCAATCCCCGTGATGTCCGTCTTTAGCCGGATATCGATACCACGCTCGCGCATGGCTTCGGCAAGGCCGTCCCGAAGATCGTCGTCGAACCCGCGCAACACCTGATCGCCGCGATAAACGACCTGAACATCAACACCGAGACCGTTGAAGATACATGCAAATTCAAGTGCGATGTAACCTGCACCAACGATCACGATCCGTTTCGGCAAGGTCTCCAGATGAAACGCCTCGTTTGACGTGATGACATGTTCCGCACCTGGAATGTCCGGCACAAATGGCCGTCCGCCCGTGGCCACCAGAATGTTTCGGGCCGTTACCGTTTTGCCTGAGCCCGCAAGCCTGATCGTGTGCGCATCAACGAACTCGGCCCGCTCATGCAGAGTTTCCACGCCAGCTTTTTCCAGGTTCTCCGCGTAGAGACCTTCAAGCCGCTTGATTTCCTTGTCCTTGTTAGCGACCAGCGTGGACCAATCGAACGACAACCCTTCAACGCTCCAGCCGAATCCCACTGCGTCTTCGACGTCGCCGCTGACGTGCGAGGCATAGACGAAGAGTTTCTTCGGCACACACCCGCGGATGACGCAGGTCCCGCCATAGCGGTACTCTTCCGCGATCGCCACCTTCGCACCATGGATCGCGCTCATGCGCGCCGCACGCACGCCGCCCGATCCCCCACCGATGACGAACAGGTCGTAGTCGTAGCTCTCAGTCATGGCGCCTCGCCAATAATCTCAACACCGCCCTCACCCGCGACGATTGCAGCCGTTGCAATGCCGATAAACAGTCCATGCTCGACCACACCCGGCAGAAGAGAAAGCCCGACCGCCAGTTGATCGGGCGCGGCAATCGCACCGAAACCGCAGTCGACGATATAGTTTCCACCGTCGGTCACGAACGGGCTGTCCGATGCACCCCTCAGGATGAGTTCACCTTCGCAGCTATGCTCCTGTGCAACCGCGCGCACCTTATTCAGTGTAGCCTGCCAACCGAATGCGACAATTTCGACCGGCAGCGGGAAAGCGCCGAGTGGGTCAACGCACTTGCTGTCATCGGCGATGACAACCATCCGGGCCGAGGCAGCCGCCACGATTTTCTCCCGCAGCAGCGCGCCGCCACCGCCCTTGATCAAACGCAGTTCTGTGTCCAGCTCGTCCGCACCGTCAATGGTGAGATCGAGCTCCGGCGTCTCCTCCAGCGTCGTCAGTGGGATCCGGAGTTCCGCCGCCTGCTTGTGCGTCGCTTCCGACGTCGGCACGCAAAGAACGTCCAATCCCCCGGCCACTTTTGCGCCCAGCAGGTCGACGAACTTTGCTGCCGTCGAACCCGTGCCGAGCCCCAGGCGCATGCCGGGGCTTACATAGTCGAGCGCGCGTTCAGCGGCGCGCTCTTTCAGCGCGTCGCTGTCCATGATCGCGGCTGCCATCAGCCCTTAGCCGTCGAGGCCGCCCATGAAGGTGTATTTGATCTCAAGGAAATCATCGACGCCGTGATGCGACCCTTCGCGCCCGAGGCCGGATTCCTTGTAGCCGCCGAACGGGGCCATCTCAGTGGAAATCACGCCTTCATTGACGCCCACAAGGCCGAACTCAAGCTGCTCCGAGACGCGCCAGCAGCGTCCGATATCGCGGGAGAAGAAGTAGGCCGCGAGGCCGGACGGCGTTCCGTTCGCAACCTCGATGGCTTCTTCCTCGGTCTTGAAGCGGAACAGAGCCGCGACCGGGCCGAATACTTCTTCCTTGGTGATCAGCATTTTCGTCGACGCTTCCGTGAGCACGGTCGGTTCGTAGAAGGTGCCGCCGCGTTCATGACGCTTGCCACCAGTGACAACGGTCGCGCCGTGGCCGACAGCATCCTTCACGTGGGTTTCGACCTTCGTCAGCGCCTGCTCGTTGATCAACGGCCCGAGATTCACGCCAACCTCTGTACCTTCGCCCACTTTCATCTTGGTGACGTGGCTTGCGAGCTTCTCCGCAAAGGCGTCGTAGATGCCATCCTGAACGAGGATACGGTTGGCGCTGACGCACACCTGCCCCGTATTACGGAATTTGCAGGCAAGCGTCCCCTGAACGGCTTTCTCGAGGTCTGCGTCGTCGAACACGATGAACGGGGCGTTGCCGCCAAGCTCCAGAGCAACATGTTTGACCGTGCTCGCACTCTGCTCCATCAGCAGCTTGCCGACCGGGGTCGAGCCCGTGAAGCCGATGGCGCGCACAAGCGGATTGGAGGTGAGTTCCTTGCCGATGGTCGGCGCGTCGCCTGTCACCACGTTGATCACGCCTTTCGGAATTCCGGCACGATCCGCGAGTTCGGCGAGCGCCAGCGCGGAAAGCGGCGTATCCGGCGCCGGCTTGACAACAACCGTGCACCCCACCGCGATGGCCGGTGCGACCTTGCGCGTGATCATGGCCATGGGGAAGTTCCAGGGCGTGATGGCGCCGACGACGCCGACAGGCTCCTTCGACACCAGGATACGCCCGTCATGGCGATGGGTCGGGATCATCTCGCCGTAAATGCGCTTGGCTTCCTCTGCATACAGTTCGACGAAGGACGCACCGTAGCCAACTTCGCCCTTGGCCTCGGCGAGCGGTTTGCCCTGCTCGGTCGTCATGATCATGGCGAGATCGTCGGTCGCCTCGATTATGAGGTTGAACCAGCGCCGCATAATTGCCGAGCGCTCCTTCGCGAGGAGGCCCTTCCAAGGGCGGAGCGCGGCATGTGCCGCCTCGATGGCCCGGCGGGTCTCGTCAGTTCCCAGATCAGGAACCTTCTCAACTTCATCGCCCGTCGCCGGATTCAGCACCGGCGTCTCCGGCTTGCCTGACCACTCGCCATCGATGTAACACTGGTTTCTCAGAAGGCCCGTATCATTCAACTTCATCGTCCGCTCCATCACTCGGCCCACCAATGCGGACCCGACACCATATTCGCCTCAGAGCGGGATCAGGAAAAGTCGAATTCGGTTTTCCGTCCGATCCCGCTCTAATCTATAAACTTCGATCACGTTTATCGCCTCAGGCGATCATGATCTAGGGATACTGCCGCGAGCCATAGGAATGCAACCGGACAATAAAGATTGCGCACATCTCGACGGTGCAACGCTCGTCTTTGATCTCGACGGAACGCTGGTCGATACTGCACCTGACCTTTTCGGGGCGCTGCATCACGCGCTCGATGGTGCGGCTCTGCCCAAGGCGCCAGAGGACCATATCCGCCCGTTCATCAGCCATGGCGCCCGGCGGATGATCGCCGAGAGCATCGTTCACGCGGGCGAAACACGCAGCGATGCGCATATCGACGATCTCCTGAAGAATTTTCTGAAGCACTATGCGGAGAATGTCGCAGTCAGGAGTACGCCCTATCCCAGTCTCACCGATATTCTGACGGTGTCCGCGCAGGCCGGCGCAAAACTTGCCGTGTGCACCAACAAGCGGGAGAGACTGGCCCGGCTGCTGCTGCGCGAGCTGAAGCTCCATGACCGGTTCGGGGCGATTCTGGGATATGACACTCTCGACGTGCACAAGCCGGACCCGCGCCATCTGACAGAAACCATCGCCTGCGCCGGAGGCGATCCCGACAGGGCGATCATGGTGGGTGACAGTCCGACGGATGTCGCGACCGCAAAGGCCGCAGGCATTCCCGTCATCGCCGTTTCATTCGGCTATTCCGAGGTGCATCACAGCGAACTGGGCGCGGACATTGTCATCCACCACTATTCGGAATTTCTGGAGGCGGCCCGAATGCTTCTGCAGCGGTAGCCTTCTCCTCTCACGGCATTGTGCGGTGAGCTTGAGGCGCGGCATGACTATGCTCATGATCGCGCTTCAGGAGGAATTTGTGATGCAAAAAACCGCGCCCGGATTTCCCTCACGGTGGTTTGTCCCCCTCGCCCTTTTGTTCACCTTGCTGTTCGGGCACGCGACCATCGCTGGTGCGGCGGATAATGACGCGCAAAAACGGCTGGTTCTCGCGGCCAACGAAGCCTTCTACGTGGCGTTTCGCAGCAAGGATCTCGACGCTATGGATGCCATCTGGGCCAAGAAAACCAAGGTATCGGTCATTCACCCCGGCTGGAATACGCTCGTCGGGCGCGACGAAGTGATGGCGTCGTGGCATCGCATTATCAAATCCGGTGGCGCGCCGGAAATTCACGCAATCCAGCCCATCGTCCTCCTCACTGGCGCAAGCGCCGTGGTCCTGTGCTACGAGAAAGCGGACGGCTCCTATCTGGCTGCGACCAATGTCTTTGTACAGGAGGACGGCGCGTGGCGAATGATCCACCATCACGCAGGACCCGCCCCGACGGCCGGCCAATTGTTCAGGGGGAAACCGATCTGAGCGCGCACGCCGAAACGTGCACCGTCTTGACTTCGCAAAAACGCGACCGCTATACCGGCTGCAGATTCCCCTAAGGGCGGTTAGCTCAGCTGGTAGAGCACTGTGTTCACATCGCAGGGGTCACTGGTTCAAGTCCAGTACCGCCCACCATTACGCCCTCCACAACACTGCCTCGCCAACCACTTCCCGCAATCCGCGTATTGGCATATTTCAGACACGCTACGGTGGCACAGCGCGCATGTTCATATTATGATTTGGCAGGTAGACGCGGGCTGCAACAGTACATGCGTAAAGGTTCATTCCCGAAAAATTGGGACCGGCTCATCGCCGCCCTGATTGCAGTGGTTCTGCTCGCCAGTTGCGCGGCGTCGGGGCCTCGTCTGGCTGTGCCCAGCAATCTCGTGTCCGAAGCAAGTGTCGTGGGCTTCTCCCACGTCCGTTTCTGGGGCGATCAGAAACCGGCAAACATCAACGACATTGCGAAAAAGAAGTTTGCGCAGACAAGATCGGCACGGCCACACCTCGCCAAGCGCGGATCACGACCCTCAATAAACTATCTCGCGATCTCCGGCGGCGGCGCCGATGGTGCATTTGGCGCTGGCCTCCTTGTGGGATGGAGCGACAGTGGCAAGAGGCCGGAGTTCGAGATCGTCACCGGAGTAAGCACGGGCGCATTGATCGCACCGTTCGCCTTTCTCGGAAAACACCACGATCCAACGCTGAAGAAAATCTACACCACCTACACCACCAAGGATTTCTTGAGAAAGCAGCCGCTCAGAGGCCTGATGGGCGGCGCTTCGCTGGCGAGCGATGTACCGTTTCAACGGCTGATCGCACAATATGTCGATGAAGAGCTCATGGCTGAAATCGCCCAGGAGCACAACAAGGGCCGACGCCTCCTTATCGGCACGACCAATCTGGACGCTCAACGACCCGTTATCTGGGATGTGGGCAAGATTGCAGCCAGTGGAAACCCCGAATCTCTGCAGCTCATGCGCAAGATTTTCCTCGCTTCGGCGTCGATCCCGGCAATGTTCCCGCCCGTCTTCATCAATGTCACTGCCGACGGAACGCTTTACCAGGAAATGCACGTGGATGGCGGCACAACGACTCAGGTGTTCCTGATTCCGAGCCAGTTGATGCTGGCATCCATCGACCGAAAGTTCGGGGTCCGGCCGCGAAGGCGCGTCTACATCATCCGGAACGGCCGGGTCAGCCCTGAAACCAAGCCGGTACGTGACCGGACGCTTTCCATAGCGTCTCGTTCGATCTCCACACTGATCAAGTATCAGGGTATCGGAGACCTCTACCAATTGAACAGTTTCGCGCGCCGGAACGGCATCAGGTATCGGCTGGCCTATATCCCAAAGGACTTCAAGGACACGAGCAAAGAGGTCTTTGACAAGACCTATATGAACCGTCTGTTTGACCTGGCGTACCAGAAGGGACTCAAAGGGTATCGCTGGAAAACCGAACCGCCAGGCTACTGACGGCCATTCCAAGGGGTTTGCGGGCGTCACATCACGGACAGGCCCAGATCCATGATCCCGTTCACGACGAGGATCGTGAAGATCGCCAGACAGACGAAAGCAATACCCAGCCCTATCGCGATCCATTTCCAGGGGGTTTTCATCTAACCTTCCCCAACTAGTGCTCATCGAGCTGGACAACCCCGTCCTGCGCCAGCTTGTCCACATCCTTGCGGTCGTAACCAAGCACACCCTCCAGGATTTCGCGGGTATGCTGCCCAAGCGCAGGTGCGGGAACGGCCGGCAGTTCCGGCGCGCTCGACATGTAAGGCGGCGTTCGCATAAAACCGAACGCGCCGACGTCAGGGTCATCTACCTCCATGATGTTCCCTCGCGCTTTCACGTGCGGATCGGCGAACACGTCCTCCGCTGTATTCACGGGACCGCATGGTACGCCCATGTCGTTCAGCGTGTTGACCGCCTCTTCCCGCGTTTGCGACGCGAGCCAGGCCTCGATGATCGGCTGGAGATAATCCGCATTCTCCGACCGCGCAGGGGCGGTCGACGAGCGTTCATCCTCAACCAGGTCTTCGCGTCCAATGGCCTTAACGAGCCGCCCCCAGATGATGTTGTCGGGAACGTTGAGCGCGATGTAGCCGTCCTTGGCCTGAAACGCATCGCGCGGCCAGACATTCTTGAGCTTGCCCCGTTCGGGAATCTGTCCCGCGACCGAATAAACCGCTGCCATCGCTTCGTTGAGTGACAGCATGTTGTCGAACATGGCGCAATCGACGAGTTGCCCCTCGTCGGTACGCTCGCGCATGAACAGGGCCTGCATGATGCCGTAAGCGGCGACCTGGCCTGAATAGATGTCGGCCAGCCCGTATATCGTCCAGGACGGCGGTTTGTCGGCGAACCCGACCTGATGCATGATGCCGCTCATCGCTTCCGCCACGATGTCGAAAGCCGGGCGGTCGCTGTAAGGCCCCTTGAACCCGTCGAGACGCCCGAACCCGGAAATGATCGCCCAGATGAGACGCGGGTTCAGGTCGCGCAT
>JALCBY010000001.1:204197-296550 GCA_028066055.1 Hyphomicrobiaceae bacterium
TCGGCAAGAAGCAAGGTGCAATAGGGACCGGCCATATATTGTTCAAGGCCGGTAACGCGGATGCCTTCCAACGGCCGTTTCATAATTCCCCTCCCCAGGTTCCTGTTTCGACGCAGCAGCGCCGGGACATTTCAATTCACGGATGATAGACGAACCCGTCCATCAGCCGCCGGCAGGTTCGCACGACAGTGGTATTCTCGGCCCGCCAGCGTCCCTCACACTCGGATACCTTGGCCCCCATCACCGTCACGCCGGAAGGATTGCCGAGCCGCACCGCATCCCCGGCAAAATCCGCCACACAGTCATTCGGAACAGATCGGGGAACCTGCACCGCAGCCGCCAGGCACATGGCCGCGGTTCCCATCACGGCGCGGTGGATCGTCGACAGCGATACCATGCGAACGGCGATGTCGTGACTGGCCGCTTCGTGCGTGCAGCCGTCAAGCGACACGAATGAAGCCGGAGCGGCGACAAGCGCAACACGCGGCGCCGCCATCGGCACGTCACTGACGCCTTCTGCAAACCCTGCGCGAACCGCGGATTCGCGGCGAATGGCTTCGATGGCCGCCATGATGTCCGACCGTTCCTCGATCTCTTCAGGCCGCTCCGTGGCCGTCAGGCCAAAGATTTCAGCAGGAGCGAAGACAACGAGCGATACCGCATCGACGATGCTGACAGGCACATCGCCAAAGCCGGGAACCGAAATGATCTCCTGGACCTGTCCGGTCGGCAGCAACCCGCGCCCGGTCACCTGTGACGGGTCTTTGAATTCGAGCCGGATGGGTGCTCCGGTTCCCGGCACGCCCGGCAGTTGAAAGTCTCCCTCCGTAACAGCCTGACCGTCCGCAACGCGAAAATGGGAGTGAACGCAAATCCCCGTATTGGTATTGAACATGCGCACCACCGCATCGCCGTCAGGGAGGGGAACAATGCCCTCTTCCACGGCGAACGGTGCGATTGCGGTACTCATGTTTCCGCAATTCGCCGAGTAATCGACGACCGGCGCATCGACCGCGATTTGCGCGAAGGTGTAGTCGATATCTGCATCGTTTCGCCGCGAACGTTCCACCCACAGTGCTTTCGACACAGACGACAACCCGCCGCCCATGCCGTCGAGTTGGCGCTTGTAGGGGTCGGGACTGCCGAGAATGTGCAACAACATCCGGTCGCGTTCATCCCGATCCTGCGGCAGGTCTTTCGGCTGGAACAGAACGCCCTTGCTGGTCCCGCCCCGGTAAAAGGCCGCCGGTGTCTTGCGCTGCGCCATTGTCGTCCTGGTGCCGGCGTTCAGTCGCCGATCCATTCGACAAGCGTGGAAACGCCCATGCCGACGCCGACACACAATGTGGCGAGACCGTAGAAAGGTCGCGGCATATCCTTTGCGCGACGCTCCATCTCATGCATCAGCGTCACCAGGATGCGCGCGCCGGAGCAGCCCGTGGGATGCCCGAGCGCGATAGCACCACCATTGACGTTTGTTTTGTCGTGATCGAGGCCAAGGCGTCGCATGCACCCGATCGTCTGTGCCGCGAATGCCTCGTTCAGCTCGACAAGCCCGATTTCATCGATACGCAATCCGAAACGCTTCAGAAGCTTTTCCGTCGCCGGCACAGGGCCGTACCCCATAACACCGGGATCAACCCCGGCAACGGCAGAGCCAAGCCACCGCAGCTTCGGCTTGAGGCCCAGGGACCCGGCCTTTTCCGCACTCGCCATCAGCAAGGCTGCAGCACCGTCGTTGACGCCGCTGGAATTGCCGGCTGTCACGGTTCCGCCCTTGCGGAAAGCAGGCCTCAGCTTCGCCATGTCGTCCATCGACGTGGCCAGTTCAACCTTCCCGTTTCCCGTCTCGCGGTAACGCGGATGCTCGTCGCGTGAGACGACGATCGGGTCGCCCCTGCGCTGCGGCACGGACACGGGCACAATTTCCTCGGCGAACTTCCCCGAATTGATTGCGCCGACGGCACGCGTGTGGCTCTCGACCGCGAAGGCGTCCTGATCCTCACGGGTGATCTGCATTTCGTCCGCGATGTTTTCCGCCGTCTCGCCAAGGCTGATGATCGGATACATCTCATCCATGCGCGGATTGTTGAACCGCCAGCCGACGGTCGTATCCCACATCTTCGGATTGCCCATTTGCGGCGTGCGCTCGGGCTTGCCCATAGCCCACGGCGCCCGGCTCATGCTCTCAACGCCCGAACCGATGAACAGATCCCCCTCTTCGGCGACGATCGCCTTTGCAGCCTGATTGACGGCTTCAAGCGCGGACGCGCAATTGCGGTTCACCGTCACGCCGGAAACCTCCTTCGGAAATCCGGCGAGCAGAACGGACATGCGCGCCACGTCGCGATTGTCTTCGCCCGCCTGGTTGCCGCACCCGGCATAGACATCTTCAAGCTCCGACGGATCGATACCGGTCCGCGCGATCAGGCCCTTGTACACCTCCGCAAGCAGATCATCGGGACGCACGCTTGAAAGCCCGCCGCCATACTTGCCGATTGGGCTGCGCACCCCGTCCAGAATGACGACTTCTTTCATACTGTCCTCGCCCTTCGTGTTTGTGGTCCGGTGTCGACCATGTTCAGCCATGTTCGATCATGTTGCGCCGACTTTAGTCGCTTCGTTTCATGATCTCTAGCCACAAGTCCGGATCCGCACGCTTCGCCCATGCATGCACAAAACTCCCTAAACGTCGAATTTTGATCATGGAATGGACCCGCACTATAGTCTGCGAGGGAGTAGACGATGCGAAATGCCATAGCTTTGTCTCTTGTTTTGCTCGGCACTGGTATAATGCCGGCTTTCGCTCAGGAAGGTGGCAATGCCGCCAATGGACGCGACATCGCGGCCCAACACTGCACGCGATGTCACGTGGTCGGCGATATCAATCCAACCGGTGGAATCTCCTCCACACCATCATTCCAACTGCTGGTGAAACGCCGGCCGGACTACAAGGACAGGTTCCAGACGTTCTTTGCCCGGCGTCCGCACCCGGCCTTCCTCTCGATCAAGGGCGTCGGCCGCATCCGGCCCGACCTGCCGCCAAATGCCGAACCGGTCGAGATGACGGAGGAGGATGTGGAAGACGTTCTTGCTTTCGTGGAGACGCTCAAGCCCAAACCCAAAAAGAAGAAGTAAAGGCGGCGCGTTTCAACCCGCGATCCTGATCAGGAAGCGGAACACCCGGCCATCCTGCGCCTGCTCGAGCAGTTCGTGGCCACCGGTGTCGCAAAACGCCTCGAAATCGGGGACAGACCCGGGGTCGGTTGAGAGCACCTCAAGCGTATCCCCAGGCGAGAGGCTCCTGACGGCCTTACGCGCCTTCAGGACGGGAATCGGGCATTTGAGACCGGTTGCATCAAGCTGTGTCGTGGCCATCGCTTCCAAGCTCCCTCCCTTGGCACGTGAACAGAATGGTCTTGTGTCGCGCGAGTGTTATCAGATTGCCGCTCGCTGTCCATGGTCACACCAAGAGGTGCGTCCGAATACGACGCCGTTGGCACGGCGCATATGTCCGATTGAAGAAACCCCGAGCTATTGCCCCTGCGACTGCAGGCGGCTCACATGCACATTCCCGCTCTGCAATGCCACGGGCCGCTGCAACAATCCGAAAGACTTCCGTGCGACAAGCCGGACCATGTGGGACGTGTAGGCATAGAGTTCGACGGTATCGATCTTGCCGTCATTGTTGCCGATCGGTTCGAGGTCGGCACGCCCGGCCAGCCCTTCGATCAGATACCGCGTGAAAAGACCGATGCCGAATTTCGGGTCATCCATGGTTTTTTGATCGCCACTGGCCGCGGTCAGCACCGTCACGCCCTTGATCGGCTCGGCCGGCAATATCCGCACCTGGTCTCCGGGCAGATTCGGTGGGAACACAAATCCACTGAGATCACGGGAAAAACTCGTCTCAAGGACAAGGAGCGTGGACCTTGCACCGAGCTTCTCGAGATTTGTGTAGAGAATTGTCAGCGCATAACCCGTGCGGTCCTCGCGATATTTGACCGCATCTGCCGGCAGCAGATAGCCCGCGCTGAAATCAGACCGTGTGCCGGCGTGCCCGGCAAAATAAACCAGAACCTCAGCTTCGGGTTCCTTCCGCAACAGCTTCCACAGCTTTCCCTTGTGATCATCAGCCGATCCAAGGACTTCTGTCATGCCCTCAAGGGTCGCATCTCGCAGATCGATGATGTGATCCTGTTCATAGCCCAACTGTTCGGTCAACAGTGCGTACATCGCGCCTGCACTTGAACTGGCGCTGACGTTTGCGGGAAGGCCCTTCCCGTATGTGGAGTTACCGATAATCACCGCAAACGCCTTCTTGTTGTCGATTGCGGGCGGCAGCGGCCGATACAGGGCCCGCGCGCGCGTGAAGACGGGGCGCACGGCGCCTGCATGCGACACCCACTTCGGCGATCGCGACGGCGGCCGGGTACACACCTGAACATTGGCGCCACGCTCGATCCTGAGAATATCGTCAAGCGGAAGGTGGGATCCGATTTCGATACAGGCACGACACCATCGCAGGGCGCCACGTGCCTCGTATCCCTCCGCCTCACGCTTCGTAATATTCGCCGGCATCGCGATACAGGTTTGCGTGCACTGCTTGAGCTTGGGCCGCGCGCCATAGGTCCGCACAACAAGCTGGTAGAGATCGTCCGGCAAGCAACCAGCTTCCGGACGGGCATAAACTTTTTTAACCGGAGCCCTCACCTCGCGTGCAGCAGGCAATTTCGCGGTCAGCTTGGCCTGTTTCTGTGCAGGAGGAGCAGCCATCAACTGCTTTTGCGAAGAAGGCGTGGAATTGCGCTTGCCTGCCACCCCGGGCAGCGGGGCATGGAATCCCGGCCCCTGAACCGGCTGTCCCGCCGCCGCCGGCAGGACATCGAGCTTGGCGCTGGCAACCGGGCAGAGCGTGAAGAGTTTCTGTTGCGCCTTGGCGTTGTGCACGCCCTTTGGCGTGCGCCCGATCGAATGGTCCTGTTTAAAGAACCAGTATGCCGACCATGCTTTTTTGCCCATGCGCGACCGAACGTCGGCTCGCAGATACCCGGCTTCCTTCAGACAGATCTGAATGAGCGTGACGTCGTCAGTCAGCAGCTCATTTTTTGTCGTCCGTCTTCGCGGCTCCAGCACCGGGTTCCCGTCCGCGATACATACACCGGCGTCCTCACGGTAACCCAGTGCACAAGTGCAGGCTGCACCGCTCTCAGTGGGAACCCGCGGCCACAGGCACTGCCCTCCTTCTGCCGGGTTGTATGCCGCCGTGCCCGAAGACGACGGGACACATTTCCCTTCGGCATCGGCAAATCCGTCATTGCACCGGCACTTTTTCTCGGTTTCCGACCACCGCGCATTCTCGGAGCAGATATCCGCGACCTTGACGCAGTTGCCCTCGTGAACGGCATAGTCGCTGCGCACGCAGATACACTTTCGCAACCCCCTTGAATAAGTCCATGGAAATGAACATTTTTTTGTGATGACGCGCTTGCGTTTTCGCCGCTTCTTCCTTCGCACCTGGGGGTAGGGATAATAGTAGGGTTGGTAAAACAGCTGGGAGGTTTGGAGCGGCAGGGCCTGGTTCTGTTTTTCCGGCTGCTGGGCTGCCGCCGGATTACCGGTCCAAAGGGAGAAAAAAGCCAGAAAGACTATTGCAACGAGAACACGAACCCGTGTCACTCCCGACCAAACGGCCATAGCGGCCCCTCTCCTTACGCATCACTCACGCGAAATGTGCAACGCCCGCGCGCGCCGTTCCCTGACGTGCACTCCGCCTTTCATCGCATGATAGCGAAGGTCGGGAGCCTTCGAAACCCGATGATTGGGACTGGCGTTAATTTGCGGACTTTTTCTTTGCGGCTTTCTTTGCAGCCGGCTTCTTCTTTTTTGGCGCAACAATTTCGTAGGGCAGTGTAACGACGGACCAGCGGGACGTCGCCGTGTTTGTCTGTACCGAACGCGTGTTTGCGGGATAATGCAGCCCCGCTGACAGACGTGCCAGATAGACCTTCACCGCTTCCTTCGGGGAGACGGCAGGTATGACCCGATCCGTGATCGCTTCGTCGAACTTGACGGGATCGGGCGTGACGATCGCGATGATGTGCCCTTTTCCGGGCTCCGTCGCGGCGAACTTCATGCCGGACGTTTTGTCGGGCACGCTCAACGGCGCGTTTGCGGCAAGCAATCCGGCAAACCCGTCCTTGTCCTTACCCGCATGCTGGTTCGGATAGAGCTGAAACAGCCTGCCATCCTCGGTCAGGTTCAACAGCACAAGAAAGGCGGATGTCGGACTTCGCACTTCGTACCGGATATCGGTTTCACCGAGCGTCAACGGAGACGGCGGGAACTGCTGAACCTGGATATTGTTGTCCGGCTGACTGCCGATGAAGTCGGCAAGCCGATTCACGGAGAGCCGCTGCTCTCGCGCGCGTGTCACCTTTTTGCGGTCCACCCATGCGGCCTTGCCAAACGCACGCGGAGGATCGAGCCGCGGACGCAACCCCATCTCGCATCGGTCCTTGGAAGCTGAACAGTAAGCGGTCGAGCCTCGGCTCACATGCCGGAGCAGTTCGGCATTCGAGATTATGCCATTCTTGTTGGCATCCGCCATGCCCTCCGAGAGACCCTCGGTGTAGAGCAGACTGAACAGCCCCTGTGGCTTGTCGTCGGGTCCGGCGACCAGCGCCGTCTGTGTCGGCGATACCGCAGACCAGACGGTAAGACTACCACTAGGAATAGCAACGTCTAGGAACGCACCTTCATCCTTGTGAAGATCGCCACCAGGCTGCATGAGGTTCTTGACCGCGCCCGGCAGCGCGGGCGCGCGGGAGTTCAGAACCGCCCTGTCAGCCGGGCTGCTGCTGCGTGTAAAGACACCCGAAAAGCTCGTGTCGAGCACGAGGGTCACATGCCGGCGTGAAACCTTGCCCAGCAGGTCGGCGAGATCGTCATCGAGGATTGCGCCTTGAACGACGGCAGAACCACTGCCTTCCACGACCTTGGCGTCAAATGGCAGCAGCGCCTCGTCCTTCCCATCCTTCTCATCGCCATCAACATCGTTGCGGAAATAGCCGTAGCCGGAAAAATAGATGTAGGACCGATAGACCTTCGGCGGCGGCACGTATTTTTTCCGGACCCGGCGCTTCTTGCGCTTCTTTGACGTGTTTCCGCTGAGCGCCCCGCTTTCATCCAGCCCGACGAGCTGGGACGTCTGCCCAACCGTTTTCGGAGCCTTCGGATCCGTCGGATTAATCCAGGTTTCAATCGCCCCCAGAATTGCCGAACGCGTGGCCTGCCGGTTCTTCAGAACCTTGATGTCTTCCTTTTTGTAGCCGAGTTTTTCAATCAGCACCTTTTCGATTGAACGGGCATCGTTTTCCGCCAGACTGTTCGGCAGGCCCGACAGGCGCGGATCCGCATAGGAGTCGATTGCGATAATGAGCGCGCGGTCCTGCGCAACCGCCATATGTGCGGTGAACGATGCGAAAACCAGCACCGCACTGAGGCAGATCAGCCACCGCTTCCAACGGTCAATCTGTCTGGTCATATGGGTCACGGCTTCCAGGCAATCTCTCTGCTAGTTCTTTGCTGACTTTCCCGTCGAACTGGGAATCGGCTTGAGCGACTTGAGGTAGGCTGCGATGGCGGCCCGGTCTTCCGCGCTCAGCTTGGCCATGTTCTCCTGAACTTTCACCATCGACCCGCCGAAGGTATCGAACTCGGGTGTCAATCCGGTTTCGAGAGAATCGATAATGTGCTTCTCCGTCCAATCGGCTATTCCCGTCTTGTGGGGTGTGATGTTCGGAATAATGCCCTCACCTTCCGGATTCGGTCCACCGGAGAACTTCTTGTCAGCGATGATACCACCGAGCAGGTCGCGGGGTGAATGACACTCACTGCAATGTCCGGGCCCTTCCACGAGATACGCTCCGCGGTTGATCTGGTCGCTCTTGTTGGGATCGGGTTCGAACCTCTTGCCGTCCAGATACAGCCACTTCCAAAGCGCAAGGCCGGGCCGAAACCGGAACGGCAACGCCAAATCGTGTTCAGGCACCTTGGACTTAACCGGCGGAAGCGTGTCGATGAAGGCCTTGAGGTCGGTCAGATCCTTGTTCGACATCCGCTGATAGGATGTATAGGGAAAGGCCGGATAGTAGTGCTTCCCGTCGGGCGAGACGCCTTCTCTCATGGCCTTGATGAACTGGGCGTCCGTCCAGCCGCCAATGCCGCTTTCCTTGTCCGGTGAAATGTTGGGTACGTAAAACGTGCCGAAATCGGTCTTGAGACAGCGCCCGCCCGCAAGCTTGAACTCGTCCTTGATTTTTGGATCGTCACAGCGATCAGATGCCGGCGCTGCGTGGCAGGACGCGCAACCGCCGGCAAAGAACATCGTGCGGCCGTTTTTCAGGTCCGGCACGGCACCTGCAGCCGCGCCCGCCGACAACAGGATGCCGAAACCAAGCGCAAGTCCACCGAGACTGCGCAGAAGCACATACTCAATGCCTGCCCGCATTACGCCGCACATCATTACAGTTTGACCTCTTGCAGTCCGTACCTAGCGGGGCGGCGGCGAGGCTGCAACTAGTTCTTTTTGACCCGGTACTCGTCGTGGCAACTTTTGCAAGTCTTCAGAACCTGGCCGAACAGAACGGCCTTCAGCGCGTCAACGCCTTCGCCTGCCTGCTTGATACCTTCCGCGCTCGCCGTTTTCATCTCTTCCGCTTTGGCTTTGAACCCTGCGGGATTCTCCCAGATCTTGGGCGACGCCTCGGTATCGTGGCCCGTCTCGGAGCCTTTCGGGAACAACGCGACGAACGGGTCGGGAACACCGTTGATGGCCTTCATCGCATCGACCGCCGCTTTCGCATCGTATGGCGCCTCACCTTTCGCCATCGGCACGAGAACCTGAACCGCCTTCTTGACGGTCTTCATCAGCTCCTGCCGCTCTTTCGCCGGCTCATCGGCAAAGGAACCTGTCGCCACAACAGCCAGGGCTCCGGCGGCAATAACGGACTTGCACAAATTTTTCATAGGCTTTTTCTCCCAGACAAATACAGCCTTGCGACCGGGTTCATTGCTGTGGAACACGGTCCGGCACGCAGTAAAGCGCCCCGCAAGCGGCATTGAAAGCGGTAAATTCCAACAGCGTGATGACATTTTCGCTAGGCCCGTGCCCGACGTATCCAAGCGGAACTGCAAGAATCGGCGCCATGAAAAAAGGCGCCGAAGGAATTCGATCTCCTTCGGCGCCCTTCAAACTCTGAAGGTTTGGTCGAGCGGTTATCCGCCGGACTGCCGCATATGCGAGTAGACAGCCTGTGACGGGCGACCGGTAACCGGAAGCTGGTTGTTGTACTGGTAAGCGCTGATCGCATCTGCCGTCCGCCGGCCATAGACACCGTCGACGGGACCCGGGTCGTACCCGAGGTTCGAAAGCGAAACCTGAATATTGTATACGAGGCCGTTGTTATAGACCGGCCGCGGGGGACCATACCGGGGCGGCGGAGGTGCGGGACGCCGCGCAGCCGAAGCTGCGCCACCGACAACCGCGCCGATACCGGCACCAACCGCGGCACCTCGGCCGCCTCTCGCGGCGCCACCGATAATCGCGCCAACCGCTGCTCCACCGACGACGCCGCCCAGTGTGGGTCCTCTGTTCTGGGCATCTGCACTCGGCGCACTGCCGATCAGCACGAATGCCGAAAGAGCGGCCGCGCATGCCACGCCGCTGAATGTTAATCTTTTAAACTCAATCCGAGCCATGGATATCATCCCTCCAAAAACGCGTCTCGTTACAACCCATGATGGTATGTCGAAACGCTATCAACCAATTTTGAGCGAATAACTCGCTCATTCGGACGAATCCCGCCAGCAAACGCCCCATAATCCAAGGATATGGGAAACAAATCGCGAAAATCAAACACTCCTGTTTCGTTTTTTGTCCCGATGGTGAATAACAGTGGAAACCATAACCTGCCCAGATTGCAATTCACATTCCACGGGGGACGCTCAAACCATGCGCCATGGCGGACAAATATTGGTCGATCAACTGCGCGAAGAGGGATGCGATATGGCCTTCTGCGTGCCGGGAGAGAGTTATCTGGCGGCCCTCGACGGTCTACACGGACAAAACGATATCCGCACCATCGTCTGCCGTCAGGAAGGCGGCGCCGCGATGATGGCCGACGCCTACGGCAAGATTACCGGACGGCCGGGAATCGCCTTTGTCACGCGCGGGCCCGGCGCGACCAATGCCTCCATCGGTGTCCATATCGCGCAGCAGGATTCAACGCCGATGATCCTGTTCGTCGGTCAGGCAGCGCGCGGGATGCTCGGACGCGAAGCGTTTCAGGAGGTGGACTTTCCGGCCATGTTCGGACCGCTCGCGAAATGGGCAGCGGAAATCCGGGAAACGGACCGCATTCCGGAATATGTCTCCCGTGCCGTTCACACGTCTATGTCGGGGCGTTCGGGCCCGGTGGTGCTCTCACTTCCCGAAGACATGCTGAGCGCATCGGCGGACGTTGCAAATATTCCCGCATCGCCCGTTGCCGAGGCACACCCCGGGCAGGAGGATATGGAAGCCGTCGCACAAGCCCTGAGCAACGCGAAGCAACCTCTGATTCTTGCCGGTGGCCCGGGCTGGAGCCAGCAGGTGCGCGATGACCTCACATCTTTTGTGGAAGCGTGGGAACTACCGGTCGCGGTGATGTTCCGCGGTCAGTACAGCATCGACAACCGGCATCCGAACTATGTCGGCCTTGCAGGCATCGGAATCGACCCGGCACTGAAGCGGCACATCCAGGAAGCGGATCTGATACTCGCGCTGGGTCCGCGCCTCGGCGAGATCACCACGGGCGGATACACGCTGCTGTCGCCGCCGGCGCAGAAACAAAAACTCATTCATGTCCACCCGGGAGCGGAAGAGCTGAACAGCGTCTACCGGGCGGACATTCCGATCGTCGCCTCGATGAGTTCCTTCACGTCAAAGCTCGGTCAGCTCGAACCGCCAAAATCCATTCCCTGGGCGGATCAAACGAAAAAAGCCCGGGCCGCATACGAAGCCTTCACCAAACCGCGGGAAACGCCGGGCGACGTCAAGCTGGAGCAGATCGTGTCCCACGTTTCCAAGACCCTGCCCGAGGACGGAATCATCACGAATGGTGCGGGCAACTATTCCGGTTTCATCCATCGCTATACGCAATACAAGGCATACCGGGGCCAGGTGGCCACCACGTCCGGCACGATGGGATATGGTCTGCCCGCGGCGATTGCCGCCAAGCTGACGGCACCGGAACGCAAGGTCGTGTGCTACGCGGGCGACGGATGTTTCCTCATGAACGGACAGGAGCTTTCGACCGCCGTCCGTTATGACCTGCCGATGGTCATCATCGTCGTCAACAACGGCATGTATGGAACCATCCGGATGCATCAGGAACGCGAATATCCCGGCCGCATTTCCGGAACAGAACTCGAA
Organism: Hyphomicrobiaceae bacterium; assembly: GCA_028066055.1. Lineage (GTDB taxonomy): Bacteria > Pseudomonadota > Alphaproteobacteria > Rhizobiales > Methyloligellaceae > UBA2767. The sequence continues at coordinate 215,674 of JALCBY010000001.1, forward strand.
AACCCGGATTTCGCCGCCTACGCGCGCAGCTTCGGTGCGAACGGAGAAACCATCGTGAAAACAGAGGATTTTCCGGATGTCTTCGACGCGGCGCTGGATGCGAAAAAGCCAACCCTGATCGAACTCAAGATCGACCCCGAAGCGATCACGCCGACAACGACGCTTGAGAAGATTCGCTCCGACGCCCTCGCCTGACCGAGCTGATCGACCTGACTGGTTGAGATATGGGACACGATTGTCCGCCGCGGACTTAACCGCAACGGATTTGCTCCCCATATTCCGTTCAGAAATCATCGTTCATGCGTGGTGTGGACGTGACATTTGTCCGATCCAAGAGGTCAATCAATGAACCGAGTTCTGGCCGTATGCGCGGCTTTCTTGGCACTGACTCTCGCACCCCTGCACGCCGAAGAAGCCGACGATCCCGACCTGATCTTCAAGAAGACAACGGTCTGGAAGTTTCTCTCTCCCGACCACAAGCTTGCGACCTATGCCATCGATGATCCGTTGGTCGAGGGTGTCGCCTGTCATTTCACCGTGCCGGAAAAAGGCGGCTGGTCCGGCTGGCTTGGTGTTGCGGAAGAACTCTCCGACGCCTCTCTCGCCTGCCGTCAGATCGGGCCGATCACGTTCAAAGAGAAGTTCGAACAGGGCGAAGAGGTCTACCGTGAGCGACGATCGCTGTTCTTCAAGAAAGTCCGCGTCGTGCGCGGCTGCGACGCCAAGCGGAATGTTCTTGTGTATCTGATATATTCCGACAAGCTGATCGAAGGCAGCCCGAAGAATTCGACGTCGACGGTTCCGATCATGCCGTGGGGCGATAAACCCGCGCCGAAATGCGGCGACTGGCTCGACGAATAGTCCCGTCTTCCGGCCGTTCGTAAAAAAGTGAAAAAATTTTGTTGCCGCCCAAGGATTCGGGTTCCGCATGCGTCTAACGGTCTTAAAGGCCCATGACGATGGACGATGACGAACTGGTGAAGCGCGCCGGAAAGGGCGATGCATATGCGTTCCGGCAATTGCTGGAGCGCCACTATGACACGGCGTACCGCGTGGCATTCCGCTTCACCCGTCATGCGGAAGATGCCGAAGACATTGCGCAGGATATCTGCCTTGTTCTCGCGCGGAAGATCGGCTCGTTTCGCGGACGCAGCCGGTTCTCCACCTGGCTCTACCGCATCGTCATCAATGCCTGCCGCGATCATGTCAGACGGCAGAAGTCGACCGACACGCTGCAGGCAAACTACGCCCTGTTTCGCGAGCAGGCGATGGCCGACGCAGAACACGACAAGGCCCGGCATGGGTGGTTGGGCGAGGCCATTGCGGCGCTGGAGCCGAAACTGAAGGAAACGGCGGTCCTGGTCCTTTCGGAGGAATTGAGCCACGGCGAAGCGGCATCCGCTCTCGGATGCGCCGAGAGCACCGTCTCATGGCGCATGCACGAGGTGCGCAAATCGCTGAAGGCTCTGGTGGATGAATTCGATGACTGACGACACGACAAGACTGAAGAACATTCTCGCGAAAGAGCTGCCTGTGGCCGCGCGAAAAACGGCGAAAACGGAAGCGATCGCACAGGCGATGAGCGCGTTCGAGGAAAAAAAATCTCCTGCCGTCCAAGAATCCGGCATCGGGGCGCGTCTCATGGGCACAACAAACGCTGTGTATGAAACCCTGATCGGGAGACGCCCCATGAGAATGAACCCAGCCCTGGCCGGCGGTGCGAGTTTCGCCGTATTGCTCGTCGCTGCACTGAGCGCCACCTACATTCACACGTCCGGTACAAAATTCGGACCGGTGACCCGACCGGCACCGGCTCCCCTGCCCGAAACAAAGCAGCTTTCGGTTGATCAAACAAAACCGAAAGACCTCGTCGCGAAGAAGCCGGAGACGCCGGTTGCACAGGTCGGGAAGCGCGAAGCGGATACGACATCGGAGAGCCCTGCGCATTCCGCACCTAAAGCGTTTGCGGATCGTGAGCAATTTGCGTCCAAAACTCGTGCCCAGGCAGTCCCGGCCACACCCGCACCATTGGCAGGCGCACCATCCGGCGCATCGGGTGCTATTGGCAATCATGCCCTAATGCCGGCGCGGAAGCGGAGAAGCGAAGCCTCGCGCGCGCAAAACCGCATCGCGGGAGCGCGCAAACAACTCAGCGGACGGGTGATGCCCCGGCCGGACCGTCCGGCGCCGGGCACCTATGAGGAGCAGGGCCGCGACACCTTCGAGGCTGTCAAATCCAATCCGGTCAAGGTCGTGAGCGAGGATCCCGTCTCGACCTTTTCCATCGATGTGGATACGGCGTCCTATTCCTTCATGCGGTCCTCACTCAACAACAACGTGCTGCCGCAGAAGGATGCCGTGCGCATCGAGGAGCTCGTCAACTACTTCGCCTATGACTACGAGAAGCCCGCCGACGCCTCGGTGCCGTTCAAGACCAATGTGTCGGTTTTCCCGGCACCGTGGAACGCGGAACGCAAGCTCATCCAGATCGGCATCGCCGGATACGATCTGAAAGGGCAAGAGAAGCCCGCGTCGAACCTGGTCTTCCTGCTCGACACGTCAGGGTCCATGAACGCGCCCAACAAGCTGCCGCTCGTGATCAACTCCATGAAGCTGCTGCTTGAGACCCTTAAGCCCGACGACACCGTCGCCATCGTCACTTACGCCGGCAATGCGGGCACCGTGCTCGAACCGACTGAGGTGAAAGACAAGGCCAAAATCCTGGCAGCTCTCGACAAGCTGAGATCGCGCGGTTCGACGGCTGGTGCTGAAGGCATCCGGCAGGCTTACGATCTGGCAAAGGCGAACCTCAAGAAGGATGGCGTCAACCGCGTGATCCTTGCCACGGATGGTGATTTCAATGTCGGCATTACCGACCGCAATGAGCTGAAGAGCTATATCGAGCGACAACGCAAATCAGGCGTCTTTCTCTCGGTTCTGGGCTTCGGGCGCGGCAACTACAACGATGCGCTGATGCAAACGCTCGCGCAAAACGGCAACGGCACTGCAGCCTATATCGATACCCTGAACGAGGCGCGCAAGGTGCTGGTCGAGGAGGCCTCATCCACGCTCTTCCCCATTGCCAAGGACGTGAAAATCCAGGTCGAGTTCAACCCGGCGAAGGTCTCCGAATATCGCCTTATCGGCTACGAGACGCGGATGCTGAAGCGCGAGGACTTCAACAACGACAAGGTCGATGCGGGAGAGATCGGCGCCGGCCACCGCGTCACGGCGATCTACGAGATCACGCCGGCGGGCAGCAAATCTCCCACCGTCGACATGCTGCGCTACGGCACGCCGAGGAGCGCGGGGAATACGACCAAGACGTCTGACGAATACGGCTTCCTCAAACTGCGCTACAAGCTGCCGGACGAGCAGAAGAGCAAACTGGTGACACTGCCCATCGGTCCCAAAAACGAGTATCCGTCGGTGAGTGCCGCGCCGAACGAAGCGCGGTTTGCCACGGCCGTTGCGGCCTTTGGCCAGATTCTCAAGGGCGGCAAGTATACAGGCTCATACGGGTATGACGATGTGATCCGCCTGGCGCAAAGTGCCAAGGGCAAGGACGAGTTCGGCTACCGCGCAGAGTTCATCAATCTGGTGCGGCTGGCCAAGTCCGCACCGGCAATGCCGACGCTCCGCCGCTGACCGTTTGGCGATACATCATTCCGAGCGGGTGGATGCGCACGAACGCATCCGCCCGTTCTTCGTGATCAGGCTGCCTTCAGCTCGAAACCATATTGCTCTGTGAGTTCGGCGATGCCCGCCCTCGCATCCGCTTCATCAAGCGGCAGGAAGGGTGGCCGCAGGCGGTTCCACTCCGGATCATTGTTGAAGTGGGCGACGATCGCCTTGAGCATCGGAATCATGGGACGGGCCTGAATGGTTTCACGAAACGCGGTGATCTCCGCCTGGAGCGCGTCGGCCTGATCGGTCTGCCAGTTGTCGTAGACGTTGCGGATCATCCGCGCATTCACATTACCGGTCGCGGTGATGCAACCCGCCGACCCATTGCGCAACCCGTCCAGCAGGAATATCTCCGAACCCGGAAAGACAGTGAAACCGGGATGGGCATCCAGCAGCGCCTTGGTGTTCGGCCAGTCGCCGGAAGAATCTTTCAACCCGACCACGGTATCCGGATAGGCCTCGATCAGCCGTCCCACGAGATCGACGGAGAGCCCCACCTGGGCAACGGGCGGGATATGGTAGAGGTAAATCTTCAGCCGCGCATCGCCGACACGCTCGATAATGTCCGCATAGTATGCGAACAACCCGTCGTCGCTGACGGCTTTGTAGTAAAACGGCGGAAGCATCATGACGCCGCCGCACCCGAGTTCCACAGCGTGAGACGTAACGGTTGCGGTGTCCGACAAGGCGCAAAGCCCGGTGCCCGGCATCAGGATCTTGGGATCGATCCCGCCTTCGACCAGCGCGTCAAGCAAATCCATGCGCTCCTGCACGCCGAGCGAGTTCGCCTCGCCCGTGGTGCCGAACGGCGCGAGGCCAGTGCAGCCGTCCGCCAGCAGCCACTTGCAATGTGCAAGGTAACGCGCGGCATCGGGATTGCCGTCCTCGCCGAACGGCGTCAGTACAGGCGAGATAACGCCATAAAAATCGTGGGATACAGTCATTTGAATTGCCCTTCCCTCAGGTTGCATGGCTACGGCATTGGGATGCCGGGCTGCTCGACCGGAACATGATATCCCTTTTCAACGGCGGGGCGAGCGGCAATCGCCTTGTACCAACGCACCACGTTGGGGAATTCGTTCATGTCGACCGTGTGCCACTCAAAACGCGAAATCCACGGCCAGGTCGCCATGTCCGCGATCGTATAGTCGTCTCCCGCCATGTATTCGGTTTCCTTGAGCCGCCTGTCGAGAACGCCGTAAAGCCGCTTCGACTCATTCACATAGCGCTCCTCTGAATATTCGCTGACACCCTTGTTGTTCTTCACGAAGTGGTGGGCCTGCCCAATCATCGGACCAATCCCGCCCATCTGCCACATCAGCCATTCGACCGTCCGCCATTTTTTTTCGAAATCCTGCGGCCAGAACTTGCCCGTCTTCTCGGCGAGATACATCAGGATGGCGCCTGATTCGAACAGGGTAAGTCCGTTGTCGTTGTCGACAATCGCCGGGATGCGATTGTTGGGCGCGATCTCCAGAAAGTGCGGCTGGAACTGTTCGTCCTTGGCGATGTTGATCGGGTGCACCTTGTACTCAAGGCCGCATTCTTCAAGCATAATGGAAACCTTGCGACCGTTCGGTGTCGACCACGTATACAGATCAATCATGTCGTGATGTCCTTTGGGAAAGAATTCGGCGCACACAATACTGAGCGGCGCTACTCCACACAACGAAAACGCGCGCAAAAGATTTGCGCCGGAAAAGTAATAAACCGAAATTCAGGTAACCCGCATCAGCCAAATCCAGGCCGAGACGATAATGGGGCTGAGGACCGTCGAGACCAGCACCATGGCACCCGCCACATCCGGGCGTCTCTCATAGTCGGCACAGAAGATAGCCAGCAGGAGCCCGACCGGCGCGGCAGCGGCGACGACCAGCAGATCAATCAATTGAGGTTCGAAACCCAGCGCCAGGACGACACCCCATGTCAGCGCCGGCGCGACAAGCATACGCAAACCGACGGCCAGCCAGACCGGCAACCCCGGCATTGAAAATCGTGAGTCGCTCAATTGTGCGCCGAGGGTGAACAATGCAATCGAAACATAGGCCTGGGCAATCAATTCGACAGGCCGCACAACAAGCGCCGGCAGATTGATCTCGAACATCTTGACCAGCAGTCCGGCGAACACGGCCAGCATCATCGGTGACAGCAAGAGTGTTTTCAGAGACTGCGCGATACTGCCTCGTTCGCGCGCAAGCAGCAGCACACCGTAAGGAATGATCAGAATCCCGTGTAGCGACACGATCAGCGTCTGATGCAGCAGATAGTCCGGTGGAAAGGCAAGTTGCGCCACCGGCAGTCCGAAATTTCCGGAGTTTGCGAAGGCGGCCGCAAGTCCGATGACAGGCCGCAGCTCATCCTGTACGCGCAGAAGCGCCGCCAACCCCCAGCCAATCATCACAAGGACAAGAAACTGAAGAATGGTGAACCAGACCGTCGGCCACACCTCGCCCAGCGGTAATTCCGCACTTGTGAGAAAATGAAACAGGGCGCATGGCAGGAGAACGTTCAGCAACAACCGGCTCAGCGTTCTGACATTCAGATCAAGCTTGCGCTGGATGAAACTGCCGAGAGCCATCAGGACGACAATCGGCATTGTCACGTTGGTGAGAATTTCGATGAAAAGAGTCACGTCGTGACAACCGCCCCTCGAATGTCAGGAGACTTCCGGGCGCGGGAACTGCGCCGGAACCGTTCGCCCTGCCTACCCCCATCTACGCCCAAGCGACAAGGATTTTTATGAAAAGGTTCAGTGTATTAGAGAGTGTTCGGGTGCCGAACGGCCCTCAAATTTCCACGTGAAAGCCTAAGTTTCGTCACAGGACTCGGGGCATAACCCATTTGTAGACAATGAAAATTTCTCTTGGGGTTACCCGATGCCGGACTATTCGGATCTGTTGGCGTTCCTGGCAAACAATCCACCTCAGCGCGAAAGTGAACGCCGGTTGCACGCATCCCTGCTTGAACTGATGGCGCAATGCCTCAGGACTGAGGAGACGGCCGCCGAAAACACGCAGGACGATTCCACCGAGACGCTCGAAGAGATCATCGAGAAAAATCACATCCGCTGGGTCCGTTACAACTAAAACCCCGCACACATTAACCGCCCTTCCAAGCATTGGAAGTAGCGGCCTGCGACAGCCGGTCATCTGGGCATCTGATTTGCGCGAGTATACACAACGCGCTCCTAGAATTTCGAACAGTGCGATTCCATCGCATATAGTTCTGCCCAACACGCCCATCAGGGAGAAAACCTCATGTCCAGCACGACGGAAGATGTCGTACAGGCGCTGCTATCCAGTTTCGAGCGCGGTGCGCAGCACGAAGCTCCCTATCGCCATTGGTTTCTCGACGACTGTCTGCCGGAAGATATTCTCAATGACATCATCGACCTGCCGTTTGAAGCGCCCGAGCTAGGCGGTGTTTCGGGAAAACGCGAACTGCACAATGCCACCCGCACCTATTTCGATGTCGACAATCGCACAAAGTTTCCAAGCTGCGCGAAATTCTCCGAAGCGCTTCAGGACAAGCGCGTGACCGATCACGTGGCACAGCGGTTTGGAACGGACCTTGAGGGAACATATCTGCGCATCGAATACGCACAGGACACGGGCGGTTTCTGGCTCGAGCCGCATTCCGACCTTGGCGTAAAGAACTTCACCATGCTTTTGTATCTGTCGAGGGATGAAGCTCATAAGGACCTCGGGACCGATATCTATGACGCGGAGAAGAAACATGTGGCCCGCTCGCCTTTCGTCCCCGGCGGCGCTCTTGTGTTCGTTCCGGCGGACGACACGTTCCACGGATTCGAGCCGCGAACGATCGAGGGCGTTCGGAAATCGCTCATCATCAACTATGTCACCGACGAGTGGCGTGCCCGCGAGCAGCTTTCCTATCCCGAAGAGCCGATTGCCGCATAGGCGGTCACGTTTTCAATCACTTCAGATCGCCCTGGCCGTCCTGGCGCTTGCGTTCGTGTCCCTGGCCCAAGCGCATGCCGACATGGCGAAAGCCATCGCCGCCTACAAGGCAGGTGACTTCAAGGCCGCGGCACGAGAATTCGAGCACGCGGCGGCAAACGGCGATGCTCAGGCCCAGAACAATCTTGGAGCCATGTATGACAAAGGACTGGGCGTTGCCCGTGATCATGGCAAGGCGGCCAAATGGTTCAAGGCGGCGGCGAAGAACGGACACGCCATGGCGCAGAGCAATCTCGGCATCATGTTCGCGACCGGGCGCGGCGTCCCTCAAAACCCCAAGGAAGCCATCACCTGGTATCGCAAGGCTGCCGCTCAGGGTGTGCTGCTTGCCCAGTTCAACATGGGGCTGTCGTATGAACGCGGCGATGGCGTCGAGCAGGACTTCGGCGAATCCGTAAAGTGGTATCGCATGGCCGCCGAACAGGGACATGCAAAAGCGCAGAACAATCTCGGCCTTGCCTATGAGAATGGCCGCGGCGTCTCACGCAACACCGACGAAGCGATCATGTGGTTTCGGAAAGCGGCCATCCAGGGGCTGACGATCGCCCAGTCGAATCTCGCGCGGCTTCTTGTCAGCAAGTGATCCTGCCGTTACGAAGACTTCTTCGTCAGCTCTTTCTCGGCCTCGCAGATGAAGTTCCGGTCTATGGGAACCGCGTCGCGTTCGCGCGACAGCAAAAGTTGAAAGACCATGTTGGAGCCGTGCAAAAATCCGAGTTCCGCCGCTCCCAGATAAAACTCCCACATGCGGCAAAACCGTTCGTCATAGAGGTCCTTCGCCTTGTCACGGTTCTTTTCAAAACGCGCACGCCATTCGCGCAGCGTGTAGTAGTAGTGCAGCCGCAGCACTTCCATATCGGCAACCCATAATCCCTGACGCTCGGTCGCCGCGAAGGCTTCGGATAGTGCGGGCACATACCCTCCGGGGAAGATGTATTTGCGGAAGAACGGGCCGGTCGTGCCCGGCTGTGTCATCCGCCCAATCGAATGGATGAAGGCGTATCCGTCCGGCTTGAGAAGGTCGCGCACCTTCCCAAAATAGGCGTCGAAGTGACCGATGCCGACATGTTCCATCATGCCGACCGAAAGCACACGGTCGAAAGACCCGTTGAACTCGCGATAATCCTTCCAGACGAAATCGATCTTGTCCGCGACGCCCGCTTTCTTCGCACGCTCCTTTGAGATGGCGATTTGCTCCGGCGATACGTTGAGGGCGGTCACCTGCGCGCCTTCCTTGGCAAGCCGGATGGCGAACGACCCCCACCCGCTGCCGATCTCAACGACGGACATGCCTGGCTTTATCTGCAGCTTGGCGGTGGCGCGGTTGAGCTTGGCCGCCTGCGCCTGTTCAAGCGTGTCGTCGGGCGAGCGATAGAACGCGCAGCTGTAGTTCAGGTCGTTATCGAGAAACAGCTCATAGAGTTCGGTGGAAAGGTCATAGTGATGGCGCGCCTGCCGCTTTGCCATGTCGACGTCGTTCTGCTGTTGCCTGCGGCGCATGGCACGCCAACCGCGCCGCATGGCCCCCTGCACCTTATGGCTCGCCAGCGGCCCACGGTTGACGGAGAAGAGATACAGAAGGTCGTAACAACCCGATCCTTCTTCGAACGTCAGGCCCCCGTCCATATAGGCTTCCGCCGCCTGCAACTCCGGATTGAGGAACAACTTCCATCGCAGTGCCTTGTCATGCAGGCGCATGGTCACATGCGGGCCGTCTTCACCGCTGCCGAACCGGTGAGACGAACCATCAACGTCGATGACTGTCAATTGTCCCTTGCGGACGAATGTCTTGAGCAGGTTGCTGAGAGGCCACATGGGGTCATGCACCTACAGACCAATGTCTGCCCAGTCAATTGGACTCATCCGCCACAAATGCGGTTGCGATTGGCGACTTGGTGTTATCTGACGAATTTCGCCGCCTTCAGAATGGCGTCTGCATCGAGACCGTGATGCGCATAAAGCTCACCAATCGAACCCGACTGGCCGAAATGTTCCACGCCGAGCGCCCGCACCTTGTGGCCATTGACCGAGCCAAGCCAGGAAAGGGTTTCCGGGTGGCCATCCACCAGGGTGATGAGATCGGCATTGCGCGAGGCTTTCGCCAGCAACCGCTCGACATGGCTGGTGACATTCTCCTCACCACGTTCGCGCGCACGGTCCGCTGCATGCCACCCGGCGGAGAGCCGGTCTGCGGAGGTGATGGCCAGAACGCCCAAGCCCCGGTTTCGCTCGGCCAGCAAGCCCGCCGCCTGTATTGCCTCCGGCGCGACGGCACCCGTATAGGCAAGAATAAGGTTGGCGCCGGGTTCCGGTTCGCGCATCCAGTAGCCGCCCTGGATGATGGACGCCTTTAACTCCGATGACATCGCGCGCGCGGGCTGCTCCACCGGACGCGTCGACAGCCGGAGATAGACAGACCCGCCCTTTTCGTCGCGCAGCCATCCGGCGCGCGCCTCGACGTCCGGGTCTTCCGTCTTTTCGCCCTCGCGCTGCACATAGTCAAACGCCCAGTGCATGATGACTGCAAGCTCGTCCAGAAAGGCCGGCTCAAACGACGCCAGGCCGTCCTGCGCCATGCCGATGAGCGGCGTGGAGATCGACTGATGCGCGCCCCCTTCCGGCGCCAACGTGATCCCGCTGGGCGTTGCAACCAGAATGAAACGCGAGTCCTGATAGCAGGCGTAATTCAGGGCATCGAGGCCGCGTTGAATGAACGGATCGTAGAGCGTACCGATGGGAATGAGCCGTTCGCCAAACAGGGAATGAGACAATCCGGCGGCCGCCAGCATCAGAAACAGATTGTTCTCGGCAATACCGAGCTCGATATGCTGACCCTTCGGCCCCTTCTCCCAGCGCTGCGGGCTCATGAGGCCCCGGTCCTGAAAGATATCGGGTTCCGCTTCATGGCCGAAAAGCCCGCGCCGGTTCACCCATGGTCCGAGGTTCGTCGAGACGGTTACGTCCGGCGATGTGGTGACGATGCGCCGGGCAAGCTCGGTGTCACCGCGGGCAAGGTCGGCGAGAATGCGTCCGAAGCCCTCCTGCGTCGACGCTTCGCCCTTGGCTTCCGGCGTCTCGATTTCATCGACGGCAATCCGTTGCGCCTTGAGGCGGCGCGTTCCCCTGCCTGCAAACGGAACCGAACCCAAAAACGCGTTCAACGTTTCAGCGTCATGGTCCAAACCGGCAAACCGCTCCCATTCCTCGCCAGGAGCGATGCGGTTGGCATCGCGAAAACTCTCGATCTGCGCGGTGTTCATAAGGCCGGCGTGATTGTCCTTGTGCCCCTGAAACGGGAGGCCCTGCCCCTTGATGGTATAGGCAATGAAACAGACCGGACGGTCGTCGGGTGCGGCGTCGAACGCCTCGATCAGACTTGGAAGGTCGTGCCCCCCCAGATTGGTCATCAGTTCGGCGAGGTCGTCGTCGGAATAACGCGAGATGATCGCCAGTGTGTCGGATGCATCCCCCAGGTCCGCCTCTAACTGCCTGCGCCATGCGGCACCTCCCTGGAAGGCAAGCGCGGAGTAGAGCGAATTGGGACAGGAATCGATCCATTCCCGCAAACGCTCGCCGCCCCGCTCAGCGAAGACGGTTTCCAGCGCATGGCCGTATTTGAGCGTGACCACATGCCAGCCCATAGTCTCGAACAGGCCGACGACCTTGTTGAACAAACGGTCCGACACGACCGCATCGAGGCTCTGCCGGTTATAGTCGATGATCCACCAGCAGTTATGCAGGCCGTGCTTCCAGCATTCCAGCAGGCACTCGTAGATGTTGCCCTCGTCCAGCTCCGCATCGCCGACGAGCGCGATCATGCGTCCTTCGGGCCAGTCCTGCCCCAGCCCCTTGGCGCGGACATAATCCTGTATGAGGCTCGCAAATGCGGTCATTGCCACGCCAAGGCCAACCGAGCCGGTAGAGAAGTCGACGTCGGCCGTATCCTTGGTGCGCGAGGGATAGGACTGCACACCGCCGAAAGCCCGGAAGTCCTGGAGTTTCTCAAGCGATTGGTTGCCCAGCAGATACTGGATGGCATGAAAGATCGGGCTCGCATGCGGCTTGACGGCGACACGATCCTGCGGCCGCAGCGCATGGAGGTAGAGCGCGGTCATGATCGAGGCACAAGATGCGGATGAGGCCTGGTGACCGCCCACCTTCAGACCATCGCCACTCTCGCGCTGATGATTGGCGTTGTGGATCATCCAGGTTGACAGCCACAATATCTTGCGCCGGAAGTCGCGCAATAGCGCGAGCTTGTCGGGTGCGATTGTGTGCATTTCGGCGTGGTCTATCGTTTGCGGCGCGTTCATCGCTTCTCAGGCCTCAGTCGATCATCGGAATTGAGCCCGCACGAATTCCTGCAGGCGCGGGCCCTGCAATCACCCGAACCATCTTATACCCGGCCAGATGGTCAATCTTTGCAAATATTGCTAATATCAGGTACATAATTGGCATTATACGCCTTAATCTCGATAATTTTTAAAGAAATTGATCAATAATGAAACTCGATGCGATAGACCGCCGGCTGTTGGCCGAGCTGCAGCAGAATGGCCGGATTCCGGTTACAGACCTGGCTGAAAAGGTCGGACTCACCACCAGCCCCTGCCTCAGGCGGCTCAAGAACCTCGAACGGTCGGGAACGATCCGCGGTTACGGCGCGCAGGTGGATCAGGAGAAGATCGGCCTTCCCGTCAGTGTGTTCATTTCCATCAAGCTTGAGCGCCAACGCGAAGAGGCGCTTGAGCGATTTGAGAACGCAGTCCGGAGATGTCCCGAGGTCGTAGAGTGCTACCTGATGACGGGTACGCGCGACTATCTGCTGCGCGTGGTGGCGAAAGACCTCGCAGACTATGAGCGGTTCCTGAAGGACACGTTGACGCGCATCGACGGGGTGGCCAGCATCGAATCCAGCTTCGCGCTTGCACAGGTCAAACACTCCAATGCCCTGCCCGTCTCCGGCTGACGCACCCTGCCAATTCGCCGCAAACGCCTCTTGCACGCCCTTCTCAATCCGATAGAACGCTTGGGCCGATAGAACGCTTGGGCCGATAGAACTCTTGGGCCGAAAGAATGTTCGAGCGTGGAATCTGCCGGCAACGTATTCATGAAGAGAGGGGATGAGCGATGAGCAAGGTGGCGTGGATTGGTTTGGGCGTGATGGGCTACCCGATGGCGGGGCACATCCGGGAAAAAGGCGGCCATGATCTGATTGTCTACAACCGCACGCCGGAGAAAGCTGCGAAGTGGACCGATCAGTATGACGGCGAAACCGCCGCCACTCCGGCCGAAGCGGCGCAGAACGCCGATTTCATTTTCATGTGCGTCGGAAATGACGATGACCTGCGCCAGGTGACACTCGGTCCGGACGGTGTATTTTCCACCCTCAAGGAGGGCGCAATCGTCGTGGACAACACCACCGCATCGGCCGGTATCGCCCGCGAACTCCATGAGGCGGCCAAGGGCAAAGGTGCGGGCTTTCTCGATGCACCGGTTTCGGGCGGTCAGGCGGGTGCTGAAGGTGGCGTTCTCACCGTCATGGTCGGCGGCGACGAAGACGTCTATGCCAAGGCCGAGCCCGTGATCCAGTGCTTTGCCCGTGCGCTCAACCTGATGGGTCCGGCGGGTTCAGGCCAGCTGACGAAGATGGTGAACCAGATCTGCGTCGTCGGCGTGATCCAGGGTCTCGCCGAGGGATTGCACTTCGCCAAGCAGGCCGGCCTCGATATCCCCAAGGCCATGGACACCATCACCAAGGGCGCAGCTCAATCCTGGCAGATGGAAAACCGCTGGGAGACGATGATCAGGGACGAGTTCGACTACGGGTTTGCCGTCGACTGGATGCGCAAGGATCTGGCCATCTGTATGGATGAAGCGCGCCAGAATGGCGCCAGCCTGCCCGTCACCGCGATGATCGAGCAGTTTTACAATGAAATTCAGCGTGCGGGCGGCAACAGGTGGGACAGTTCGAGCCTGATCACCCTGCTGGAGCGTTCCTGATCCATGACCGGCGAAACTTCGGAAGACGCACAGGCACTTGCCGAGCGTGTTGGCGAAAACATGATGGGCAAAAGCCCGGTGCTTCATCACTGGGGGATCGAGCTCATCTCCATCAAACCCGGTGCGGCCACCATGCGTATGACCATCCGGGAGGATATGGCCAACCTGCATCGGCAATGTCACGGCGGCGTGCTTTTCACAATGGCCGACGCCTGCTTCGGCTTTTCCAGCAATTCATACAATGCCCGCGGCGTCGCGGCGTCATGCGACATCCGCTTTCTCAAGCCCGCTGAAATCGGTGACGTCATCACGGCCACCACGAGCGAAATCTGGCGGCGCGGGCGCAGCGGACTGTATGACGTCACGCTGACCAATCAGGACGGGGAAAAGGTTGCGGTGATGCGCGGCCATTCGCGGCTGACAAAAGGCATGCACATCTAGACGTAGCGCAGCGCCCCGAATCGACCCGAAATGTGCGGAGAAGCGAAGCGAAGCGCGGCCCGCTCCTATTCCGTCACATAGTCCAACGGCAATTCGGTGGTGAACTTGATCTGCTCCATTGCGAAACTGGAGCTTACGTCGCTCAGATCGATACTCGCGATCAGCTTCTTGTAGAATTTGTCATAGTGCTCGATGTCGGGCACAACCACGCGCAGCAGGTAGTCCACCTGCCCGCTCATCCGGTAGAACTCCACGACTTCCGGAAACTCCTGTATCGCCTCGTGAAACCGGTCAAGCCAGCTTTGTTCATGCTGGCTCGTGGAAATCGACACGAAGACCGTGACGCCGGCCTTCACCTTCTTGGGATCGAGCAACGCCACCCGGCGCTGGATCACGCCCTGCTCTTCCATCTTTTGAATACGCCGCCAGCATGGCGTGGTCGAAAGGCCGACCTGACGGCCGATTTCCGCGACCGGCATCGTGCAATCTTCCTGCAAGATGGCAAGGATGTTGCGATCCATCTTGTCGAGCATCAGCCCCTCCGATTATGGAATTCTGTTTCGTTGATTCCATGTGATAGCAAATCTTTTTGCGCTTTACATCAATCTGCATCGCGAAAATTGGTTATTTATTCCAAAATTTTATGGGCAGATGGGAGAACGGTTATCGCCGCCGCATTCGGTCAAAGGCGTGTCCGCACGGCCTTCTTGAGCGCCGGAAGAACGCGTTCCCCGAACCACAGATTCTTCTTCAGCCACGCATTGTTGCGCCATGACGGGTGCGGCAGCGGTATGAGAACCGGCGAATCTCCAGTCAGACTTTTCGGATCCCAAGCCTTTACGGTTTCGGTCAGAGATTGGCCTCTTGGCGTTTCCAAATGCCAGGATTGCGCATAGCCGCCGACGAGCAGAACAAGTTCGAACTGGGGCAGCATCTCAAACAAACGCCCACGCCAGATTTGCGCGCACTCTTTGCGCGGCGGAAGGTCGCCGCCCTTGGCGTCGAGCCCGGGAAAGCAGAACCCCATGGGAACGATGGCCATGCGCGACGCATCATAGAACTCTTCGCTGGAAACGCCCATCCAGTCGCGCAGCCGGTCGCCCGACGGGTCCGTGAACGGAACACCCGATGCATGCACCCGTGTCCCCGGCGCTTGCCCGCAGATGCAGATGCGCGCCGACGCGCTGATCTGGAAAACCGGCCGCGGTTCGTGCGGCAACGGCTTGCCCCTGGGGCTGTCCACGCAATGGCGGCAATTTCGGATTTCGCCGAGCAGTGCGTCCAGGCCTTTCGACATCGGATCGTCCACTCAGGCTTTGGCACTGGGACGCGACGAGACCTGCTCGTGCCAGCGGTCAAGATTTTTCAGATTGTCCGGACGCTCGATCCGTGCCGGCTTCATGAAATCCACCGCGACCAGCGCCGTGATATCGGCCATCGTGAAGTCCTCTCCGGCGATGAAGGGACGATTGCCAAGCTCCCTGTCCAGCAGCGATAACATGGTCAGAGCGCGCGGACGGTTGACCTCGCCCCACCCGGCAACCTGCGGCTTCTCCATCTCGGCCATGGCCGGGTGAAGGTGGCGGAACGTCTGGGCCACCGGGAACATCAGATTGAGCTCCATGCGACGCTGCCACATCTCGACCATGGCCTTGTCGAGCGCGTCCTTTCCCAGAAGCGGCGGCTCGGGCTGCACCTCTTCGAAGTACCGGCAGATAGCCATGGATTCGCTCAGTGTCGTCCCGTCGTCCAGCACGAGCACCGGAACCCGTTGCAACGGGTTGAGCAACGCGAATTCCGGCGTCTTGTGGTCGGATGCGTTGATGTCGACCTGCTCGTATTCCATCTGAATGCCCTTTTCGGCGAGAAAAATGCGAACGCGGCGCGGGTTGGGTGCGCGACCGTCCTCAACAACTTTCATGTCTCGTTCTCCTTACCGAACGCGTCCACTCGAACGCCCTCACCTTCGATCCTAACGTGCGCCCTCGCGCCAATCGAGCGGAGCGACAAAAGTGCCCGACCATATACCGCGCCGCGCCCGCTTCGCCGCATCTTCATCGGTCATGTACCGGCCATACGACACAGCCCACCCTTGCCGGACAAGCCATCGGTTAATGTCATCCTTCCCAATCCGGCAAATCGCAAGCAGTCTGTCGTGCTTGTCATGCTCGTTGCCGGAACAGGTTACGAGTTTCCCCTGCAAACGGTTTCGCAAGGCTCTGGCTGCTTCGGCGCCACACGGCCATTCCGCGCCATTGCGCCGGCACGTCTGATCACGCTCGACGGCGTCAATTCCGAGCAGGCGGATGTTCCTCCCGTGCACTCTCAGACTGTCGCCATCGATGACCCTGGGCGCCCCCGCCACACTCTCCGAAACCGGCTCAGGGAGGAGCCACAAGAGACCCAGCATTGCCACAATGATCACGGAGAAGGCTAAGAAATCCAGCAGTTTGCTGGACCGCGTTCTGCGCAGCAGAAATCCCATGCCAACTCCCTTCAGGCGCGCAGCTCACCAACCGGCAAGCTCGCTTCCATGATTGCCGGGCGGACCGCGGTCCAATTGCACCAAAAATGTACGATTTGGCGTGAATTTAAACGCGAATTTAGGAAATTCTACCGAAACATGAAGATGAGCAATTGGGTGTGGCTCCGGTCGGCTGGCCGGCGGCCGCAAGATCGCGTGTCCAACTCTCGCTGAGTTTGTAATCGGTTTTGGATCCGGAAAATGACATGAGTACCGCCGAGAATCCCGCGGAATCGAAGGTAGACACGAAGGACAACGGATCCGCCGATTCCCGATCGCGCAGCTTTCGGGACGTGCGCGAGAACCTCGCCTACAAACCGGAAACAAAGCCCGGGTTCGAGTATGAGCTGCTGCTCATGTTCGTTCAAAACGAGTTGAGCGCGGCTCTTGCGATTCCACTCCTTGCCATTGTCGTCGCGATGGCGTCCATGTTCTGGTCTCCCGCGAGTGAACTGATTTTCTGGCTCTCCACGGTTTTTGTTTCCAAGGGCATTCTGCTGGCCATGTGCCGCCGGTTCACGAAACTGCCGCGTTCACAGGTAAATGTCCGGCAGTGGCGTTCAAAGTTCGTCGCGGCCGAATTCCTTTACGGGATGACCTGGGCCAGCGTTGTATTCGTCAGTGTCTACAGCACTGACCAGTCTCCATACATATTCCTGTTTGCATGCCTGACAGTCGTCATCGCGATGCGAATGATGTTCGCTTCCACCGTTATGCCGATTGTGTATGTCGGAACCATTCCACTGACGGCCGCGCTGGTTGTGCGGTTTGCCATGCTCGATACACCCTTTTACTGGGCAATGGCCGCTTTGGCCGTTGGTGTTCATATATATTTTATCTTTATTTTAAATGGCTTGCATTCGACAGTTATGACTATGCTCGAATATCGGGCCGAAAAGGAACTGCTGATTGCCGAGCTTGAGCAGTCGAAGTCGATTTCCGACGAAGCACGGCGGCGCGCCGAATCCGCGAATATCGCCAAATCCCGGTTTCTTGCCACGATGAGCCATGAATTGCGCACGCCGTTGAATGCAATTCTGGGATTCTCCGAGGTGATGAAATCCGAAATTCTCGGACCGCACAGCAACCCCACCTACAGGGAGTATGCGAGCGATATTCATGAGAGTGGCGAACATCTGCTGAACCTGATCAACGAGATCCTCGATCTGTCGCGCATCGAGGCGGGCCGCTACGAGCTTCAGGAAGAACCGATCGGGCTGGCCGACGTGGCCGAAGACTGTCAGCGGTTGCTGAAACTGCGCGCGGAGAAGAAGGGTTTGAGGATCATTGAGAATGTCCAGCCGGGACTGGCGAAACTCTGGGTCGACGAGCGGGCAATACGGCAGGTCTGCCTGAACCTGCTCTCCAACGCGATCAAATTCACGCCTTCAGAAGGGGCTATCTCGATCACGGTCGGTGCGACTCAGTCAGGCGGCCAGTTTCTGAGTATCAACGATACGGGGCCCGGCATCCCCGAAGACGAGATTCCCCGAGTCCTCACGAACTTCGGACAGGGTTCACTCGCACACCAAACGGCGGAAGGCGGCACCGGCCTTGGCCTGCCGATTGTCATGGGACTGGTCGAATTGCATGGCGGAACCTTTGATATCAAGAGCAGGCTCCGCCAGGGCACTCTTGTAACCGTGACGTTCCCTCCCGAACGGGTCATGCAGACGCTCCCGCGCATGGCAGAACCCGGTGAGGTAAAGCCGGCATCCGCAAACGGACACCCTCCGAACGATCCTCAATCAGGGTGGCGAAAACGGCATAACACCGCACATCTTCAGCGCCACACCGCGTAGTGCGCTGGATTACGCTTTGTCCATGATGATTGTTTTGTAACGTCTGCTTCCTAAATAGATGGGATGAAGACTCGTTCACAGCGCGGAAACGCGTGCGGCAACGAGGCAAAGGTCACATGAGCAGCTGGATTGCACTTGGACTGCTGATCGTTGCCGGCGCCGTCCTTGTCCTGAACAATGATACCGGGACCATCGCCGGTTTCGAACCAGGCGATTTTGCCGGACTTGTCGCCGGTCTTGCCCTTTTGGTGTTCCTTGGCGGCTCGATGCTCAGCGGTTACCGCGGCCGGTTTACCGGTGCGGTTCGTGATGCCGTGTTCTGGGGCGTGCTCGGCCTCGCGCTCATCGCAGGATACAGCTATCGCGATCAGGTAATGCCCATCGTTCATCGCATCGGCGGTGAACTCGTTCCCGGCATGCCGGTCGGCGTCGATACGGGAAATCCGGATACGATCGGGGTTCGCATTCGCAAACAGACCGACGGCCATTTCCTGGCTCACACCCGCACGAACGGCGCAAGAGTGGACATGATCGTCGATACCGGCGCCTCGACGGTCGTTTTGCGCCCGTCAGACGCCAAAAAAGCCGGCATAGACGTTTCAGGACTCACATACTCCGTTCCTGTCCGAACGGCGAACGGTACGGCCCTCGCTGCGCGCGTTAGGCTTAACAATGTGTCAATCGGCTCGGTCACCGTCGACAATGTCGAGGCGCTGATCACCAAACCCGGCGCTCTTCATGAAAGCCTTCTCGGTATGAGTTTTTTAAGCCGTTTACGCTCTTATGAGTTCTCAGGAGATTTCCTGACACTGCGCAGTTAGTTTTCTTGCGTCAGAAAACTGGTTGCTCAGGTCTTCTCCCGGGGGTTCGTGCATATGGCGTATAGTTCGGGCGTAAAAACCTTCTTGCGTGAAGCGGCGTCGTGGGGGTCGGTGATCGCAATCGGATTCGGTTGTGTCTACTTCTACGACGATTTGCGCAGCCTCATGACACGGACGATTTCGACCGTTACCGATCATTCCGCCGTGGCCGTTCAAGATCCGGTATCGAACGAAAACGGGTTCGAGCGGTCCGTCACGCTCAAAGCAGACGGTCGGGGCCACTTTCTCACTCGCGCCTACATCAACGGCCGTCCGATTGTCGTGATGGTCGATACCGGCGCGACGAAGGTCGCGCTGAGCTATGAGGACGCCGACCGGTTGGGACTCCGGCCAACCGAAAAGGACTTTACCCTCAGAGCAAACACAGCGAACGGGATCGCTCGCGGCGCGCCTGTCAATATCGGCAGCGTCAGAATTGGCGACGTCGAGGTTAAAAATCTTCGCGGGTCCATTTCCGAACCCGGTACGATGAGCATCACATTGCTGGGCATGGAGTTCATCCGCAGGCTGGAGCGGTTCGAGATGCGCGGGCGTGAGTTGACTCTGGTGGAGTAACACCGTCGCCGGGCAGCTCATTGTCGATTGTTGGCCTGCATCTATTCAGTTATCTAGCAGACTTGAGTCCCTTGAAAGGCACTGAGGCCATGTTTCCCAAGCCGCGTACCGACCTGACACCCAATTCCGCCGATTTCGAAAGGCTGCCCTTTATCAAGCCGACCGGGTTTCGCGAATATGACGCTCGCTGGCTTTACCCGGAAGAAATCAATCTCATGGGGTTGCAGGCCATCGGCCTGGGTCTTGCCGAATTGTTCCGGAGGCGCGGCGTGCCCCTCCGCATTGTGACGGGCCACGACTACCGGTCCTATTCAGCATCCATCAAGCAGTCCCTCATGTCCGGTATGCTGGCCGGCGGCATGGAGGTGCACGATATCGGGCTCGCGCTCTCGCCGATGGCCTACTTCGCGCAGTTCGATCTGGATATCGAAGGGGTCGCCATGGTGACCGCCAGCCACAATGACAATGGCTGGACAGGCATCAAGATGGGGCTTGCCCGCCCCCTCACCTTCGGACCGGAAGAAGTGACGGAACTGAAGGAGATCGTCTTCGCGGCGGCGTTCGATGCGCCGGGCGGAGGCTCTTACAAGTTTCACCCGGAAGTGCGCGAGCACTATGTTGCCGACCTCACAAACCGGGAAAAATTGAAACGTAAATTGAAAGTGGTCGCAGCGTGTGGAAACGGTACGGCGGGTGAATTCGCGCCCCAGGTGCTGCAGGCGATCGGGTGCGATGTCACGCCCCTGCATTGCGATCTCGATCACAGCTTTCCGAACTACAACCCGAATCCCGAAGATATGAAAATGCTGGACGCCCTGCGCGACGCCGTTCTCGCCTCAGATGCAGATGTGGGCCTTGCGTTCGATGGCGATGGCGACCGCTGCGGCGTCGTCGACAATGAGGGGAACGCCATTTTTGCCGACAAGATCGGCGTCATGCTCGCGCGCGACATTTCAGCGAGGCATTCACAAGCCAAGTTCGTGGCAGACGTCAAATCGACCGGTCTCTTTCTCACGGATCCGGTGCTGGCCCGGAACGGCGCTGTCTGCAGCTACTGGAAGACCGGGCATTCTTATATGAAGCGCTACAGCCATGAAACGGGCGCGCTCGTCGGATTCGAAAAGTCCGGTCATTTTTTCTTCAATCCGCCGCTCGGGCGCGGATATGACGATGGTCTGGTCGCCGCACTGGCCGTCTGCGACATGCTCGAGCATGCGGGCGACCGGTCGATCGCGGATTTGCAGCGCGCGCTGCCCCAGACCTGGCAATCGCCAACCATGTCTCCTCATTGTGCCGACGAGATCAAATATGACGTCGTCGAGCGCGCCGTCGCGCATTTTTCCGATGTGGCATCGAATGGCGGCCAGCTCGCCGGACAGGAGGTTCGCGACCTGATCACGGTGAATGGCATCCGCATCGTGCTGGAGGACGGAACCTGGGGCCTGCTGCGCGCATCGTCAAACAAGCCCGAGCTTGTGGTTGTGGTTGAAAGCCCCACATCGGAGCAGAACATGCGGGCGATCTTCGCCGAGATCGACAATTATCTCTCCGACCAGCCCGAAGTCGGCGAGTACAACCAGAAAATCTGAGCCACCGTTAGGCGGTTCAACGGCATTGCAGACCTCCGGCGTGCTCGTGTCGCTGGTCGCGTTTGCGGACTGCGGCCAGCCGCGTGGAGCTGGCATGACCCATATCTGACCTCATGCGTGAAATCACAATCAACCAACACCATATGGACAGGAGGGGCCTAGGTTTCGTACCTAGGAAGGTGCTGTTAGGCAAAAGTTGAGACTGTCTGGGCTTTAATCGTCTAGATTGCATTTTCAAGGCAGGTATAACCGCACATGACCGTGACGCGTCAATTCAGTATGACCGAAAAGTTCTGGCGCATTGTACGCTATCGCTTGCACGTCCCCATGATGCGCAACCGGGCAACCCCCGATCACATCGCGCGTGGCGTCATGATCGGAATGATCTGGGCCATGACGCCGTTCTTCGGCTTCCACATGGCGCTCGTGTTCATGACCTGGATCGTGGCGACACGCCTGTTCGGCTGGGACTTCTGCCTAGTCAACGGGCTCGCCTGGACATGGACGACCAATCTCCTGACCATCGTTCCGGCCTATTATCTGTTCTATCTGACCGGACAGATCCTGATGGGCAATTTTTCCGACCCGCTCGGCTACGAGGCATTCAAATCCCTGTTCGTCGTTTCCGAACATCAGGATGCCGGCATGTTTGCAGCGCTCGCAGCACAGCTCGAAGCACTCTGGCAGCTGTTCGGCATTCCTCTCTTTCTGGGCTCTGCGGTGTGGGCCGCGCTCAGCGGGTGGGTATCATACAAACTGAGCTACGGTTTCGTGGAGCGCTATCAGGAACACCGTGCCACCAAAATGGCCAAGGCGAAGAAGCCCAAACGGGGCGCAAACTTCAAACCCCTCCCCTCCGGACCGCAAGGCGAACAGAAAGCGTAACGCAAAACGTCCGACCTACAGCAGCGTTGCAAAGAAACGCACCGCAATGATTGCAAGAAACGTTGCGAAGGCGCGCTCGAGATTCCGCCGTGAAATGCCATGCGCGAGCCGCACGCCGAGCGGCGCGGCCAGGACACTCACAGGTACGATGACGAGCACGCTGAGCATGCTCACATACCCCAGCGAACCCGGCGGCGTGCCGGCAACGCCCCAACCGGCCCAGATGAACCCAAGCG
The DNA here is from genome assembly GCA_028066055.1 of Hyphomicrobiaceae bacterium. Classification (GTDB taxonomy): domain Bacteria; phylum Pseudomonadota; class Alphaproteobacteria; order Rhizobiales; family Methyloligellaceae; genus UBA2767. The sequence goes on from JALCBY010000001.1 coordinate 238,254, forward strand.
TTCCGGGAATGGCGATGAGAGGTCCGAAGCCCGACGATGTCGCAACGGCCTGATGGATCGATCGCCCATACAGGGTCATCATCATGGTTATGAAGGCGCCGCCGCCAATGCTCATCAGCGTGGAGATTGCGCCCACGAACAGGCCATAGACGGATCGCCACGGATTGCCGGGGATTGCATCCCCCAGCTTCCAGCTCTCACGGCCGAAAAACAGCTTGAGCGACATGAAGGTCGCCGAACCCGCCCAGATCGCCGTGAGTATCTCGTTGTTGGAATAGCGCGCCACGACGGCGCCTATCACGACACCGACAACGACGGAAACCGACATCGAGCGGATGATGTCCATGTCCACCGCCCCCTTCGCCCTGTGTGAAAGGAACGACCGCAGCGATGTCGGCAGGATGACCGCCAGTGACGTGCCGACGCACATATGCATACGCACTGCCTCATCCACCCCCACGGCGGAGAACAACTCATAGAGGATCGGCACCATAACGCCGCCACCGCCAATGCCCAGCAGACCGGCAAGCACGCCCATGATGAACCCGCCGCCCAGCATCAGTGCAAGCAACCAGACGATCTCGCCCGTTGGCAATCCGAATTCCATGGAGATTCCCCAGAGTGCCCGGCGGCTATTCAGCCGCCACCGGTGACACATGCATACGCGCATCGCGGAGCGCCGCCAAGGACTCTTTCAGCACGTCAATCCCGGCGTCCGGCCGGGTGCTCCGTTCGCTCAGCATACGGCGGAACGTGCGGGCACCGGGTTCGCCGTGATAGAGGCCGAGGATATGCCGGGTCAGGTGATGAAGACGTGTTCCGCGGGCAAACTCACGCTCGGCATAGACAATGTAGCGTTCGAGGACATCGTCGCGGCTCGGCCGCCGTTTTCCGATTTCACCGAAGATCGCCTCGTCCACGTCCGCAAGCAGATAGGGATTGTGATAGGCGGCCCGGCCCATCATGACACCATCCACGTGCGCAAGATGCCTTTGTGCCTCGGCGAGCGTCTCGATGCCACCATTGATGCAGATTTCGAGGTCCGGGTTATCCGCCTTCAGCCGGTGAACCCGGTCATGGTCGAGCGGCGGCACGGTGCGGTTCTCTTTGGGACTCAGGCCCTTGAGCCACGCCTTGCGCGCATGCACGATGAATGTACGGCAGCCGGCAGCCGCCATCTTGGACACGAACCGGTCCAACCCGGTTTCGACATCCTGATCGTCGATGCCGATGCGGCATTTTACCGTTACAGGCAAGCTCACTACGGAGCACATCGCCTCGACACACCGCGCCACGAGATCCGGTTCCGCCATGAGACAGGCACCGAAGCGCCCGGATTGTACGCGGTCCGACGGGCAGCCGATGTTGAGATTGATTTCGCGGTACCCGAATTCTTCGCCGATCCGCGCCGCCTCGCCGAGAAGCGCGGGATCGCTGCCACCCACCTGCAATGCCACGGGTTGCTCCGCAGGATCGAACCCGAGAAGCCTGTCCCTGTCCCCGTGAACCACGGCCGCCGCCGTCACCATTTCCGTATAAAGCAGCACCCTCGCCGAAATCAGCCGCATGAAATAGCGGCAATGACGGTCCGTCCACTCCATCATAGGGGCCGTGCAGAATCTATGTGATTGATATTTCAGAGTTTTTTCCCTATAATCAACGAACTAAATGAGAACGCTCATTCCTCAGATTGGACAAAATTGCACACGTTTGTACCTGTTTTGATCTCTAGGTGCACACAAATCGCACACGAAAAATGGCAACCTTCTCCAAGCTCCGTTCTGGTAACTGGCGCGCCCAAGTTAGGCGCAAGGGACGCTATGCGTCGCAGACATTCAAGCGTCGGCGCGACGCTGAAACATGGGCCTTGGAAACAGAGCGCCGCGTCGATCGCGGAGAAAGCATCTCGTCCACACGACCGGATCACATAAAGACATTTGCGGACCTGATCGATCTCCATATCGCCGACATGCATGAAGTCAAGAAACCACTTCGCCGGTCCAAAGCATATTCGTTGCACAAACTCAAGACGCACCTCGGCACATCTGACTTCAACAATCTCAATCGACAAAACCTAATCGACTATGGCCGCTTTCGCGCCAAGGAAGGCGCGGGTCCTGTGACGCTCGGATCAGAGCTGTCTTATATCAACACCATCATCACGCATGCGGCTGCAGTTCACGGGATTTCCGTCTCAAAGGAGCCGGTTGACTTCGCACGCGTCGCGCTGAGGAGATTGGGCCTGGTTGGACGCGGTATCGAGCGCGACCGCCGCCCGACGCAGTCAGAGCTCGATGCCATCTTTGAATTCTTCGAAGGGAACGCCCGTCAGCACATTCCGGTTGCCCGTATTGTTCAATTCGCAGTCGCAACAGCCATGCGCCAAGCAGAGATTTGTCGAATTCGCTGGGCAGACGTGGATGAGCGAAGACGAACCGTCATAGTGAGGGACCGAAAGGATCCTCAGAAAAAGGACGGCAATCATCAACGCGTCCCGCTTCTGGATTTAACCGGCTACGACGCATGGGCATTGCTGCAAGAGCAGAAGCGCGTGTCCCACAACCACGAGCTCATATTTCCTTACAATGGACGGTCGGTCGGCACAGCGTTCCGGCGAGCAACCAGATCCCTCGGCATTGAGGACTTGCATTTTCATGACCTACGACATGAGGCAACAAGCCGCCTCTTCGAAGCAGGTCTTTCAATTGAGAGGGTCGCACTAGTGACTGGTCACAAAGACTGGAAGATGCTCCGACGCTATACACATCTGAAGCCGGAGATGCTGTTTTCGGATCAGGAACGATTACGCCCAGCGTGACGATGACTCGTACAATTACGTGGTCTAGCGCAATAGAGCCGGCGGCTGGCAAATCTGAAGTCGAAAGCCAGTGGGCCAAACGCGACCGACATTAGGACTTACGCTGCGCTCCGAAGGCAGAGGTCACACGTTCGAATCGTATCGGGTGCGCCAATAAATTCAATGATTTGCGCGACATTCAAAGACCTTTTGTCGCCTCACAGTCTCCGTTTGGTCTCGTTCTTATATCGAAAATGGGGCTTCCCAAGCCGATCCAAAGCTGATGAAACGAATGGTGCTGATGAGCTATCGATGGATTTGCAAGCTCGACCTGACTGACCTAGTGCCGAACCATGCGACGTTTTCCAAGAACCGCCAGGCGACGCTGTCGGGCCCGCAATCAGACTTGCAGAGGTCGCAAGTCGGTAGAGTATGCCGGCATCCAAATTATACCGGCATTTGCCTGGTGGGCTTGAGGGCCTGTTTTAATGAAGTACTTATTTGTAGGGTAGACGTGTATACGCATTCAAAATGGCTCTAACATCAGACCATAATGTATGACTAAATTCCGTCCCGCCAATATGTGCATGCTGGATCAAATTTGCACCGTCATTCATTCGGTCATTTATAAGTCCCGGCTTATCCTTAGGAAATCTGGAGTGCTCACCTGCCTCGGACATCTTCTCATCTTTGACATCCGGATAATCATGACGTTTTCCAACAAGGGTCATCTCACCTTTGATTACGTTCAAAAGACCAGGTAATTCGTCGAGACTTGTTCTCCGCAGAAACTTGCCAACACTCGTTACTGCTACCGGCCCTTCGTTTGAGTGAGACATAGTTCTGAACTTTAATCTGCGAAACCGTTTGCCACCAATTGAATAACTTGGTGCAGCAAAATATATCGGCCCTTTATTGCTAGTTAGCCAATCCTCTAATCTTATCGCGATCATTATAATTACGAATATTGGCACAAGCATAATTAGCATATAACCCGTCACGGCAACGTCGAACATCCGCTTACCGTACTTGGGATAGAAAAGTTCCGTTTGGCTGAAACCAATGACTTTTCCTACCCGTCCTGCACCCCGCAGATAGATGCTTAGTGCGTGGCACATCTTGCTGGTCATCTCAGGCCTGTCATTAAGGTCAGCCAGCCACTCTTCCTGATATCGGTATGCATATTTGGCAGAAAGCTTCTTAGCTGCCCTCCTAATCAGTTTCTCACTGATCCGAGGAATGAAGGTCTTCGCATCCTCACCCAGAATTCGGGCAAACGTCGCCATGAAGATGGTGGCAATACCAAACAGCGTGATCTCGACCAAACCCATCTCAGACCTTCACCGGCTGTCGTCCGCCTGAATTAGGTACGGACAACTTGCTCAGCTCATCCATTGCAGCATGTTGACCAAGACCGGTAAGACGATAGTTCCTGCGACGAGGTCTTCCGACTTCCGATGCATCGATATCTTCCCACTCGCTCTCCAACCAGCCGCATGCCTCAAACCTGGCCAATAGCGGGTACAACGTCCCCGATCCGATCTTGAGTTGTTTGGATATCTCAGCGCCTGATCGTTCCTGCCTGACATCGGACAGAAACAAACTCAACACCTGCAATCCCTTTGACGATATCTTCAAAGCAAACTCCATTTTAAAGCCCTTATATCGCAAATCGACATAGGGTGCAACACACCTACTTGGTACCGCCTTGGTCTTCATGCTATTGACGAGTCTGGCTCCTCCTATGCATTGAATTTGCGATACCGTAACTTTCTTCCAAAGGTAGATGTCGCGCGTTCGAGTCGCGTCAACTACGAGCTTTCTTACAATATTTTCAGAGCCTTATTGATTTACGCTCGACGCTTCCCCGGTAGTTTTCATGTGGCATGTTTAGGCCCGCGCCGATGAACGGCGGGAGGCCGTCAAGACCACAGCCCGCTGCGCCCAAAGGGCTTGGTCTTTACGGAGGATGGCGCCGCAGGCCCCAAACAAAAAAGGAAAATGTCAGGCTGACAGACTTGGCAATGAATCGCGCAAGGAATGAACGCCGGATAGCCGAGACCGGCATATCCAGGCTCGGTTCACGACAGCTCGGCCCCAAGGGTGCGCCATCAGGTGCTAGGAAACAGTGCTAGAAGGTCGCCACCCTCCCTTCGTGCTCTTCGGATCGACGAGCTCGCTGGCAATCACTTCAATGACGGTGCACGAAGGCATGAGAAATTCCCAATAAGGTGTTTGCGTGGCCGCGCCGCTCCAGTAGCCCGAGCAACACTTATCGATGAGATCAGTGTTCCACTCAGGGTATTGTTTCATCCCTTCGTACTGTGGGTACTTTAGTTTGAGCAGCGCTTTCTGCATTTCGCCGATCCATGCGAAATCCCATCGTTCCGGCTCGCAGTTTGGTTTGATCCGGTAAATATAGCCGGGACTGACAACACCGCAAACCGTGAAGTCTGTGTGTTCAAGGCCAAACACGGCGTCGCGCCGGGAGAGTGTCCCATCAGGCTTTCGCGCTTCCAGCTCGTCCTCAATTCGCACGTCGACTTTATCCCTACCGTTGCCGACAATTTCGTCCCCGACTGAATATTTCTCCGGTGAAATATGGAAAAGTTTTATCAAGGGTGGGCCGAGCAATACAAACGACCTATTTGATCTGATACTTCAAACGACGCTGCACGAATGCCGGCTTCGAGCCTTCGAGAACTTTCACGATAACATCATTGATGCGCGGATTTTCGATGGACCCGGACTCGTAAGAAAATTTGTAGCCAGCCGCCTTATCCAATGTGACGTAGAGCACTTGCTCCGCATCGGCGCCAACCGCGAGATTCGGGTTGTGCGTGACCAAAATGACTTGCCGGTTTTTCTTGGCCTCGCGAATACAATTCGCCAGAACAGAAAAAATACTGTCATTGTCAAGATTGTCTTCCGGCTGATCGATTATAAGCGGCGTCCTTTCCATGTCGAGATGTAGGTAAAAGACCAATAACAACAGGCCCTTTTCACCGGGAGATAGCTGGTTGAGATTCTTGCCTCCAAGGCGAAGCTCATATCGCGCATCAAAATATTCGAAGGAGAACAGCAGGTCATAAAGGCGTTTAACGTCCTTCACTTGCTTGTCCACGTCTTCCTCGAAGATCGCGCTGATTATCGCTTTCACAAAGACGAGAATACTTTCGACATCATTCCAGTCCACATCGGCCATAAGGGTGCCAAGTTCAGCGCGGCCCTGCGCACTGCCGCGGAACGGTCCACTCGCCGATTGGTTCAGGAGATCGAAGAAATCATCAGCGAACTCATGGGACGGGACGAAAGATGCATCAATCGTGACCAAAAATTCATCAGAGTTTATCGTCGCCAAACGCTCTTCAACACTTACTTTGAGACCTTCATAGAAAGAGCGCACTTTCATCTTCGCTTCAAATATCAAGCGCGCAAGCGTGTCGCGTTCTTCGCGTTTTTCATCGAGCTTGATGCGCAGCTCGTTCTCGATATAGAAAATCCGCCGTTCGAGGTCTTTGATCGTGCCGGGTTTCGGATTTTCGTCCTCGCCCATTACTGCGGCGATTTTGGACTGAACATCCGATAGTGCCTGTACATATCGCTGATACCGCCGTTGCGGCGCCGACAGCGTTTCCCGCAAACCTTTCAGCTTGTCGGCCAGAAATTGATGGGCCGCTCGAAGATCAGGAACGCTGGACAGCTCCGACAAATCGGTATCGTCGGAAACCGGATCTTTTTTTGCCAGCTCCAGCGCCCTTATTTCGGCCTGGAGCGCATTGATTTTTTCATCGATGGGCTGCGTGTTGATCCGGTGCCTGACGATGGCATCAACATCCAGCCCGAAGCTTGTACAAGAGGCGCGAAGTCCCTCTTTGCTTTCCTTGACATGGGTGTCGATCGCAGCCACCGCCTCCTTCAAAGTACCAAGGCCCACAAGGTCTGTCTTAAGCGCAGAAAGGCTTTCAACGGCTGCTTTTCCTCGCTCTTCGATATCCGATTGAAGACTTCTTGTTTCTTCGATTTGGCGGGTTACGGTTTGCTGCTCGGTCGTTTCGCCTTCCGGCTTCGGCACTTCCTGCGGCTTGGATTTTTCGAGAACGCGGCATTCTTCCCGTTTCTGGTTCAGTTCTTCACTGAGCCGCGTTTTGGTGGCCGGATCAGCCTGCTCTTCCAGTTCCACAATTTCAATGTTGAGTTCACGAAGTCTGACTTTGAGGGCACTAATGTCACTCTTGCTCTGAGCGGTCTTTAGTTCTTCAAGCTCCGAAAAGGTCGACTTCCCCATCCGGTCGGATTCATCGACATGAGAGAACACAACCTCTTCGATTTTCCGGCGGAATGCCTTGACCTCAATTTCGTTCGTAAGGCTCTCAAAGTAGTTCTGCGGAAGGTACTTTACTGCCTCCGGCTTAAGCGTATCGACTTCTTCGTCAAGGCGCTTCGAGGGTTTTGCACCGCTCGCCCATATGAGCTCGCCGGTGAAGTTTTCGGCATATCCCTTCTGTCGAAATTTCCTGTTTCGAGGATCATCTGTCAGAAATGAGAAATGGGCCGACTGACTGGATTCGCCTAAGAGCCCAATGATATCGGCGACAGCACTCTTGCCGCTACCCTTGTTACCTATGATCGCGGTGAGTTCGGGATTGAATGGGATGTCTACGTTCTGAAACCAGGAACCGTTGGCGCCGGAATAGCCGCACACCTGGTCCACCTTGAGCCCTGCAATGAATCGAGTGGCGTCCTGATCGAGACGCTCCAATACCGTTGGGCGCTCCCCGATATGAACGCGGCCTTTTGGCTCGAAAAGCGTCTGTCGCAGGCCACGGAAACTCAGATCGGCTTTGATCCAGGTTGGCTCGTAGCCGGCTTCATCCCCTGACAGGCGGTTGAGGTCATCAAAGGAGTGCGCATCAGAGCCAGAATAAACGGGCTTCCTTCCGCTTGGTATGCCGCCCTCATAGCGATCCAGCCTAAGGAAATGGTCAGCGTTTTTCGACGAACCAAAGAAGGCATCGCTTGCCTTATCAAGTTCGTCGGAAATCGACATGCTTCGGGGTGACTTGGTGTCAACACCCCGAAGTCCATCATTACTGGCCGCCGTGACGACTATGTATGCGGTCTCGCCTGGAAATACCTTTGCTAGAGTGGTCGTTAAATCGGTGATGCTGACTGTCGCCTGCTCATAATCTTCTTGGGACGAGAGCTCACTACAGCGCAGACGCGCACCCTGATGTGTCTTGTGAGTGAGCAAGTCACCTAGCAGGGTATCGAGTTTTCCCTTCGTGGCGATTTCGGGATCGAGGAGGACGTGGGTGTGAACATTGCGTCCGTCAGAACTGACGGTCTCCGTGAGGCGAAATTCCACATTGGGAATGAAGAACTTCTTCCCATCGGGACAATGCTCCTTATACGCCGCTATGACTGATAGATAACTATCAAACGAAAAGTAGTCGGTAATTCCGAAAGCCTGAACATCCGAAGCCTCAAGCTCATCGATGTAGCGCTTTAGGATATCAGCTGATGTCCCACCAAAACCGTCAGACAGCTTGGTTCCGGGCGCGTGTAGGTGAACGTCCCAACGCTTCCAGACTGATCCCGTTTTCTGGTGAACATTTACCAACAACAAGCCCCTCTATTGCCGCGCCGCCACCGCCGCGATGTGACCGGCAAATTCAGTCACAAACGTCCTCAGGGAAGCGAGGTCGCTCAACTGCCTGTATCTTCCGTCATTGGCGGCATCGCGCGGAGACATGAGAAACGCGGCGCTGGTATAGAGACCTTCCTGTACAAGGCGCTTGCACAGAAGATCGTACCGGATAGCGTATGAAGCCCCCTTGAATTCGGGATCGACCGGGAAGTGCGGCTCCTTATCCTTCACAGGTGAATTGGACTCATCACAGTCTTCAAGAAGCATGATCCAGCCCAGGAACGGGCGCGGCGCATCGTCTCCGAATGCCCCTTCGCGATAGGCGGTCCAAAGGTCGTGCGCCGTTCCGATTGCTTCTTCGCAACGGTTGTTAAAATTGTTGCCGAATGACGGTCCAACCTGCGATTTGAACTCAAGCGCCGCAACCAGTTCGCCGCGATACATGACCAGCATGTCCCAGAGCTTTGTCGGACGAAAAAATCCGGGGAGCGTCAGAACACGCTTCTGAACGCAAATATCGGCAAGGGCGAGCCCGTTCGCTTCGACCAGGCTCTGCGCTATAGCGAGAAAACCATCCATATTCTTGCCAGCCGTAACCGCGCCGCGCGAGCCCGCGTCCCGATTGCCCGACTCGACCTGCTTGGCGAGCGCTGCTTCTCGGTTGCCCCAATACAGCTTCACAGCTTCACCGGCCTGGGCTTCGTATTTGGCAAGATCGAGCGTCATTCAGAGACTTTCCCTTCAATCAATTTAATCTCTTCTGCGCTAATTCCGTATATCTTAGATATTATTTCATTGAGTAGATGGCGATCATTTGTTTCAGAATACTCTGCCAACCGCTCGCGCAAGTCATTCGATACATCTGACCACCGCGGAATTCTGATCTTTCGGAGATACTGCGCCTGAAAACGGAGATAGCCGCCACGCATCCGTGTGCAGTACAAACCGACGAAAAGCCGAGCGATCCCGGAGTGCATAACGGCTTGCAGCGCATGAACGTCCCATTCTTCGGAAGTTATGTAATAAAGATTGTGATGCGGATAGAGCTTGCCTTCTTCGTAGACGACGGAGGCATCGCCTTTGATGTCGGGGATCAGCAGTTTTTCCTGATAAGTGAGTTCTGGATAGATGCGGTCGATGGTTCGATACCAGCCGTGCGGATTTTTCTCCGCGATATGGCGGCCTGCGATCTGTTCCTTGCGGGCCTCAAGGTACGCGCGGAGCTTCGGGAAAGTCTCGAGATCCACGAGCTTACCGTCGTCACCGAACGGATTGACGATGCCTTTCCCGCGCCAGGCGATATTGCCCGCGAGAATGTCCTTCGTCATAACGAGCGGCAGCTTGCGGGACGGCTCGACATCGAGTCCTTCGTAGTCGCCGATAAAGGCTTTGTCGGCACCCGTGGCAACGCCGATTCCGACTTTGCATCCGGCATCTTCAAGGACCGGGAATTGCGCCTCCAGCCGCCGCACGAGCGCAAGTTCATCGAAAGAATCGAGCACCCAGGCGTCGGCGCCGGATGCGACGTTTCTGATTTCGCGAACCTTGCTCTTTGCAGGGAGCTTGTTTGCGGTAAGTTCGGCAGCAAGGCATTTCAGGATGGGCGCGTCTATCGCCGGGCGGGCATAGACGCGGGTTAATTCCGCACGGGTCTTTTCAATGACTGTGATCGCTGGATAAGCGCTGACTTCATCATGAAAGGCATCGGTATCGACCATATCGACGTAGATGCTGAGATTGTATTGCCTGGCAACGAGCTCCCGTAGCTTCTTGCCGTATTTGTTCTTCATCCAACGGTCGGCACAAATGAAGCCGAGCTTCCCGCCATCTTCCAACAGGCCGAGCGAGCGTTCGATGAAAGGGACATAAATATCTGCGCGGTCATAAATGGTCTGGTAACGCTGCCGGTACTCGCTCATGAGCACATCGGGAATGCTCTCCTGCCGGACGTAAGGCGGATTACCTACAATATGGGTGAAGCGGCCCGGAAACTCAGCGAGAAGAAAATCCCCCTGATGGAGCCAGACATGGCATAGGCGGGCGGCATCAGTGCTGCTTAGACCGGCCTCTATCAGCCGCGTCGCGACTAGTTCGCGGGTGCCTTCATAGGTAGTGCGATGCAGTTCGATGGCGCGAATAGCGGGCTCAAGGGCGGTATATTCGAGCTTGCCATCGCGCTTGGCAGCGGCCAGCAAGCGGTCAATGACCGGAATAAGGAAGTCGCCATCGCCGCAGGAAGGCTCAAGAAGGCGGTATTCGGTTAACGGCCCGTCTTCGGTATAGCCGGTCAGGTCAAGAATAAAATCGACGACTTCTCGCCGTGTGTAGATAGCGCCGCGTTCTTCGATTCCCGCATCTGTTGCAAGCTGCTCAACGGCTTCCGTCACGGGGCAGAGGCCGGGGAAAGCAGGCTGGAGGGCGAGAATGGTTGTTGTCACGGCTGATTCCTAACCTGAACAATCAGTGAACACTCTGACTGTGATAGCACAGGTCGCAGAATCACTTCCATGATTCGCTAGGCGCAGCAACGAGTTGCCCCCAAGGAAATCTTGGACAAGGCTAACACCAAAAAGCGACCCATCTGGCGGCAGATGGCGAATATCCAACCTGCGCGAGGTTAGTCGAGGATGTTGGGGCCGACGGTCCTCAAGTCGATGGGATGGTCCAGGAAGGGAGAGCCGAAGTCTTCCGTCCTGGTCTCCATGAAATAGACTCAGCGAGGTTGCTGTACCTACGTGATTAGTAGCGAGTTCCGCTAAATAGAATTTCCACATTAGGAACCCAGCGAGATTCTCTGACTCTTGTTCAACTTGACTGCTTCGCGCCAAGGCACCAGCGAAAACTCCCCGCCCCTCTGCACAACGATAAAGCGCCCCGATGCCAGCGTGATCGATTTCATCGCCTTCCCCTCCAACCGCTCGCCCGTTGCTGACGGCTGGCAAGTCAACCCAAGCTCTTTCGACAGCTTGCTTGCTACGCGGCGCACCTCCCGCGCTCGTAACGTTCGAAGTAAGTTTGCTTGTGCGATGAGCCGGCCGCCCTTCTCTGTGATCAATCCCTCTTTCATCAGCCATTGCTGCCGGGCACGCAGAGCCCGATTGACCTCCGCGCCAAAGCCCTTGTCGCGATAGGGTTGTTGATCTTTCGCGAGGATCTTCCGATCAAGCCACGTCGCACCGTCCGTTGTCGCAAGTTCCCGAAACGCAACATGCGACTCAATGAACACTCTCGCGGGCACATGCTGACGAGTGTGCCCGCCCTGCCCCTGATCACGCCCTCGAAGTGTCACGACCATGTCCCTGGCTGGCGGATCGTATTTGCTCAAGCGTCCGACCTCTGCGTAGTGGAGTTTCCCGTCCGTCCCGTCGACGACCATGTAGTGATGATCCTGGAGCTCGTTTGAGAGGCCCATGGCAACGACCTTGCCCGTGACCTTGCTCGCCAAATTCTCCGCATCAAAGACCGCAAAGTCTGATGCACCGCGGTCAATGCCAGCTTCTTTCAGAACCCGCTGCATCGTTTTCATGATATCTCCGCGCTCGCCGAGCTGCCGCAGCACGGTCTCGGTCCGGTCGGCGAGCTTCCAGACGCCGGGCTTCAATTCCTCGGCCAGCCCCATGCTCTCAAGTTTGCGCAGTCGCCCCATGCGATGACTCCGCCATTGCGGGTTGAGCTTCGATGAAGATGAGATGGCTAGGATGCCAAGATCTGTATCGCGCAGGAGGGATCGGTCGAGCCGCGTCAGGCGTTCGGCCTGCACTTCCCGTTCGATCTTTTGATCAAGCTCGTGTTTCGTCTCCGGTCCGAGTTCGAGGGTCACGAGGTCACGGGCCCGGTCCCTGAGTCCATGTGAGAGATAGTCCCGCGCGATGACGAGGTCCTTGCCCAGATCGTCTTTACCGCGGACCACAATATGGGTGTGGGGATGGCCGGTATTGAAATGATCAACGGCCACCCAGTCGAGTTTGGTTCCGAGATCGTTTTCCGCCTGGCGCATCAGATCCCGGACGAAAGGTTTCAGGTCCTCCATCGCGGCACCGTCTTCGAGTGCCACGATGAAACGGAACTGATGCCGGTCGCCTTGCGACCTCTCGATCAACGCCTTGCCGTCGGCTTCGTCCGCATCGGGACCGTAGAGCGTTCCTCGCTCGCCCTCCCGCGTGACCCCATCGCGCTGGATGTATTTGAGGTGGGCACACGCTGCACCGACATCGCCTGATTTGAACCGTGTAAACCGTGCCTTGATCACGACGCGCCGGCGCCCGACCGCGAAGCCCATGCCGCCTCGTGCCAACGCCGCCGAATAGCCCCGTCCCGATCGGCTGCCTGAGAAGAGTGACCGGCCGGCCCGCGACCGTGAATGCGTGGCCCGGCTCATGTCGCGGATCACACGCCTGAGGTAGCGCTCATTCTTGCGTCCGGGCGTTGACCTGATCCGCCCGAGCTTCGGTTGAAAGTCGTCTTCAGCCATCACTTTCTCCGCGCACGCATTTGCTCTCATGAGAGATTGGGATGGCGCGGTGCCCTGCCAAGATGGTGCCAAAAGCCTTCTGCGGCATCAGAGACTTGCGCGATGGACGGTGCCTGCCGCACAAAACGCGCACCAAATTCTCTCAACGCATTCAATCGCTTGTGAGACGCCCCGCACTTCTTCTTTTATCTTGCTCTCCCGGCCTGAGATTTTCTCCCCTTTTTCATCTATTCCCGTCCATTCCGGTCGTCTTTCCCGGCCACCGTGGTTGATGTTCATGCCAGACCGTGCAATCGCGGCAGTTTGCGGGATACATTCTTCATCGAACTTGCCAAAAAGACATTGCTGGTGTGTGGTGGATTGCATGGGAATATCTTGTCGGGGGACTAGATGACGGATCAATCAGATAAGACCGACATTGCAGCATTGACGGCGGATATTGTCTCGGCCTACGTCAGCGGCAATGCGGTCACGGCAGCTGAAGTTCCAGCGCTGATTGAATCTGTCAGCCAATCGCTCGGTGAAACTCGCAAGAAATCAACCCAACCCATGCGCATCGAGCGCGTGCCCGCCATCCCGGTAAACAAATCGGTCACCGGCGATTACATCGTCTGTCTGGAAGACGGCGCGAAGCTGAAGTCTCTCAAACGCCACCTTCGCGTAAAACATGCATTGAGTCCCGAGGAGTATCGCGAAAGGTGGGGCCTTCCGTCCGCTTATCCGATGGTCGCGCCGAATTACGCGTCCAAACGCTCAGCTCTGGCAAAGAAGATGGGATTGGGCCGGAAGCGATAACAGTCGAACCCTTGACCCGACGAACTGATCCCTGCGCCGGTCTGCTGCAAGGCAGTGCGGTTATCCTTTGCGATAAACATAAAACGTCGACCAGCAGATGAGCAGTGCACCGGCAATGAGATAGATGCTTGGAACCTCAGAAAAGATGAGGATCCCTGCGAAAAAGACCAATGGCAGCCGCATGAAGTCGAGCGCCATCACAAACGACGCATCGGCGCATGAAAACGCGCGCGTGAGTGTGACGTGTACGAGCATCGCGATTGGGCCGAGCGCTATTAGGTAAGGCCAATACTCCGGTTGTGGCCAGGTCCATGTCAGGACCGCGGGGATCAGCGCCACGCTCGTCATAATGAGTGTCGAGATGAAGACCACCTTATCGGGATCATCTTTGGTCGTCAGCATTTTCGTTACAAGCGCGCCGAAGCCCATCAAGAATGCATTGGCGAGAGCAAGCCATGCCCCGATCTCAACGACATCGATACCGGGCCGCAAAATAATGAGGATGCCGACAAAACCTACAAGCAGTGAGAGCCAACGGCGGCGACTGACGTCTTCCTTGAGAATAAGGACGGCCAGCACGGCCGTGATCAGCGGCGCGACATAACTGATGGCGGTCACCACAGCGACAGGCGCGAAGGCAAGCGACCAGAACCATATGGACATCGCTGCCAGGCTGATTGTCGAGCGAATTCCGTATGTCCAGATCTGATCTGTCTGGAAGAACCCGCGCCCTCTCACAATGACCCAGGGGAGGAAGCAAATGAGGGCAAAGAAAAGGCGGAAAAAGTTGAGCTGGAGAGGATTCAATTCTGTCTGTGCCGTATACCTCCCCAGGGAGATGTACACCGCAAAAAATATGGATGACAGTATCATCCAAATTACACATTTCGTTTTTTGGTCGAGTGAAGAAAACAGGCGGAAGTCACTTAAATATTTCACGTTCATCCAATTCACCAACAAACAATATAGCCGCATCTAAATGTTCTATTATTGGCTGTCCATAAAATATCTCGTCCAGCCTCTTATCCTCTATGTGACGGGGTATGTGATATTGGGTTCCGTCTTCGAACGCGTTACGCATTCCGAGGGTCGGTATTTCAAGTGTTTTGCGGGGATAGATGACTTCCCTCATTCCAACGGCAATTCGAATGAGATCGGGATGGTATTTGCCGTAGACGAGGTCCGGCGCCAGTCGTTTGGTGTACTTTTCCAGTGCCTGCCACCCGACAGGGGTCCGCGTCCGCCCGCAATAGTAGATCTGTTTCTCGCCAAAACGATCGATCGCATATTGCACTATCACCCGAGTGATCTGGCGATAAAGCTGCCGCCCCTGATACTTTGGCGTGATTTGCGAAAACCAACGGTGGATCACCGGGGAATCATCAATCTCGATCAGTCGATAGAGTGAGTAGCCAATCGCCCGCCCGCAATCTTCCAGAACGACCAATCCGACATTGTCGGAAAAAACTGGCGGCTCGAGTTTTGAGAAAAACGGTTGCTGCGGCATGTGCCATAGCTTTCGCGTCAACGTCTCCAGCAGGCCATAAATTCTATCCCTATTGTACCGCCCGTGGATCTTGGTGAGTGGTGTTACGTGGATGAGGCCTATTCTATCTTGTAACCTGGAACTTCCGAACTCTCTCCACTCCGGCTGTATGTCCACACACTCCTCGAACATCATACCCTCATGCCCAAATTGAACGTCACCTAACACTGGGACACATGCTCGTCTGGATGAATTCCGGCCAGAACTGCAGACGTATGCTGTCCAAGTTTTGGCGCGGTGAGGCCAAACGCCGGCGCGTCACCATTGAAGCGGAAGCCCGGACCGGGCAGCGAAATCGGTCCTCCTGCAACGTGAAGACCCTGGCTTCTCACGACGAACTCTCTGCTCTTGATCTGATCAAGGTCGAACACGTCTTTCAGGGTCAAAATCTCTGATGCCACAATCTTCGATCTTTGGAATTTAGCTATCCAGTAGGTGCATTTTTTCATCGAGAGAATGGACTCGATATGTTTCGACAATTCTTGGCGATTTTCGATGCGCCTGGACGCCGAGCTGTATTCCGGTCGGTCAATCCATTCAGGGTGCTGCAACACGTGGCAGAGACGTTCGAATTCGGCCTGGCTGTTGATTGCAATATTGATCAGACCATCCTGCGTTCTGAAGGCTCCGGAGGGTGATGAGGCGGAATTATCGTTTCCTACCCGCTTCAATTCTACTTCGGTATTGAGGGCATTGAATGCCGGCCAGCACATTGCCGACAACATGGCCTCGAGCATCGAAATGTCGATGAAACAAGCATTTTTCTCTCTTGGTTCAGATAGCGTCGCAGCGATGGCCATTGCGGCTGTCAGCCCGGCGATGATATCTGCGACGGGAAATCCGACCCGGCAGGGCTTCTCGTCTGGAAAGCCTGTCATATGCATAAGTCCGGAAATGCCCTGTATGACCTGATCATAGGCCCCCAAGCCGCTCATCGGTCCAGACTGCCCAAACCCTGAGATGGAGCAATAGATCAGGCTCTGGTTGTGCTTCTTGAGCTGGTTGAACCCCAATCCAAGCTTGCCCATTACTCCTGGACGAAAGTTCTCAACCAACACGTCTGATTTTCGCGTCAATTCCAGGAACGCTTGGCGGTCACGCTTGTTCTTCAGGTCGAGCGTGACAGATTTCTTTCCAGCATTTATCGCTGTGAAAAAGCCACCGAGACCGATCTCATTCATCTCGCTCACGCCTCCCAGATAGCGTGATGCATCACCGCGGCCGGGTTTTTCCACCTTGATGACCTCAGCACCCAACAGCAGCAGCTGATGTGTGCAGAACGGGCCAGACAGGATGGTGGTCAGATCCAGTATCTGAATACCGGCGAGCGGTCTCATCGATATCTCCTCCCGCCTTCCAGACCCTCGAAATTCGACCAATTATTATTCTGGCGTTTTGATGAGGTCTGGTCGCACAACCAAAGAGCTCTTGGTTCATCGCTCAGAGGGTTTTCTGAAGTGGCGCAACGACTGAGTGGCGCGTATCCAAGTTCTGACAGAAGTTTGGCAGAGGCCAACTGATCTGGGTTCGCCATTGCGATCGATGGCTTGGAACCATGGGGAAATTGGCGGCAATAACGGTGAACCTCGGCGGACAATGCGTCGTCAAGTCTATCGCAGACGGCAGCGAATTTTAGAACTCTCGATATGTTCTTATTGCTTCTTGATTTCAGCTCCTTTGATTCTGAACAAGTCAGGTGGGAGAAACCAGATAAGTACAAGTTTCGATTTGAATTTTTCACGCAGTAGAACTCGTCGCAGCCCATGACAAGAGTTTGGAGCGCCGCCTCCATTTCCGCGGAGCCAATACCCATCCTCCAAAAGGTTCTTCCGCCTGCCCGTTTGTTTTCGACAAAGACCGAGTCAAAAAAAGACCCTTCGCTTGGTCCATGTTGTCTGACGAGCTCACAAAGCGACAAATACAGCTTCTCAAACATCGCCCCCGTAAGCTGATCGGTGGACACCAATTCGATCCGCTCTCCCCGAACGGCACTCAAAAACAAGACGCCCGGCCGCGCCACCGCCCGTTGGCAAAACGCGAGACGGGCTCTCCGATCAGTCGGGGCTTGCTCATGCCTCGGATCGCCGGTGTTACAGCGGCGATGAGATCTCTCAAACAGCTCCACGACTGAACCGTAGGCCTCGTCCCTGCTCACGTCTTTTACGAGTTTGATATTCCCACTCTTGCATGGGCGAAAGTGCGTCTCGCCGCGAACTCGTAGCGGTTTGCGTCGCACTGTGATTTCGCCAACCTCATACGACTTGACGATGCGCTGATTGAATAGAGATAGGACGGGTAAATGGTCGATGAGCGGCAGGTCGGACCCGTGCTGGCGCATCATCCCGACGAGATCTTTGAGAATGATCTCTGCCTTACCCTTGTATGAAGCAAGGTTGACGAGCGTATCAGAATCCATGCGCGTCTGGCGGCAGGTGCTGAGCGGAAACACGCTCATCGGAATTCCGCTGTCAAAAACGGTCTTTGCAGATGAGGGATCGAACCACACGTTAAAGTCTGTTCGCGAAGTGTCGTGATAGGTGTGCGGGAAATGACCACACATTGCATGAATCGAAGCGATCTTTTGCGCAATTCTGCGATCGAACCTTATCGCGTTGGCTAATGCCATCATAGGCGCGAGAGAAACGACACGCAGCCGACCTGCGTACTTATCGGCCAATTCGCAGATCAGTTCTTTCCCATCGATGGAACTGTTGGCCGAACGCATTGCACCATTCCTAAGGCGCGGTCTGTGAGACTTGCCAAAGGCGCCGATGAACGAACGGAAACCGCATGCGACAGCCTGGATGGCGCGTCGCCTGTTTATGTTTGGAATGGGGTCCTTGTTGACAGCGATCGCGATCTCATCCTGATTTCGGAACGGCATCATCGCGATCGTCGCGAAGATGTTGAATAACGACTCGTGACTCCACGTGTTTCCGTTCTCGGCAACTATTCCGACGACATCGATATTCGGAATTAAGCTGAGAAGCGAAACTGCCTGGAAGTCATCGCTTGGAAAGTTCAGATCGGTGATGACGACTATTTTTATCCTTTCCATCATCAACCTGCCGACAGAATCTCGGTGATTTCAGATTTTTTGGCGAGCAGTTCCTGCTTAGATCTGCCAAAAACTGTGACGCGCCTTGAGGAGAAATGGACGCCATCGCCGGTCGACATTCGTGACTTCAGGACTGCGATTTCTTCTTTGCCGAGTGGGAACTCTTCCGAAACACCTTTGGTTCGTATGCGCGATGACCCGATTGGCCGGAAGGTTGCAACATTGGCTAGGTCAAGAAGGACGTTTCGCTCGGAAACCACCATGCTCATGCGAAGCGTTGCCGAAATCCTTGGATTGACCTCCAAGAAATAGAGTTTCCCGTCCTTGTAGATGAGCTCGATTTCGTAAATACCCCATGATCGGATCTGCGCGGCATAAGACTTGGCAACATCCATTGCCTGGCGGACATCAAAGTCACCCTCACAGCTTCTGGTCAGGGGAAACCGACGTTCACGAAGGGCCGGATGAGGTTTGTTGGGGAGCGATTTTCCCTTGCCAACGGGATGATAAATATGTGCCGAGTTCCGCGGCCCCAATATCAGATTCACCGATATCTCATCCCCAGAGATGAATGGCTGGAGCAGATACTCGCGCGTCTTTTCAGATTTTTCGAATTTTCTGAGGTCATTGTCATTGCCGATTACGATGTTGGATACACCTTCGGTCCCGGAGATCTTCTTGGCTAAAATCGTATGGTCGCCAGCTTGCGCCAAATATTCTGCTGCGGACTCGATGGAGAATTCAGGTATCGGTGTCAGGCCAGAGATCGTCTGTGCGTGGGTCGCCATAAGATGTTTGTCATGCGCAATTTTTGCGGCAAATACGTTGTGCGCCATTATGTTTCGCGCGTTTTCAGCGAGTTCGGCGTCACGAAACAAGGTATCGTGAGTGCTCAATAATACCGCCGGGTCACCCTGTCGAAGCTTGGTTGGAGGTGCCTCCCCATTTTCCCAAAAAGCGATCGACGCATCGAATGCATCTGATTGGACAAATGGTTCAATCCAGGCCGCGAGCGAACGTGCTGCAAGCACATATGAGACACTCGGACGCCTTACGCCGATGATTGCAGGCGATGTTATCGACCTCTTGCGAAGTCCACCTTTTTCTCCCACTTTTGGTTTTTGCCTGACAAACGCGCGGCTGATGTCGTTGACCGTTATGCCGGCAACAGCCTGTCTGAAGATGTATTTGTTCACGGCGGCATCTCGCGTTCGCGGCAGCTCGTCTGACATTTCGTTCGATGTTTTGAGCAGAACGAATGATGGCCCATCTGCAGCGTCAAAGATCTCAGCAACGGACAACAGCTCTGACCACTCCTGTGCTCTGAGGACGTTTGTGATGCCGCTACCGTAGGCTATCGTGGCAAGGTCCGTGCCGTAGGCTGTGTGCGTTGGTTGAAAACCGCACTCGCCGTAGTGCTCGTTGTCGATACAGACGACAATCAGATTTGCAGGACTAAGAACGCCGACGACCGCAAGGCTACCGAGGTTCATTAAAAGCTCGCCGTCGCCGGTGACGACCACAATTCTTCTGCTTGGCTGCGTCAATGCAAGACCCAACCCAACCGAGACCGCACAGCCCATTGCACCATCGAGCGGAAACACGATCGGACTATCAGAACCAACAGCGGCCAAAACATCACTCTTGGCCGCTCCTATTCCCGTTATGAAAAGGTCATCGGCGCGCCCCTGAAGCAAACTAACGATCGCTTTACGCCGGTTTAGACGTGGCTTAACAGCCTTTCCAACTTCAAATGCTGGCAGTTTACTCATGGCGCCCTCTTACTCATATTCAACAGACTGACTGTTGCTCGAAACAATCGATTTAGAACTTTTTGGCCCCCAACAGCTTTTGGCCCAACAGGACCGCTACGGAGAGTTCGGACTGTATGTTCATAACCAATGACGCTTTGATTGTTTGCTCGACGTCTTTTTCATCATCAATGCAGAGACAGGTAATGCCGCTCGCCTCCAACACGGTTCGCGTCGCCTGTCCCATGGGAACCTGCATAGGATTTCCTTCGCCGAAGTCGCCGCGCATACTGACCAGAGTGAAAAAGGGAAATCCGCCTCCCTTCACCAACGCCAGGGCGTTGACGCAGTTGCCCACACCACTGCTCTGCATCAGGAGCACACTCCTGCCACCGCCCAAATGCGCGCCGATCGAAATGCCAACACCTTCTTCCTCAGTGGACAGGGGGATTGAGTACACATCCGGGTCAGAGGCGCTCCACTCAATCAGCTGCGCGTGTCCCGCATCGGGAACATAAGAGAAGTGGGTCACACCGGCATCTTTCAGAAGATCGTATACCTTTCTCTGCCAACTCTTGATTGCCTTTGGTCTTTCTTCAAATCTGCTGTCTTCCGGGATGTAACTCACTGACATAATTAAAAAACACCGCGCTAATCTTATTCGAATGATAAATGTATAACTGTTATTTTTGAAATATTTTTGATTAAAAAACGAATAAATGTTGTCAATAATATAACATTTACCAAATATATTAGATAAAAATATTGTATATTGTTGATTTCAATGTGATAATTTTATTTCTACAAAAAGTTGAATTTGATTTTTATATCTAAATTTAGTTGAAAAATGCGCCCATATTGGTCACGGCCGATACACCAGATGCCCCAGTTTATGGCAGCTGATCTCATTGGCTTTGAATAGTTGATTCACCTTTTCTGTTACCAGATCGGTCGCGCCACACCGATGACGTCGCTCATCCCCGTCACCCCGAAATACCGCCCATCGAATGATTGAGGGTGATCGTTCAGCAAGAACACCTCACCTGCCTTGAGCATCCGGCAGCCTGACCAGAGAGGCATTTTCCGGCCCCAGCCGTCCCGCCGCTGCGCGGTCGCAACCGGCATTCCGTTGATTGTGATGGTTTCTTCAAGACGGCAGACAACGTCCCCCGATAATGCTGCCACCTTCTTTACGGCGGGCAGGTCTGGGAACAGATAGTCCCGTCTGCTTGCGATCAGAGCGACCCAGTCGGGGAACCGAACAAGGACGAGATCCCCTCGCGCCGGATCCCGATCCTGAACAAAATAGAGACCTACGGACACGCTCTGAGACGCATTCCAGATGACCTTTTTCGGCAGGAAATCCCATGAGGAAACCCCGATCAGGATTCCGCCCAGGAGCATCAGGCCGAGCACTTGAGCTGCATATCGGTCTGACGCCGCCAAAATCGAGCCGTCCAAAGACGGCTACATCAACGCCATCCAGACTTACCCCTACATGAAAGGCGCTCTCTACCAACTCTATGCGGCCCTGAATCAGGTGACCGATATCGCTTTGGAGCCCGGCGAAAATCTCCTATCGGTCTCCGCGGGTGACACGGTCCGCTGGATTGTCGGCGATACGGTGAGCGGAAGTGGCCAGGCAAGCCAGGTTCATATCCTTGTCAAACCAATTGCCGCGGATCTCCAGACGAACCTGGTGATCACGACCGATCGACGCACTTATCATCTGGAACTGCATTCGGGCGTTAAGACCTATATGGCGTCGGTTTCGTGGGTCTATCCCCATTCCGAATTATTGGCGTTTGAGAAAAACAATGCGCGGGCTTCAACCCGCGCCGAACGAACGATCGACGGCAAGCTGAACCTGAGCCGGCTCAACTTCCGCTACCGCATCACAGGCGACGCGCCGTGGAAACCGGTCCGCGCCTTCGATGACGGGGAGAAGGTTTATCTGCAGTTCCCGTCCGGGATCGGCCAAGGCCAGGCGCCTCCCCTGTTCGTCGTTGGGGAGGACGGTGAGCCGGCCCTCGTCAATTACCGGGTCCGGGACAACTACTACATCGTCGATCGCCTCTTCGCGGTAGCGGAGCTAAGGCTCGGAACCGACCGTCAGCAGATCGTGCGCATCAGCCGCGTCCGTGCGGCGACCCCGCGGGCGCGCCCATTGGAGGCGGATTGGGAGTTTGACAATGGTCACTGACAGGTCCCGAGACCAGATCGATCCCGAAAAACTGGAGCTGCGCGCCAGACCGCGTCCTGTGACCCGGATCAGCCGCAAGGTCCTGTTCACAGGTAGCGGGCTCATCCTGTGTGTGCTCGCCGGAACCGTTTTTGTTGCCCTCGATCCGCCTGACTGGAAGGGGGTGCCAGGCAAAGAACTTCTCCAGACACGCCGGGCATCCGCGCCGGACGGACTGGAGCAGCTGCCGTCAAGCTATGATGGACTCCCGCGGCGTGATCCGACCCGTTCGGGCGAACGAGCCAAGACGGTTCCCGCGACCGCAGGTAATGCGGGTATCATTCGGTTGCCCGACAGACCACACTCGATCCGAGCGTTCGATCCTGACGCCGAGTCCAAACGGGCGGAGCAGAAATGGCATGCGCGCAAGGCGGTCCAAGCGACCGAGGCAGACCTGTTCTTTACCGTTCGGTTAAAACGGACCGTCGCCGAGCCAGCAGCCTCACGGACAGGCGAACCGACGGTTCCGACCTCGAGCGAGCCCGATCTCGCCAACTTGACTGCGCTGACAGGGAGTTCGCGACCAGGAACACGCGGCGCCGTCTCTCGAGCCAACCAAAACGCCAAGCTTGCCTTCCTCCAAGAAGGTCCGGACAGCTCCATCTACAATCCTCTTGGCGAACAGAAACCGGCTTCGCCCTATCAACTGCTGGCCGGCACCGTTATCCCGGCCAGTCTCGTCACCGGCCTTAACTCGGATTTGCCGGGTCTCGTCATTGCACAGGTGACAGAAAATGTCTTCGACAGTGTTGCTGGCAAACATCTGTTGGTTCCGCAAGGCACACGACTCATCGGCAAATACGACAGTGTGGTCGCCTTCAGGCAAAGGCGTGCGCTGGTCGTCTGGCAGCGCATCATCCGCCCAGATGGCTCGTCCGTCGTCATCGACAATCTGCCCGCAACCGATACGGCCGGTTACGCCGGATTGACTGATGAGGTTGATTTCCACACTTGGCAGATCATCAAGGGCATCGCGCTATCAACCTTGCTTGGCGTCACGACGGAGTTGAGCCTTGGATCAGATGAGAGTGATCTGATCCGCGCAATCCGAGAAAGCACGCAGGAAAACGCCAATCGTGCCGGACAAGGCATTGTGAGCCGCATGTTGGACATCCAACCAACGATCACCGTACGCCCTGGTTGGCCGCTCCGCGTCATCGTCAACAAGGATATCGTGTTGTCGCCCTATGAAAGCGGTGGCGGTTAAAACGACCGGGGTGGAACTTCTCGCCGATCGTCAACAGTCGGCTATTGCATGCAACTAGAGGCCATCCAGAATTTGATCGTAGCGAACGCCCAGCGCCTGGCAAACATCCATAAACTCAATGACATCCAACCGTCGCTCGCCGCCCTCATACTTGGCGACAAAGGACTGCGGCTTTCTGAGCTTTCTCGCCACCTGATCTTGAGTCAATTTGGCGCTGTTTCGCGCGTCAATCAGACGATTGATGAGTTCTTCATATCTTGGAGTGCCGAGGGAACCTGGCATGCGCGAGCCGATCAGTTCTTGAAATCGACTCTTCCAATAATCCCAATCTCGGATTATCCCAGTTTGGGATTATTCGCCAACCAACCGTCTGCGGACGGGCCGCCGGCGATCAGGAAGGTACATGTCAGAGTTTCGAGACCAGGCGCCATCGGACGAAGAAATCACCGATTATGACCGCCAATGCTTCAAGCTTTACCTCATACTGATTGACGCTGAGGATTCTGGGGCCGAGTGGCAGGAGGTTTACGAAGATGCGTTCGGCACAGAGATCGGCGAGAACCGGGAGGAAGCCAGAGCTCAGTATGAAGCGCACCTCAAGCGAGCGCGATGGATGACAAAGATCGGGTTTCGTCAGTTGCTCTGATGCCGTCCACTATGCGTCTTTGCGCGATCGCATTCGTTATGGTGCTCGATCAGTGCCTATGCGCCGTGTAGGGACATTGCGTTCAGCTTTCATCCTAATCAGACAGCATGCTTGCTGTCTTACAATTCCTCTTGCTGTCCAATTGAAACCGCCTCCACAATCCGCCCGAACTCGAACAGAAGCTCAGCGTGGTGATCGGCGAGATATCTTGAGACAGCTTTGTTACCGAGGAGTGAGGCAAGATATCCACGCGCCAGTATGAGGGTCAGGTGGTCGGTACCGTAGTCATCTTCGATGAGCTTCACCTGTTGCTGAAGCCTGGTCATTTCAGACTCCATCTTCGCAAGCTGCTCCGCGGTGATCCCTTTAAAGCTCTTTGGCTTCTCGGACTCCACGAGCTGATCTTGAGGCGTCGCCGCTAACAGCGCTCTGGAATAGCTGACCGAGAAATTGCTCATCGCGATCATCGTCTCGGCAACCTCGATCTGGCGCATCGGCTTCATTTTCTTGAGGGATCGGAAAGTGTTTATCGGACAGTGCCTATTCTTGAGCAGTTCGGCGACTTCGGGACATATGCCATCGAGAAGCGTTCGTTTGGTCCGGAGGCTGTTGATGTTCAGGTCAAGCGCCTTGGCAAGACGCTCTTCCGGGACGCCGCGCTTGATCGCCTTCAGGATCATCTTGTGCTCCTGAATCGTCGCCAGCCGGTTGATCCGCTTGTTGTATGTGAATGCTTCATCTTGGGTTGCGACAAGGCAGTTCACACCTTGAGCGCCATCGTCCTTCAGAACTTCCATCCTGAGGTGACCGTCCAGCAGCAGAAATTTCCCACGTTTGCCACGAGCCCGTACGACGACGGGTGGCTCGATGATACCGACCTCTCGGATCGACGCTGCGATCTGGAGGTATTTTTTGGTTTTCTTGATACGCGCCGGGAGCTGCTTCAGCGGGAGGATATCAGCAACCTCGACGAATTGGCTTTCAGGCTCGAACGCAATTTCAATCTTGCTGGACACAGCTAACGCGCATCTCTTGCAGTGATAAGCTCAGCCAAAGGTTTTGGCATTGTCGCCAACCCTTCAGCACGCAACAGCGTCACGAAGTTCTTGTCTGCCAGCAGCTGTCGGATCGCCTCGACGACGAACAACAAACGGTTTTGTGTTATCTCGGCTTTCTTGATCATCAGGCGTTGCCGGTCCGCTTCTTTTTCGTAGGCCCGCACGAGCGCTTCGGAGGACAATTGGGAGCTACCAGCCACAGGGCGGCGTTGAGCATTCGCTTTCCCCAATTTTTCCCGTTGCTCAATCAGGCGTTTGGCAGCCAGTAGCTTCTTGCCGCGCAAAAGACCTTCCTGATACGCGCGCGCCAGCGCCTCTTGAGCACCGTCAGCGTCGGCTTCCGCAATTTCCAGTGCGATATATAAAGGGATCTGTCTGCTCTCGACTGCATTCAACAATCTCTCTTCGCCCCTATCGAGCAGGTGGCGAATCGAGTGGACATACTCGTATGAGAGGCCTGTCTTGGTCGCAATTTCCGTATCCGAATAGCCACGTTTCCCGAGCTCGCCGATATCGTGCAGCAGTTCCAGCGGACGGTGTTGGCGACGCGCGAGGTTTTCGACCAAACTCATGATCAGGCTTTCTTCCTCGCTCGTTTCAACGACAACTGCC
Organism: Hyphomicrobiaceae bacterium; assembly: GCA_028066055.1. GTDB lineage: Bacteria > Pseudomonadota > Alphaproteobacteria > Rhizobiales > Methyloligellaceae > UBA2767. Next base: position 264,087 of record JALCBY010000001.1, read on the forward strand.
GGGATCCTTCGCTCTCCCAAAGATATGAACGCTTCCAACCGGCCTTGTCCGCAGACCAACTGATATGGCGGCTTTCCATCCGCGTTTTTGCGTCTGCTGACAGTGATTGGCTTCTTGAGCCCAACCTTTGAAATGCTGTCGACGATCAGCTGGAATGACTTCGCGTTTCGAATGCGGGGATTGATGACTGCAATTTGATCCACTGGGATCGTTTTGACCCGAATGCGTTCTTTCTCCGACATCAAGCGGCGAGCTCCGTAATCCGCGCGCGCTCAGCCATTCCGAAGAAGTAATCCAGCGAATCGAAACGAAAGGCATCGAGAATCTGGCCGTTGGCTTCGGCCAATTGGAAACGATCGGTTGCTATCTCGATGAGCGGCAAAAGGTAGTAATCGCGTGGAGCTTGGTTTGCTTCGTCCATGCGAACAGCCACTGTGAGGTCAGGTGCCAAGCCAGCATCTATATGGATCTTCCACCGCAATGAGCCCGCGCGGGTTGGTCGACACCGTGCGACAACGATTGAGGTCGTGAACTCCGCGTTTACGATCAATAGGTCGGTCGCAGAGTTCCAGGAAACTCGCCCGCCCAGATTTTCAATTTCGGCTATCGCATCGTTCACAACGCCGGAATGCAGTCGGCGGAGTGCACGATTTATCTCGATGTATCGGTAGTCGCGGTCAGGCTTGAAGCCGACCAATTCATATGCCCGGACCAAACTGCCGAAGCGATGCCGGTAGGAACCGCTTGACGGCATGTTTTCCGATTCATCAATTACCAGGCCAGACAGATAACCGTGATGATCGAACAGGCGCCTTAATCGTTTCAGCATTTCCTCGTCGGAGAAGCGCCGATTGCGTTCTCTGATCATTCCTTGTGCGGTGAAAAACAACTGCGGGTCGACGATGGCCTCAAATGCGTTCTCCGCACGGACCCACATGTCCGGGCTGTTCTTGACGCGCTTCTTTTTCAGCTTGAAGGAGGACCGGTTGAAGACGTTGTTGCCGATATATTTTTCGTTCGTCAGCACCTGATGAACGGTTCCGCGGGTCCATGGGCGACCCAGATCGGTCGTGAGACCACGCTCGTTCAGACGTGCAGCAATCGCACTTTCCATCTGACCACCGTCGACAAACTGGCGATAGATCCATTGCACAATTTCGACCTCTTCCGCAGGCCCGGGGACAAGAATGACCCGATCAGTCTGCAGGCATTTGTATTCGCCGGAATTGAGAATGCCCTGGGGAACGCCATTTTGATCGATCCGCATGCGACGCAGACCGTAGCCGGCCGTTCCGCCTTGTCGAAACCCAAGCTCTACAAGCCGACACTGTCCCGCAAAGACTTTCGCTGAAAGCTCGCGACTGTATTCGCCGGCCATGGCCCGCTTGACGCCTTTGATGATGGTGGAAACCGGACTGCCGTCGTTGGCGAATTGCTCGGCGCAGTAGTGGACTGCGATACCGTTTCGGCGGCAGATATATTCGTAATAAGCGCTCTCATCTGCGTCTTGAAATCGACCCCAACGACTGATGTCGTAAACGAGAATGGCGTCGAAATCGGCATTTCCACTCTCGACGTCATCAATCAACCGCCGCAACGCATCACGACCCTCGATCTTCAGACCACTCTTTCCCGAATCTGAATAGGTTCGAACAATCTCCATACGGTTGCGGTCCGCGTAAACTCGGATCGCATCAGCCTGATTCTCCGTCGAGTATCTTTGATGCTCCGTCGACATGCGGACATATTGGGCAACCCTAGTGTTCTCAGATGCCGCTTCGCCAGTGCCGTTTGTTTGTCCCTCTTGCCGCTCAGCCAATTCGCTTACTCAACCTGCCCGCTCGTGCACTCTGACTTGCCGGATTAATCCTGTCCTTCATACCGAAATTGATGTTTGGCTGGACCGTGGTTTTCTCCAGACGATCAAACCATAGGTATGGAGAACTGGAATGTCGTTACGCAAAAGGGGCCGAAAAATTCGGCCTGATTCCCGAAAACACTTTCGAAATTCATCTGACGCCCCTGCGAGTTCGGGAGGCTTCGCATTTAGGTCGATGATCGCCGAGACATTGCATCAGGCATTTGGCGGAACCCGTGTATCGATCAAGACGGTGATGTCTCATACAGGTGCTGGCGAGCGCACAGTGAAAAACTGGTTTGAGGGCAAGAATGGGCCAAATGGTGAAAACCTGATTCAGCTTGTCCGACACACCGACGAGGTATTGGAAGCTCTGCTTCTTATGGCTGGCAGAGAGGACGTTCTGGCAGGCAAGCTGCTTGTTGATGCCCGAGACAAATTGGTCGAGATGTTGGAGATTATCGACGAACTGCAATCAGATAATATCGCGGCTGATCATCAGGATTCTACGACCAGCGAAGGTAGACGCTGACCATACTGCCGCTTGGCGTTCGAACCACACAATCAGATGTTCGCTGAACAGTCGCTCCAAAGCAGTTGGTCACGGCGAATCTGCGCTGAATAGTATGCTGATGATCGTTGGCCATCACCGAGCGCGCACCGACCGGCGGAACGTCTCTCTTCCGCTTTCTTGCGCACTCAGGCAGCATTCCGCGACCTCGGGAAAACGGGGGAGACGGTCCCATTGATCCGGGCAATTTTTCGATCTGCCTCGCGGTCAGAGATCTGGCCGCGTCGCGCACCTTTTATGAGAAGCTGGGCTTTGAAGTGTTTGCCGGCTTGGCAACGGCTTCGTCAATTTTCCGAGTATCGCGTGAAATCAGGATGCGGCGTGCCGGCCTGCTGTTCATGTCGATGAGATAACGGCCGCATTCGCTGACAACCCACATCGCACCATCCTGATCCTTGAACAAGTCCATGTTCATGCCGCGTCCTTCTTCTCACCGATATAAACAATGCACATCTTTTCAGAGGGGATAGGTTTGGCCAATTGAAATGGTTCCCTTGGCGTTCCGTTCATCCAGGTCTCGGAATCCTCATCCCCTGACAGCATCTGCGTCAAGTCAGATGATGAATATGACTGCCAACTCGCAAAACCGCGACCCCAGTTGTGATTTCACGCAAAAATTGGAAGGCAAACGTTCTCAATTCTATCTGACAAGCGATCGCAGATAATGGTGAGCCTCGTGGGAGATCGAACCTGCGACCTACAGAATTGAAATCAGTTGCTCGACCAACTGAGCCCGGACCCACGGGGGCCAGAATCACGCTGACTATTCCGCTCATGTTTAGGCTCATCTCAAGCGGGCTCGATGGATGACAAAGATTGGATTTCGTCAGTTGACTTGAGCACTTCGGCTTGAGAGCGAATTGCGGCCGCAATTGCATTGGGTCTTGGGTGTCAACTAAGTGCCAATTCTCGTCATTGATTGGTTTGCACTGAAGATCCGAAAAGAGCCCATAGCGGACGTTGTTATTGGGATTGGTCGAGTTTAGGAACTGTCACGATCCACCCCCTAATGAATACGTCCCCATCAGCATCTATTTCACAAACGCCATCGAATCTGCTGCCAGGACCAAACGCACCAGTTTGCTCAAACTTGCTTACTTCTACTGCTGATGGAGTACGGCAGATCGACCATGCGTCCTTGTACCAGCTGGGTACATCTTCTGCACCAACGCCAAGATATCGACGGGTTTCTCGTTCATCTTGGATGCCACGCATCAGTGCTTTAAATCCCGAGCGATAGGACAACAGAAAATCGCCCTCTTGAAGTTCCGGTGCACTGAAGAATCCGCCGCGATAGTAATCGTAGCCAGCGTAGCCAGCGAAACCAATCAAAGCGATTAACACCGCACGAACAATCCACTTTGACATCGAGAAATTCCGCTTAGACTAGCCCCAGGATTTCGCGGTTAAGTTCGGACACTCTGTGGGCAAAGTAAAGCCACACACATATATCGACAGAATGAAATCTTGGAGTCATTCATTGACATTGCGCCGCATGTCGGAAGGTCACCCTTCATGGTCACTTGCGTCTTGTTGCTTTCGCATCGGATTCAAAAAGGTAGCTTTGTCTGCATATCAGACTTTGCAGTTTGCGATACTGAAGACTGCTCCGGGTCACTTGCGGAAGTTTGGGTACACTGCCCGACCGGTCTCTATACCGCTCATAAGTGGACAAGCTGCGCGACGACCGAAGGCGGCCCTCCCGTTTTGCGTGAGAGGGCCGCTCCCGGTTACCATCGGCTTCAGGAAATGAGCGATTTTGTGCGAGCCGCATTGGCGGTCAGCCGTCCGCCACCGCCCTTGGTATAGGCCTTGAACGGGAACGCCATGTAGCGTGGCAGCCAGTCTTTGACTTGCTTGCGGCCATCGCCGGTGATGAAGTCCCGGACGATCTTCTTCTGCACCTTGGCCGTGGCGCTGACATTCGCGTCGGCGACCGCCTTGCCGCCGATATGGCGGACAATCGCGTTGACCGCCGCCTTGTCGCGAAGCAGGTCGAAGAAGGCGTCGTCGGCCTGCCAATAATCGTGCATATCGACCTTGAGATGGGTGCCCAGCGCTTCGACCACGGCGGTTCCGGCCTGCAGGGTCTCGGCCATGACGAGGCCGAGCACCCGCATCACATCGGCGTCGGAGAGCTTCAGGAGTGCCACGAAAAGCTCGACGACACGATAGTCGTCCCCGTTCGAGCGGACCACAGCAGATTCGTGAACGGGAAGCCCCAGCAGCTTGAGGACCGACTTGCGTTCCTTGGCCAGCGCCATCTCGGCCCTGGACTTGGCAATGCTCTCGGCCGTGTCCTCTTTGCGCGTCGTTTGTGGATCGGGCTTGGTCTGCCAGAGCGCAGACCCGCCGATGGCATGCGCCACCATAACCCTCAACGAGACTCCGGGATGAGCAAGCATCGCGTGACGCACGGCGGCGTGGCGGTGAAGCTCGATATAGTTCTGCGCCGGATTGGTCAGTTCGGGCCGGACGGACTTTTCGTCCCTTTGCGTCTCATCATTCGACGCCTTGGCCCGGCGTCTGGCCGTCGCCTCCTTGGCGGTCAGCCAGCCCTCATGGATTTCGACCTCACCGCCATGGGACACGGTGATGGTGACCCGCCCGCCGTCTTTCTTGGGTGTTTTTTCATGCTCGAAGGCATAAAAGCGATCGCCCGGTTCGAGTATCTCGACCTCGGTCCAACCTGCCTCCAGAAACGCATCGCGTTTGGCAGCGATGGCTTCGTTCTGCAAGGCCCAGAACCGGTCGGTGTCGGTGAAATAGCCTCGCTCGCCGAACAAATCGGCAACGATCTGGCCCTTGTAGGCTTCGAGCGGGAACAACGCAACCTCGGTCGAAATCTGCTGGCCGCCGAACAGCCATTGCTTGAGCTGATAACCACGCGGGGCGTATGCCTCCGGGTCGCTGAACAGCTTGAGCCAGTCACGCTGTTGGCGCTTGGTGGCCATGGTCAGATGGCGGACCGTTTCGGCGTCGATGTCCTCGTTGCGATAGGCTTGCCTGATCTTGGGCAGAAGGTCGCCCAGAGCGAGGCGCCGTTTGACCGCAAGCTCGGTGATGGCGAAGGTCGCGGCGATATCCGCAACGGACTTGCCCGCCTTTCTCAGCCGCACGAAGGTCTCGTACTGGGTCATCTCGTCCGGGTCGAGCCGGGCGAGATTTTCGATCATGGAGGCTTCGAGTGCCGCCGCGTCGTCGCCCGGCTCCATGACGGCGCAGGGAAGCGGCTCGACCGCACCGCCATCCTCCGCGACAGCCTTGGCCGCGAAGTAGCGCCTTCTACCGGCGACGACCTCGAAGCTCTCACCGTCGCCATTGAGCCGCACGATGAGCGGGACCATCACGCCCCGCGCCTTCACGCTCGGGAGGATGTCAGAGATATCCGGCTTGGACTTGGCGTGGCGCATGTTGATGGCGGCGTCTTTCAGATTCTCAAGTTCAATGTGTTGCAGTTGCATGGGGGTTCTCCTTTGTTGTGGACTCCATCTACGGAAGCGGGTGAAGCGCCCGGAACCGGACACCAAATTGAGTTCGCGCAGAGGTCTCCGCGTTGCCGGTCGATCTCCCATTGGCGGGCCTGAGCGGCGCGCGCATCTCTTGATGCGCCGCCTTGCGCAAGCTTTGTGGGACCATCGGCCCTCACCTCGTCATGGACGTTGGGTTTTGCCGCACCGGCGGCACGCTTGGGTCCGAGCCCACGCTCGCTGCTTGCATCGGCGGTTGCGGTTTCTGGCTCCATGGTTGCCGGTCCTCTGCTCTCCCGCCACGCCTTTCCCCGGAAAGGGGGCGGCAGGATGAGCGAGCCAAAGCCCCGCCGATTGAGGCGGAACGCAACTGTCTTGGTCGGGGTCAAAGTCGGACTGAGGCGCCCACGGAACCAAGGCGGTTGCGGACCGCCACGGTGGGGCTATAAGCGAGTGTTCTGCCGCTCCCCGCATGCCGGAAAGGTCAGAAAAAAGATGTCGCCGCCCGAAGGGACGGCGTCCTTCCGACGGACCGCAAAGTCCGGTGCCGCGCCAGGGATGGAAGCCCGGAGGGCCGAGACCGGTGGGATCCGGGCTCGGTTTTCGACAGCCCGGTGGCCGGCGAAAGGCCGGGCGGGCGCTCGCAAAATACGCCAAACTTTCAAGAAACTCGGAAATCGCAGAAGGACATTCGCAGAACTGATGGCGGTTAGGCCAGCTTGCCAACAACGCACATCCGGGTTTGAGTCAAACGTCGCCTATGCAGAAAAACTCCGCACCGAGCGCGAAGCTGTTTACGCTCGCCCCCTGGAGCAAACTGTCAAGTTGACGCATCCGTTTTGTCGTTTGGTTGTCCGGCCGGCCGTCAAGCACCCGCGTGCGGGCTTGATTCCACGCGGCTTCTCGAACCCTCGGCTGAAAGATATGGACTTCGACTTTGAAATTGCTTCCGAAGTCGTTGAGGACATCGAGGAACTCTTGTCGGTCAGCCTTGGCGCCGTCGTGCCAAACCGCGTCCGCCACCACCCCACCGTCGTTGCTGCTTAGTTTTCCGTGCAACGCCTCGCGATCCAAGTGACGGAGGTTTTTCACCGCTTGACCCACGACTATTTCGTAATCTGCCACCGACACACCGCGACTTGACGATCTGCTGTCACTTCCTTTGACGTGAATTAGCGCCAACTTCTTTGCGCCCCGTGTCGGGTCGAGGTGGATAAAGTCGGCGGATTCCATGGAACCGTCATCACACAGGAGCCAGCCAGACGGGTTCCCGCGTTCTTTTAGGTTTGGCCAATGCCGAGCAATGAAAGTGAAGAGTGAATCATCAGTATCGCTGCCGATACCTGCGGGATCGAACACGCTTTTGTCGTTTGCGTTCTTGCGGATGGGTTTTTCTTTACCGACGTCATAATCGGTGCAGTCGACCCATTCCCAGCTGGTGAAGTGCGGATCCCGGAAACTTGTTTGGTAGAAGGTGCCACGCGAGAAAGTGTGCCCCGTATCGAAGTAGATCGTGAGCAGATCATTCGATTGGCAGAGCTTTTTTAGGAGCGTACCGTCGTCGCTCTCATCAGCCCAATCGCGCACCTCAGTAACCAGGCGTGTGCTTCCCGACGGTGTCGTGTCAAAGCTATAGCTGATCGTACCAAGCTGGAGATCATGCCACCACACCACAGCAGAGAAATTCGGCGAACCATCGATCGCGGTTAACTCAAATCGGACACTATCGGCAAAATTCTGCAGCCAAGCTTGCTCACCATCGACAACCGCATCAGGAAACTGCGCTTCCGGTACAATGAGTGACATGCCATAGGGAGCGCTAACCTCTTCAAGATTACCCTTGGGTTGCGCCAGCATGGGAAGAACACGTTGGTCAGTCGGTGAATCAAGTGCCGCAGACACATGTGCCAAGAGACTCTGGGTCCTCTCGAGAAAACTGGCCCAATTCTCCGACGGGCTGATCCAAAATCTTCCCTGCTGCGGACTGCTCCCAATGACCGCGTCCGGAAACTGATCACTCCCGACCGTCGAGCGAATGGAGCTGTAATAGTAGGTCTGATCACCAAGTGGATCGACCGCCGATTCTAACTCTATTCCGGAGAGGGTTTTGCTATCCGCTTTGACCGCCGATCGACGATGCGTGCCACTGAGCCACAGAGTGCGCACTCTGTTGGCGACCAGGCTTGCGTTGATGTCGCGACGGCCGAACTGACGAAGAGCATTTAACGGCCCGTCAGCGCTCTTATTGACATGATTGACAAGCTGGTTCCGCAGCCGGGCATCGCTAAAACTCGCAATAAAGTGACTTCCAGCACCGGTCAGGACAATTATGTGATGCAACACATCCAGCACATCGCCTTCAATATACCATGCCGGCGGGCGGTGCTCTCGGTAGTGGATGCAGGACCACTGCATCTCATCCAGGCTGCCATTGTCAGGTTCGACCTCTTGGATTTCACGGTTCACCGGTCCGGTGTTGTTCAGTTCTTCGATTCTTGCGACCAGTGCCGAACCGACTTCAGTGAGCGTTGCTGCCGTGACCGGGGTGTCCACATGGAAAAGCACACCCGACAAGTAGGGTTTGCAACTTTCGGCTTGGATCGGCATTTGGCGTCCTTTTCAATCAGGTGAAACCATTGGTTTCCGGTAGATTAGGGTGCAGTGATGCAACGTCGAGTTGGTCACAGTCGTAGACCGACGGGTGAATTTTAGCGTCCGAGGGAACAATCCGGCGTTCCTTTCGCGGAATGAACAACCCACCAATCACTGTTCGGTTAGTGCGGACGTGGATGCTCCTGCGACGCGGGAAGTACTCCAAAATGGGCCAGAAGCCAGTCATCGATTTGTTGACAGTGGCGCAGGTGTTTGGGGGCTGATACTTCGATGGACCAGCCTTCGTTGTTTTGCCAAGCACAACCTGGTTGACCGAGCGGGTTTCGAATGCAATGCCGAATTTCTTGGACTCTTCGATCATCCAAGCCAGTGGAATTTTCGCCAACGCACTTTGTCTCTCGGGCCAGCCACCGCCAATGTCGCCATGAGTGCCGCGGAACCACTGTTCGTCGGCGTCCTGCGGTATTTCAGTTTGCTTGACCCAGTAGTCGGGACGATGCGTTTGGCCTAGCGGCCACAACATCGGCTGAAACATCGTCCTGCGCTCGTCGAGTGCGACGGCATGGCGAACAGCGGCCACACTACGATTGTTGGCTGTGAATGCATGTGAACGAAAGCGATATCCACGTTTTCCCGACTCAAGTACACTGGCGACCGTATCGAATAGACCTAAAAACGAAATAGTTGGCCGGGTCGGCTTAAGGGCCCGTTCGTACAAGCGAACCTCGGCAAAGGGGCCTGGCCCGTCACCGTCTTCCTGATCCTCAAATCGATCACTGATCCCCTTGTAGGCGCGATAAGCGTAGTCCAACAGGTTCATCTGATTGGGATGCAGCAACCCAAGTGTATGGATGAATCCTGCAAGCACACGTGCGGTGTAAGCGCCGCGACTGAAACCGTAGATGATGATTTCATCAGACTGGCGCTTTCCATGCTCGTCTTTCTCGCCATGATCATAGTGATCAACAAGAAAGCGGTAAGCGTCCTTGACGTTCTTATCTAACCCCCAACCTGTCGCCAGTCCCCAGACCTCGGCAGCCTTACGGCGAAAGGCAAAGGGTGAGTGCTCGGCTCCAAATGTGCCAACGCCAGGGTCGTAAAAGACAATCTGACTATTATTCTTCTTTAGACACCCGTGGAGACGCAAGATGTTGGTACGATCGTGCGATATTTCGTTCGAAGTGCCATCACACAATATGACAATATTTTTGGGCACAAGCAGCTCCGCCGAAAAACTTGGATGCGCTATATCTCAACATATCCATTTGGCACCCGATCCTTTGGCGCAAGCTGACTTGGTCCTGCACGAACCAGACATCACTTACAGCTGTCTCCAAATACAATGGTGCCAAATTCGGGCTTATCGATGAACGGATTCCGGTTGCCCTGACGCTCTTCTATTCGGTCGTTTCGTCGCTTCTCAAAAGCACTCGGCGGATCAGCCTTGTGCCACATCAATAGAGCACAGAGGTTCCCAATGAACGGCTCGCCGACGCTCGTTCTGCGATTGACGACCTCAAGGTCAGGCACCGAGTCGTCACCCTCGTATCGGATTGCCATGTAGAAGATCATGCGCGCGACATCTCCCTTTACAGCATCGGAGGGTTCAAATGCACTCTCGGAAAACCGAACGCCTGGCGCCTCGCCGAGCGGTGTGGAGGCGGGACCGAAATCAAGATTGCCGCGGGTGGAATTCACTGACTTGTCCGCTGGCCTTAAGTGGTGAATGTCGGTGTATGCGGCTTGCCGGCGGCGCTTGAAACCGTGTGATTTTGGCCAAACGTGTTCCCGATTCCAAAGATCACCATCGGACCCGCCCCGATCACGCCGCGACTTGTCTTGGGACCGCTGCGTGTAAAGCAGGATAACGTTGTTTGCGTTATTCGGATCCTCGTCGGTGTACATAAGCGCGTCCCATACTTGTGAGTAGGTGAACTGTATGTGGCCCGTCACAAGCTCATAAAGAGCATCGCGCAGATCTTCTCCATCGAGCCCAGCCAATCCCGCATATCTATCATCGGCACTGATCTGCAGCCTCTTCGGAACTGCTGCAGCGATATCGCCGGGTGCGAATGTGGTTGCTGCGAGGCCGCCGGCTGGACCTGCCGGTTCGAGCAACTGTATCTTGGCCCCTACCGCCACATGATCGGAGCCAAATGTCTGAGCCGATTTCACTGCGCTCAAGAAGCGCTCCGCGTTGGGTCCGTGGACATAGATGTTATCGATTGGGGTGCCAGGAAAAGAGGGAAAGGTGCTCGTGGTAATACTGGCGGCAAGGTTCTTCATTCTCAGGCCGCCGACAAGACCATCACGAAAGATGGCATGGGTATCATCGTACCTGTCGCGCCCGCGACACCTTCGATAACAGTCAACCAAAAGGTCCGATCCGTTCTTTTTTGCATCGCTGTGACCCACGTTGAAATCGCCCGCCACGACATGGGTCAGATCAGGATCTGAGACCCGTAGCTTGTTGATGTACGCAGCGATGGCGGCGGCCACCAATTCTCGTTTGCGTGCGTTCTTTCGATCCTTCCGACCGACAAGACCGTTTGCTGATTTCAGATGCACTCCAATGAGCGACAAGTTGAGATCGTCAATCCGCACCCAAAGGAATCCGCGACTGGCCCGAGTAGGCACGATACCAATATCCTCAAGCGGCCGTATCCTCTCCTCCTCCGGCTCGTCAGGTGAATCATTGTCCGGGGTTGCGTCGAATTCGACAACATCATCGAATTCGAAGCGACTAATGATCGCGATCTCAAAATTGCTGTGCTTGGGTTTATCTTCCTGCATGAAGTCCGAACACGCCAGATGGAAGTCCTGCAGTCCCATCGCGTCCCGGATCTGCCTGGCCAAGCTGCATGAGGTGAATTCTTGCAGGACCAATATGTCAGGCTTCATGGCCTTCGAAAAACGCCGAAAATCCTCTTTACGGTCTTGCACAATTGCGCTTGAGAAGACCTCCCTAGCGTTCCAGGTGACGATATTAATGCTCATGGATTGAGCAGCGGCGCTCGCAAGCCAGAGAACTGAAAAGGCAAATGAAAGCGTCACGAATTTGACCATTTGGAAATGTCCACTTCTCGTTGCGACCGAACGATCAGGCCGTGCAGCCTAAATATATGACACGTTGAATGCATACTTGGTTGGCCACAGACCAAGCGCATTTCATCATCAATATCTCCGACACACCAAACGCTAATCTATAATCTACAAGCTCATACATCTTTCCAGATGTTAGGAATATGACAATAGTGTAATATTTTTCTATCTGTCCACAGCAATCGAAATTTCATGAATGATCTCATGATTTATTGATTTTGATTTCTAAGTTTTTTTGCTGTTTATTGTAGATGTAAACATGGTGGAGGGAAGCATGAAAAGGCTGTTAGTTTTGAGTCTGTTTCTGAGCTTATTGTTCGGCTCAAACGCGTTTGCTGAAACAATCATTATCGGTTCATGGAATATCGAGAATCTCCATCACAAGAACGACTTCAAGCTCCGCTCGTTTGGGACCAAACGGCAGAATGTAGATTTCGACTTGTTGCGGTCATACGCAAACCGCTTTGGACGGCAGAGCGATCCTGCTGACATCATCGCGCTGCAGGAGATCGGCACCAGAGCTGGCCTGGAGCGCATTTTTCCACCGAGCGATTACTTGATCCTCATGTCATCGCGCCATGAGAATGACAACGCAGAGGAAGAAGAAGGGGAAATCTACACGGCAATTGCAGTTCGCAAGAACCGCGGAATTTCTGTCGTTAAGCAGGACGATCTTGAAGAGCTCGCAATAAAGCATACCGATGGTCGACCAGTCCGTGCCGGCACAGCTGCACTACTCGATGTGAACGGCACCAAGCTGTGGTTCATGTCTGTGCACCTGAAATCGAGTTGTTCGCATGTCAAAAAGGCCCACACGTCAACTCGTGACGATTGTGAAACGCTGTGGAAACAGCACATGCCGCTCCTCGACTGGATCAAGCAAAAACGGGAAGCAAAGATCCCGTTCGTGATTGCCGGAGACTTCAACAGGCGCTTTCGTCAATTCCAGAATCAGGGCCCATTTTGGAAGGCCATCAATGGGGGAGAGCCGGACGAGGATCTGAAAGATGCCTTGCTGTCTCAGCACCCATCTTTGGTCACTCGCAAATGCCCGACCCGCCGTGGGTCCAGCACCCAGCCGATCGATTGGATATTGCTTGATGCGGGGGTGGCGCATTGGTTCGTTGAAGGATCGTTTTGGGAGCGGCGCTACCGCCGGGCTGACATCAGTAAAGCCGATGGCGGGCTGAGCGATCACTGCCCAATCAGCATCAATATCGAGATCGAATGATTTTGTTTGAGCTACCGACCGCTGGTTGCAGTGCCAGACCATTCAAGTGGGTGCGAATTGGAACACTATGTATATTTGGCATTATGACGATCTATACAGCATCCTTCAGCAAATGCCTGCGTTCGCGCCCGTTGACCGGACAGACGCATCCTGAGCCTAAGAGACAAGCGGTTCCTCTTCGAGCATGGTCGCCACGAACGAACCAATTGTGCCCTCCTTCGAACGGTCGTCCGGACGGGTGGAACGTGACACGGTGCCCGTGAACGATCTGATTTGACCTTCACCGTCGGGCCAGATGGGCGCGAGATGCCCACGATATTCGTAAACATGTCCCTTGGTCGCGTCCGTAGCACCCTTTGCCGTCATGACTATGATGGATCGATCTTCATACCAGTCAGGTTCGGTTTCATGGCGAATGTTGCGATGATCCACGCGCCCGGAGACATTGTAGCGATAGTCGGAGTGGCCGCTGTCCAAAAGGCCTTCAAGGTTGCCGTTGGGGAGTTCGGTGAGGGTTAGATCGGCGGCAAACCAGAGGGCTTTTTGATCATCGTCCTGGCGGTCATTGTGATAGCTGCGATAACGCCATTTTCCGGTCAATGGCAACTGCGCCTCGGGCTTGGGGGAGAACTTGCTCGCATCGACAATTTCCTCCATTGGCGTCTCGAAGGTTGTGCCCTTCTTCGTGAGGGGCAGTCCGAGATGCCTTGCTCGATCATAAATGTCGTCAATCCACTGATGCCAATGGAAGAACCTGAGACTGTAGTTATTCAGGTACTGGTCACGAAAATCACAGTGCTCGACATGCCCGAACCCGTGAATAAACCGGAAGCCCTCGAAGAAATATCCGAGCTCGGCGACGGTTTCAAATTTGGTCAAATCGGGGTCAAACAGGTCCTTGCCCCAGATGTAGTACTTGATGCCTTCTCCGTTGGAATGTCCCCGCCCCCACGGGTTGTCGGGCGAGTGCGGTGAGAACGCAGTGCGCAGGATGTAACCGGAGTGATGTACGCCCGGCACGAATGGTTGATTGCCCTCACGCCATTCGCTCGTCGGCAAATACCCCATTCGATCAAGCCAGACATTGTAGGCGCGCATCAAGTCGGAATGGAATTCTAGGAACTCCAGTCCGTATCCCTGCTCGGTCGTTTTGTACTTGTGATGCTTGCGCAGCCCGAATTGATGATTCCACTCGGGGCATACGCCGTTATTGAATACATCGTCATGCCAGGGGAAATGGTCCAGATTAAACCGATCCATGAAGGATATGTCGGAGTCACCGTCATGGCGATAGGCTTGATCCGGCTCCTTGAGCAGCCGACGTCGAAGGGACTCCACCCACTTCAGGAACCCCCAGAAGCGAATGCTGTAAGGTGCGACTTCGATATTGTTGAAATCGTTGTGTCTATATAGCCGCATCGGACCGACACCACTGCCGTGCCCGGCATGACCACCGTCGGCACCGCCAGCATTCCAAAACCTTGGCATTGACCAGACGTCAAATTTGCGAATGGCGTCATAATAGGACTCAATGGCATTGCCAAGAACATCGATGACGGCCGGCCCTTCAATTCCTCTCGCTTTGAGATGATCTTCCCATGTTTGGTTTCGATAGGATGCAAGGTGTAGTTCCGATAGAGCGCCATCCAATATCGCCGGAACTTTTGGGTTTGCCTCGGCTGGCAACCAGGGTCGAAGTCGCGTGCCATCCCATGGTTCGATCGGACGCATACCGTGACGATTTCGCCAATGCTCGTAGAGTTGAAGTAATGCGAGATCTGTACCCGGCGCGGTTGGGTCCTTCTGGGTCGCCTTATCGTTGAAAACGTAGTGGCGGATGAAGTCCAAGCCGCGTCCGACTTGATCGACATTCTCACCCATATAGACCAGCGTCTCACTGGCAATAGCCCTGTTGCGAAGCCAGAGCTTGTGACGGCTGACAATATCGTCGAGAAATTGGATGGGGTTTCTCGGAAATTCCATATAACTTACTCACCGTTACAAGATTGATTATTTGAAATGTTAGCATGAATATAAGCATAGTGAAATTATACATTAAAGCGCAGAGTCAATGCTGAACAAATTGTTTCACGCATTATTCAAGTAGTTTAAACGAATTCATCTTCAGGGAAGATCAAGCGACGATTTCGGCACATATCTGCCTGCGTCTCGCCGATCAGAAACGGCAGAACAGGATCAGGTGCGGAAGTCTAGGCACACAGTCCAGAATGTCCTCTTCCCGCCCGAGAGCGGACACGCTCCACCAAGAACGAGTACCGCCCCAATTCCAGCCGAACCCACCTATCGCAATCGCGTTGATCGACCTGCATCAAAATCGATTCCCGTTGACCCCTCAGTGCACACATATTGCACACCCGACTTTATAACTATCTGAATTATATAGATAATGCGTCCGCTCCATCATGGGCGCAACGGAGAAACGCCTATCCACGTCAGCATATGTCGGGGAATTTCCGGCCATAACCGCAGTCCATACGCGTGCCCCTGCGGCCATGTCAAACTTGTCTGCGTTCCAGGTGCACACATAGCGCACACGAAACGGACGGGGAAAGGTACGAAACCTTTGTGGCTTTCCTATGCCCTTTTGGGTTTGCAGAACCTACGGAATACGACCATTTCACTCCTCCCTGAAGGCTTTCTCGATCTGATCCGAGAGTGGCTTTAGGAGGTAACTGAGGGCGGTTCGGGATTCAGTTTGTACGAAAGTCTCAGCCGGCATACCCGGCACAAGCCTTCTATCTCCCAGGCGCTTTACCTCATCGCCTGAAAGCGTGATGTGCGCGGTGTAGAATTCGGTCTCACCACTGTCATCTTTGCTGACGTCGGCGGAGATATGAAGGATGCTGCCATTGAGTTCAGGCGTCGTGCGTTGGTTGAAGCTCGGGAACCGGACGACCGTATCCTGCCCGATATAGACCTGATCGATATCTGCCGGGTCGAGGCGCGCTTCGATCAGCAGGAGATCCTTCGCCGGAACAATCTGCATGATCGTCTCTCCGGCCTGAACGACACCGCCAACCGTATGGAACGCCATCTGATGCACATATCCACCGATGGGCGCACGGACTTCGATGCGTTTGAGCTGATCTTCCGCCGCCACCTTGCGCTCCAGAAGTTCTGAGATTCGTGTCTGCACTTCGCGTAGCTCCGTTTCCACTTCCGTCCTGCGGTCCTTCTCCAGCTGGATGATCTGGATTTCCGTTTCGCCGATCCGTCCCCTGGCCCGCGCGATCTCGGCGATGAACCGTCCGCGATCGCCGTTCAATTGCGCCGCTTGCCGCTTGAGCGCGACGACACGCGACTTGGGCACAAGCCCCTTCTTTTCGAGATCCCGCAGGCCAGACAACTCGTCCTCGATCAGAACGATTTCCTCATTCTTGGCATCCCGCTGCGCCTCGAGACCCACGATCTCCTGACGAAGCTGGCCGATGCGCTCCTGCAATTGCGATCTTTGGCCGTTCAGCGACTCACGGCGCGCGTCAAGCAACGTCTTTTGCCCGCCAAGTACAGCCGACATGATCGGATCATCCTTACGGTCTAACAGGTGTTCAGGGAAATCTGGTTCGGGCAAGCCGCCGCGCTCCGCCTCAAGCCGGGCCTTGCGTGCCTCGAGTTCATCGAGTTGCGACGTGATGATCCCGAGGTTTGCCTTGGGCAGAGTTTCATCCAGGCGCACCAGCAGGTCGCCTGGTGCCACGACATCGCCGTCCTTCACAAGAATATCGCTGACGATGCCACCTTGAAGATGCTGCACATTCTTGCGGTGGGACTGGACGATGACCGATCCCGGCGCGATGACAGCGCCGCTGATGGATGCGATTGCCGACCAGACGCCCAGCCCTCCGAACAGCGCCAGGACGATCGCGAAACTGATCAACAGATACCTGCGAATTCCCTTTTCCTCGTTCGTCATTTGCTCGCTCATCTCACGCGCTCCGTCGCCGTATTTTGCGGACGTTTCCCCGTCCGGTCGCATCGGCAGCGCCTTGCACATGCTCGCGCAGCACCTCGTCCTTGGGTCCGAACCCGACCTGCCGTCCGTCGCGCAACACCAAGAGAAGATTCACAGCCGCAATGGCGCTGGGGCGGTGCGCCATGACAACGACGGCGCATCCTTCTTCGCGCAGGATGAGGATGGCTTCGGTAAGAGCGCACTCGCCATCTGAATCCAGGTTCGAGTTCGGCTCATCAAGGACGACAAAGACCGGGTCACCGTATAGCGCGCGTGCCAGCGCCACCCGCTGGCGCTGACCGGCGGAGAGCACAGCCCCGCCTTCACCAATCTGCGTCTGATAACCGTCAGACAGGTGCAGGATGAGGTCGTGGACGCCGGCTTTCTGTGCGGCCGCGACGATAGCTTCGGGATCGCGGTCGGGATCAAAGCGGCCGATATTTTCCTCTACCGTTCCGTCGAACAGCTCGACGTCCTGAGGAAGGTAGCCGATATTGCGCCCGAGTTGCTTCGCATCCCATTGATCGAGCGCCGCGCGGTTTAGACGCACCGCACCCTTTAACGCCGGCCAGACCCCCACCAATGCTCGCGCAAGCGTCGACTTGCCTGACGCACTCGGACCGATCACGCCAAGAGCATCGCCGGGCTCGATCTTGAAATTGATGGCTTTCAGGACCGGTTCGGTGATGCCCGGCGGGGCCGCATAAAGCCTCGAGACAGACAGTTTCCCCTTCGGCTCAGGCAAAGCCATCCGTGTGTCGTTTTCCGGCAAAGTTTCCAACGCAGCCTTTATGCGTTTGGCGCCCTGACGCGCGCTGATGAAGGCGCGCCAGTTGCCGACCGCCTGCTCGATCGGTGCAAGCGCACGGGACAGGATGATCGAAGCGGCAATCATGATGCCCGGCGTCACGATCTGCTGAAGCGCGAGATAGGCGCCCGTTGCCAGCATGAGCGACTGCAGGAAAAGCCGTGTGACCTTCGTCACGGCCGTGATGGTCCCGGCCACGTCGCTGGCTTGCGTGTGCGACCCAAGAGCCCCTTGGCGCTGCACCGCCCAGCGGTCATGATAGGCATCCGCCATCCCCATCGCCCGCAACACTTCGGAGTTCCGTCGACCTGCCTCAGCAAGCGCAAAACTTTTGGCTGTTTTAGCCGATGCTTCGGCCAGCGGTCTCTTGGAGGTGAACTCGTTCAAAAGCGAAAGTACCAACAGGATTGCCGCGCCGATGACAGCAACCATCCCAAGCCACCAGTGGAACATGAAAATGACCGCGAAGTAGATCGGCGCCCAAGGCATGTCGAAAATCGCAAGCGGTCCCGGGCCGGAAACAAACTGCCGAAGCTGATCGAGATCACGCAGGGTCTGGGTATCGCTGGTCCGAGAAGCAGTGCACCGGCCTCCCTTGAGAATTGCGTCGAAGACGGGACCATTCAGAATGCGATCGATACGCAGTCCGACCCGCACGAGCAGACGCGAACGGATAAGTTCGAGAACACCCATGAAGGCAAAAAGCCCCGCGACCAGGACGAGAAGCGCCACCAAAGTGGGCACGCTCCGGCTGGTCAGGACACGATCGTAGATCTGCAGCATGAAGAGCGGCCCGGTCAACATTAGCAGATTGGTGAAGAAGCTGATAGCGCCGATGCCAATTAGCGCGCCTCGGCACGCAGACAACACCACCGCGAGCGTCGGCTGCGGCGGCGTCTGTGATCCCTGCACACTCATTTACGCATCGGGTATGAGCGTTCTACACGAACCGGAAATCGTCCTGATGCAAATCGGCCATATTGATACCGGCGAGCGTGATGCTTCCGTCCGTGCCAAGATCGACGACGGCGTCCGATCCGTTCTGCGTCGTTGCTGCGACAACATCGTTGAAGTCGCTGAATGCAGTCAATCCATCCAGTTCTATGACATCGTCACTGGCAGAGCCGGCTTGGAAGTCGGTAATGGTGTCGTCGTCGGAGCCGGATTTGAAGACAAACGTGTCGTCACCGGCGTCTCCGGAAAGCGTATCATTTCCACTGTCACCGAAAATCGTGTCATCGTCGGATGTTCCGGAAACTGTGTCATCGCCCGAACTCCCACGGAACCAGGCATTTGTTTGTATTGTCGCGCGATCCCACACGGTGCCATCAGCAAACTCAATTTCTTCAACACCGTAATCGCCAGACCGGAACTGATCATCAACTCTGATCGTCTCGCCCGTCGCATTGACCGTGAGCTCAAAGTCCCTGTTGTTGCTGATCAGCCGTGTGAACGTGAGATCTGCAACATTCAGATCGGTCATAACGAGCCGATCGGTTCCGGCAACGTTTTCTTCTTCCACGACATCGTTGCCATCGCCCGACGCGTATCGGTATGTATCGCTTCCGGCAAGGCCGTACATGGTATCGTCTCCGCCGTTGCCGACGATGACATCATCTGTTTCCGAATCTGCAAAAATCGTCTCATCACTCGACGAGCCGCGCATCCAGACGTTTTGCAAGAAATCGGTCTGCCCCCAGATGGTCCCGTCCGCAAACTCGACTTCCTCGACACCGTAGTTACCCGTTCGAAACTGGTCATCCAACGTGATCGTTTCGCCCGTGGCATCGACAGCGATCTCAAAATCTCTCTTGTTGCTAACCAAACGCGTGAAAGTGAGATCAGCGATATTCAGATCGGTCAGGATCAAACGGTCAGTCCCAACATCATTGCCCTCTTTCACGATGTCGTTGCCGTCTCCGGAGGTGTAGCGGTACGTATCATTGCCACCGAGACCATACATCGTGTCATCTCCGCCGTTGCCGACGATGACATCATCCGTCGAAGACTCTCCGAAAATCGTCTCATCGCTCGACGTGCCGCGCATCCAGACATTCTGCAAAATCTCGGTTTTCCCCCAGATGGTCCCATCTGCGAACTCGACCTCTTCCACGCCGTAATCACCAGACCGGAACTGATCATCGACTCTGATCGTTTCGCCTGTGGCGTCGACCGTGATCTCAAAATCTCTCTTGTTGCTGATCAGCCGTGTGAAGGTGAGGTCTGCGATGTCGAGGTCTGTCAACTGAAGCCGATCGGTTCCGGCAACGTTTTCCTCTTCGACGACATCATTGCCATCGCCCGACACGTAGCGGAAAGTATCGCTCCCAGCGAGACCATACACCGTGTCGTCCCCGCCGTTGCCGGCAATGATTTCATCCGCCGCTGTGCCAAATATCGTCTCACCGGCTGCAGTTCCGTTGATGACATCCGGATCGTTAGGGTCGCCTGTTAACATGGACGTGATGTCGTCGATCGTCCAAACGGTCCCATCGGTGAACTGGATTTCCTCAATCTCAAAATCAACGATGAAGTACTTCTCGATGGTCAGCGTTTCGCTGGAACTGTCGAGCGTAATAATCAGATCATCGATGTTTCGGGATACGGACACATCTGCGGTCGAAACACCGCTCCCGAACTGGATGGAATCATCATCTCCCAGAGAGACATAGGTTCCCCGGTCATCGCTGATAACATCGTTGCCGTAACCCGCGTCGTAGACATAGATATCGCTACCTGCAAAACCTTCCAGGCGGTCATTTCCTGCACCGCCGTCCAGAGTATCGGCGGTATCAAACCCCAGCAGCACATCATCTCCAACGGTCGACTGGAGGAGAAATTCCTGAATATCCTGATTCAGCCAGATCGTTCCATCGTCGAAATGAAACTCTTCTATCTGGTTCCTGCGAGTTTCATTACCAGGCCGATAGAACTGATCTTCAATGGTCAGGGCTTCACCGGAACTGTCGAGCGTAATGATCAGATCATCGACATTCCGGGAGACGGATACACCAGCAACCGTGATGCCACTTCCGAAATGCACGGCGTCGTCGTCTCCCAGGGACGCGAAAGATCCGCGGTCGTCATAGATGACATCGTTCCCGTATCCCGCGTCGTAGATATAGACATCGCTGCCTGCCAATCCTTCGAGGCGGTCATCGCCTGCACCGCCATCCAGCACATCAGCGGTGTCAAACCCGATCAAAAGGTCATCGCCACTCGTGGACACGAGAAAGCGTTCTTGCACATCCTGAACAGACCAAATCGTTCCGTCGTCGAACCGGAACTCTTCAACCTCGCGATCACGCGAGCCGATGCCAGCTCGGAAGAACTGATCTTCAATCGTGAGAGTATCCGAGGTACCCGAAATTGAAATGATGAGATCGTCGTCACTCCGAGACAGAATGAGGTCGCTCGTGGTGATCTCGGCGGTGAATTCCACCGCATCTCCAATCCTGTCGACGATCGGGATGTCATGGATCGTGTCCTGGCCGTAACCGGTGCCAAATACGTAGGTGTCGCCGCCACTCCACCCTTCGAGCCGGTCGTTCCCCGCTCCGCCGTCCAGGCGGTCGTTTCCGTGGAACCCACGGATCAGATCATCGCCCGATGTGCTCTCGATATCGAGAAGCGCCAGACGCACATCTTCGATCGTCCAGATCGTCCCGTCGTTGAAGTGGAACTCCTCGATCTGATCGACCGTTTGGATGATTGCAGAACTTCTGAACGTCTGCTTGATAGTGAGCACATCGCTCGTGCCATTCAGACGAATTACGAGATCTTCTAGTTCCGCACCGCGTTCCAGCAGAACATCCGCGACCGCAACGTCAGCATTGAACGACACTATGTCGAAGGTGCCGGACAAAATATTCGATCTTTGCTCGTCAATGGTGTCACTGCCGTAGCCGTAGCCGAAACGGTAAATATCGTTCTCGTTGCCGCCGCTCAGAAAATCGTCACCGGCTCCGCCATCGAGTTCATCTTCGTAATCGAAGCCGTAGATCGTATCGTCGCCGTCCGTTCCTGCCTGAACAAGAAGCGCTTCAAGGACCTGATCCCACGAATAATCAAGACCATCGTCAAACGCGAAAATTTCAATACGGTCGAACCATTGTTGATCGAAGGGACCTGTGTAGTTGGACTTGAACTGCTGCTCGATCGTCAGTGTATCGGTTATGCCGTCGATCTCGATCACAAGGTCGTTTGATGCACCATCGCGCGACAGGATGAGATCCGTAAACGAGATGCCATCGGTAAACTGGACATAGTCGGTCCCCTGGATCAGGATGTTCGTCATGCTGTCCTTGATGGTGTCGTTCCCATAACCGATGCCGAAGCGATAAACGTCTGTCTCGTTGCCACCCTCAAGACGGTCATCGCCTGCCCCGCCGTCGAGAACGTCGATCGTGTCCGTGCCAATGTAGGTATCAGACGTGGCACGCGGATCGGCCACCTGGTAGGCAATTTCCAACCGGTCCCACACGACGCCATCACTGAAGACAATTTCGGCAATCCCGGTATCCGGGCCGAGATCTCCACCAAACAAGCCAGGATCCTTGCCCTCGAACTGGCGCAGAACGGTGGCCGTATCGCCCGTCGCGTCGACGGTCAGAATGAGATCTAACCCGATGCGGGTGGCGCTGATATCGGTGGAGGCATAGTCGGCGAAACGGATCAGATCAGGCTTGTGTCCCTGTCCGGCTTCCTCGACATCGTCAATGACATCGTTGCCGAAATTTTTCCCGAAGACATAAACATCGTGACCTTGAGCGCCGCGCGCAGTCTGATCGCCGGCATTCATGTAGAAGATATCGTGATCACTTGTGCCCGCGAGATCGCCCGGGCCGCCCATCACAACAAGCTCCGGCGGGATGCCTAGCGGTTCGGTTGCCTCGAGAATGCTGATGGACGCAGGCTGGACGGACTCGTAAGCCGCAACCAACTGCGAAAACAGGAAGCTGTATGTGACATTGAGATAATCCGCACCTCGGTCGAAGTCCCGCATCACAACATTCAGGATCGGCTTCCAGTCCGCCAGATAAGCAATCGCCTCAGCATTGTCCGCCGGAAGCGCTGTAAAGATCTCCTCGAACACGGGAATGAGGCCGCGATCCGTATCGGCGCGGAAAACCTCATCCTCGTGATCAAGCGTAATGTCCGCAAAGAAGGAGGACAGCGGACCTTGGGTGGCGAGCTTCACAGCCAGCGCGTCGACATGTTCGATGATCGACTCCATATAGGCTGCGGCGCCGTTGAAGTGGTTGAACGTTTCCGAACCCGTGAGCGCTAATCCGAACGGGATCTCTTCATCGAGATAATGCTCCATGAACTCGATATGTGCACCATCGAACATCCGCCATGTGCTGGAGCCCGGATCGGTCGCCAGCAACTCAGCGAGGGTCGTCGCCTGAACCTCATTGCCCTCATGGTCAACGAGATCAGCTCCGCTCGCGAGCATCCAGCCCGTATCGCCTGTCTCTTCGTCGATGACTCCGAAAATCGCATAGTCATCGACAATGATATCCCCATCCTCGTCGATGCGCTGCAACACCGGCACATCACCGCGGGTTCCGGAAATATCTGCCCAGGCCGAAAGGATCGGCGTGACGGCGTCCCGCAGGGCGACGAGGTCGATAACGTTCAGCGTGGGAAGTATCGTCTCAACGAGCGCCAGTAAACTTGCATCCTGCGTCATCGAAATGCGCAGACTGGGCAAAATGCCATGCCCTTTCAGCTCCGGCAGGGCCGCCGCTTCCGGGGAGATGGTCGAGTCACCGAGATAGACCGAATTGAAATTATCGAGCGTGAAATCGACGTTAAACACATCGCCACTCGTACCATCACTTTTGGTGAAACTGCCCTGATGGGTCACCTCGTTGCCGGCGTTGATCACATCCTGAAGCGTGCTCGCGGTCAGGTTGATGGAGGTGATGCCCGCTTCAGTCAGCGTCTGCAGCTCCCCGTCGCCGGTTTCACCGTTCTGATCGAGATCTCGCCAGATCAGCAGATCACTGAAATCGGCATCGGCAGAATCAATCATGCCGTCCGTGTTGGAATCGAGCGCGGAAAGTGCGGTGAAACCATCCTCCTCGTCGGAGCCAAACAGCTCCGCAAGCTCGCCAATCTTCCCGTCGGAATTGAGATCGCGCGCCAGTAGCCCGTCATCGCCGGAGATCCAGCCTGTCCGTTCACCAAATCCGTCATCGTCCAGGTCAAAGATGGGAGACGTGCTGATCTGCGACGTCAGCTCCAGGCCGTCGCCATCGAGATCGAGCACCAGCGGATCCGCACCCGGGCGCCGCGGCTTGCCAAAAAACGCCTTCCAGGCAATGTCGAGGAACCTGAAATTTTCTTCCACCCAGCCGCGCGGTTTCTCGATTTCCATGAAGTGGCCGGTTTCGATTTCGAATTCTGCGATGGTGATCCCGGCGGTCGGCTCGGCGACCCCCGGTCCGCCGGTGTAGTTGGCGACAAACATCTTCTTATTGAGCGCATTTCGAATAGCCAAATCACCTTCGGTGTTTTTGGCATAACTTACGCCGTCCAGACTGATAGTGGTCCAGGGCGTCTCACTTAGCGCTCCGCGCAACCCGCCCGTCAGGGTTTGGCCGGCGATGGTGATTTTCTCATTGTTATCGGCCCCAATCACGCGGGTATTGTTTGCGAACTCGACTGTATCGCTTCCCGTCCCCACATCGATCTCGGTTCCGTAGCCCGCGCGCGTAACCGTGTCGTCCCCTGCGCCGAGGAAGACTTCGATGCCGCGGCCCAGCGCCTCAACGACGTCGTTACCCGCACCGAGGTCGGCGTACACGAAACCATTCTCCGTCCCGTTCGGATCGTCGAGAATTCCATTGAGCTTAATTGTGTCATCGCCACTGGATGTTTTAAGCCGCTCAAAATTCTTGAAGATTATCTCTGTGCCGTCGATGCCGTTTTGCGCGTTCAAGGTCACACCGTTGAGCGCTGACAGATCGACAAGATCGCCATTCACAAACGCATCGCCTTCCGGCTGTCCGCCACCGTCGATTTCAAGAGGGCCTTGGTGTGCAAGGCTGGAAATTAAGACAGTGTCAGTCTTGTCAGTTCCGACGATTTTTTCGATGGAAATTAGCGAGTCGGTACCGCCTTGACCGTCGTTGGCAACGGACACCGTCGAAGAACCAAATGATTGACCGGGAAGCCCGGGCACCGGAACATCAACAGGATCGACTATGACAACAGTGATCCCATTTTCGACAGCCGAGTAATCTGCCGTGTCGGTTCCGTCGTTTTGAATAGCGAGTTCATCCTCGCCACCATGCAATATGTCGTCACCCGCGCCGCCGACCAGGATATCATTGTCTTTCCCGCCAAAGAGAATGTCATTCCCATCATCTCCAAAGAGCTTGTCGTCAGCCTGCTGACCGTAGAGATAATCCATCCCACCGCCGCCATGCAATTCGTCCTTATCGGTAGGATCGCTGACGCCATTGTCGATTGAGTAGAAGCCGTAGATGACGTCATCGCCACCATCACCCCAAAGGACGTCTTGGTCATGTCCGCCAGCGATTAGATCCGCACCCTCCCCACCGCGGATTACGTCCCGGTCAGAACCCGGATTCAGAGTCGGCGCTTCATCATGATTGCCGAATAAGAAGTCGTTGCCCGCACCACCTTGAACGGTGTCATTCCCCTCGCCGGCAAAGATCTGATCACTACCTTCGCCGCCGTCCAGTATGTCGGAGCCGCCACGCGCGAAGATGATGTCATCACCACCGGCTGCGTTGATCGTATCAATTACATTAGAACCGATAATCTCTTGGACTTCGTCATTGGCATTCACGCTCACTCCAGATTGAAGACTCAAGCCTTGAGCGTTGAAGTGAGCAATAAGCTGATTGGCAAGAACCCCAACGGCAGCTCCACCTAAAAGGCCACCACCAACGGCAAGAACTATCGCTCCACCCGCAGCTACCGTAGCAGTTAGCCCGAAAGCACCGACCGATGTAGAAAGTGCAGAGGTTGCGATTGCGGCACCGACGGCAGAGCCTACAATGCTGCCAGCTGCGCTCGCAAATTCTGAAAGAGCTGTTTCAAATACTTGTTTTTCGTAGTTCTCGTCATCCGGTATCTGCCCTAGCTGTGTTATAATCCCAATATATGCAGACAGTGCGATACCGACGGCGTTCGACTTCGCCGCCAGCGTGCCAACCTGAGCTTTAAGATTCGCGTCGGCAATATCATCAGCAACTTGCGCTAATCGGGCGCCTAATGCCGTGAAAGCACCCCCAACAGCCTCGTCTAGATAGTCAAGATTTAGTTCAGACATGTTTAGCTCCCCGACGCGCTCTTATTTCTCCGGCGCGCAATTCCTCGAAGACAGAAAAACGAAACAATAAAGAAGAATACACTGACATATGCACAAGAAATAATGATAGAAAAAAGCCAATCCCCTTTGTAAAAAGCGATCCTTTCTCCAACCAACAACTTTTTCGAGATTATTACCCAAGAATAAGTTACAATTAAAGAAATAACTATTGTAACAATGTATAATATTTTTTTATCTGGTTTTGCGTATTTCTCAGATGCTAGAAAAGATTTAATAAATTCTTTATATATATTACCCATTGAGATAGATACTATAACAGATGAAAAAACAACAGATAATATCAAAATAGCTTCGTGATACGAAAATTTATATCCCATTACAAATATTTCTTTATTATAAATCGCAACAAAAAATATCATTAATATACAAAATCCAATAATAATAAAGCTTAATCTAGTCCAGTATGATACTATGATTGTTGCATCTTTTTTGGCTTTTATTGAACTATTTTTCAATGTTATAAAAATACAAAAAACACCCCATGACAACGCAGGGACAATGGCCAAATATTCAATTCCAAAATTCCAAAACAACAAAATCATAAATAGAGATATTGAAGCAAAATAAATAGATATTATTTTTCGTAAATCCATTTCGGATATATCACTCATTTATATTTTCTTTATTGATCTAATATATCTATTTTATGTTTTACATTTTACAATTTTTCTTTGATTTGAGAGAGTTTTACTCAAATTATATTTCATTGCATAATCTCTAAACGCAATTAATTCTTCACCTTCCACTTCTGTTACGTAGTCTCCGTGCACTTTGCTGAAAGCAACGTGCTCTCCAAGAGCATTGATGTCGAGACAACGGAGTCCGGTGGCATACGGCGCACCGCCAAATGCCACGCTAGCTGTCACCATGAAACCGATGACGCCATTCGATGCGTCTGTTCGTGCATCTTGCACAGGATCCGACGACTTGATGATCTTCGCTCGCTCCTTCACGTATGCGTCGATCCGCGCGCAATCATCATCAAAGGGATCTAGTAACAGTGACCTTAGCGAATTGGAGTTACAGTCCTCGAGGCGTGCCAGTGATGGTCGCTCAAGTGCATTCAGCCGAAGCTCAAGCTGGCTTTTTGGCTTCGGTTCACTCTTCGTGCTTGTTGATTGTCCGGATGCAGTCTGTGCCAGCGTCTCACTCATAGACGCCGATGTCGCGGCGTACGCAATAGCAACACCAAGCACGGCCATGCAGAATGACGCCCGGATGTCAGGACATCTCATCCGAGAGCCGCCAACCGAAGCGCCTACTGCACGGCTCGGCATCTGGATATGGCTTTGGCAGCGCCTCATTTCCCGCTCACCCTTCACGACTCCAGTGATGCGCTCACCGAACCCGCCAATCATCTCAAATTGCGCGATTTTTCTGAAATCTACTCAATCGAGATGAATCAAACGAATACTCAGTTCCTATAAGGAGGATGCGGTGATTTTGTGACATAAGTCAAATATTGTTAATCCGTACAATGTATAATTTCTTGATTGTTAACTCCATTATTTCAGGTAAACTACAATCGCTGGTTGCAATGACTGCTCGCGCACAGCTTTACATATCTATGAGTTCCGCCCATTCGCGTGAAAGGGCACAGTAATGTCGGTTCATCTGCTGAACCTGCGCGACGCAATGACGTGATTGCCCTCACCGTCTGGGCTATTTCCGCCCAACCGTCTGGACGCTCACTTTGCCGTCATTTCCGCGCGCGCGCAGCTTGAAAGGCCTGCCCTCGAACACCGCCTCGCCCATGCGCTCGACCATGGCCTTGACCGCCTCCGGCGCCCCCACCGCATCGATGAGCCAGAGCGTATCGCCACTGGTCCATTCGTCCGGCCTGAGGCGCACGGGCCGGTCGATATTTTCGGTGAGCTTTTTGTCGACCTCGTCCGAAACACACGCCCAGAGCGCCACGCCGACGGGCGCGGGGATGCCCCCCTCCTTCGTGCGCGCCTCGGCCAGGGTGAACTGGTTGGCGAGGAGCGGCGGCACGACGAGCCACTCAAGATCCGTCAGGCTGTAATGCTTGTAGTGGGGTGAGCGCATAAGGACGGAGACAACCTCACCGAACCCGGCGGCAACCATCTTGGCCTGCAGCGCCTGGCGCGCCGCCGCCTGCTGCCCCTCTCCGTTGCCGGCGTCGGCCTTCTTTCGGGCTTTCCGAGCCGAAGGCTTCTTCGCCGTACGCGCAGAAGCTGTTTTCCGCCTAGGTTGTGCTTTTGTTTTTGCACTCGTCTTGCGCGCAGCCGGCATTTCATCCTCCCACGTCTTGAAATCCTAAGAATTGTGCGAAAGAGCACTTGGCTACTGTTTGGACGATTCAAATAGATCGCGCAAGCGTGGCGGTGATGTGACGGGTGGAAATTGGGAAAAGGGTTTGAGCGTACGGCGCTTTGTGGACGCTCGTTACTTCTTTGGTGGCCGTTTCAGACTTCCAGCGGGCTTCACAGGGCGAAATCGTCCCAGCTTGAACATCTGCTCGCTGGCCAGAAGCTCCCGGTACGATGCCAAAGCGGCGGCTCGCTGCTGAGGCGTCATCTTTTCCCGTAGCTCTTTCAACATGGGCTCCATGTCCTTGCGCCTGCTGGGCCCGACCAGAACAAGCATCTTGTGGGCCTTGACCAGATCCCGCTCGACACCGGTACCCGATTTATACGCTTCGGCCATATCCACCGCCGCCCATGGATAACCGTAATTGAGCGCCAGCCGGTGATGATCGAATCCCTTCTTTGGATCACGGAGAGATGGCGGCGCCGCCTCCATCAGATAGCGTCCCAAAATCGAGTGCGACATCGCCACAGTCTGTCTGTATTTTGCCTTCTCAGTGCTTTCTTCCAACGCAGCTATCGCCCTCTTGCCGGCTTGGACATCACCCGCGAGTATCTTTGGCAAGAGCGCGATACCTAGCCCAAGATTTCCCATCTCGAAGCCTTGATCGACGGACTGCTGCATTAGCCGGATGGACTCGCCGATATCTGGCGAAACTCCGACGCCCCTCAAATAGAGCCAGCCAAGTGCGAACTGCGATGGTCCATCATCGAGGTTCGCGGCGTCGCGCCAGTGTGCGACCGCCGCGGAGACGTTTCTCTTGCCACCAAGGCCGATAAACTCGGCATAGGCCAGCAGCCTGATCGCATCGACCTGGCGCAACGACGCACCACGCTCAAACCACAGTTTCGCTTCTGCAGAGAGATCTTGCAGATTGGACGAAATGACATTGCCCGCGCCGTCGAGCGTCTTCAGTGCACTGCTTCCAATTTGCCCACGATCATGCATGCGCACGAGGCGGAACGCGGCAAGCCCGCTGAGCGTATACGCTTCAGGAATCGCGGCTGCGGTTGCCACCCTCAACAGTCTCTGCGCCTCGATTGCATCCGCCGCATTACCCAGTTGAAGCAGAAGGGAAGCTTTCGCGTATGCGACAATAGGATCATTCTGATCAAAAGGTCGAAGCGCGTCGAACGCTTCCTTTTTTACGGCGGAGGTTCGCTTAGGGCTCGGTAGATCTTGATAGCCGCGTGCCACTTTAAGTGACAAAGCCATATTCGGCGGCGCGGACTCGATAACCGCCTTTTGTATTCTTACAACTTCTTCAATGGATATTTCAGTTGCCTGTCCGGGTCCGGATGCGGATCCGGATCTAAGGATGACAAGCGACTGCTTTTGGGGTGGCACCTGATTCCGGACAGACGCACTGCTTGTCTGTGTGTTCGAAATATCGGGCGACTGATTTCCGGAATAATCAATGCCCGTCTGCGTCTTCGAGGCACGGGGCGAGTAAAATGCCGTCTTGAGAAGATCGGATATGCCGGAAAACATCCCACCGCCATATGCAAATGTGAGTACGATGATACCGACCAGGGTCACATCGACCAGCCCGCGAAACAGAACGTCCGTTCGATAGAGCGATAGCGCAAGAGGCAGCGCTCTTGGTCGCGCGTTCGATTTGGGGATAAAGCCCTCTTTCGCTCCGCTTGCTGTCTCCGTTGACATCGCGGATCACTCACTCTGCAGCCGGCATACGTGAAGCGGAGTCAATCTGAGCCCGTTCTTCTTTCGCAGCCTCAACTTCGACCTTCTCACCCACGGCCATCAGACGGACTGTTTCGATGTTGTTTCCACGCGCCTCAAGCAGTCCGTCGGTCACCTGGCGCTCGATCGCACGAGCA
Source organism: Hyphomicrobiaceae bacterium (assembly GCA_028066055.1). Lineage (GTDB taxonomy): Bacteria > Pseudomonadota > Alphaproteobacteria > Rhizobiales > Methyloligellaceae > UBA2767. Next base: position 294,256 of record JALCBY010000001.1, read on the forward strand.
ATGTCTCTCACCCCGCCATCCGTCTTTTTCTGCAGGGCCGTAATGGCATCAAGCAGTATGGACGGGTCGATGCCGCCGTCCGCGATTTTGAGACCGTACTGGACGGCAAGGTTCTCAATCTCCAATGCAACTACTCTGGCGATGTCGAGACCTTCGAGTGGCCGGAAGGCAAATACGTCGTCGATGCGGGAAAGAACTTCCGGCGCAAACTGGGCGTCTCCAAGAGCCCTTTTGATCATTCGGGCCATTTCATCCGGATCGTCGGCAAACTCTTTGGCAACATCACCAATTTTCCGCGAAGCGGCATTGGTGGTCAGGATGAAGATTGTTTCCGTTGTCGGAACTCGGCTGCCGTCACTGACCTCAGTCACGAACCCATCGTTCCAGGCGGTGAGAAACCGCTTGTGAACTTCGGGATGCGCCTTTTCGAACTCATCGAGAAGAACAACACTATCGGGTATGTCGCGCAACGCCGACGTCAACGCGCCGTAGCTGGTCGACCCCACATACCCGCGGGCCTGGCCAAACAAGCTCGACGCCGCATGCGGTTGGCCAAACTGGCTCATATCGAAGAACTGCAGGTTCTTCTGTCCACCATAGAGTTCTTCGGCCAGGACCTTGGCGAGGTGCGTCTTGCCAACGCCGGGAGGTCCGGCGAGGCAGAACACGGCGATGGGCTTGTTCGGCCGCTGTGCTGAAAGGCGGCGTCGCAGTTGAGCAGCGATGGAATCGACCGCCCGGTCCTGACCAATAACCCTGCCCTTCACCGCTTCCGCCAACTTGACGGCATCGATCGTCACGTCCTTGCGGACGTTTGTCTCATACGCATGCTCCAACGCATCCTTGTCAGTCAGTCGATCAAGTACATCCATGATAAACCCCGGAAAAAATCGCCCGCGATAGGCAAAAATGAGAAAGGCCGCGACTCCACTCAAAACAACGGCCAAAGCAGCCAGCCTTGGGTCAAATTTCGATATCGCGATCATGAACATGACGCTGAACATCAGTGACATGAGAGGACCAAACGGCATCGCCATCATAGGACCGGCACCTCCAGGCTCTGGCCAACAACAAGCGGCGGCAGAGGGAACGGACCGACAATTGTCTTGACGCCCAGCGTGACGCCGCCCCCACCGTCAGCCACCGCAGTTATCCGCGCGTTTGTGCCCGTCTGGACCGGCACGTAGTACATAGTTGGTGAATTGGCGATTGCGATTGTTTGGGAAAATCCACCCGAGTTGATCTGAACTGCATCTCCATCCTGCGCTTGGTTGTCCCATAGCCAGATAGCCGCAATCCGGACGTTGCCCGCCTTAAGCTCCTGAGAAAGTCTCTCTTTCTCCACCTTTGGCATCTTCACGAGGCCAAATACACGCTCCGTGCCCTTCGACAGTTCTGACGGCAACGGGAAGAAAGCTCCCTGCACGTCAGATGCTGAAACGAATACCGTTTTCGGGTTAGCAGGTTTCTGTGCGCTGGAATTCGACAGAAGATCCCCATCCAGAGCGACGTAGGCCAGTCCGGCAGCGAACACGGCGCAAAATGCCAAACCGCCCACCGTCAGTTTCTCGGGCAATGCCTGCACGCCAAGCAGCGCCGGATCGCCGGCGCGGCCCGAAGGCAGTTCACCGCATGTGTTCTTGGCCCTAGACACACCGCTTTCCTAATCTAAGGCTCTTAATACACAGTTATTTTCGATAATAATCGAATAAAGCTGCATAACTCGATATTTATTCTGGTTAATCAACGCTTATACAACATAGCGGACTGCATAAGCCTATGGCTTAGACCCAATTTGGGTTAAAATCGAAAGTCCGTTCACGCTGCTTTGATTGCCCCCTTCCCGCCCGTAAGCCAACAATTGCTTTGCACTGACAGAGCTGGATCAACATCGATTCCCGTTGATCCCTTGGTGCACACATATTGCACACGCGACCGCGCAACTATCTGATTCACAAATACTTTGCGTCCACTCCATCATAGGTGCAATAGAGAAACAGCGGTCCACCGGGACATATGTCGGGGAATTTTCGTCCATAACCGCAGTCCATACGCGTGCCCCTGCGGCCATGTCAAACCTGTCTGCGTTCCAGGTGCACACATAGCGCACGCGAAACAGCCAGAGAAAGGTACGAGATCTTTGTGGCCATCATTTGCCCGGTAGGCAATTCCGGGATGTCCGCAATGCGCCCATATTCGGACGCTGATGGGACGGCACCTGCCGATGTCTGCTCAGTGTCGATTTTGTTGATTTAGTTGTCGGGCGGCGGATTTGCGATGTCTGCTCCTGGTAGA
>JALCBY010000090.1 GCA_028066055.1 Hyphomicrobiaceae bacterium
GTCTTTCTTTTTCTGGATCAAATCAAGCGCGAGAAGGGCGTTTGGTGAATGCCTTGGCAGCAAGAGGCGATGAAAGACGTGATACTCTGCGATAAGCCATGGGGAGCTGAGAATAAGCTTTGATCCATGGATCTCTGAATGGGGCAACCCACCTGAAAGCTTCATATTGTTATCTTTGGTAATCAATATGGGGTTTAAACAGGTACTTAAGACCTGAATACATAGGGTTTTAAGAGCAAACCCGGGGAACTGAAACATCTAAGTACCCGGAGGAAAGGAAATCAATTGATACTCCCCTAGTAGCGGCGAGCGAACGGGGACCAGCCGAGCCAGATGAGTGACTAGAACACGTTGGGAAGCGTGGCCATAGCGGGTGACAGCCCCGTATAGGAAGCTTTGATGGACGTATTAAGTAGGGCGGAACACGTGAAATTCTGTCTGAAGATCGGAGGACCACCTTCGAAGGCTAAGTACTCCTTGCTGACCGATAGCGAACCAGTACCGTGAGGGAAAGGTGAAAAGCACCCCGACGAGGGGAGTGAAACAGTACCTGAAACCGAACGCCTACAATCAGTCGGAGGATCCTAGCGATCTGACGGCGTACCTTTTGTATAATGGGTCATCGACTTGGTCTTACGAGCAAGCTTAAGCCGTTAGGTGTAGGCGTAGCGAAAGCGAGTCTTAATAGGGCGCATGAGTTCGTGGGATCAGACCCGAAACCGAGTGATCTAGGCATGGCCAGGTTGAAGGTAAGGTAACACTTACTGGAGGACCGAACCCACATCTGTTGAAAAAGATCGGGATGAGCTGTGCCTAGGGGTGAAAGGCCAATCAAACTCGGAGATAGCTGGTTCTCTGCGAAATCTATTTAGGTAGAGCGTCATCCGAATACCCCGGGGGGTAGAGCACTGGATGGGTAATGGGGCCCCACAGGCTTACTGATCCTAACCAAACTCCGAATACCCGGGAGTACTAGATGGCAGACACACTGCGGATGCTAACGTCCGTAGTGGAGAGGGAAACAACCCTGACCTACGACTAAGGCCCCCAATTCATGGCTAAGTGGGAAAGCAGGTGGGACGACCAAAACAACCAGGAGGTTGGCTTAGAAGCAGCCATCCTTTAAAGATAGCGTAACAGCTCACTGGTCTAAACAAGTTGTCCTGCGGCGAAGATGTAACGGGGCTCAAGCCATGAGCCGAAGTCTAGGGATGCGTAAGCATCGGTAGCAGAGCGTAGTGTGACATAGAACTCATCCGTATTTGCATCCACTTGGGTGTAATGACGGATCGAGTTCTTTCGATGAAGCCGGGGCGTGAGCCATCCGGTGGAGAGATCACTAGTGAGAATGATGACATGAGTAGCGACAAAGAGTGTGAGAGACACTCTCGCCGAAAGTCCAAGGGTTCCTGCTTAAAGCTAATCTGAGCAGGGTAAGCCGGCCCCTAAGCCGAGGCCGAAAGGCGTAGGCGATGGGAACTAGGTTAATATTCCTAGGCCAGGAGGATGTGACGGATCACAGGTGTAGTTCAATCTTATCGGATTGATTGGGCTGCTGAGTGGTTCCTGGAAATAGCCCTCCATCAGACCGTACCCTAAACCGACACAGGTGGACTGGTAGAGCATACCAAGGCGCTTGAGAGAACGATGTTGAAGGAACTCGGCAAAATACCTCCGTAAGTTCGCGAGAAGGAGGCCCGGTTCCTAGGCAACTAGGGGCTGGGGGCACAAACCAGGGGGTGGCGACTGTTTATTAAAAACACAGGGCTCTGCGAAGTCGCAAGACGACGTATAGGGTCTGACGCCTGCCCGGTGCCGGAAGGTTAAAAGGAGGAGTGCAAGCTCTGAATCGAAGCCCCGGTAAACGGCGGCCGTAACTATAACGGTCCTAAGGTAGCGAAATTCCTTGTCGGGTAAGTTCCGACCTGCACGAATGGCGTAACGACTTCCCCGCTGTCTCCAACATCGACTCAGCGAAATTGAATTGCCTGTCAAGATGCAGGCTTCCCGCGGTTAGACGGAAAGACCCCGTGCACCTTTACTACAGCTTCGCACTGGCATCAGGATTGTGATGTGCAGGATAGGTGGTAGGCTTTGAAGCAGGAACGCAAGTCCCTGTGGAGCCTCCCTTGAGATACCACCCTTCGCACTCTTGATGTCTAACCGCGGTCCGTTATCCGGATCCGGGACCCTGCGTGGCGGGTAGTTTGACTGGGGCGGTCGCCTCCTAAAGCGTAACGGAGGCGCGCGAAGGTTGGCTCAGAGCGGTCGGAAATCGCTCGTTGAGTGCAATGGCAGAAGCCAGCCTGACTGCAAGACTGACAAGTCGAGCAGAGTCGAAAGACGGCCATAGTGATCCGGTGGTCCCGAGTGGAAGGGCCATCGCTCAACGGATAAAAGGTACGCCGGGGATAACAGGCTGATACTGCCCAAGAGTCCATATCGACGGCAGTGTTTGGCACCTCGATGTCGGCTCATCTCATCCTGGGGCTGGAGCAGGTCCCAAGGGTACGGCTGTTCGCCGTTTAAAGAGGTACGTGAGCTGGGTTTAGAACGTCGTGAGACAGTTCGGTCCCTATCTGCCGTGGGTGTAGGAGACTTGAGAGGAGTTGCCCCTAGTACGAGAGGACCGGGGTGAACGATCCACTGGTGGACCAGTTGTCGTGCCAACGGCAGTGCTGGGTAGCTATGATCGGACAGGATAACCGCTGAAGGCATCTAAGCGGGAAGCCCCCCTCAAAACAAGGTCTCCCTGAGGGCCGTGGAAGACCACCACGTCAATAGGCCGGAGATGTAAGCGCAGTAATGCGTTCAGTTGACCGGTACTAATCGCCCGATAGGCTTGATTTGATCCAGTAATGGAAAGACATGCCCGCCGCCTCTAGCAGAGACGGTAGGCAAAATCAAAAAGCCAAAAGCATACACCGACCTTGACCATGGATAACGTCGCAGCACCGAGCCGCGATGTTGATTGACATAACAACCGAGTGGCAACGCGCATTTGCAAGCAAATACGCTGCCTGCCACCTGTCGCTTTCTTGCTCCGCAAGAAAGTCGACATGGGCTTTTCCTCGGTTTGGTGGTCATAGCGCAAGTGAAACACCCGGTCCCATACCGAACCCGGAAGTTAAGCACTGCCGCGCCAATGGTACTTGGGCTTAAGCCCCGGGAGAGTAGGTCACCGCCAAACCTAGCAAAAGCCCAACAATCTCTCTAACACGATGAAACACTTTCCGACCCTGACGCGGGATGGAGCAGCCCGGTAGCTCGTCAGGCTCATAACCTGAAGGTCGTAGGTTCAAATCCTACTCCCGCAACCAGGTCGGAAACCTTCAAAG
>JALCBY010000032.1:0-37978 GCA_028066055.1 Hyphomicrobiaceae bacterium
GCTTTCCTCAGATGGCATATGGCGGGTGCCATATGCGGGGCGCCTTCGACCACTCAGACACCTCTGCCGGAAACTTATGCCGTGGAAACACAACGGACATCGAACTATAGCATGCACCGCAGGTGCGCAAGCATCCGTTCGCTACTTTTGCGCGTACTTTAATTGAACAAGTCGCTGCAAAGGCTTATCTATCTGTCGGGGCGGGCGTGCGAGCACGGCGCGGCCCGGCGGGGTAGTTAAAATGGTTGTTTTGCGAATTCTGGGCGTGTGGTTCCTGCTGGGAGCCATGATCGCTCTGACAATTGACGGCACCAAATCGCTCGCGTCCGGAGAGGGCCAGTGGGTCCTGACCCCTCTGGGTGAGCACTGGTTCAAACTGCACGCATCGAGCCTGAACACGTTGCAGGCCGCAATAGAACGACATGTCAGTCCGGTCTTGTGGGACCCTGTTATTGTCTCTCTTCTCCAGACTCCGACCTGGGTCTTTTTCGGTGTTTTGGGGTTGCTGTTCTACTGGCTTGGTCGGCGGAGGCATCAACTGGACGTTTTCAACAACTGAACCCGGTCCGGACCGGGAAGGCCCAGTAAGGAGTGAGCATATGTTTTTCCGCAAACCGGCAACGATGCCGGACCAAAAAACCGCCTTGCCCGGACGCGACACTCCGATCCCGACGGCAAAGTCACACCATGTGAACGGCAATCCGCTCAAGGGGCCCTATCCGGACGGCCTGGAAAAAGCCCTGTTCGGCTTGGGGTGCTTCTGGGGTGCGGAGAAGATGTTCTGGCAACTGCCCGGCGTTTATGTGACGGCTGTCGGCTACGCATCCGGCATCACGCCCAATCCGACTTACGAGGAGGTATGCTCAGGCCTGACCGGTCACAATGAAGTGGTCCTGGTCGTATTCGACCCGGGGAAGACGAGCTACACGGAGTTGCTGAAAACTTTCTGGGAAGGCCACGACCCGACGCAAGGCATGCGGCAGGGCAACGACGCCGGCACGCAATACCGGTCCGGCATCTATGTCTTCGATGATGAGCAGCGGGAGGCCGCTGAGGCCTCAAAAGCGGAATACCAGCACGCACTGACAGACCGCGGATACGGGCCAATCACAACGGAAATCCTGGATGCGCCCGTGTTCTTTTTCGCCGAGGACTATCACCAGCAATATCTGGCGAAGAACCCTGCCGGTTATTGCGGTCTCGGCGGCACGGGAGTGGCTTGCACCATAGGCACCGGCGTTGCCGCGGACACCTGAATAGCAACTGATACGTTACGCCAGATCTATGGCGTAGCGCTTCAAATCTTCCAGCGGAACAATTTCGAGGGTCGCCTCGTGCGTTGCGCGAAGAACGACGCGCGGCGCCATGCCGGCGTCCATCGCCTCCTTCCACCGTGCCGCGCACAGGCACCAGCGGTCACCCGGCTCAAGGCCCGGAAAATCGAACTCCGGCATCGGGGTTGACAGATCGTTGCCGCGCATCTTGGAAAATGCGAGGAACTCAGCCGTCACCAGCACACACACCGTGTGAACTCCGAGATCGTCAGGACCCGTCTCACAACAACCGGTCCGGTAAAACCCGGTCAACGGCCGGTCCGAGCAGGTTTCGATGGGCTCGCCGAAAACGTTGCGCTGCGGCACGGCCTCTGTCTGCACGCTCATTGAGGTTTCCTCACCGGCAACGGCACGGCGGCAGGTGCCGCATTTCTTGTGATTGCCTTCTTGCGCCACGGCAATCCGGGGCCGCCTGGCGACGCCGTCACGGCGGCCGGCTGTACCGTCGGGGCATCCGGCTTGCGCTGCGGTGCGTCGGGCAGGCGGCGCGCACGGGCATTCACTATGGGGCCGGCGTCGAGAACGGCGCGGCAGGAAGGCGGGAGGTCGGCCATGCGCAATTCCTTGCGCGGCTTCTTCTTAACCGGTGGCTTCGGCTTTTGTTTGCTCCATTTTTCCGCCGCCGCGAGCTTCTTCATCCAGTGATCGATCTGGGCGCCGCATCCGTCGCCAACCGGTGGCGGGTCCTGATCCTTGCACCCGGCAACACCAGGCGGACAACGCAAGCGCACGTGAAAATGATAGTTGTGCTTCCACCAAGGCCTGACCTTGCGCAGCCAGGCACGGTCGTCGCCCGCCCCCTCACACAACGCCCGTTTGACGGCGGGGTGAACGAAGATCCGCGCGGTTTCCCTGTAGGACGCGGCGCGCTTGATCAGCGTCACATAACCCGATTTCCAGTGTTTTTTGTTCACGTTCGCGGAGAACTGGCCCGCGAGAGGTATCGACCAGCTGTCCGAACGCTCCTTCTCGCTCATCGGACCATCAGGCTTTGGCCTGTACCAGATGTCCGCATCGAGCCCGATCTGGTGACTGCGGTGTCCGGTCAGCATCGGGCCGCCGCGCGGCTGAGAGAGATCACCAATCAGGAGGCCCGGCCATCCGTCGATTTCAGTTGATTCGGTGGCGAAACGTTCGAGGAACTCGATCAGAACAGGATGACCCCAGTTCCGGTTCCGCCACAGTTTCATGGCCTCCCACCCGGCCCCGCTGACAGGCAGCATACGTCCGCCTGCAAGGCAGCCCCGTGCGTATGAACCGATCGACCGTGCGCGCATCGATGCCGGAGCTTTTTTCTTTCCGAACAGCTTTTTTGCAACGGGTTCGGCACCGGCAAACGTAGAAGGAGCAATGGAAAACGCAATCGCCAACACCGGCGCGATGACCAAAGCGGCTACTCGGCAACGCATGGAAGGCCCTCCCCAGTGCGTGTCAACTCAATGGCGCGAACGTTACCACACAATATGGCCGCATTGGGATATGCATATGCGGATATGGTGGCCTGCCTTGCCCCACATGCGAGGGTCTTCGGACATCAACAATCCACTTCTTGCAGTGCACAACATCCCCATGGCATCGTCAGGCAAATGCTTCGAGTTCCAATATCCATACTGATCATTCTCGCGCTTGGCCTTGCCGGATGCGCCACCCTGTCGACGGATGAGTGTTCAACCGGCGACTGGCAAAAGATCGGCAAGCAGGACGGGAATGATGGGCGTACACCGGACCGGTTCATCCACCATGCCAAGGCGTGCAAGCTTGACCGGTCGGACGCCAGCCGCGCGCTTTATGCGTCCGGTCGACAGGAAGGGTTGAAATCCTACTGCACGACCGTGCGCGGTTATCGCGAAGGCGCTCTCGGACAGGCCTACGCCAATGTGTGTGCCGGGAGCAGCGCCGCAGACTTCATGAAGGGTTACCAGCTCGGTCAGCGCGTCTTCCAGACCGAGTCAAAGTCAAGCACCACCCTCGATTCCTACCATACCGTGACGCGGAAACTGTTGCGTGCGGAAACGGAAGGAGAACGGGCGCAGCTGCTTAAAGAGCAGGCGCGGCTGGAAGCGGAAAACGCGCGTTTGAAACAGGAAATTCAGGCGCTGAGAACGCAGGCCGATGCCATGGTTACCTCCTCACGGAAAAAGAAGAATCTCTAGAAACGCGGCTGAGCGAATGTTTCCCCTTGATCGTGTGGACAAGCTTGGGACGAGTCGTACTCAATCTGCAGCGCGTCGCACGACAAACATCATTTGAATGCTAGTATGAGCCAATGCCCCGAATTGCGGCACGGCTGGCAAGGAGCAAGCTGACATGTCGACTCTTGGTGACTGGGATGTCCCGGCGGCCATTCAACCGCAGCGCGAAGACTACGGTTTCGATCTCGATGAAGCCCTGAAGTCCGTGGTCGGCTTGCGATCCCAAGTTCCTGCCGATGCATTTACGACCGAAACGCTCGGCGACGAACGCGTGGGAAACGGTGTCATCATCGAGGGCGGCCTCGTTCTGACGGTCGGCTACCTGATCGTTGAAGCGCAAAGCATCTGGCTGACTTTTGCCGACGGCACATCGGCCCAGGGCCATACGCTGGGGTACGATCAGCAAACCGGCTTTGCTCTTGTCCAACCGCTTGCTCGGGTCGATCTGCCGGCATTGAAAATAGGGGACTCCTCCAAGTCGGCCGTGGATGACCGCGTGATCATGGGGTCGTCCGGAGGGTGCGAGCGCTCGGTCGCTGCGCACATTGTCGCCCGCCAGGAGTTTGCAGGCTACTGGGAGTATCTCCTGGAGGACGCCATCTTCTCCTCGCCCGCTCATCCGCACTGGGGTGGTGCACCGCTCATAGATGCACAGGGCGAACTCATCGGACTTGGCTCCCTGCAACTGCAGGCGTCGGGACAGGAAGGCGACGAGCTCCCGATCAACATGAGCATCCCGATCAATCTTCTCAAACCGATTCTGAGCGACTTGAAAAAGCTCGGACGCGCAAACCGCCCGGTACGGCCGTGGCTCGGTCTCTATTGCGCCGAAGTACATGGCGAAGTCGTGGTTCTCGGGCTTGCCGACGGAGGCCCCGCAGAAAGCGCGGGTATCGATCAGGGCGATATCGTCGTCGCCGTGGGAACCGAAAACATCCTCGACCTCGCCGATTTCTACCGCAAGGTCTGGCAGCTGGGCGACGCAGGTGTTGATGTGCCGTTGACCATTGCGCGGGAACAGGGGCCGGTCAATCTCGTCGTTACGTCGACCGACCGGAATGCGCTGCTTAAATCGCCGAGCCTCCACTAGAACGCACGCTCGAGAGGCGGCGATACTAAAGCTGACGGCCGGCATACGCTTTTAAGTTTCCCAACCCGACAGTTCTGGACACGGCCCATTCAAGCCCTTTATCTGACTGTTCTGGCAGTGCAGCCGTGTCGGAAGGGCCAACGCGATGAGTTTTGTAGACAGCACACTCGATCGGATCGGCCAATGGCTCGCCCGCATTCTTCAGGTGGAATCGAGTGGCTACCAACCGTTCACCCCGTCCGATCCCGAGACATTGAGGCGATGCCTGCAGCCCGGCGACATTTTGCTCATTGAAGGCAATCAGAAGATCGCCGTCGCCATAAAGTATCTCACGCAATCCACTTGGTCTCACGCGGCCATGTATGTCGGCAACGCGGTCGGCGAGATCAACGACAACGGCGAGCAACTTTCCCTGATCGAATCGAACCTGGGTGAAGGCACGGTTGCCGTGCCGCTGTCGAAGTATGAGACCTACAACACCCGGATTTGCCGGGCGGTCAACCTGAGCAAGTCGGATCAGGAGAAGGTCGTCCGGTTCATGGTCGCCAGCCTCGGCGTCAAATACGACACCCGTAACATCATCGACCTGGCTCGCTATCTCCTGCCCACGCCCCCGGTCCCTGTACGCTGGCGCCGGCGCATGATTGCGCTTGGATCCGGTTCGCCGACGCGGGCCATCTGTTCCTCGCTCATTGCCCAGGCCTATCACTCGGTGCCCTACCCGATCCTGCCCTCGATCGAAGAGGTTAGCGATCAGCCTCATGCCGCAAGTCCATACAGCAAACAGGAAATCCTGCGCATCCGTCACCATTCCCTATTCGTGCCGCGGGACTTCGACCTTTCGCCATTCTTCTATGTGGTCAAACCGACGATAGAGAGGGGATTCGACTACAGGAAAGTTCGGTGGCATGAAGGCGAGCCTGGCGAAGGCGCCATACCCATTGTTGGAGCCGAAGCTAAAACGTCACGGTCGCCGGCGAAGTCTTGACACAAGACCGGCCAATCGGGATACCGCGCACAGCAACCAATTTGTTTGCACACATGGCATTGCAATCTCATCTGAGGTAATTCGATGGCCCAACTCGCAGTCGCATCCATCGTGTTCATCGCACTGCACATCCTGCCTGCGCTGAAATTTCGCGAGTGGCTCGTTAAACAGATCGGCGATCCGGCCTATATGGGTCTGTTTTCCCTGGCCTCCGTGCTTGGACTGGCTTGGATGATTTATGCCTATCAGGCCGCTCCTGCGGGCGATCCGCTCTGGATAACCGGACCCGCCATACGCTGGGCAACGGCGGTGCTTATGCTGTTTCCCTTTATTTTTGTCGTCTGCGGGACGACGACCAAAAACCCCACCAGTGTCATGGGCAAAGGAGCGCTGAAGGATCATCAGAAATGGACCGACATTTTCGCGATCACACGCCATCCGGTGATGTGGGCGATCATCGTCTGGGCCACCTTGCATCTCATCAACCGGCCCGAGATGCGCTCGCTGCTGTTCTTCGGAGCAATGGGACTTTTGGGTTTGGCCGGCTCTGTCCGACAGGAAGTGCGCAAGCACAAGGAACTGGGGCCGGCTTGGGAAAAGTTCGTGTCACAGACCTCGCACGTTCCCTTTCTTGCCATTTTGAGCGGAAGGGCGCGTTTGCGGCTGGCCGATCTCGGAGGGTGGCGGATTGTCACCGCTGTTCTGCTATGGCTCGCGACGCTCTATCTCCATTCACACATTCTCGGCGTCTCCCCCCTTGCCGTGCTCACATAACCCTTTTGGTGTCGGTCAATCCGGCAGGTCGAATGCGTGCGGCCTTGACGCCGAACCCGGCAATGGCTACATGCCAATTATATTGCCTGCTGGCGTCCGGATATCCATCGCGCCCGTGGCTGGAAGACCGATGACCGCGAATTTGCGGACTATCGCCAGACACGAATTTCAGATGCGATGATATTTGTGCACTCACAAATCCAGGTGCGCGGCCAAAACTGACGGATGTGGTCTTGTTAGGCCCTCCCCGCATTCTCTCAACCAAACCGACGTTGACTGAATCCGGACGCGTGCATGCGTGCGCGTCCCGCAGAACAAGGGGACAGGACATGGACCTCAACCGACGCAGCTTTCTCGGCGTTGCCGCGACTTCGCCGCTCGCCGCAAAGGAATTCGCCAAGAAAGCAATCGAGGAAGCCCAGCTTCAGGCTTCCGGCATAAGCCTCTACTCGGATTCACTCTATACAGGCGTACACGTACCCGACGTCACACCGAACATGCGGTCGCTCTGGGAGGCCATCCGCGACCTGGGCGTACCCGACTGGAAAAAGGACGACCTGCGAGAAGACGCGCGCCGCTCGCGCACCCTCGATCCGGACATCGCATCGATGCGCAGCCTGTCACTCGGCGCAAAGATGCGGCGGCAATGGGACCGGAACTATGATGTGCTGGTCGAGCGCGCGTTGCGGCAGACCGAGACGGAGAAGCTCAAGCGCGCCTTCTTCGAAAAGCATCCCGACGTGGAAGAGTACTGACCAGGGTCAGCCCGGATCGGCGACAAGGCCGGCGGCCTCAATTCCAGCGATGGCGCATTTCTCGTCATTGTCGGAATTGTCGCCGGTGACGCCGACCGCTCCAAGCAGGTTGCCATCGCCGTCGCGCACAAGAACACCGCCCGGAACCGGAACGAGTGCGCCGTCCGCCAGGCTGTTCATAGCCGAAATGAAGTAGGGTTGAACCTGCGCCCGCTCGAACAGCGCACGGGACCCAAGGCCCATCGCTACGGCGCCGTATGCCTTTCCGTGCGCGATCTTGAACCGCATGGCGCTGGCTCCGTCCTGACGCTCGAAGGCAGTCGCATGCCCGCCATCGTCCAGAACGACGATGGCCAGCGGTTTCAGATGGTGCCGCGCCGCCTCCTCAAATGCGGATGCGATAATCATACGCGCTTGGGCAAGGGTGATTTTCGTCATTGATCGGTCCCCTGTTTCGCCGCGCGCGGCGCACGCTCGATAATATAGATGCCGCTCGCAATCAACAAAGTGGCACCGAGGAGTGTCCACGCGTCAGGAAAGTCTCCCCATATCACCAGTCCGAGCATTATGGCCCACAACAGACCGGAATAACGGAACGGCGAAACCAGTGAGGCATCCCCCAACCGCAATGCGTCAATGATGAGAAAATGGGCTGACGCATTGAGCAGGCCATTGAGCAGCAACAACAACGCGGCGACCGGTGTAATCGCCTGCCAGCCGATCATCGTGGTGACGATCAAGGCAAGAGTGATCACGGCAACATTCGACCAGAACAGGATCGAGATCGAGGATTCCGTTCGCGACAATCCACGCGTGATCACATCGCGTATACCGGCCGTCAGCGCCGCGAGCACCGGAAGAACGAGCACATAGCTGAAGTCCGCCCCCCCGGGACGAACAATTGTCAGAACGCCGACAAAGCCGACAAGCACGGCAAGCCAGCGCCTCGGTCCTACGCTCTCACTGGTGAAAAAGTGGGAAAAGGCGACTACGAAGACCGGGCTCGAAAAGGCGATTGCCGTGACAAATGCCAATGGCAGCATCGAAAAACTGGCAACGATGAACACCGTTGTTGCAACAAAGAAGACGGCCCGCAGCGCAACGCCTGTGCGATTGGTGATCTTCATTGCGTCCCAACCGGTGTACCAGTGAATGTAGAGCACGACCACACCGAGCGAAACCAGCTGGCGCAGGGCGAGAACCTGCCAGAAGGAATAATCCTCCGTCAGCAGTTTGGTTACCGCGTCATTGAGCGTGAGCAGCAGTGTCGCGACCATCATCGCCAGGACGCCCTTCATGGAATCGCTGGAATGGGCCGTCGGAGTCATGGCGGTTAGACCTGGATGGATGTCCGGTGCAGAATGCGAACGCGGCCCCCAAGGGGCTGGATGGACCAAGATTTGCGAGACTTCGAACCCAGTATGCGGCCTTTACCCCCTTCTGTCTCGTTGAAAGAGTTTGTTGGACCCTTCTCGTCACCTTCTCAGGCCTTTGCCGATGCGCCCTCCGTTTCGAAGGTCTGCGGCGCTTCGGCACGGTCGCGCATCCCATAATCGCGATCGATCAGGCACAGATGCGCGCCAGTGACAAAATCCTGTGTACTCGCGTCGTGGACAATCTCTCGCCCTTTGGCCTCGTTCGCAACATGCAGAACCGATACGAACGTGTCCTCGCGGTTGACGCTCTTGAACTGTTCGCCCCGCGGAAACGGCTCGCCGACACTCTCGACAGATGCAACGAAACGCAGTTCATCCGGAACGGAACCGGCAACCGGGAAATCCCTTATGCCCGCATCCTTGCCGGTATCGCGATCGAACGATTGCATGACCTCGGCAATGCGCAGGCGGTAATCCGCAAAGTGGACGTCGCGTCCGGCCCTCTGGGCGCGGTGGTGTGTTGCGTTGGCGCGCCAGCGGGCGAGCGCGGTCTCATCCTGCCAGAACTGGTAGGACAGCACGGTGCCGGGCCTCAAAAGACTCATGTAACGATCGAGAAACAGAAGACCGCCACTCGCCTCAACGTCCGGTTTCAGGGCCGCTGCGACCTGGAAGTAGGAGTCCATATGGCCCGGTTTGGGCGTGACTTCGAAGAACAGTGCGCGCATCGGATGCTGTCGCCTTTTGTCAAAAGAACCGACTCTGGCATGTCTACTTCGTCAGCAACACCCAGTTCGTGCTCGGATTCGCCCAGTTGTCCTTGACCATTTCGCGATTTGCCCGCTCCTCGTAGCCGCAACGCTCGTAGAGACGGCGGGCACCGGCGTTTGCACCAGCCACGATGAGGCTGAGCCCGGTGCAGTTTTCCTGCGTTGCGCGTTCTTCCGCAACTTTCAGCAATGCGGTTCCAACGCCGGCACCACGCAGATGCGGATGCACCCCCAGAACATTCACATACCAGGTTTTCGGCGCAAGATTTTCAAGCTCCTGAAGCGGGACGAACATCGCGGGCATGGTTTCATAGTCAATTGCCTCCGGCTTCTCCGGGAGGGCATAACCGATCAGGCAGCCCGCAACCTCCCCGTCGGCTTCAGCGATGGTTGCATTGAGAAAGGAGAATCCACCCTCCATTCGGCGGGCACGTCTGCGCCCGACGTCCCAGGGCGTCTCTCCCTTTTCCGCCATCCGTTCCCACAGATAGAGCGGCATACCCTCACCGGCATAGTTGATGAATTTCGCGAGATGGTCGGCGTCTTCGGGCGTCGCTGCGCGGAACGTCAAACCGGGATTCTGATCAGACATGGGTGAACTCCTCATACAGACCGGATAGGTGGGTCAAATCCTGAAGAATTCAAGCTTGTCCACGCCTTTGCCAAAGGACGAGATTGACCGCCAGAACGCCAGCAACGGGAAGGACCACGTCCTCCGGAATGCCAACCAGCCAGACGGCAAGGCCGCCGATCACCGACCACAGTAGCGGGACGATCATAAGAACCAGCGGCGCGCGAGGCCGTGCGAGCAACAACACACCGAGGGTGAAAATGACGGTCGGCGTCGGCGCAACACCGAAGACGGCGGACTGCAGCCCCCCGTGATCGGCAACGTTTGCGAGCAGAGGATAGCCGGCCAACGCAACAATCATGAGCGTCAATCCGGTGATACCGGGAGCATCCCTCCGGAAACCGATCATCGCGTCTCTTTGAATCACGAACTTCCAGAGAAGCAGCAACGCCTGCAGAATGAAGAATCCTGCGAACACCGGCGCAGAAAAATTGATCGGCGCGAAAAAGAACCAGTGGTAGGCGACACCGTTCCACATCCAGAGCGCCGCCAGGATAGCGCCGATGACTCCGCTGCTCACACGCGAAGGCCGGACAGCCAGGATAAGAACCAATAATCCGAGCGCATAGGCAGCGAACTGAGCCGGCCAGATCGCCAGATTGTATTCCTCGAACAGCGCGAAGAAGACTTCGGGAGAAAACGGAATCATGCGTTGCCCTTAAAGGCTTTCGACATAACCCACCATGCGCCGGCGCATGGCCGCGTCCGGCAGCGGTCCTTTGAGGGTGGCCATATTTTCCCGCATGTGATCCACACGCGACGTGGCCGGAATTGCACAGGTAACGGCGGGATGGGAGATGACGAACTTGAGGAGGAACGAGGCCCAGTTCGTGCAGCCGATTTCCCCCGCCCATTGGGGCAGTGGATGACGATCGAATTTGCTGAAGAGGTCGCCGCGCCGGAACGGACGATTGATGATCACCGCCAATCCCCTGTCTGCCGCTGTTGGCAGAAGCCGGTTTTCCGCTTCCCGATCGAGAATGTTGTAGGTGAATTGCACGAAGTCGACCGGTTGGCTGCGCATGACATCCAGCAGGTCGTCATGCCGCCGCCCGTGCGAGGTGGTAATGCCGATATGGCGGATACGGCCCCGTTCCTTCCACGACTTCAACGTGCGCAGATGCGTCTCCCAATCGAGGAGGTTGTGAATTTGCATCAAATCGAACGTCTTCAAACCCCAGAGTTCGGCTGAGGTTTTCATCTGCCGCTTGCCCATGGCTTCCGAGACGGTCCACACCTTGGTAGCCGAAAACAGGGTCTGGTCGTTTTCAATACGGCTCAGGCAATATCCCACCACATCCTCGGAGGTGCCGTACATGGGTGAGGAATCGATCATCCCTCCTCCCATGTCGAAAAAGGTCTGCAGAACCTTGAGCCGAGCCTCCCGGAGCTTCCGGCTCGGACCCACATTAAAGGTGATCCAGGTCCCCATGCCGATTGCGGGAATTTTCTGACCCGTCGAGGGAATTGCCCGCATCAGAGATGGCGCTGCCACGGCCGTCCGGGGTCCCGGCGGAAGCAGCCCGGCCACGGTCAACGCGCCGGTGGCCGCCATCCCACCCAAAACGGCGCGGCGTGTCGGCCCTTGGTCGGTCCAATCCTTCCTGTTCATGGGCACCGATTATATCAGCACTGGAGCAGGTGTGTGACACGAGCCTGTTACGTCAAATTGCTTGCCGCCGCCATTCAATCCCGTTAGCAGTGGCGACATGGCTTATGAGAGCGGACAGCCGCACAGCAGGCTCCCAAAGCAGGTGTGGCTGAACCTCCCGGCCGCGACCCGTGGCATCCTCCTGATGGTCGGGTCGACCATGCTCTTCTCCATAATGCACACGGCGGTGCGCTATCTCTCCGCCGAACTCCATCCCGTACAGATCGTTTTCTTCCGCAATCTGTTCGGGCTCGTCGTGTTTCTGCCGCTCATCGTGAAGAGCGGATTCACATTCCTGAAAACGGACAAGTTCCCACTCCACCTGTTGCGGGCGGGCCTGAATGTCGGTGCAATGATTGCATTCTTCACGGCGCTGAGTACGACACCGCTTGCGCGGGTCAACGGTCTCGCCTTTACCGCTCCGCTCTTCACCGCGGTGCTGGGTGTCTTGCTGCTCGGCGAACGCTTCCGGCTCCGAAGATGGACGGCGATTGTTTGCGGGTTCGTCGGGGCACTGGTGATCCTGCGGCCCGGATTCGCGCCAATCGACATCGGATCCTGGCTGACGCTGCTCTCCGCGTCGCTCTGGGGAATGACCATGGTCGTCATCAGAATCCTCGGGCGGACGGAGTCCAGCCTGACGACAACCGGCTACATGATCATCCTGCTGAGCCTTCTCTCCTTCGGTCCGGCCCTCTTTGTCTGGCAGACACCGCAACCGAGCGCCTGGGCGATCCTGCTCATGATCGGCGTGACCGGAACGGCGGCGCAAATCGCCCTTGCCGAAGCACTCAAGACCGCCGAGACGACGGCCGTTCTGCCCTTCGACTTCCTGAAGATCGTCTGGGCGGCAATGCTCGGCTTTCTGCTGTTCACAGAGGTGCCGACAATCTACACGTGGACGGGTGCCGCGATCATCTTCGCCAGCAGTTTCTATGTTGCCTATCGCGAGCAACGGCTCTCGAAACGCACCAGCGTTCGCGCAGAGGGTACGCCTTAAACTCCGCCACAACCGATCCTCGCCACATATGTGCGCGGAAAGTCTCCAAAATTCCCAATTTCGGTCAGCACCCAGACAAATTGGCCGACTAGTAAGGCACATGTGAGTCGGGGGAAACGCAATTCCCGGGAACGCTGCTTGCCTCGGCTCCATCTTGCCCGGCAGTCCGATTGTGGCTGCTCGGCAAGGCTACCTCACCAATGAAAAAAGCAAAACGTGCAGCCAGTGCGCGAATGCTCTGGCATGCCCGAACGCCATAAGGAGGCGCAAAAATGAAATATGCACTCGCACTGCCGGTTCTCGGTCTCGCTCTCGCCTTTTCAAGCCCTGTCAGTGCCGCCGCACTTGACGGTGTGGCCGCAAAAAGCGGCGCCGTCATTGCGCAGCAGACCAAGTGCAAGGAAGGTGAGAAGTGGGATGAGAAAATGAAGAAGTGCGTGAAGAAGGAAGGCTAACACACGCTTTTCTCCCTTCTACTCTTGATTGAGGGAAATCGGCGGGCGACCTGCAACCCAGGCCGCCCGTCTTGAATTTCCAGCCCTAGATCCAGCCCATCAGCTCCCGCTTCACAATCGAGCGGATGACTGCCATTCCCTCCTCTGAGTCATTCAGGCAAGGAACCGCGGCAAAGTTCTCTCCCCCATTCTCCTTGAATATGTCGCCGTTTTCCTCGGCGATTTCCTCGAGCGTCTCCACGCAGTCAGACGCAAATCCGGGCGTGACAACGGCCAGGTTTCTCACACCATCCCTTGCCAGCGCTTCGACCGTCTTGTCGGTATAGGGCTGCAGCCATTCCGCCTTGCCGAAGCGCGACTGAAATGTCGTGCGCAGAAAATCGTCGTTCCATTTCAGCTTTTCCCGAAGCAGCCGCGTCGTCTTCTGGCAATGGCAGTGATAAGGGTCACCCTTCTCGAAATATTCAACCGGCAATCCGTGATACGACGCGAGAATGACGTCCGGCTTCCATGGCAGCCTGGCAAGTTCACTCTCCAGCGATTTCGCCAGCGCATCGATGTAGACCGGATCATCGTAATAAGCCGGTACCGTGCGGATGGCCGGCTGCCAACGCATGGCCTTGAGGGCGTCGAACGCCTTGTCGTACGCGGTGGCCGTCGTTGCCGCCGCATACTGCGGATAAAGCGCGAACAGCAGGATGCGGTCGCACCCTTCATCCTTCAGGGCCTGGATCCGGCTCTTCGTCGATGGGTTCCCGTAGCGCATACCCCAGTCGACGACCACACGGTTGTCACTCTCAAACGCCTCGGCAAGTTTCTTCGCCTGGGAACGCGTAATCGTCCTGAGCGGGGATTCATCCAGTTCCTCGTTCCAGATCGACCGGTAGGCCTCGCCGGACGAAAAGGGCCGTTTCAGGAGAATGGGCCCATTCAGGATGAACCACCACAGGACCGGATTTTCCTCGATGACCCTGCGGTCCGACAGGAACTCCTTCAGATACGCGCGCATCGACCAGTAGTCCGTGTTATCCGGGGTCCCCAGATTGAGGAGCAGAATGCCGACTTTGCCGAACACAGGCTGGGGGTGGCCTTCCGGCGCAAATCGGGCATCGGGAAGGAAGTCTTTCGAACGGCGGGGCTTGGTCATTCGGGAAGGCCTTTGCATTTTTTATGTCGGAATTTGATGATCTTGATAGTGCATCCCTCACGTCAACCCAAGAGGAGCCAACGATATCGGGCGCACAACTTTTCCGGCGCAGATGCCCATTGTCGCCCGGACGCCCGCGCGGTAAAAGGCGCTCATGACGTGGGACCCGAACCAGTATCTCGCCTTCGGCGACGAGCGACTGCAGCCGGCGCTGGATCTGCTGGCCCGTGTGCCGCTTTCCGCGCCGAACACCATCGTCGATCTGGGATGTGGCGCCGGCAATGTCACCAAGGCGCTCAAAGCCCGCTGGCCGCACGCACAGATAACAGGCGTTGATGGATCTCCGGAAATGCTCGGCAAGGCCCGTGCCGAAGCGCCCGACATCGACTGGATCGAAGCCGACCTGAATGCGTGGGCGCCTGAAACTTCCACCGATCTGGTTTACTCAAATGCCGCGCTTCACTGGCTGGACGACCACGGTACCCTGTTTCCCCGGTTGATGTCGCGGGTGGCGTCGGGTGGATACCTCGCCGCGCAGATGCCGCGCAACTGGGAGGCGCCCTCGCACACGCATATCGATGAAGCCGTTCTCAACGGGCCGTGGCGTGAAAAGCTTGAGCCATTGCTGCGACCGAGCCCCTCTCACGCACCGGATGTCTACTACGAAGCGCTCGCGCCGGTCACGAGCGTTCTCAATATATGGGAGACTGAGTATTGCCAGATTCTGGACGGAGAAAATCCCGTGGCCGAATTCGTCAAGGGATCGCAGCTTAAGAGATTTCTCGACGCGCTTGACGAGCCCGACCGAACGGCATTCGAGAACGACTATCGCGCGCGCATTTTGGCGGCTTATCCGAAACGTGGCGACGGCAAGACCCTGTTTCCGTTTCGCCGCCTGTTCATACTCGCTGGCAAGTGATCCGCCAACGCGTTCGCCGACCAGCTTGACCTTTACTTCTTGCTGGTTCTTGTCCGCGCGCGCTCCTTGACCTTGTCGGCATACTCTTCCGCCGGCCCGGGATCCGGAAACTTGACGGATCCGATGCGCAGGATCAGAACGGCGACCGCAAGAAGAAGTATCGAGGCACAAATGATGAGGACCGTATCGTCCGCGTCGTGTGTCTTGCTGATTTCCTCGATCATCAGCCGGGTCAGCGCCGTGATGCCCACGTAAATCAGAAACCGGACCGGCATCCGATTGGTCATGAAATAGATGCCGACCATTGCGCCGAGCTCCAGATAAATGAACAGCAGCAGAATGTCGCCAACCTCGGCACGCCCGGCGGCAACCATCCCCAGAAACTCCTGCAGCGCCGACCAGACGGTCGCCGCGCCGATGGCAAAGAGCGCGAGCAGATGGAACGATCGGACCAGGATGTGTCCGAATATGTCCGCCTGCTGCTCCACTCGCCGGAATTGTTTTTCCATTTCGGAAATCTCCCCCGATCATCCACGAGAAGGAATAGCGCAATGCGACACACGCAAAAAGACGCTTGTTGAGTGCAATCTGCCACAAGCCGATCCCGCCGAAACCGGCATTCTCTTCAGGAGGAAGGAAAAAGCGTGCCGCAACGAGAGCAAGCTGGAAGAACGACGACCCCGCCGCAAGGTCGTCGTCTCCTGTCCTCATGCGACTTTAGATGAGCGCAATGCTCGTCGCGGATCTGCGGCCCCCGTTGTTCATGCCGCCAGTATCGTCGGTTGCGAACAGGCCTAGTGGTGACTGCCGCAATTCGCCGGGTGAAGGTTCGGTACGTCGCGATCTTCGGTCGCAATAGTCTGTGCTTCGAGCTGTGCCATGCGCAACAAATAGGACAGACAGTTAAGGCCCTGCTTGTCGGACGCGACGAGCAAACTGCTCAATTCGCCAAAAATGGAAAGAGCAGTCTCATTCTTGTGATCCGTCGAACGGGTGCCCGCGTATGACGATTTGGCCAGTTTTCCTGAGTCTTCAGACATGATCCAAAAATCTGACCCACATTTCATGGGTTCCCCATTGATTAAACATTAGATTCTTTCTAACAAACGGGAATATGCTAATTCTTGACTGGTTGTTTGAAAAATTTGATCTCGGATTGATGCGCGAGCATTAGCCAATCAATCAGGGAGATCGCCATGAGAGCTTGCCTCTCGACAATTGGGGTTCTCGATGACAATAGTCACACCGGAAATTCAGCGGACATATCCCTCTCCAAAACCGCCACGCAGAATGAAAGAGATTGGCGTGGTGGCCGGTGCCGCAGCGACGGCGCTATCGGAGTTTCTCGACAATCGCGGAATTGACGGAATGGCTCTGCTCCGTGAGGCGGGGATCAATCCCGCCGACCTCGCGGACCGCTATGCCTACATCTCTCTGCAGGCCATGGCAAAGGCGCTGGAACTCTCCGCGGTGACAAGTGACGATCCGTATTTCGCCTTGCATTTTACAGAGGTGTTCGAGCCGTCGGTATCGCATGCTTGCGCATATGCGATCAAAAATGCGCCCAGTTTGCGCGATGCGCTGCAGTCTCTCGCGGAGCACCGAAATACCATCGCCGACATTTCCACGGAATTCAAAGACCATGGCGCAGCGGCCCAATTTTGCTGGAACTTCAACGAAGAGTTCGATGCGCCGGTCCAGATAACCGACTACACAATGATGAGGACACTTTACCATATACAGTCCGCGGCCGGAAAAGACTGGCGGCCGCTTGGCGTATCGCTGACCAGCGAAGCGCCTGCAAGCGACGCAGAGTACAGGCGGTTTTTTGGATCCAACGTAAGGTTCAACCAACCCGAAAACTGTTTCGCGATCGAGACCGATTTGCTCGACCGGCCAATGCCCGGGGCGGACCACGACCTCTATGTCATTGCCCGCCGCAGCTTCCAGAGCCCCCTCGGACTAACGGAAGACGAAGACAGTCCGCTTAACCGGATTCGTCGGTTTGTTGGCGACCGGCTTGAGCGCAACAACGGCACGTTCAAAGCAGCGGCAAAGCATGTGGGCATGTCCACGCACCAACTGCGGAGCTATTTGAAAAAGCATGGCACATGCTTTCAGTGTGTTGTCGACGAGACCCGCAAGGCGGTCGCCGAACACTACCTCCTGCATACGGATCACCGGTTTTCCGAGATTACCTTCCTGCTCGGATTTTCCGATCAGAGCGTCTTTACGCGCGCCGTCAAACGCTGGTTCGGAGTCACGCCGAAGCAGATGCGTCGCGCGCAATAGCCGAATTTCCGATCAATCGTCGCCTGAAATACTTGCGATTCCGCGCTGGATCTCCCCGTCCGAAAAGTGAATTCCACATTCAGACTTGTCCTGGTCGCGCCAACGCCCCGATCTCGCGTCCGCACCCGCATCCACCGGTGCGGTACACGGCGCACACCCGATCGACGGGTAGCCTTTTTTCACCAGCGGGTGCTCAGGCAGATTGTGCTTGGCAGCATAAGCGGCGATATCTGCGGGCGACCATCGCGCCAGAGGATTGACCCTGACACGGTCGAACTCGATTTCCACCGGCTCCAGAGACGCGCGGCCCGGCGATTGAAATCGCTTTCGTCCGGTAATCCATGCGGAAAAACCCGTTAATGCACACTGCAGAGGTAAAACCTTGCGAAACCAGCAGCAGGCCGTTGCATCGCTGTTCCACAGATCACCGTGCGGATCGCTGCGAGCCGCGTCGACCGGGTCGGGACGGACGTCTCGAACGTCCGTCAGGCCGAACCGCTCTGCGAGCATTTCACGATAGGCCAGCGTTTCACCGAACAGTTTGCCGGTATTGAGAAAAATCACAGGCGTGGCGCGATCTATCGACGCCAGCATATGAAGCAGGACGACCGACTCCGCGCCAAACGATGAGACCATCGCGACACGACCCGGGAAAACACGCGTAATCAGGGGCTCCATGAGGTCACGCCCACTCAAACCACTAAAGTGCACGGAAACCTGTTCATGGAGACCGGCCGCCATTCGAGGATCTGTTTTTCTCTGCATATCGCGCATGGCAAGCTAGGCCTTTCCGGCCGAACGGACTCCCCGCGCGAAACAACAGCGCACGGGAACCATGATGCCCGGGTCGTGTCGGCGGTGTTGTTTCAGCTCCCCGGCTGCGGAACGATACGCAGATACGGCTTTGGTGCTTCCCAGCCGTCGGGAAACTTTTTCTTCGCATCTTCGTCCGAGACCGCGGGCACGATGATGACATCATCGCCGCTGTTCCAGTTCACCGGAGTCGCGACCTGATGCTTGGCGGTCAGCTGAATGGAGTCGAGAACCCGCAGGATCTCGTCGAAGTTCCGGCCGGTGCTCATCGGGTAGGAGATCATCAGCTTGACTGACTTGTCCGGGGCGATGACATAGACATTGCGGACGGTCTGGTTGTCGACCGGGGTGCGGCCTTCGGACGTATCGCCCGCGCTTGCCGGAAGCATTCCGAACAACTTGGCCACCTTGAGTTCCGGATCACCGATCATGGGGTAGTTCGGCGCGGTGCCCTGGGTTTCCTCGATGTCCTTCGACCATTCCTTGTGTGAACCGACCGGATCCACACTCAGGCCAATGATCTTGCAGTTGCGCGCCTCGAACTCAGGCTTGATCTTCGCCATATAGCCGAGCTCCGTGGTGCAGACAGGCGTGAAATCCTTCGGATGAGAAAACAGCACGCACCAGGAGTCACCAATCCAATCGTGAAACTTGATCGGGCCCTCGGTCGTTTCGACCTCGAAATCAGGGGCAACACTTCCAATCTGTACGGACATCACGATTTCCTCCTCAAATACAGTGTTGCGGCGATCGACCCGGTTCACCGGGTACCGCCGCATCCGTCACACTCAACCATCAAATCCGTGAGTTATCAAAACAACGCGGCACACGCAAATTTCTTGTGCAGATTATATGAAGAATTATTTTCTTCGAAAACCGTATAGATTCGGAAATTATAAAAAATTATTCTAATTCAATCTTCGAAATCTATACAATTTGCCTCATCGCGCGTCAGTCGGCATGACGGACAACCTGGCTCGCATCCGCACTTTTGTGTTTGCCCAGCAACATTCCGACAGCGAAATAGAGGCATCCAAGGACCATGATGAATGCGGAGATCAGAAGGAGCTTGGAATATTTGTGTTCAAGGCCGGTCAATCCCTGCATCAGCGTCATGTGGCCTCCCGCCTCAAGGAAATAGACGACCGCACCAAGGATCGCCGTTGCAAATGCCATCACATATGACCAGATGGGAATATCACGGCGGCCCCACCACAGGGAAAAGAAGGCGACCGGTGCCAGAAACATGGATGCCGTCCCCGAAACCGCAACCGCACTGAACAGGTCCTTCGAGCCGACGAACATCATCACGAACCCGCCAAGGAGGAACAATGCCATTGCGATCCGGCCACGGAATACCGTCGGGTTGGCAAATTTCAGATCGACGACCGAAAGCTTGGCGGCGCTGGCAAGGGTTGAATCGAGCGTCGACATGCAGGAAATGATGAGTGCGATATTCAGCAGCAGGACGGGCGTCTCGCCAAACAGACGCGTCAGCGTGGGGATCAGCGTTTCACCCGTTTCCTTCTCAAGTCCTGCATAGGTACCGAGAATTCCGAACGCCATAATGCACACAATGGACAGCCAGGCGGCATGATAGAAACTGGCCATGGTGGTTTTCCGATCGGCGATCAGACCGCGATCCATCATCACCGGATCATGGATCGGATAGCTCCACACCTGCAGGAAGGCCACCGCAAGTAGCACCCAGCCGGGACTGGTGAGGTCCGAGCTTGATCCCGCAATCGCCGCAACGCTCATTCCGCCCTCATCGATAGCCAGCACCATGAGCACCGCCAGGACGACCAGAAACACGAGCGTCTGAAACACATCGGTCCGGATGGAGGCATGCAGGCCGCCGAGGCTGGCATAGGCGAGGACGACGAGACCGACAGCGACAATCGAGATCGCATAAGCCGTCGACCCGGCTGGTCCGAAAATGATTCCGATGACCAGCAGGTTCGCGAACACTTCGGAGAGCAGCCGCAGCCCGGTGACGAAGCTGTATGACGTCGGCCCAACCCTTCCGAAGCGGTCAGCGAGAAAATCCTGAATGCTGTGGAAGCCATGACGCCAACGCAGCGAAGCGATCACCCACGCTCCGGTCAGGAAGGACAGATAGTATGTGGCATACGCCAGCGCCCCTGCGATCCCGTAGAAGTATCCGAGGATCGCCGCATTCATGATCGAGCGTGCAAAAATCCACGTGGTGACGAGACTCATTGCCAGGCTGAAAACGCCCGGAACATCACCGGAGACGGCGTGGCCCTTGTAGAATGAACCGAGGGTCGAAACCCGGGGCGACAGAGCGAGGCTGGCGAGTGCAACCAGGACGGTGACGGCCACGAGAGTGTATGACATGGACAGTTCCTAAGACGGCAATGACCCAAGCGACCGCTGTATAGCGGCGTTACCGATCACGCGCGATTCACAAGTTCGTCGGTAGACTGACTGATTCAACGGCGAGAACGGCCATTTGGATGCAACCGGTCAGGCTGCGTGTTGACGGGTATCAACAGGCGCTTCGAACGCCTCCAGTAATTCCGTGCGACGCGCGTCGGCCGTTTTTGCGGCAGCCTCTTTCACAGGACCATATCCGCGGATGCCTTCCGGAAGTGTCGCAAGCTCGACAGCCAGAGGATGATTGTCGGGCCCAAGCCGGTCGGCAAACAAATCGAGCATGGCTTGATAGTCTTCAAGCAGACGCCTTTCCAATTTCCGGTCGACGCTATGGCGAAACGGATCAAGAAGCGTTCCCCTTATGCTCCGCGCGCGGGCCAGCAGGCGCATGGCGCGCATCATCCAGCGCCCATACCGGCGTTTCAGCGGACGTCCGGAGACAGGGTCGAGCTGGCTGAACACCGGCGGTGCAAGGTGGAATGTGATTTCACAGCCACGTCCAAACCGTTTTTCGAGCCGCTCAAGGAACGCTTCCTGCGTCATCAGCCGGGCCACCTCATACTCGTCCTTGTGGGCCATGAGCTTGAACAGCCCGCGCGCCGCCGCGTTGGCAAGCGCCGAGCTTGACGGAACCCGCTCCTGCTCAAGCTTGCGAACCGCGTCGACGCGCGCGCGGTAAGCCTCGGCGTAATCCGCGTTCTGGTACTCGGTCAGAAATTCAACACGGCGCTCGATGATATCGTCGAGCGAGGGTGTGCGATCCTGCACCGCGGGCAGCGCCGTTACCGACCGCAGCAACTTTTCCAGCGCATCCTCATCATAGGCCGCAAGTCTGCCCCACGAAAATGCGGCGATGTTCTGATCGACGGCCACACCGTTGAGCCGGATCGCCTCTTCCAGCGCCGGCAACGAAAGCGGCAATTGCCCCAGCTGCCAGGCGAAGCCGAGCAGAAAAACATTGGCCGACTGGGTATCCCCCGACAACATGCGCGACAGCGCA
Source organism: Hyphomicrobiaceae bacterium (assembly GCA_028066055.1). Taxonomy (GTDB): domain Bacteria; phylum Pseudomonadota; class Alphaproteobacteria; order Rhizobiales; family Methyloligellaceae; genus UBA2767. Next base: position 21,588 of record JALCBY010000032.1, read on the forward strand.
TATGCATCGATGAAACGGATCGCAGTTTTGCCCGCCGCATCAGTCAGCGCGTTGCGCATATCCTGTGCCGGCATTTCCATATCAGGCGTTCTCGTGAAATCACCGGTCATGGATTCATGGTCATTCGCGACAACACGCGTGACGCCCTTCTGCACAACGGACAGGACGGTGTCGGAAGCCGCGACCACGAGATCGCATCCCATGACAAAATCTGCCCCCGCGGCGGAGGCCCGAATGGCCTTGATACTGTCGGGCGCCTTGCCAATACGCAGGTGAACCGCCACCGCTCCACCCTTTTGGGCAAGGCCCGACATATCGATGATGCCGACGCCCTTTTCCTCGATATGTGCGGCCATGCCGATCAGGGCGCCGACGGTCACAACACCAGTGCCGCCCACACCGGTGACAACCACTGAGTAGGGCCGCTCCAGTTCGGGAAGGTCCGGCTCCGGCATGCCCGAAATGTCCGGCAGCTCGGGCAGCCTGTTCGCATCTTCCTCCTCTTCATCTTCCGCATCCCCGCCGTGCACGGTCACGAAGCTCGGACAAAAACCCTTGAGGCAGGAGAAATCCTTGTTGCAGGCCGTCTGGTCGATCGCGCGCTTGCGCCCGAACTCGGTTTCAACGGGCACGATCGCAACACAGTTGGACTGAACACCGCAGTCACCACAGCCTTCACACACGAGTTCGTTGATGAAGACGCGCTCGTCCGGCTCCGCCGCCTTTCCGCGCCGACGGCGCCGCCGCAGCTCGGCGGCGCAGGTCTGGTCATAAATCAGGACACTGACGCCTTCGACATCCTGGAGCTCACACTGAACACGAGCCAGTTCATCGCGATGATAGATCGGGGTGTAAGGCGGGAAATGCGCCTCTTTCGGATACTTGTCGGGATCCTCGGCAACCACCACGATCTTCGCCACGCCTTCCGCCGCCATCTGTTGAGCCAGCTGCGGCACCGTCAACTCGCCGTCAAGACCCTGCCCGCCGGTCATCGCGACGGCATCGTTGAACAGAACCTTGAACGTGATCGTCGTACCGGCCGCCACCGCCGCCCGTATCGCGAGAGAACCGGAATGCACGTAGGTCCCGTCGCCGACATTCTGGAAAATGTGGGGTTCCTTCGAAAAGGGCGCTTCGCCGATCCAGTTCGCGCCTTCACCGCCCATATGCGTGAAGCCCTCCGTGGACCGGTCCATCCACTGCACCATGTAATGGCATCCGATGCCGGCATAGGCGTGTGCGCCATCCGGGACGACAGTCGATGTATTGTGGGGGCACCCGGCGCAGAAGTAGGGCACACGCTCGATAAGTCCGGGCAGAGAAGAGGTGCGCTCGGTGATCCGGTCGAGTTGCTCCATACGCGTCCGCAGGTCCTCGTCGCCGTAGCTCATCGCCAGCAGACGCTCACCGATTACGCGGGCGATTTGAACCGGTTCGAGCGCCGCGTAGGAGGGCAGAAGAGGAGCACCCTTTTCATCCTGCTTGCCAATGATGGTGGGGGCGAACTGCTCGCCGTACAGAAGGTCCTTGAGCTGCGTCTCGATGAGCCCGCGCTTCTCCTCGACGATAAGGACCAGGTCAAGGCCAAGAGCGAACCGGCGCGCGCCTTCCGGTTCAAGCGGCCACGTAACGGCAAGCTTGTAGAGCCGCACGCCAAGCGAAGCCGCACGCGGGCCGACGATCCCGAGCAGATCGAGCGCCTCGACCGTATCGTTGTAGCTCTTGCCCGCGGTGATAATGCCGATGCGCGGCGCGCCACCGCCTTCGAGGATGAGACGGTCGAGCCCGTTGGCCCTGGTGAAAGCCCTGATCGCCGGGACTTTGGACTCAAACAGGCGACGCTCCTTGTCGAGCACCCTGTCGTTACGGCGGATGTTGAGACCGCCCGGCGGCATCTCGAAATCGTCCGGCAGGACAATCTGTACCCGCTCGACCGAACCATCGATGGATGCGCTCTGCTCAATATTGTCCTTCACGCATTTGATGCCCGTCCACACACCGGCGAAACGCGACATCGCCCAACCGAAAAGCCCATAGTCGAGGACCTCCTGTAGACCGGCCGGGTTCATGACCGGCATCATGGCGTCGACAAGTTTGAGCTCAGACTGATGGGCGGAAGTGGACGATTCGCAAGTGTGATCATCGCCCGTCAGAGCGAGAACGCCGCCATGCTTCGATGTGCCGGCGTGATTGGCATGCCGGAAAACGTCGCCAGAGCGATCGACGCCGGGGCCCTTTCCGTACCAGATGCCGAAAACGCCATCATACAGGCCCTGGCCGCGCAGCTCGGCCATCTGCGCGCCCCATATCGCCGTCGCCGCAAGATCTTCGTTGAGGCCCGGCTGAAACAGTATGGAGTGCTCGCTCAGAAACCGCTCCGCCTGCAGGAGCTGCTGATCCAGATTGCCGAGCGGCGATCCCCGGTATCCGGAAATGTAACCTGCGGTGTTGAGGCCGGCCCGCGCATCACGCTCGTGCTGCATCAGCGCAAGCCGGACAATCGCCTGTGCGCCATTGACGAAGATCCGCGACTGGCTCAGATCATATCGGTCGTTTAGAGTGACGTGTTTCATTTGCCAGATTACGCAACTTCAGTTGTTCAAACTCAATACAAATTCTGTTTGCCGGGTTGTGGCAAGATTGCGTTTGCAACCGGATTGGGCATCATATCTGAAATTTGACAAGCAATTTCCACCGGAGAGCAACGCCAGTTCATGTCGCGCGATCTGAAATTTTGGGGGCTGATTGGTTTCGTCTTCATTGCCGCCGTGGCTGGCGTCATGGCCTATCTCGCGCTGACCGCACCGCTTTCCGGAAAGCTGCGCCTTGGCGCCGACCCGGTAAATTCGGAGCCCTATGAAATGGCGACGGCCATCGCCCATGTCATTTCCCGCACATATCCGGGACTTGAGATCGAAGTCGTCCCGACAGGCGGGTCTTCGGAAAACATGAATCTGCTTACCAGCGGCGAGCTTGATTTGGCGCTGGTTCAGGCGGAAGTGATCAGCCGCGAGAACGTTTCACTGCTCGCGGTGTTGTATCACGACCTGTTTCAACTGCTGGTACGAGATGATTCCGGCATCGAGAAACTCAAGGACCTCGAAGGCAAGCGGATCGCACTCCCGCCGGTGACCACCGGTCAGTATCGGGCCTTCTGGTTTCTGGCCAATCACTACGGCCTCGCGCCGGAACGCATTATCGCGATCCCCATGAACACCTATCAGGCCGACGAAGCTCTGGTTGCCGGGCAGATCGACGCCATTTTCCGCGTCCGCGGTCCCCGGAATTCCTCAATCCGCGTCTTGTTCGGACGAACCGATTTGCGGTTCATTCCCATTGATCAGGGCGACGCGTTGCATTTGCGCCAGCCGGCCTACACCGCCTCCTTCATTCCAAAAGGTTCCTACAGGGGTGATCCCGCCACTCCGGCGGAGGCGCTGCCGACCGTTGCGGTAGACCGGCTGCTTGTTGCGCGCGACGAGGTGCCGGAGGAAATCGTCAGAGCGATCACAAGCGTGCTGTTCGAGAAGCGCCGAGACCTCGCTCTACGCACGCCTCTCGCCGCTCTCATTCGGCAACCTGAAATAAAACAGGGCACGATGCTCCCCGTCCACGGCGGTGCGCTCAGCTACTACGAACGGGAAAAGCCCTCATTCCTTGAGGAGAAGGCGGAATTTCTCGCCCTCATCTTCTCGGTTCTGGTCGTCCTGACGTCCCTTGCCATCGCCTTCACACGCCGCTTCTACGAACGCCAGAAAGGCCGCATCGAGGATTACTCGATCGAACTCCTGGAACTCGAAAAAAGCGCCAAGGGCGCCACGTCCATACCCGATCTCGATATCTGCAAACATCGATTGACCGAAATTCTCGCCGAAGCCGTGGACGACATGCGCCATCGGCGCATCAATGCCGAAGGGCTGCAACTGTTCTCGTTCGTCTGGGAATCCGTCAACTACACCATCAACGACCACGAGGAGCAGTTGCGCCTCGGGCCCGGTCCAAGCGGGTATGCGGGTGGATCGGCCAATGTGACAGCGCGCACGAAATCGAACAACAACCGGAAAAGACAAATGCGTCAGACCAGACGCAAGCCGTCGCAAGAGTCCGCTCGCACCGACAGCTGACGGAACGCACTAAAGCCCGCGGATCACCACATTGTGAACCGTGCAAACTGACCAAGATCATCCGTATGCATCGAAAACCTCTTCCGGCGCGTTGCTGATTCCTGATATCGATATGAGTGGGGCTCGACGACCAATCCGGCCGGTTCCCGAAGCATCGTTTGCGCACGGGCTGCGGTCGCGGTCATCATGAATCTCCACGCACTTGAAGGTTCGCACCAATGAACACCGTCAACTCCGCACAGCATGTTCAGTCCAGAACCCGCGATCTCGGGCGCTTCGATGCGCCCGTGCTGGTATGTGGTGGCGCTTACTCAAATCTCGAAGCGTTTAAGGCCTTGCTGGCAGCCGCCGAACGGATGGCAATTCCGAAAAATCACATTGTTCATACGGGCGATGTGATCGCCTATTGCGCGGACGCGGCGGCCACTGCGGACCTTCTGCACGAAAGCGGCGCACCCGCTATTCTGGGAAACGTCGAGGAGAGTCTCGCCGCCTCATCGCCGGATTGCGGTTGCGGCTTCAACGAGGGTTCCGTCTGCGACAAGCTTGCTGCGGAGTGGTTCTCCTACGCCGATGCCCAAACCGGGCCGGAACTCCGCCGCTGGATGCAACTGCTGCCGTATCACCTGACATTCGAACTCTCAGGACGACGCGTGCGAGCAGTTCACGGGAGCGTGCAGGAGGTCAACCGGTTCATGTTTTCTTCCCTCCCGGACTCCGCGTTCGAGGCCGAGTTCGCCCATGCGGACGCGGATATCGTCGTCGCCGGTCATTCGGGCATTCCCTTCACACGTCAGGTCGGCTCTCGCGTGTGGCACAATTCCGGCTCCGTCGGACTTCCAGCAAACGATGGGACACCGCGCGTCTGGTTCAGCGTTCTGACCCCGGAAAGGGACGGCGTGCATATCGAGCATCACGCCTTTAACTACGATCATGAGCTCACAAAATCGAAAATGCTTCAGGCGGGTGTCTGTACCGAATATGCCGAAACGCTCTCCAGCGGCGTATGGCCCAGCCTCGACGTATTGCCTGACGTGGAGAAACAGTCGACAGGCAAACCGCTCGATCTGAGTGAGCCTGTCTTTTGCCCGGCCCCGGTTGCGGAAGAAAAAAGTGGAGCGGCACCTAAAACGGGCGCGCCGGCCCCAACGATCCAAGAAACAGCGTAACGCCGAGCATCAGCACCAGAAGTGACCCGCCGAGCGCCGCGCCATTCATAATCCATCCCGACCAGTTCCCGCTGTCGCCGGCCAGCCGCAACGCCAGCTGCTTTGAACCGACTGCAAGCACCGCAAGCGAGGAAACCGTGATTGCCGTGCCGATCGCCATTGCGAATGTTGCGACGACGCCGGCAAAAAACAATCCGTTGGCGAGTGCGAAAATGAGGACGATAACCGCACCACTGCATGGCCGAATGCCCACCGCAAACACAATTGCCGCTGCCTTGCGCCACGAAAGCTTGCCCGCCAGGTCCTGAGGGTCAGGCATATGGACGTGCCCGCAACTATGGTCATGCGCGTGTCCACAACCATGGGTATGAGCATGGTCATGGTCGTGCGCGTGGGCATGGCCCGCATGACCTGCAAAGATCCTGCGCAACTGCGTTATGACAAGCCACAGTCCGACCAGCGCAATCAGGGCATAGCTGGCCGTTTCGAGATGGGCTTCCGTCGCCTTGATCGTCAATCCCGCCGCATTCAACACGATCGCCAAAACAACGACGAGACAGATGGCAGATACGGCCTGAACGATCGCGGCGAGGAAACTCAACATGATTCCGCGTCTGACCGTACGCTCGTTCGCAAGCACGTAGGACGATATCACCGCCTTGCCGTGACCCGGCCCGACCGCGTGCACAACACCATAGATGAAGCTGAGACTTGCGAGCAGCCAGGCGGCCGCCAGACCGCCGTCGCTCTTGAGTTTCTTGACAGCACCGGCAAGCTGACGATGCAAGTCGCGCTGGATCGCCAATACGGCCGTCCACGCCTGCTCCAGAAAGCCGACATCCCGTGCGCTCCGAACCATGCGATCGCCGGCGGTGCTTGGCGATGACCGGTCGTCCGATTGCGGCGCACCGGGTGCAGGCACGCCGAAGGGCGATGTCTGCGCCTGTGCGACATTGCAGGCAATGAATACGAAAAGAAGGCAACTGAAAAGCGCGCAAACAAGCCGCATGAGACAAGGATCAGCTGGTCTTGCAGGAAATCAGCACATCGGATGCGAACTGCGCGCCGAAATCACTTCCCGCACCCAGTTCATTGAAGAACGCCTCACCGAGATCGCTCAACTTGGTCTCCTGGACAGACTGCGGTTTCGGCTTCTCGATCGCTGCTTCACAGCCGCGGGGGGCATTGCTCGCGAGCGTCACAGCCGCGTCCTTCGCATGCGAAAAGGCAACGAAATACGTCGGGTCGTAAATCGCGAAGCGGAGCTGCTCCTTGCGGGCATCGAGCGGTGTCTTGAGTGGCAGCGTGAAATGCAGCGTCAATTGGCCATTTTCGTGAGAAAGGTAATAGCCCTCCTCGGGCACGTTCAAGGGAACCTGTTTCTCACCCACCTTGGCAAAGGTGAAGAAATCGAACTCCGAGAGAGACGTAATATTGACCTTTGCAAGCTCCGCAAGCTCGGCCCGGTCAAACTTCCCGTCTCCATTCTTGTCCATGCCCTGTGCCGCGTAGGTGCTGAACACCTCATCGAACGTCCAGCGGTGCTGAAATCCAGTGATGCGGCCCTGCGCGTCGTGGACCACCTCGGTCTTCGTCGAAACCCAGACGTGCGGGTGCGCGCTTGCTGCAGAAGACATTGCACAAACCGCCAGTGCCGTCGCCGCAACCTCTATTTTCGTTTTCATCGGATTTTCCTTAATTCCCGCGTTTGCCGTGGCGGGGCCAACTCGCAAGATTCGATATGGTTCTCTCACGAAATCAGGGCACGAATCTGTCAAGGATTCCTTATCGCACTTCGCCGGTCAACGCACAAAAAAGTCGGGCAACTTCTGAGTGAAGCTGCCCGACCCATTAAATCGGAAAATCCGGTATGACGCGGTGCGTCAACCCATGACCCGGCGGTGCGTGACGATCACCTTAGTTCCAACCCGTGTACGGTTGTAGAGATCGATGATGTCGTTGTTGTAAAGGCGAATGCATCCGTGGGTCACATTCTGGCCGACCGTCCACGGCGCATCGGTCCCGTGAATGCGATAAAGCGTATTGCCGAGATAAAGTGCGCGAACGCCGAGTGGATTGCGCGGATCCCCGCCCCTCACATGCGCGGGCAGTTTCGGGTTTTCGCGCCGCATTGACGCGGTTGGCGTCCACGGCGGATTGACGCGTTTCTGGCTGACGCGCTGAACGCCCGACCACATGGCCCGGCCACTCGGCACGCCGATGGGGTAGCTGATGGCTTGGCCCTTCTTATGCACATAGTAGAGCCGCCGGTCGCCAAGGCTGACGACAATGACGCGCACGCCGTAGCGTGACGTAAACGGCACCACCTGGCGCCCACTTTGCCAGCCTCCGCCTCCGCCACCGAAAATGGATGAAAAAATGCCCTGAGCCGCCGCCTTTTGCGGTGTCATGGCGGTGACCATGCCGGCCAGAGCCAGCGCGAACAGGCCAAATTTGAGAATTCCGGTCTTTTTCATGTCACACCCCATCTGATCTTCCGACTCTGACACTTTCCATCTTGCGAATTACGTAGACGGGCGCACCGATATGCACCCGTTCGTATAAATCCTTCACATCCTCGTTCAGCATCCTGATGCAGCCACTCGACGCTGCGCGCCCGATAGATCCCGGTGCGTTGGTTCCGTGAATACGATATTCGGACCAGCCGAGATAAATGGCTCTGACACCAAGAGGATTGCGCGGTCCCGGCGGCACATAACGCGGTGCTCCGGCCCGGCGCATACGCAAGGTCGGATACCACCCGGGGTCTTTTTTCTTTTTCTCGACGAAGGTCTTGCCGAACCACTGAAAGCGCGGCTTTCCAACCGCCACCTTGTATTTGATCGCCTGCCCGTTACCGAGGCTGTAATAGAGCCGGCGTCCGGCGGTATCGACAATAATCGAACCTATCGGATATTTGCCCGATTCCAGCGCAACGATTTCTTTGGCAAACAACGGATTCGGCGCAAGCAAAACAAGCGCTGCCAAAGAGGCTGCAAAGGATGCGCGAAGCGTCAATCGCACGGTCATTCTCGAAATCCCTCGCTCACATCTATCTTTTGTCCGAAAGTGCGCCGCAGCCGGACAAAAACGCGCGTCGATCGCCATCGGTGCGGCTCGACACGCTATGGTCGCAATTCCTTTGACCAATATTGTAGAGGCCATGCCGGCTGTTCAAGGGGCGCACCTATCACAATGCGAATTTAGGCGGCTGAAATTGAGACTTTGTGAACGGAGTGTGGGATTTTCGCCACAGAAGGCGGCCGGCTTCGCACCTGATTGAAAAACCTTAGCGAACCTATCGGCCTGCCAATTTCACGCATCCTGCCGACCTGTATCGTGACCGCGCAATATGTCCGAAATCACCAACGCTTAAGCCGGACAAGCTCAGCCGGACCTGCGGATACCGTTGTCGCTATAAAGTGATGTTCCAAAAGCTATCGAACATTTTAGTTGCGCCCACCCGCAGGATAGGATGACATAGAGTGTGGCCAATGTGCACAAGCTAACCCCTCGATAATCCGGGGCTTATTGGTTTGGCCTTTGTCTTTCGCTCATAGCGCGCGCAACGGTTCATACGGCCCGCGCTGCTGAGTATGTTTTGTATGAAATGGGAGGATATAGATGAAGAAAGCTGAAGCGAGCAACGTGTCGCGCCGCAAGTTCCTCAAAGGAAGCGCCGTCGCGACAGGCGCCGCTGCTGCCACGGTGGCATTTCCACAGATTTCCCGCGCGCAGACCACCACTCTGAAAATGCAGAGCTCGTGGGGTGCGAAGGCGATATTCCAGGATATGGCGAAACAGTACGCTGATCGCGTTGAAGGCATGTCGGGCGGTCGCCTTAAGGTCGATTTGCTGCCGGCCGGCGCGGTCGTCAAGGCGTTCCAGGTCCAGGACGCCTGCCACAAGGGCGTTCTCGACGGTGCACACACCGTGACCGCTTACTGGTACGGCAAGAACAAGGCCGCATCGCTCTTCGGCACCGGCCCGGTCTTCGGCGCCAACGCCTCGCAGATCCTTGCCTGGATTCACTATGGCGGCGGCAAGGAGCTCTATCGCGAACTGGTTCAGGACATCCTGAAACTGAACCTGGTCGGTTTCTTCTGCATGCCGATGCCGACACAACCGCTCGGCTGGTTCTCGGAAGAGATCAAGTCTGCCGATCAAATGAAGGGCCTCAAATACCGCACCGTTGGTCTGGCCACGGACATCATGCAGGGCATGGGTGTTAAGGTCACGCAGCTGCCGGGCGGTGAAATCGTTCCGGCGCTCGAGCGCGGCGTCATCGAGGCGTTCGAGTTCAACAACCCGACATCCGACCGCCAGTTCGGCGCCCAGGACGTGCGCAAGCACTATATGATGGGCTCCTACCATCAGGCGGCGGAGTTCTTCGAGATCATCTTCAACCAGGACAAGTACAACTCTCTGCCGGTCGAGCAGAAGAAGATCCTGGAATATGCCGCCGAGGCCGCCAACACGGCGAACTACGGCATGGCCATGGACAGCTACTCGAAGGACCTGCAGACCCTGCTGAACAAGGATGGCGTCAAAGTGCACCGCACGCCTTCCGCCGTCATGCAGGCGCAGCTGAAGTCCTGGGACGAGGTTCTTGCGAAGCTGAACCAGGATCCCTTCTTCAAGAAGGTCGTCGACAGCCAGAAGGCATGGTCGCACCGGGTTGCCTACTACGACATCAACAACGCGGCGGACTACAAGCTGGCGTTCAAGCACTACTTCCCGGGCGAAATCGACTTCTAGTCAGCCGGGTTTTCTGCGACTATCGGGACGGCGCTGCGAAGCGCCGTCCCTTCCGCGTGTCCATGTTGGAGCGCGGACGTTTTGGGGGGAACATTGGTCAATCTCATAAATTTCATTGATCAGATCACGTCATGGGTCGGCAAGGCCTTCTCCTGGTGCATCATGATCATGACGTTCGGCATGGCGTACGAAGTGTTCGTGCGTTATCTGCTGCGTGACCCGACGTCGTGGGCCTTCGACTTCAGCTATATGATGTACGGCACCTTGTTCATGATGGCCGGGGCCTACACCCTGTCGAGGGACGGCCACGTTCGGGGCGACGTCCTGTACCGTTTGTGGAAACCGCGCACCCAGGCGCGCGTCGAATTCGTTCTTTATTTCATTTTCTATTTTCCCGGCATCCTGGCGCTCGTTTTCGCCGGTTGGGACTATGCTGGCGAATCCTGGTTCTACAAGGAAGTCAGCGTGATGAGCCCGGCCAATGTGCCGATCTTCCAGTTCAAGATGATCATTCCGGTGGCAGGTGCGCTCTGTTTCATCCAGGGCATCGCGCAGGTGTGCCGATGCATCATCTGCATGCGGACCGGCGAATGGCCGGCGCATCTGGAAGACGTTGAGGAAATGGAGACCATGCTGCTCCATCAGGCTGAAGACGAAGCCGTCACGGAAGAAGAGCTCGGCCTGACGGACGGGAGGAAAGGCAAATGACCGATCCTCAAATTGCCGTCTTCATGCTCGGCATCTTCATTCTGACGATCCTCCTCGGCTTCCCGATCTGTTTCACTCTCGTCGCCATGGGCGTGGCTTTCGGTTACTATGCCTACTGGGACCCTGAGCGCATGGGGCTCCTCAAGGCCAACGGTTTTTTTGAACATGTCGACGCCCTTTTGAACAATCGGATATTCGACCTCCTGGTCAACCAGACCTATTCGGTCATGGCGAATGATGTTCTGACCGCGGTGCCGCTGTTCCTGTTCATGGGTTACATCGTCGAGCGCGCGAACATCGTCGACCGGCTGTTCCACACGCTTTACATCGCGACGCGGCGCATGCCGGGTTCCATGGCGATTGCCGCACTGGCGACCTGCGCCATGTTCGCCACCGCGACCGGCATCATCGGTGCGGTCGTGACACTGATGGGTTTGCTGGCGTTTCCCGCCATGCTGAAGGCCCGCTACGACACGAGCTTCGCATCCGGTGTGATTTGCGCGGGTGGCTGCCTCGGCATCCTGATTCCGCCGAGCATCATGCTGATCGTCTATTCGGCGACATCGAACGTCTCGGTTGTGAAGCTCTATGCGGGCGCCATCTTCCCCGGCTTCATGCTCGCCGGCCTTTACATCGTCTATGTCATGGGCCGGGCGCTGCTGAACCCCGCGATCGCGCCCAAACCCCGTCCGGAAGATATCCCCGATGTGACGGGCAAAGAAGTCGCGGTCATGATGGCGACCTCCTTCTTCCCGCTGGCATTCCTCATTTTCTCGGTTCTCGGCGCTATTCTGATGGGGCTTGCAACGCCATCCGAGGCCGCTTCGATGGGCGCGCTCGGCGGCATGGTCCTCGCCATCAGCTACCGTCTCGGCGGCATGGCACAGGGCACGGTCAAGCCCGCATGGACCGACGCGCCGGAACATCCTTTCGAAGGCTGGCTGTTCTCGCTGGGGCAAGGCGGCATCGCCACCCTTGTCATTGCCGCGCTTTATATTGCCATCCATAAATCGTCTGAGGTGTTCTTCGGCTACAAACTTCCCGAAGAGCCGGGTTTCCTGATGCTTCCGGGCGTCGGGATTGGATTGGTAGCACTGTTTACCGTTCTCAGCCGCACCGCACCGGCGCTGCTTCGCGACATTCTCGGCTACGTGATCATGATCTGCTGCTCCGGATTTGCTGCCGCGGTGGTCGCGCTTCTCTTTCTCATTGTGAAGGGCCTGATAAACGTCACCACCGGTCTCGGCATCCCAAGCATCGCCGAAACCGGCGTCGGTCCGGTCGTGTTCATTGCGTTGCTCGCCGGGATCGCCCTGTATTTTTGGAGGAATGCGGGCGCACAGGCATTTTCCGCATGGCTCTGGCCCGAGGCCCGTTCACTCCAGCGCGCCTACGCTTTTGCCGGCAAGGGCGCTCTGATCGGCCTGATCGGCGGACTGATCTACACTCTGATGTTCACGGTGCTTGGCCTCAATGCCAAGTTCGCGGATCACGAGTTCAACCCGCTGGCGTTTGAAATCGGCCTGTTCCTTGGCCTCGTCGCCTATGCAGCCTGGAAAGTGAACGATCAGGAGCGTTTGCGGGAATCCATCTATCTGACGGTCCGCACATCAGCAATGGTCTGCTGGCTGTTCGTCGGCTCGTGGACGTTCGCCTCGGTCTTCTCCTATCTCGGTGGCGAAAAGCTGATCGAACACTTCGTGCTGTCGCTGGACCTGTCGCCGGTGATGTTCCTGATTCTGGCGCAATTCATCATCTTCCTGCTCGGATGGCCGCTCGAATGGTCGGAGATCATCATCATCTTCGTCCCGATCTTCCTGCCCATGCTGCCGCATTTCGGGGTCGATCCCTTATTCTTCGGAATTCTCGTGGCGCTGAATCTCCAGACATCGTTCCTGACGCCGCCCATGGCGATGGCGGCATACTATCTCAAGGGGGTGGCGCCCCCGCATGTTCAACTGATCGAGATCTTCAAGGGCGTTCTGCCATTCCTGTCGATGATCTTTCTGTCCATGGTGCTCCTGTACACCTTCCCGGGAATCGCACTCTGGTTGCCGGAAGCGATCTATGGACGCTAGCCGTCCTGGAGCCTGCGCAATGGAACCTGATCAGATACGCCAGTTGACCGAGCTGACCGCGGCAGACGCGGCGGTACGGATTGCGAAAGGCGAAATCACGTCCGTCATGCTCGTGGAGGCGTGCCTTGCGCGCATTGCCGAGCGTGACGGAGAGGTGATGGCATGGGAACATCTGGATCCCGCTTATGCCCTCGAACAGGCACGGGCGGCCGATGAACGTCGCGCGCACGACACCGCAACCGGCCCGCTCCACGGCGTGCCCGTTGGCATAAAGGACATAATCGACACAAGCGACTACCCGACCGAGAACGGCACACCGGCCCATGCCGGACGGCAGCCGGGCGACGATGCGGCACTGGTGAGTGCGCTGCGGGACGCAGGCGCGATCATTCTCGGCAAGACGGTGACGACCGAACTCGCGGTCTTTCATCCCAACAAGACGCGTCATCCCGTAAATCCGGAACATACGCCTGGCGGCTCATCAAGCGGTTCGGCCGCGGCGGTCGCCGACAACATGGTGCCGCTCGCCGTCGGAACCCAGACCAGCGGCTCGGTCATACGCCCCGCGTCCTTCTGCGGCGTGTATGGCTTAAAACCGACACATGGCATGATTTCCAGAACCGGTGTCCTCATGCAAGCGCCGCCACTCGACACCGTCGGTGTGTTCGGTCGCTCAATTGAAGATGTCGGCCTCATTGCCGATTGTCTCACCGCCTACGATCCGCGCGACACATGGATGCGGCCGCGCAGCCGGACCCGGCTTCGCGAAGTGGCGCTTCAGGACCCGCCGGTCGATCCCGTGTTCGCATTCGTCAAATCGCCATCATGGAACGAGTTTGCGGAAGATGTCATGAAGGAGGCGTTTTCCGAGCTTGCCGAGGCGCTGGGCGAGCAATGTGACGAGGTGGATCTACCACCGGTTTTCAATGCCGGCATGACGATGCAGAAGCTCATCCAGGCGGCGGATATCACCAAGTTCTATGGGCCCATCCTGGCCAAGGCGCCCGATGCGATCAGCAAGGGATTGGCGGAACGTATTGTCGAAGGAAAGAACGTCAGCGCGGTCGACTACAACACGGCGTTGGACGTTCGCGAAACGCTGTATGCGGGTCTTGAAGAGGTGTTTGAGCGTTACGACGCGATCATAACGCCGGCTTCCGCTGGCCCCGCGCCAAAGGGATTGGAGAGCACCGGCAATCCGGCCTTCAACGCAATGTGGACCTTTCTCGGCGTTCCGTGCGTGACCCTGCCGTTGCTCGAAGCGGACGGCATGCCGTTCGGTGTACAGCTTGTCGGTCCCCGCTTCGATGATGCGCGGCTGTTGCGGACCGCCAACTGGTTGACCCGCCACCTCACGGCGGCTGAAGATGACAACTGACAGAAAGCAAGGACAAGCCGATGCTGGATAAAATCCTCGTTCTCATTTCCATGGTGGCGCTCGTCGTGTTTCTTGCCGTGGTCATCGGCTTTGTCGCCGAACCTGATCTGATTATCGTCACGACACTTATCGTCCTGCTGGCCATGCATGATTTCTGGATCTCGGTATTCAAGCCCGGAGCCGAGACATCGAAGGTGGAGGACCTACCGCTTGAAGCCCTGCCGACGGGCGTGTCGGGGAAGCCGTTACCCGGACAGACGGAAACCAAAGAAGCTTCGAAAAGCCGCAAGAAGCCGGCTCGCAAGAAGAAATAACCGCTACTGCGAACGTGATCACGGAGCCCTAGGCTTGTGGATGACGTCCTGTGATCCTTTCGCACCCATAAAGACCACCAGGATCCGAACCGGTACCGCGCCCTCATTCATGCCATTGTGCAGCCAGTTCATGGCGTCGACAAACCCCTCGCCCGCCTTGTAGGTGCGTTTGCCTTTCTCCCCATAATCCACGGTCACCTCACCCGACAGGATATAACCAAACGCCGGAACGCCGTGCTTGTGCCAGCCTGTTTCCTCGCCGGGCTTGAGCGTGACAATGAGTGACTCGATGTCGACCGGCTCTCCTTTCGGATAATGGATGGTTTCGCCAATGGCGGTCTTGCTCCCGGAGAAGATTTTCTCGATGCGCTTGTAATCCTGATGCTCCGGGCCGCGGGCCATTGCCGGTCCTGCCAGCATCATTGCGGCGAGTATTGCAATCCAAAACAAGCGCATGCATCCCTCCAGGTGTTCCAAGCCACGCGGCGGAAGGGTAACGCCAATCGCGGCAAAATGTCAGCGCTTGTGGAGCGTTGCTCAGCCGGCAGGCTTCTCGTGGACAGGGACGCGCAGTTGGGCCGTCTCGGGCTCAAGACAGATCTTGTCGGAACAGGCCTGAACGCGAAGTTCCAGCGTCACCGCCTTCTCGGGCGTTTTTGCGAGGCCCGCCTTGAGTTCGACCGTCCCGTCGAACAGCGCCAGCTCCTTGTCATGGAAGCCGAGTTTCTGCGTCTTGTGCGCGGGATAGACGATCTTCGCATCACCAGAGCTCTCCACGGAGAGCTTGGTCGGAATGAAGAAATCCTCCAGCGGCGTGTTGGAGTTGATGTGCCACCCATCCGCCAGCTTCACCTTGACCGACACCTCGCGCGTGGACGCGTTGTAGGCCGCGTTTACATCGACGACGCCCTTGGAGAGGAACTGGCGCGGTCCCGCACCGCCGCGCAGCAGTTCGTCCGCCGCGAGGAGTGCATAGGCATTTCCTTGAGGCGATTTCACCGCAATGCCCGAAACCGCCGCCAGCAGCGCTTCGCCATTGATCCGGTGATCCGGGTTCGCACTGCGTTGTGCGAGCTTGGCAAAGGCTTCAAGCGCGGCAGAGTTGCCCGAAGGTGTCCCCGCATCGCTGCGCGCCTTGGCCTTGCCGAACGTGTTGGCCGACGCGGTCATGAAATAATCGCCCGCCTCTTCGTCGCGGAACTGCTTCACCATTTCCGAAATCAGCGTCTCCGCCCGGGCGAGCCACGTCTTGTCACCGGTCAGATCGTGCAGCGCGATGAAGGCGAGCGCGCCGAAGGCATGATCTTCCTGCTGCCCGTCGAGCGCGGCCTTGCCCTCGAAATAGGCACGCTTCAGCCCGCCGTTGACATGCATTTTCTCCCACATGAAGGCCCCGGCCTTGAGCGCCGCGTCGCGATAGCGCGGTTCGTCCAGCTCGGCAGCGGCTTCCGCAAAGGCGACGATCATCATGCCGTTCCAGGCCGTGACCACTTTTTCATCCCGGATCGGCGCTTCCCGGCCCGCGCGCGCCTTCGTCAGCTTCGCACGAATGTCGTCCACGCGCGCATCGAACTCCGCCTGCTCCATGTTCAGCTCTTTGACGAGCTTTTCGGGCGTTTTGGCGAAATGGAGAACGGTCGCACCTCCCTCGAAGTTTCCCTTGAGTGTGACGCCGAAAACCTTTTCGGCGAACGCGGCATCGTCTTTCGAGAGCGCCTGCTCCAGCTGTTCGTTATTCCAGACGTAGAACGTCCCCTCTTCCTCGCCGCTGTCCGCGTCACGAGCGGAATAAAATCCGCCCTCGGGCGAGGTCATGTCGGCCAGCACATAGTCCAGCGTCCGGCGGGTTTCGGCGGCAAACC
>JALCBY010000032.1:38078-39550 GCA_028066055.1 Hyphomicrobiaceae bacterium
GAGGTCATGTCGGCCAGCACATAGTCCAGCGTCCGGCGGGTTTCGGCGGCAAACCGTTCCTTACCCGTCAGGCGATAGGCGCGCACCAGGGCTTGGGTGATAAGCGCCTGATTGTAGAGCATTTTCTCAAAATGCGGGACCTGCCACCTCGGATCCACCGAATAGCGGTGAAAACCGCCTGCGGCTTGGTCGTGAATGCCGCCATTGACGATCGATTCAAGCGTGTAGGCCGCCGCGTCGAGCAGGTCGGCGCGCCCGTCTTTCTCCGCCTTGCGCAGCAGGAACAGGAGAACCGGCTCCTGCGGGAATTTCGGCGCATCGCCAAACCCGCCATAGACCAGATCATACTGCTCCATGATCTTGTCAGATGCCTTGGAGAGAACCGCCGGCGTGATCTCCTCCGCCTCCACGCGGCGCGTCATGATCGTGTTGATCTGCTCCGCCACGCCGTTGGCATCGTTTTCCAGCTCGCGCTGCTGACGCAGCCAGAGGCCGGAGGCCTGGACCAGAAGCGCCCTGAAATCGTTGGGCGGAAAGTAAGTGCCACCGTAGAACGGCTTGAGCTCCGGCGTCATGAACACGGTGTTGGGCCATCCGCCACGCCCCGTAATGAGCTGCGTCGCCAGCATGTATGTCTCGTCGACATCCGGGCGGCGCTCCCGATCGACCTTGATCGACACGAAGCTTGAATTGAGGATTTCCGCTATTCTCTCGTTGCGGAAACTCTCCCGCTCCATCACATGGCACCAATGGCAGGTGGAGTAGCCGACGGACAGGAAGATCGGCTTGTTTTCCTCACGCGCCTTCTGAAACGCTTCCTCGCCCCACGGATACCAGTCGATGGGGTTATAGGCGTGCTGCCGCAGATAGGGCGAGGCTTCGTTGAGAAGCCGGTTCGGCTTCCGCCCTTCCGTGTCGGCCGGGCTCACGGCGAACGCCTCGGGCAGAGCGACAAGAAGAACGAGCAGGGCGGCGAGTGCATGGCGTAGAGTGTACAGCATGGGGCAGCGGGTCCGAGGGATTGCAATGTCTATGATTATAACCCGGGCACCCTAAGGATCACACGGGCGCGGCGCAAACAAATGCGGATAAAAGGTGTGTGAGAATTCGCGGGCAACGATCCCTTTGGCCTCCCACTTCCAAATCTCTAAGGTAAGGCACATGAATTGGATCGCTGTGTTCGTAACTCTCCTATCGGTCACTTTTGCGGCGACGGGGCTTCATGCGCAGAACGCCACCCAGACCTCGCGCGCGCAGCCGGAGGCCGCAACGGGCTGGCAGGATAAGGCTCCGGTCGTTGCCGAAAAGCACATGGCCGTGGTGGCAAATCCGTTGGCGGCAGAGGTGGCACGCGACACGCTGCGCAAGGGCGGCAACGCTGTCGATGCGGCGATCGCCGCGCAGCTGGTGCTGAACCTGGTGGAGCCACAATCCTCCGGTCTTGGTGGCGGCGGGTTCCTCGTCCATTGGGA
>JALCBY010000091.1 GCA_028066055.1 Hyphomicrobiaceae bacterium
GCTATGTGGGTATGCGTTACGCGCCACTCCTATGAACTTCAGTAATACTTATACTCCTTTGAAGTCCAGATTTACGGGCAACCGCTATAATTTTCCATACGGCAGCGGTAACCAGCTCGCACAGGGTACGGTCGTCGTCGGTTCGCTCTGCAAGCTGAGTGGCGTCGGGTCAGGCTTCGTCGGAACGCTCGAGATCAGCAACCAGACCTTCGTGGACGGCGCTGGGTGCACCTGATGCGGTGCTGACCATGGCGACGCCGCTCGTGTCCATTGTCGGCGTGGGCGAGGCCATGACGAGCACCGGAGAAATTCTCGCTGCAGAGAACCGCAGCGACCTGCTCATCCCCTTCTATCTGTACTTGCTCTGTTTGTTTTTCGCCTACTGCTACCCGATCGCGCGCTGGACGATCAGTCTGGAACGCAAATTCGCGGTCAAACTGTAAGGAGCCGATCTCATGGCCGAAAGGCACCTGGACATCCAAAGAGCCGATGATCAGCGCCAAGGATTCGAGAACGAAAGAGTCTCTCAGCCAGACTCTGTGATCGGGACGTCATAAGATCGAATACAAGCAATGAGCCGGGATGCGTAACATGGAAAGCCAAACTCGAGTTGCCGTGATTGGCGGCGGCGTTGTCGGATGCAGCGTCCTCTATCATCTCACCAAGGCGGGATGGTCGGACGTGCTGCTGGTCGAGCGCGATACATTGACATGCGGTTCCACATGGCACGCGGCCGGAGGCATGCACACGCTCAACGGTGACCCGAACGTAGCGCGGCTGCAGCGTTACACTATCGATCTCTACCGGGAGATCGAGCAGATCTCGGGCCAGGATTGTGGCATCCACCTGACAGGCGGTCTGCTGCTCGCGGATACGCCGGAACGGCTCGAATGGCTGAAAGGCGCGCACGCGCGCGGATGCTATCTTGGTATGGAAACCGAACTTATCTCGGTAGAGGAAGCGGCGGCGATCCTCCCGTTGATGGATCCGGATCACTTCGTTGGCGCTCTTTACAACCCTATTGAGGGACATGTGGACCCCTCCGGCGTTACCCATGCCTATGCCAAGGTCGCGCGCATGAACGGTGCGAAGATCCATCAAAAGACGTTCGTTCAAGAGCTGGTGCAGCGCAGTGACGGCACCTGGGACGTGGTGACCGACAAGGGGACGGTTCACGCCGAACATGTGGTCAACGCTGGTGGTCTTTGGGCGCGCGAGGTCGGTCGTATGGCCGGCCTCGAGCTGCCGGTTCTTGCGATGGAGCATCACTTCCTGGTGACGGAAGACATGCCGGAAGTGAAGCGGATCAATGCCGAAACGGGCAAAGAGATCGTCCACGTCATCGATTTCGGCGGCGAAATCTACATGCGACAGGAACGCGACGGCATGTTGATGGGAACGTACGAGAAGGCGGCCGTTCCCTGGTCGCCCCGAGAGACACCATGGGACTTCGCCGCCGAATTGCTGCCGCCCGATATCGATCGTCTGCTGCCGTCCCTCGAGATCGGGTTCTCGCACTTTCCGGCATTCAACGATGTCGGCATCCGCGAGATTATCAACGGGCCATTCACATTTGCACCCGACGGCAATCCGCTAGTCGGGCCGGTTCAGGGCCTGAGGAACTATTGGTGCGCGTGCGGCGTCATGGCGGGCTTTTCACAAGGTGGTGGCGTCGGGCTCGTCTTGTCGAACTGGATCGTTGAGGGAGACCCCGGCTTTGATATTTGGGGCATGGACGTTGCCCGCTATGGTGACTGGGCCACGCTCGCCTATACGAATGCGAAGGTGAAGGAGAGTTATTCGCACCGTTTCTCGATCGTCTTTCCGAACGAGGAGCGTCCCGCCGGACGTCCGCTCAGGACGACGCCCATCTACGACCGGCTGCGCGCGCGCAACGCGGTCTGGGGGGCCGCATACGGCATCGAACATGTGTTGTGGTTCCAGGAGCCTGGAAAGGACCCGGAAGAAGAGCTGACCTTCCGGCGATCTAATGCCCATGACAGGGTGGCGGAAGAGTGCGCCGCGGTTCGCACGGCGGCAGGCCTGCAGGAGATCTCCACCTTCGCGAAGTATGAAGTGGCCGGGCCAAATGCAGAGGGCTGGCTGTCCCATCTGCTTGCCAACAAGATGCCGCGCGAGGGGCGGCTCGCCCTGTCGCCCATGCTCAACGACGCCGGCAAGCTGATCGGCGATTTCACCGTCGGAAAGTTGGAGAGCGACCGGTTTTTCCTGTTTGGTTCGGGCGTGGCGGAGAATTACCACATGCGATGGTTCCGGGAGCATCTGGTGAATGGCGGAGTCGAGATTCGGCCGCTCGGACTGAGCTTGGTGGGGTTATCGATCGCCGGTCCCAATGCAAGGGCGATTCTGCAAAGCGTGACGGGCGAAGATGTATCGCCTGACGCATTGAAATTCCTCGACTTCCGGAAGATCGATATCGGCATGGTCCAGGCAATTGTCGGCCGGATCAGCTTCACTGGTGATCTCGGTTATGAGCTCTGGGTGGCGTCGGAGTATCAACGCGCTCTGTTTGACTTGCTCATGGAGGCCGGCGAACCGCACGGTCTGCGGCTGTTTGGTACCCGCGCTCTCAATTCGCTCCGCCTGGAGAAAAGTTTTGGGTCCTGGGCGACGGAATTCCGGCCGATCTACGGTCCCTGTGAAGCAGGTCTCGACCGTTTTGTGGAGCTGGAAAAAAACGACTTTGTAGGTCGGGATGCGGCAGCTTGGGAAATGCTTAAGGGGCCCGAACGACGACTCATATCACTCAAAGTGGATGCAAGCGACGCGGACGTGATTGGCGATGAACCGATCTGGCACGACAATCAGGTAATCGGATGGGTCACCTCCGGTGGGTATGCACACCACTCACGCGCATCCATTGCCCTGGGTTACGTCCCTTCAGCCCTCGCCGGAAGCATAAATGGGTCCTTTGAGATCGAAATCCTCGGTGAACGGCATTCCGCACGCATGTTGTCCGAACCTCTTTTCGATCCGGCCGGCGAACGCATGCGCGGCTGACTGCTCGCCACCGTTTACCCGAGTCCCTTTGTAAGACGCAATTGCGACGGACCAATGTCTGCTCCTGGCAGATTTTGTTGAAAAAGTCGGACCACGAACCCGTTCGCCAATTCAAGCGGATTTCCATTTCCATATAGGCTGGATTATGAATTCTGATTTCCAGAACAGGCGCATGGTGAAATAGAGTTCCGCTAATCGTAAGTGACCGGCAGAGCGCCAGACTTTATCAACAGTATCG
>JALCBY010000008.1 GCA_028066055.1 Hyphomicrobiaceae bacterium
CATGTTGGGGTGGATGTCGAGCGCGGCCTCGAAGGCGGTAAGCGCCTTCTCCAGATCCTCGAGCTTCGAGTAGATCAGCCCGCGGCCTGAGAGCGCGCCGAAGTGGCGCGGCTCCAGGGCCAGTGTCTTCTCGATGTCCGCCAGCGATGCGTCGAAATTGCCGAGCAGGTAATGCACCGTGGCGCGCTTGTTCCATCCTTCCGCGAAATCGGGTGCCAATGCCACGATCTCGTCGAAGGATTTCAGCGCTTCGGCGTTCGCCCCGCCATTCATGTGGATGATACCGACATCCAGCAGTTCCCGGATCTTCCGGTCCGGCGTCTCCAGCCAGATCGCCCAGATCTTCCGCTCCGCGGCAACCGCCTCGACGGCTTCCGACGTCTTCAAGGCCGTGAAGAGATCGTTCAGCCGCGGGTCCCTTTGGTCGGACGCGCCCTGCCCCGGAAAACCGGCCAATCCCCCTATCAGGCATATGATCCAGAGCCACCGCATAACCGCAAGTCTAGTACACCCGGCGGTTTCGCCAAATGGGCGATGCCATCACATTCACGGCAATGTGTTCTTGCTTTGTTCTCATTTTCGGGTAATATGCTCCCATGGACCTGCAGCCCCCCCATACCCCGCCGGTCCGACAGACGGTGGCGTCCGAACCGGAAACCGTTCCGGCCGGGCGCCGCCGTGGCCGCGGCACCGTGTCGAACCGCTCCGGCCGCTTCGAGGCGGAGGTCCGCAGCGAGGCGGATGACGGGTGGAGTATCCTTGAGGATCTTGAGCCGTTTGCCACCTCGGTGCAGAGCGAACGCGCCAAGTCGATCATCACCACCAACGACTCGCCCGACATCAATTTCGACCAGTCGATCAATCCCTATCGCGGCTGCGAGCATGGCTGCGTCTATTGCTATGCGCGGCCGACCCACGCCTTTATGGGGCTCTCGCCGGGGCTCGACTTCGAAAGCAAACTGTTCGCCAAGGTGAACGCGCCCGAGTTGCTGGAGCAGGAGTTGGCGAACCCCAAATACAGGGTCAAGACGCTTGCGCTCGGCACCAACACAGACCCCTACCAGCCGACCGAACGGCACCACCGGATCACGCGGCGTCTTCTGGAAATCTTCGAACGGACCAACCATCCGGTCGGCATCGTCACCAAGTCGGCGCTGGTGCTGCGGGACAAGGATATCCTCGCATCCATGGCGAAGCGGGGATTGGCCAAGGTCTGCCTTTCCGTGACCACGCTCGACCGCAAGCTCGCCCGCTCCATGGAGCCGCGGGCGTCGACGCCCGAGAAACGACTGGCGGCACTCGAGGAACTCACCGCCGCCGGTATTCCGACCGCGGTCATGGTTGCGCCGATCATACCGGCCCTCAACGATCCGGAAATCGAAAAGATTCTGACCCGCGCCAAGGCGGCAGGTGCCAGCGAGGCAGGCTATGTAGTGCTGCGCCTGCCGCTGGAGATCAGCGACCTGTTCCAGGAATGGCTCGTTGAAAACGCCCCGAACCGCGCCCAACGCGTCATGTCGCTGATGCGTTCCATGCGCGGCGGCAAGGATTACGATTCCCGCTGGAAGAAGCGCATGAGCGGTCAAGGTCCCTATGCCTGGCAGATCGGCCGGCGCTTTGAGCTTGCCACGAAACGCTTGGGCCTCAATGCCCGCAAATACAATCTGCGGACCGATCTGTTCGATCCGCCGGCGCTTGTCGGGCAGCAACTCAACCTGCTCTGATTCGCCTTACACTTTTAGGGCTTGCACCCGCGCCATGTCGCGGCATGCTCTTGGTTATGCGGGGCAAAAATGATTCGGTATCCGGGCCTGACTGGACCCATGAGGCAAGACTGCAAAGCCTCCATGGCGGTCTCGTCGCCGGCATCGACGAGGCGGGGCGCGGCCCGTGGGCCGGGCCGGTCGTGGCGGCTGCCGTGATCCTCGATCCGGCGTGTGCGCCCGATGGCCTGAACGATTCCAAGAAGCTCAAAGAACCCCAACGCGAAACCCTGTTCGATCAGATCTGCGAGAGTTCATGCGTAGGTGTCGGCATCGCCGAGGTGGCGCGCATCGACCGCGACAACATCCTGCAGGCCACCCTCTGGGCCATGGCGCAGGCGCTCGCCGCACTTCCCGATCAACCGGCCTGCGCACTCGTCGACGGCAACCGCTGCCCGAACCTCCCCTGCCCGGCGGAACCTCTTATCAAGGGGGATGCCCTTTCTTTAAGCATTGCCGCCGCCTCGATCGTCGCCAAGGTCTCGCGAGACAGGATCATGCGCGACGCGGCGCGCGCCTACCCCTCCTACGGCTGGGAGCGCAACAAGGGCTACGGCACCAAGCAGCATGCCCGCGCGCTGTCGCGCTACGGCGCCACACCATTCCACCGACACTCCTTCAAACCCGTCCGGGCCGCCCTTGCCCGTTCAGCCGAAGCGAAAGCCGGTTAAGCCCGCCTTTACCTTGATCGCTGCACACTAGAGCATCAGGATAGACGATCCCGAGCGGCCCTTCGTTCTTGGGCAAGTGCTCGCGTATCGGGGGAAGTGTAATGCGTATGCGTAAGCCGCGGCGCGCCGAATTGGCCGTCGACCGGATCATTACAGGCGATTGTGTTGAGGAACTGCACCGCCTGCCGAAGAACAGCGTCGATCTCGTCTTCGCCGATCCACCCTACAATCTGCAGCTCGACGGCGAATTGATGCGCCCCAACAACACGCGCGTGGACGGCGTCGACAATGACTGGGACAAGTTCTCCGACTTCGCCGCCTATGACGCCTTCACCCGCGACTGGCTGGGAGCCTGCCGCGATGTTCTCAAACCCGACGGCGCACTGTGGGTGATCGGCAGCTACCACAATATCTTCCGTGTCGGCGCCGTCCTGCAGGACCTCGGATTGTGGATCCTGAACGACGTGATCTGGCGCAAGACCAATCCGATGCCGAACTTCCGGGGGAAACGCTTCACCAACGCCCATGAGACGATGATCTGGGCGGGGCGCAGTGCGGATGCCCGCTACACCTTTAACTACGAGGCCATGAAGGCGCTGAACGAAGATTTGCAGATGCGTTCCGACTGGCTGTTCCCCATCTGCTCCGGCGCAGAGCGCCTCAAGAACGGCAATGGCAAGAAGGCGCATCCGACGCAGAAACCCGAGGCTTTGCTGCAACGTATCCTCCTCGCGTCATCCAATCCGGGCGACGTCGTGCTCGACCCCTTCTTCGGAACCGGCACCACCGGTGCTGCCGCAAAACGGCTGGGGCGTCACTGGATCGGCATCGAGCGCGACAAGGATTACGTCCGCGTCGCCGAGAAGCGCATCATGAACATCGAGCCGTACGATGCCGAGATACTGGATATCAGCAAGGGCAAACGTGCCGCCCCCCGCGTGCCGTTCGGCACCATTGTCGAGCTCGGCATGCTCAAGCCCGGTGAGAAACTTTACGATCCGCGTGCGCGCCACGAAGCCAAGGTCAGGGCGGACGGATCCATAGCCTGCGCCGGCGAGCAGGGTTCGATCCACAAGATCGGCGCCCATGTGCAGGGTGCCCAAGCCTGCAACGGCTGGACCTTCTGGCACTATGAGGCCGGTGGTGAGCTGAAACCCATCGATGCCCTGCGCGATGAAGCCCGCCAACATTTGGGTATGTCCTGAAGCGTTACCCTTTTGGTGTCGCTAGTCGGCGCGTCCGTCGAGCGCATGCGTAACGACCTTGCGCATGACCGATGGAAGCGCCTGGCCCCTGAGCTCTTCGCGCGGCACCCACATGCAACTGTCAGGCTGTGCGGCCGAACGGACCTCGGCGTCAGACGGTACGTTTGCCCGGAACACCGCGAGTTCCAGATGGAAATGGGTGAAGGTGTGGCGCACCTCGCCCGGAACCCGTTTCCAGGCCCCGTGTACCGGCGCGTGGCTTAAGGCGTCATCGTCCGCGCATTCGCCGCCTTCCACCCAAGGCGTTCCCGGCACCTCGACCATCCCGCCAAGCAATCCCTTGTCGGCGCGCCGGCGCAACAGGACCGCGCCGTCCCATCGGGACGCGAAGAAAGCCGCGCCACGCCGCGTCGGTTTCTCCTGCTTTGCCGCCTTATAGGGCAGAACCGCTTCGAGACCATTGATGCGGCCCGCGCAATCCTGAGCAATCGGGCACAACATACAGGACGGGCTACGCGGTGTGCACACCGTTGCGCCCAGATCCATCATGGCTTGCGCGAAGTCCCCGGGCCGTTGAAGCGGCGCAATCACCTCCGCATGTTCACGGAGCTGTTTCTTCGCTGCAGGCAACGGCGTCGTCACCGCAAAATACCGCGCCAGCACACGTTCCACGTTTCCGTCGACGACCGCGGCCTGTTTTCCGAAGGCGATCGCGGCGATGGCGGCTGCCGTATAGGACCCGACGCCGGGCAGCGTGAGCAGTTCCCTCTCGTTATCCGGGAACCGTCCGCCATAATGTTGCGCGACGTGTTGCGCGCACGCGTGCAGATTTCGAGCGCGCGCATAGTAACCGAGCCCCGCCCACGCCGTAAGCACGTCGTCGCGGTCCGCAGCCGCCAGTGCCTTGACGGTCGGCCATGTTTCCAGGAACTTTGCATAGTAAGGCGCCACCGCCTTGACCGTGGTCTGCTGGAGCATGATTTCGCTGAGCCAGACACGATAAGGGTCTGAAATCTCGCCTAGTGGCGCGCGCCAGGGCAGCTTTCTGTGTGTGGTGTCGTACCACGCGAGCAGGTCATCGACCGGAAATGTACCTGCGTGCGTTTTCGACATGTTTTCCTCTGGCGACATAATGTGCTCCGCCTCATCGTGCCGAGTCGGCTATGCTAATGCATCCTTCCTTCTGAAAAACCGTCAATGACGGCACAGGCATGAGCAATCCACCGGAAAAACCAAACCGCTTCGCAAACCGGCGGAAGTCCGGCCATCGGGCAAAGGCAATCGGTGCGTATGTGCCGAAAGTCGCACGCGCCGCATTCGAGAAGCACGGCTTTCCGTCGGCAGACCTTCTCGCCGACTGGCCCGACATCATGGGTGCGGACTACGGATCCATCACCGCGCCGGAACGGCTCGTCTGGCCGCGAGGGGCGGAACCGCGACCGGAAGATCAGCTTGCGCCGCGGGGCTTCAAGAATGCACGCGGTGTCGGCGCAACCCTTGTGCTGCGGGTGGAAGGCCCCCGGGCTGTTGAAATCCAGCATGTCGCGCCCCAGATCCTTGAGCGGATAAATGTGTATTTCGGGTATCGCGCGGTCTCCGATCTTCGTCTCGTTCAGGGGCCTGTCCGGCAAGACCGGAAGCTGGAGGCGGAACCGGAAGATCATGTTCCCGATCCGGCTCCTCTGGATGCGGACATTGCAGATGAGGGGCTGCGCTTCGCACTTGCGCGACTAAGCGGGCGTATCAAGTAAGCGGCAAATGACATTTGCTCGCGAAAACACACGTCCTTTTGAGTGAACAATTCCACATTCTTGTTATATTCACGGCAACAATGCCAATTTGCGCAGTTGAACGGCGTTTCCGGCGTTAATTCCTGCGGTCAATTTAAGGAGTAGAGCCTTGTCAGAGACAAAAATTATCGGTCGGCATCACATGTCGCGTCGCAGTCTGGTGGGACTTGGCCTCGGTGCGTTCGTTGTGACCGCCAGCGGCATCCCCCATTTCCTGCTTTCAGACACCGCTGACCGTGCATGGGCGCAGGAAGACGTCGCCAAATTCATGAAACCGGGTGCGATGCCGGAGAACGCCATGGGCTCGGAGGATGCGCCGGTCACAATTGTCGAATATTCCTCGCTGACGTGCCCCCACTGCGCCAATTTTCATCAGCACACCGTTCCGGGGCTGAAGGAGAAGTATGTGAAGACGGGCAAGGTGCGTTACATCATCCGTGAGTTTCCCCTCGACCGAATCGCTTTTGCAGCGGCTGCGCTGGCACGTTGCGCCGGCCCCGACAAATTCTTTCCCTTCGTTTCTGCGCTCTACAAAAGCCAGGCCACATGGGCGCGCGGCGAGGGAAACCCGGCTGAGCGGCTGTTCAAGATGGCGCAACAGGCTGGTTTCACCAAGGACACTTTCAATGCCTGCCTGCGGAACAAGGAAGTCATTGACCACATCGAGGCTACGCGGAAGCGCGGCAACGAAGATTTTGGTGTAAACTCCACGCCGACAGTCTTTGTGAATGGCAAAAAGCTTGAAGGCGGCAACAGTCTGGCCGACCTTGAAAAGGCAATGGAGCCTTATCTTGGCGGTTGAAGTTCACGCGGTATGACCGCGTAAACGCGACACGAACGCCGTGATATCGGGGGAGTCCGGTGTTGATGGACCGGCGAGTTTTCATGAGCGGACTTCTGGCCGCGAGCGCAGGCGGACTTGCCGGCTGCGCGGGCGGAGGATCGCGCCCTCGCGCCCAGGCAGGGCCTCTGAATGCAGACGGGTCGCCGGTTCTTGCCGAGCTGATGAAACCCGGCCCCTTGGGCGAAAAGTCACTCGGCAATCCGAACGCGCCCACCACCATCATCGAATACGCGTCTCTCACCTGCCCGTTCTGCCGGAAGTTCCATGTGAATGTGTATCCGCGGGTCAAAAAGGAACTGATCGACACGGGAAAGGTCCGGTGGATCGTGCGGGAATTTCCGATTGGCCGATCCGCCGGCACGGCAGCGATCGTTACACGGTGCGCGCCCGCAAAAGACTATTTCGTGCTGTTCGACAAGTTCCTGAAGCAGCAGAAGGTTTGGGTGTCGCAGGAAGTCCGTCCCGACGCGATCTACAAGGTGGCGTCGCAGACCGGCATGACCCGCCAGGCGTTCGATGCCTGCCTGAACAACAAGGAAATCGAGGAAGGCCTGCGCACCGTGAAACAACGCGGTCGTGAACTTGGTGTCACCGGTACTCCAACATTCTTTGTTAACGGCAAGAAGAAGCGCGGCGATCTGACATACGAAGAGCTCGTTGCCATGATCGGTCCACAGACCACATAGGCCGCATTATTTTGCTGTCGAAAATCTGTCCGCCAGCCGTAGTTTATCCCATAATCGCTAAGTGATTCGCTGACTTAGGCGGATCGACAGCATTGTTGGCGGCACTGGCGCAAAAGTGGGGAAGCCGATCCGTGAAAATTTCACGCCTCAGATTGCTGGGTTTCAAATCGTTCGTCGAACCGGTCGAATTGCTGGTCGAACCGGGACTGACCGGCGTGGTCGGCCCGAACGGCTGCGGCAAGTCGAACCTGCTGGAAGCGCTGCGCTGGGTCATGGGCGAGACCTCGCACAAGAGCATGCGCGGTGCCGCCATGGACGACGTCATCTTCGCCGGCACGCAGAACCGCCCGGCCCGCAATATGGCCGAGGTCAGCATCTTCATCGACAACTCCGAGCGGAAGGCCCCGGCCGAATTCAACGACGCTGACCAACTGGAAGTCACACGCCGCATCGAGCGCGAAGCGGGTTCGGCTTTCCGTATCAACGGCAAGGATGTCCGCGCACGTGACGTGAGGCTGCTTTTCGAGGACGCCGCCACCGGCGCCCGGTCACCCGCGTTGGTTCGCCAGGGTCGCATCGGTGAAATCGTCAACGCCAAACCGCAGGAGCGCCGGCGCATTCTTGAGGATGCGGCGGGTATCGCCGGTCTCCACAGCCGCCGGCATGAAGCGGAACTGCGCCTCAAGGGCGCGGAAAGCAACCTGGAGCGGCTTCAGGACCTCAAAGGCCAGCTCAAGACCCAGTTGAACAGCCTGAAACGGCAGGCCCGTCAGGCGCGGCGCTACAAGGAAATATCGGGCGATATCCGCAAAAGCGAAGCGCTGCAGCATCATTTGCGCTGGAAGGCTGCATGCGAGCAGGTCGACACGGAAGAAACGGCACTTGAAGAGGCTGTACGCTCAGTCGCCAAACTCACACAGGACGAAGCACAATCCATTCGCGAACACACAGAAGCCGCGGATGCCATGCAGCCGCTGCGCGACCATGAAGCCACCCGGGCGGCGGTTCTTCATCGTCTGACCGTGGAACGCGAGGCACTCGACGAAGAAGAACAACGTACCGAAGCGCGCAAGCAGGAACTGGAGGATCGCCTGACACAGCTTGAAGGCGACCTCGAGCGTGAACGCGACCGCGAGCAGGAAGCAAAGGACGCCCTGGATCAGCTCGCCAGGGAACAGCAGGACCTTGCCGATGCGCCGGACGCGTCGCAGGCGGCACAGGCTGCCCGTGAAGAGATGGACAAGCACGCCGGAGAACTCGAGCGCGAGGAAGAAGCCCTCACCGAACTGACGAGCCGGGTCGAACGGCTGCGTGCGGAACGCGAGCAGCTGACGGCGACGCTTCTCTCGGGCCAGGAACGGATCGAACGGCTTGAGGCGCGCAACGAAGATGAAAAGACGCGACTGCAGCAACTCGAACAAACCGGGGACACGGCGGAGGAAATTGCCGCATTGCGGGAAAAGGTGAGCGCGCTTTCCGAGCAGGCAACCACGCAGGAGGGGGACGCGCTTCGGGCCGAGGAAGCCCTCGCCAATGTGCGTGCGCGCGAACGCGATATCCGTGAACAGGCAAAGACGGAACGGATCCGCGCGCAGGAGCTTGAAACCGAGGCCCAGACACTCGCCAAGCTGTTGAAGCCTGCCGACGATGTTCAATGGACACCCGTGCTCGGTGAGACTCGGGTTGAGCCCGGTTATGAGTTGGCGCTGGGTGCAGCGCTGGGTGACGATCTCGATGCCTCCGACGATACCCAGGCCCCTGCGCACTGGAGCTTGCTGGGCTCCGGGGGCGCTGACCCGGCATTGCCTGCTGGAACCGAGCCGTTGAGCCGGTATGTTTCCGCACCCAGATCCCTCGCCCGCCGGCTCGCGCAGATCGGCGTCGTCGAAGCGGCACAGGGCGCTATGCTGCAGACTGACCTGAAACCGGGTCAGCGGCTGGTATCCAAGGCAGGCGACCTGTGGCGCTGGGACGGGTATGCGGCCGCCGCCGATGCGCCGACGCCCGCCGCCAAGCGCTTGTCGGAGCGCAATCGTCTGGACGGCCTGGGCGCCGAAGCGGAAGCGGCGCGCAAGAAGGCCGAGGAGGCGGAAAAGAAACTCGCCGAACTCAGCGAACGTTTGACAGAAGCGGAGATCGCCGACGCAGACGCGACCAGCGCCTGGAGAGCGGTTCAGGCGGAACTCGGCTCGGCGCGCGATGCGCTTGCCGCCGCCGAACAGGATGCCCTTGCGTCGAACAAGGAACTCGCAGCGCTTGCCGAAGCGCGGACCCGTACCCGTGAGGCGCTCGAGGAAGCAGCGGAAACGGTTCAGACTGCGCAACAGGCGTTCGATGCACTGTCATCCGATACCGCTTTGGCTGAGCAACGCGAGAGCCAGATCGAACTTGTCGGTGGAAAACGCGCGAGCCACGCCGAGGCCCGCTCGAAATTCGACAGCATTGAACGCGAACAGCAAATCCGCCGTGACCGCATGGCATCGATTGCCGTCGAACTCGAAAAATGGAATGAGCGCCGGGATAGCGCGTCGCAACAGATCGAAACCCTGAGGGACAGGTTCGACGAGACCCGGGGTGAAGTTGAAACGTTTGGCGATCTGCCGACGGAAATCGCCGACAGGCGCAAACGTCTGCTCGACGAAATCACCAAGGCCGAATCCGAGCGCAATGACGCAGCCGATGCACTGGCAAGCGCCGATACGCTTCTGCGTGAACGCGAGAAGACGATGCGTGAGGCGCAATCGAGCCTGTCTGAAACACGGGAGGAACGCGCACGGGTGGAAGCCCGGCTCGAAGCCTCCCGGGAACGCCGGGCCGAGCAGGCTCGGATGATTTCCGAACAGCTCGAATGCGCACCGGATGAATGCCTGTCCATTGCCGAGATAGAACCCGATGCGGAATTGCCACCCCTCGATGAACTGGACGCCAAGGTGTCGCGCCTCAAGGCGGACCGGGAACGACTTGGCGGCGTCAATCTGGCTGCGGAAGATGAGGTGGGCGAAATCGAGCAACAGCTCACGGACATGGCTACCGAGCAGGAAGACCTCGAGGAAGCCATTGCCCGGTTACGCCAGGGCATTGCGAAGCTCAACCGTGAGGGGCGCAAGCGGCTGCTCGATGCCTTTGACGAGGTTAATGATCATTTCCAGCGTCTTTTCAAGACGCTCTTTGGTGGCGGCGAAGCGGAGCTGCAACTCATCGAGAGCGACGATCCACTCAATTCCGGTCTGGAAATCCTGGCACGCCCGCCGGGCAAGAAACCCCAGGTGCTGACCCTGCTGTCAGGTGGTGAAAAGGCCCTGACGGCCATGGCGCTGATCTTCGCGGTCTTCCTCACCAACCCCTCACCCATCTGTGTGCTTGACGAGGTCGACGCTCCGCTGGACGACACGAACGTGGAGCGCTTCTGCAAGATGATGGAGGAAATGAGCAAGTCCACCGATACGCGGTTCCTGATCATCACCCACCATCCGATGACCATGGCGCGCGTCGATAGATTGTTCGGTGTGACCATGGCCGAGCGCGGGGTAAGCCAGCTCGTTTCCGTCGATCTGGAGACCGCCGAGCAGTATCGCGACGCTGGATGATCCGGCGCTCGGGCGGGTGAACCTTCGGGTACCCCCTATGGCTGATTGCCGCAGCCTTATAAGTCGAATGAAATCATGAGCTTAGCACTGCCATTGCGGTTCTTGACACACCCTGAGGCCCAAACTATGGTGCGCGCGGTTCTGGACCTCCGCTAGGGGTCGGGAATGCTGTCTTATTGGGCATGTGCACCCATGGCGAAATCTGCCAAGGCCGGCGGCAAAGATCGCGGGCGTAACCGGATCGAAAGAGACCGGTCGCGCGAGAGCTGGCAGGCGGATTTTGATGAACGCCTTGATCGTGCACGGAGAGCCGAAGAGCAGGAAGCGCCGGAAGGTGCCAAGGCTCGCGGAAGTGCAATGGGAACTGCGTTCCGGATCGCCAGCGAACTTATAGCCGGACTTGTTGTCGGCGGGTTCATTGGGTGGCAGTTGGACAGGTGGTTTGATTCATCGCCTGTGTTTCTGCTGATCTTTTTCATACTCGGCGCGGCTGCCGGGATCTGGAATGTGATCCGCACCGCGCTGCAGATGCAGGCAGAAGCTCAGGAGACTGCCGCAACAAAAAATCCGGGATCGAAAGGCGATAGCGGATAATGGGGGACTTCAGTGGCTGAAAGCACAGGCGGACATGGCGGCGGCGGTATGCCGGACCCGATGCACCAGTTCGAGATCAAGCGTCTGGTCGAGCTGGACGTGTTCGGTCTTGACGCCTCGTTCACCAACTCCTCGCTGTTCATGGTGCTTGCCGCCATGTGCGTTATATTCCTCACCATCTTCGGCATGCGCGGGCGCGCACTGGTTCCCACACGCATGCAGTCCGTGGCGGAAATTTCATACGAATTCGTAGCAAACATGGTGCGCGACAATGTGGGGTCGGGCGGTCAGCGCTATTTCCCCTTCGTCTTCACGCTCTTCATGTTCATCCTCTTCTGCAACATGCTGGGGATGCTGCCCTACTCGTTTACCGTCACCAGTCACATCATCATCACCTTTGCCATGGCCGCCGTCGTGTTCATCGGGGTGACAATCATCGGCTTTGCCAAACACGGTATCGGCTTTCTCAAATTCTTCGTGCCGTCAGGCGTGCCGGTAGCGCTGCTCCCCCTCCTCGTCGTCATCGAGGTCATTTCCTACCTCACGCGACCCGTCAGCCTCTCGGTTCGGCTGTTTGCCAACATGATGGCGGGACACACCATGTTGAAGGTCTTCGGTGCTTTCGTCGTCGGCCTTGGCGTTATCGGCGGATGGGCGCCGCTCGCCTTCATGGTCGCCTTCACCGGCCTTGAAATTCTCGTAGCCTTCCTCCAGGCCTATGTGTTCGCGATCCTGACCTGTATTTACCTGAATGATGCGCTTCACATGCATCACTGACCTTCACGCAAAGAGAATAATCCTCATATCCGCTTAAGGAGAAACGACTATGGATCCAGCAGCAGCAAAACTCATTGGCGCAGGCCTCGCCTCCATCGCCCTCGTGGGCGCCGGCATCGGCATCGGCACAATCTTCGGCAACTATCTTTCAGGCGCGCTTCGCAACCCGTCCGCCGCGCCGGGTCAGTTCGCCAACCTGCTTCTCGGCTTTGCTCTTGCCGAGGCCACCGGCCTGTTCGGCCTCGTGGTCGCGCTGATCATCCTCTTCGTGTTTTAGGCGGTACGTCACTGCCTGATTGAACCGATGCCGCATTTGCCAACCTGGCGGATGCGGACCCGGGGAGCATAGACAATGCCCCAACT
Source organism: Hyphomicrobiaceae bacterium (assembly GCA_028066055.1). GTDB lineage: Bacteria > Pseudomonadota > Alphaproteobacteria > Rhizobiales > Methyloligellaceae > UBA2767. Next base: position 12,281 of record JALCBY010000008.1, read on the forward strand.
CGAACTGCTGGACTTCGCACCGCAATTGATGTGGCTCGCGATCACCTTCATCACGCTGTACATCGTCATGGCGCGTGTCGCGTTGCCGCGCATTGCCACCGTGATCGAGGAACGGCGGGATCGCATCGCATCGGATCTCGACGAGGCGGAGCAACTCAAGCAGAGTACCGACGAGGCGATTGCAGCCTATGAGCAGGCTCTCGCCGAGGCACGGGCACGGGCCCACGCGATCGCCCAGGAAACGCGTGAAGCGCTTTCACGCGAGGTCGAGGCGGAAAAGGCCGAAGTGGAAAAGCAAATCGCCAAGAAGGCCGATGAAGCTGAGAAGGCCATTGCGGACGCCAAGACAGCCGCCATTGCCAACCTCAGTGACGTGGCATCGGGTGCTGCCGAGACCATTGTCAAGGAACTGGTCGGCGGAAAGCTGACCAAGGCTGAAGTCAACAAGGCCGTTTCGAAGGCGCTCGCCAGCTAGGAGGCAGGTGAATGGGTATTCTATCCACGCCGGAATTTTGGGTTGCCGCGTCGTTCGTCGGCTTCGTTCTGCTGATCATGTATTTCAAGGTCCCCGGCAAGGTCGCTAAAATCCTCGACGACCGCGCGGAGCTGATCCGGCTTGAGCTTGAGGAAGCGCGCAAGTTGCGCGAGGAAGCCCAGACGAAGCTTGCAGAGTATGAACGCAAGCAGCGCACGGCGGAAAAGGAAGCCGAATCCATCATCACGCTGGCCAAAGAAGAGGCCGAGGCGCTCGCCGCCGAAACGCGAGAGACCCTCAAGACAACCCTTGAGCGCCGGATGAAACTGGCTGAGGAAAAAATCGCCCGCGCGGAAGAACAGGCAGTTGGCGAAGTGCGCACCACGGCGGTCAATGTCGCCATCGCCGCCGCGGAGCAGATCATTGAGAAAAAGATGACGCCTGCGGCTTCGAAGAAGCTCGTCGATCAATCCATCAAGGATCTGAAGGGCAAACTGAACTAACCCGGTTTGCCCTCCCTATCAGGTGTTTTCTATTCCGCCGCTTCTGCCGGCCGCTCCGGCGACCAGCGCAGGATCGGTTGACGCGCGGCGCGTGTCTCGTCCAGACGTGCGAGCGGCGCATGATAGGGCGCACCGGTAAAGCGGTCCGTGTCGCCCTCCTTGGCTGCCCGCGTCAGATCCCGAAGCGTTGCGATGAATTGATCAAGACTGGCTTTCGATTCCGATTCCGTCGGCTCGATCAACATCGCACCATGCACGACCAACGGGAAGTACATGGTCATCGGGTGAAAGCCCTCATCGATCATCGCCTTGGCGAAATCCAGCGTCGTGACACCGGTATTCTTCAGGAACGTGTCGTCAAACAAGACCTCGTGCATGCAAACCTGATCGCCGAACGGCTGGGTCATCACATCGCGCAACCCGCCCCGGATATAGTTCGCATTGAGCACCGCGTCTTCGGATGCCTGGCGCATACCGTCCGACCCATGGCTCATCATATAGCTGAGCGCGCGGACGAACATTCCCATCTGCCCGTGAAATGCGGTCTGGCGGCCGAACGGCTCCTCGCCTTTCGCCGCCTCGGCGGTCTCGACGAGTGCGTAGGTATCGCCGTCCTGAACCACATAGGGAACGGGAGCATGGGTAGCGAGAGCTTTCGAGAACACAACCGGCCCGGACCCGGGCCCTCCTCCGCCGTGGGGCGTTGAGAAGGTCTTGTGCAGATTGATGTGCATGCAGTCGACACCGAGGTCACCGGGTCGCGCCTTGCCGACAATGGCATTGAAGTTGGCACCGTCGCAGTAAAAGTAAGCTCCCGCTTCGTGAACGGCGTCGGCAATGGCAACGATATCGCGTTCGAAGAGCCCGCACGTGTTCGGGTTGGTCAGCATGATGCCGGCCACATCCGGCCCGATAACCTCGCGCACCGCGTCGGGACTGACCGTGCCGTCCTCGCGGGCCGGGATATCGCGCACGCTGTAGCCGAGCAATGCGGCCGTCGCCGGGTTCGTGCCATGGGCGGATTCAGGCACCAGCACCACCGAGCGCGCATCGCCCTTGGCAAGTTGCGCCGCCTTGATCGCCGCCATGCCGCAGAACTCGCCGTGGGCGCCTGCCTTGGGCGAAAGCGCAACCCCGGCCATGCCCGTCATCTCGAGAAGCCAGGCGGCCAGCGTGTGCATGAGTTCGAGTGCGCCCTGCACGGTGCTCTCCGGCTGGAGCGGATGAATGTCACCGAAACCGGGTAACCGGGCCATCTTCTCGTTCAATCGGGCATTGTGCTTCATGGTGCAGGACCCGAGCGGGTAGATGCCTGCATCGATGGCGAAGTTCTTCTGGCTCAAACGCACATAGTGGCGCATCGTCTCGGGCTCGGTGAGTCCGGGCAGTCCGATGTCCTGGCGTTCGAAACCGCCGAGCCGGCTTTCGCCTTCTGGCGGCTCGGGCAAATCGACACCGGTTTTGCTGACATCACCGACTTCGAAAAGCAAAGGCTCCTCGATCTGCAATGCCTTATTGCCGGTGAAGGTCGGATGGTCGGCCGTGCCGCCACCTTGCGCCGATGTGGGACGGCCACCTCGGTTCATGCTCATGACAACACCTCCTTCAGCGCACCGACATAGGCGTCGCGATCCTCGTCCGTGTTTACTTCCGTCGCGGCGACGATAACCAGATCGTCAATTCCTTCCTGCTCGGGCGCCAAGCGCGATGCCGGCACGCCGCCAAGAACACCCTTCTGCGCGAGGGATTCGATAACGTCTACGCCCTTGCCCGGAACCCGGATGGTGAACTCGTTGAAAAAGGAATCCGTGATCAGTTCCACGCCGTCTATGGCCGACAACGCGTCGGCAAGCGCCACCGCATTTGCGTGGTTGATGCGCGCGAGCCGCATCAACCCGGCCTCGCCGAGCAGAGACAGATGGATTGTAAAGGCCAGCGCACAAAGCCCTGAATTCGTGCAGATATTGCTGGTCGCCTTCTCGCGACGAATATGCTGCTCGCGGGTCGAAAGCGTCAGAACGAAGCCACGCTTTCCATTGGCGTCGACCGTCTCGCCGCACACCCGCCCCGGCATCTGCCGGATGAACTTCTGCCGCGTCGCGAGCAATCCGACATACGGACCGCCGAAGTTCAATCCAACGCCGATCGACTGGCCTTCTGCAACGACAATATCCGCGCCCATTTCGCCGGGCGGCTTGAGTGCGCCAAGCGATACGATCTCGGTCACCACCGCAATGAGCAGCGCACCTTTCTCATGCGCCGCCGCCGCAATCGGCGTGAGATCGCGAATGCGGCCATACACGTCCGGGCACTGCACGACGACACACGCCGCCTCGTCGTCGATCGCGGCGATTATGTCTTCCGTACCGTCAGGGTCCGCCGGCAGCGCGTTAACAGACTCATCGGTCAGATCGCCGAGCGTTTGAACGATGTCGCGATATTGCGGGTGCAAGCCGCCCGACAATACAGCTTTGGAGCGTCGGGTAAGACGGTGCGCCATGAGGACGGCCTCGCCGCACCCGGTCGACCCGTCATACATCGATGCGTTCGCGACCTCCATGCCTGTCAACAACGCCACCTGAGTCTGGAACTCGAACAGATATTGCAACGTGCCCTGGGAAACCTCTGGCTGGTAAGGGGTGTAGGCGGTCAGGAACTCGGATCGCTGGATCAGATGGTCGACGCTCGCGGGCACATGATGCTTATACGCTCCGCAGCCGACAAAGAACGGCGCGGACGATGCCGCCGTGTTCTTTGCAGCCATGGCGCTAAGCCGGCGTTCAACTTCCAATTCACCGGCCCTGCGCGGCAGGTCGAGCGGTTCGCTCAGACGTACATTCTCCGGAATGTCGGCAAACAGATCATCGATCGAATTGGCACCAATCGACGACAGCATTGCCTTGCGGTCGGCATCGGTCAGCGGCAGATAACGCATCAGCCCTGTTCCTCTACGAATTTGTCATAGGCGTCCGCGTCCATCAGAGTGTCAAGTTCCCCTTTGTCGGAGAGCTTGATTTTCATGAACCATGCCTTGCCCTCCGGGTCCTCGTTCACGAGGCCGGGATTGGCTTCAAGTTCGCTATTTGCCTCGACGATTTCTCCCGATACCGGAGCGTAAACCTCGGACGCCGCTTTCACCGATTCGACCACCGCCGCTTCATCCCCTTTGGAAACGGTCTTGCCCGTTTCCGGAAGTTCGACGAATACGACATCGCCCAACTGCTCCTGGGCATATTTCGATATCCCGACGACACCGACATCTCCATCGAGCCGAATATATTCGTGGCTCTCCATATATTTGGTCTCAGCCATGTTACTCCCCTCTCATTTTGATTTTCTGTAGTAGCGGTGCGGTACGAACGGCAGTTCTACGACGCGCGCGGGGCGCGCTTCGCCACGAACCATCAGTCCGATCTGACTGCCGGGCGTTGCGTGGACGCTCTCCACATAGCCCATCGCGACCGGGCCTTCAGCGCTCGGGCCAAAACCACCACTCGTGATGCTTCCAATTGTCTTGCCGTCCCCATCGACGATCTCGGCTCCCTCACGTGCCGGAGCCCTTCCGTCCGGTTTGATGCCGACGCGCAAACGGCTTGGTCCGTCGCGAAGTTCCCCCTGGATACGATCCGCTCCCGGAAATCCGCCTTCCTCGCGGCGGCGCTTGCTCATCGACCAGACCAGGTCGGCTTCGACCGGAGATGTTGTTTCATCGATATCGTGACCGTAAAGGCACAGCCCGGCTTCCAGCCTGAGGGAATCTCTGGCTCCCAATCCGATCGCCTCCACATCATCGTGCGACAGCAGCGTCCGCGCCAGCTGCTCCACCTTGTCCGCGGCGATGGAAATTTCGTAACCGTCCTCGCCGGTATAGCCGGAACGGCTGATATGGCAGTCGATACCGTCGAATTCTGCACTCGATGCGGTCATGAAGCCCATGTCAGCGGCCTGAGGGCACCATTTGGCCATAACCGCCGCTGCGGTTGGCCCCTGCAACGCGACAAGCGCGCGGTCCTCGACCGGTTCCAGTGTGACGTTGCCGTCGAGATGCGCATTCATGTGCGCGTAGTCGGCATCCTTGCAGGCCGCATTGACGACCAGCATCAGCCGTCCGTCATCCGCTTCGGAAACGGACCGCGTAACCATCAGATCATCGAGGATTCCACCGGTCGCATTGAGCAGCATCGTATAGCGCTGGCGACCGAGACCGAGTTTGGCGATTTCACCGGGCACGAGCGCTTCAAGCGCCGCCGCGGTCGTAGCGTGATCGGGGCCCTGAACGAATGCCTGCCCCATATGCGAAACGTCGAACAATCCCGCTTTGGAGCGCGTGTGCAGATGCTCCTTGAGGACACCGAGCGGATATTGCACCGGCATCTCGTATCCTGCGAACGGTACCATCTTCGCGCCGAGTTCGACGTGAAGGTCGTACAACGGTGTCCGTTTCAGTGTCTCAGCAGCTTCAGAACCTTGCGTCACGGGCGCTCCTCTCAGGACTCGACAGTCAAAACACCACCCGAGCGCGAACTCGAGAAGCGCCTCCTCTGTCACGGAACCTGAGAGATTTCACCAGCGGGACAATTTTCCCGCACGCCTATCCCCTTCGGTGAGCCGGGCCTTACGGCTGCCGGCCGCTTTCCAGAGTGCCATCCCCCTTGCGGTCCTTTTGCCTGAGAGTTTCCGAGGCTGTTGCTCCTTCGGCGCCGGTGGAACCGGTCTCTCCCGCTGAGGTCGTCTGGGCATATGTTCACTGCCCTTAGGCAGTGCGCTCGAATGATAAGTGGTCTTCCGGGCGAGTCAACTCAACCTTTTGAACAGGACTATCTGGCTCCTACGTCCTATCCCGTTCCCGGAGTTTGCCGGTCGAAGGCCACAAACAGCTTGTAATCTCCCGGCGGTACGCCGGGTTCAATCGGAAATGTCGTCTCGCGCACGGTAGAAAAGTAGCCGACCGGCTTATCGGCCGGGATCGTAACGTCGACGACCAGCTTCTGGGTCGCGATGATATTGCGCTCGCGGTCCGTTAGATGAACCTTGACCGGCAGCCGCACCGGGCCCGGACGACCGCGCGGTCCAAGCAGCACCCTTCCGGCAAAGCCGTACTTGATGGTGACCTGGTTCGGTTGAATCTGGCATTCACGGGCGGTCTTGGTGATTTCGCCGCGATACTGGATTGCGAGCCCGTCACCCGCACGTCCCACGTCATAGACCGTGAGAAGCCTGTCGCGGGGCCAGATAATGAATTTTGGACATCCCGTAATGGCCGTCTCGATGCTGACCCCCGGCGTATCGGACCGCGCAGCTTCAAGCAGCCTCGCCTCATTTACGACCGGCTCCCAGTCCTGCCGCTTTTCCTTGGACCGGAAGGGAGACGTGATCTGGGACACGCCGCAACCCGACATGACGGAAACCGCCACGAAAACCGCGACCGTTCGGCACATGTACCGCACCATGACTGGACTACAGACTTTCAACACGCCCCCGTTCACTGTCTTGACACTCCCCATGCACCAGCATCTATATGCTGTCGCGTGCCATACGTCTTATACTGCGTTTTGATGTGATAGTGATCCTGAACTTATCTAACAATGCAATTAGCCGCAACGGCTTGGAAAACCGTTGAAATTCAGGACCGATGGTCGGATGAACGAGATTCAGAGCAAGCAGTTTTCCCGCCGTGACGCGAATCCGTCCACTGTTCGGACCTTGACGATTCTGCTCGCGGCCCCGCGCGGCTTTTGTGCCGGTGTCGACCGTGCCGTGCAAATCGTTGAGCTTGCGCTCGAAAAATATGGTGCTCCTGTCTATGTCCGGCACGAGATTGTTCACAATCGATATGTCGTCGATTCTCTTCGCGAAAAGGGGGCCATATTCGTGGAAGAATTGGACGAAATTCCGGAAACGGAGGCGCCGGTTGTCTTTTCCGCACACGGAGTTCCCAAGTCGGTTCCGGAAAATGCAGAAAAGCGGAACATGTTCTTCCTGGACGCGACCTGCCCGCTGGTGTCCAAGGTTCATGTCGAGGCCGAACGCCATCACAAGAAGGGCCTGGAGATCATCCTGATCGGCCACGCCGGACATCCGGAAGTCGTTGGCACCATGGGCCAGCTCCCGGAGGGTGTCGTCAAGCTGATCGAATCCGTCGCGCAAGTGGAAACATTCCGGCCTCAGGATCCTGCCAAACTGGCATATATCACACAGACCACGCTTTCAGTCGACGATACGCAGGAAATCGTCGACGCATTGCGGCAGCGCTTCCCGGACATCGTCGGGCCGCACAAGGAAGACATCTGCTACGCCACCACAAACCGTCAGGCCGCAGTCAAGAACATTGCGCCGCACTGCGACCGGCTGATCGTTGTCGGTGCACCCAACAGTTCGAATTCGAAACGGCTCGTCGAGGTTGCAATCCGGGCCGGATGTCCGCATGCAACTTTGCTGCAAAGCGCCGACGAGATCGACTGGAACGACTTCCGTGACGTCAAGACACTCGGGATCACCGCCGGGGCATCGGCACCGGAGATTCTTGTGGACGAGATGATCGGCGCATTTTCCAAGCGCTTCGACACCACGGTCGAAAATGTCTCGACCGCGGACGAGAATGTCGCCTTCAAGCTGCCGCGCCAGTTGCGCGAGTCAGATTAAGCCATATGGCTGTCTACACGGAAGTCTCCGACGAGGAGCTCTCGGCTTTCATTGCCGACTACGATCTGGGCAATGTCCTTTCGTTCAAGGGCATTGCCGAAGGCGTGGAGAACACCAATTATCTCATTCATACGGAGGCCGGACCGCATATCCTCACCCTTTATGAAAAACGCGTGAAGGAAGAGGATCTGCCGTTCTTTCTCGGGCTCATGGAACATCTGTCCGCATCAGGACTGGCGTGCCCGGTGCCGGTTCGTGATCGTGAAGGCCGAATGCTGCGGGAAATCGCCGGTCGGCCCGCTGCAATCATTACTTTTCTCGAAGGGCTATGGATACGCCGACCCTCGGCAGAACATTGCGCAGCACTTGGCGCCACCCTCGCAAAACTGCACCTCTCCGGTCAGGGGTTTGCAATGTCACGGCCGAACGCCCTTTCGGTCGGAGGATGGCGACCTCTTTATGAAGCCAGCGGGAAACGGACGGACGAGATCGCAGATGGACTTTATGACGAGCTTGGGCGCGAACTCAAAACCCTGGAAGCGGAATGGCCGCGTGACCTGCCGCAGGGCGTGATTCATGCCGACCTGTTTCCCGACAACGTGTTCTTTCTCGGGCGTAACATCTCCGGGGTGATCGATTTCTATTTCGCGTGCAACGACGCGCTCGCATACGACATCGCCATTTGCCTGAACGCTTGGTGCTTTGAACCTGACGCGGCCTTCAACATCACAAAAGCGCGGGCATTGTTGCGCTCCTATACGGAGATGCGGCCATTTTCAAAAGAGGAATTCGATGTACTGCCAATGCTGGCGCGCGGCGCAGCGATGCGCTTTCTTCTGACACGTGTCTACGACTGGCTCAACACATCGGCGGAGGCGCTGGTTCGGCCAAAAGACCCGAACGAATATGTGCGCAAGTTGCGCTTTCATCGCAGCGTTGCGTCAACACGCGAATACGGCCTGGGGGAATAAACGGTGACATCACAGAAAACGGTAGTGATCTATACTGACGGCGCGTGCTCGGGAAACCCCGGACCTGGCGGCTGGGGCGCGATCCTGATCCATGGCGGCCATGAGAAAGAACTCAAGGGCGGGGAGCCCGAGACCACCAACAACCGGATGGAACTGACCGCGGCGATCGAAGCCCTGAACGCTCTCAAGAAACCCTGCAGCATCGACCTCCACACGGACTCAAATTACCTGCGCGACGGAATTACCAGCTGGATTGAGAACTGGAAGCGGAACGGTTGGCGCACCGCGAACAAGAAACCCGTCAAGAACGCGGACCTTTGGGAACAGCTTGAAGCCGCGCGGGCGCCACATGATGTGCGCTGGCACTGGGTGAAGGGCCATGCCGGACATCCGGAAAACGAACGCGCAGACGCGCTCGCCCGTGAAGGCATGGCTCCTTATCAGTAGCCGCTAGAGAGCTGCGAGAATGTTCTCCGCCGAAGACGCCTCGACTGTTTTGGGAACGTCCTCGACGTTGAGCACCGTGACAACACCATCATCAACGACCATTGCGTAGCGCTTCGAGCGAATACCCAGCCCGTTACCCGATGCGTCGAAGTCAAGACCCACGGCCTTCGTGAAGTCTGCATTGCCGTCGGAAAGGAACAGGATCTTGCCAAGGGCCGCCGTGCTCTTCGCCCACTCCTTCATGACAAACATATCGTTCACGGAGATACAGGCCACCGTATCGACGCCCTTCTGGGACAATGCGTCGAGATGTCCGAGAAAATTCGGCACGTGCAGGGCATTGCATGTTGGCGTAAATGCGCCCGGCACGGCGAACACGACAACCTTTTTGCCGGAAAACACGTCCGATGTGGTCATGTCCGTCGGACCGTCGTCGGTCAGGACTTTGAATGTTGCTTCCGGTAATTTGTCGCCGACCTTGATCGTCATGACTTCACCTCTCCAAGGTTACTCGAATTTTGGCCGGTACCATATCGGCACGACAGCAACGCGCCAAGCTGCTTGTGCAGGACAAGAGCTCTGCCATTTGTGAGGTTATCGCGTCGATCCGGGATGAAGGTTATTCGATTTGCCAGGATGTCTCGGCCTGTCCTGCATCGGATACCAGCGTTACGGTGACCGTCTTTCCCTTCAGGTCCTTCGGATCATCGCCCTTTGTGAGATCAACCTTGAAACGCAAAGTCCCGTCGCCCTGTTTGCCAACCGCCTCCGCGGGCGCGAGATAGAACCCTTCCGGCCCCTCGATAAACAGGTCTGCGCCCTTCAATCCTTTAGGAAAATCTGCATCGACCGTGAGATGCGGCGTCTTCCCGGTCAGTTCCGCTTCGGTATGGCTTACCTTTGGTTTTGCCGTTCCATCCGATGCCTCTTTTGTTGGAACACGATCGAGATACCGGGAGAGCAGCGGCGCATAGCTGCGTGAGAAGAAGCCGCCTTTTCCGATTTTCAACTTGAGATCCGCTTCAGCCGGAATGCATATGTCCGCGCAAACCGCGAATTCCATCTTGAGGTTCAGGTCGACCGGCTCTCCCGCATTGACCGGCTCGATCAGAACCGGAAACACAACCTCATTTTTGTATCCGATCGATGTTCCCGCGCTATCGTGGAAACGCAGGGGCGCCGGCCAAAGCACCTTTGCATCTTTGAGGTTTTTCGAACCGGTCCAGTGAAAACTTGGAGGCAGTCCGGAATCTCCCGGATAACGCCAATAGGTCTTCCAGCCCTTGTCGAGCTTGATCTGAACCCCCGCAACCAAGGCCTTCTCGTTGTTTTTCCAAGGCACCTTGTCGGCAACGAGCCGCGTTTCCGCATGATTTTGAGAAATCCACGAGGTCGCCGTACCGGCGACTGCGGGGATCGCAACTGCGATTCCTGCACAAAACGGCAGCACGCGTATGGCAGCGGCCGCACCGCTTCGAACGAAAATTCGTGGTTGCTGAATCGGCATCACTCTGTACGTTCCGGTCCTCGCGCCGAACCATATATGGCCGACGACAATTGATTAGCACAATGGAGTTTAGATTGGGTGACCGGCGAATTCGAGCCAATCACGCTGACGCTCCATCACTCTTGTGTGAATCATGTGGAGAGCTACCTCACCTCTTCACAAGGCCCGAATCCGCAGGTTAGTTTGTACGTATGACTTCCGACAATCCGAAAGAAACAACAGACGCGAATAGCCAGTTTCTGGATGGACAGATGCTGGTGGCGATGCCGGCGATGGAAGACCCGCGTTTCTCGCGCTCCGTCATCTATCTGTGCGCCCACTCCTCAGACGGAGCCATGGGGATCATCATCAATCAGCGTGCACCCAACATCAATTTCGCGGAGCTGATGAAGCAACTGGATATCTTGTCGGATGAAGACGCCATCCAGGTCCCGCCGTCGTTGGACACCATGGCCGTCCATGTCGGCGGACCGGTCGAGCCCGGTCGCGGATTCGTCCTGCACAGCTCCGATTACTATGTGGAAGACAGCACCCTTCCGATCGACGAAGGCGTCAGCCTGACCGCAACGATCGACATCCTTCGGGCAATCGCGGCGGGCGACGGTCCGGACGATGCACTTCTTGCGCTTGGATATGCGGGCTGGGCGCCCGGCCAACTGGAAAATGAATTCCAGTCCAACGGCTGGCTTCATTGCCCGGCTGACCCGGCAATGCTTTTTGACGCTGACATAGACTCAAAGTATGAACGCGCGATACGCCGCATCGGTATCGATCCGGGACGTCTCGTCAATGACTCAGGTCACGCCTGACGCGACGTCGCTCCACCGGCCGGTACGGGGGTGCCCGGCGAGACGGGTCTTTTGGATGTCCTGCTTGTCGACGGACTGGTTGCCGCTTTGGATTGCGCCACGGGTTTGGCCGGTGCCGCAGGTTTCGGCAACACACGTGCCGGAGGCTTGGCGGGAACCGCTTTGCGGGCGGCACGGGCCGCGCTGGCGGACTGCTTCTTGAGTGCCTTCGAGAGAGCCGTGACAAGACGAGCCGCGGCCTTTTCCGTCATTGGCTCTCCGAAATAGAACCCTTGCGCATACTCGCAACCGATGGACCGCAGATAGTCCGCGTCCTCCGATGTCTCCACCCCCTCGGCAACGACCTTTTTCCCGAGTTCGTGCGACATTGCGACAATCGAACGGAGAATGACCGGCGACGTACCTTCCCGCGCGGAATCACGAATGAAAGACTTGTCCACCTTGATGGTGTCGAACGGGAAACGTTGCAGATAGCTGAGCGACGAAAAGCCCGTACCGAAATCGTCGAGCGAAAGCCCCGCGCCCAGTTCCCTCAGAACACCGAGTATCTCGATCGCCTGTTCGGGGTTCTCCATCACCAGAGATTCCGTAACCTCCAGACGCAAGGTTTCCTTCGGCACGGCGTCACGTGACAGCACACTTCTAATCTGCTGCAGCAGGTCCTGCCGGAACAGCTGGCTGCTCGAGACGTTGACCGACACAAAGATCGGATCCTCGGAGTGAGGCATGCTTTTTTGCCAGCGCGACAGTTGCTTGACCGCCTGTTCGAGCACATATCCGCCCAACTCGGCAATAAGACCTGTCTCTTCCGCAATCGCCACGAAATCGTCCGGGTTCAAACGGCCCTGCTTCGGATGGTCCCATCGCATCAACGCTTCGAACCCGGCGAGCGTGTTGGCTTCGAGATTGGTGATCGGCTGGTAAAGGACCTTGATCTGTTTGCGCTCGATGGCCCGCCGCAGCTCGCTTTCGAGCGGAAGCCGGGCCTGATCCGATCCACGCATGCTGGCTTTAAAGATATCGATCCGGTCTGCACCCGCCTGCTTCGCTCGGAACATGGCAATTTCCGCCTCCTTGAGAAGGTCCAGCGGATTTTGCTGCTGCCCATCAAACACGGCGATCCCGATTGAACCCGTCAGGATGATCTCCTTGCCGGAAATGCGCATCGGGCTGCGCAGAGACCGCCGGATACGCTCCGACAGCAATGCAATATGCTGGGGGTCGGACTCCGATACGATCAGCACGGCAAATTGATCGCCGCCGACCCGCGCAATCGTGTCCTGCGGATTGAGGTGTCGGGACAGACGCCGCGCCACCGTCAACAGCATGCTGTCTCCCACGACGAGACCAAGGCTCTTGTTCACATTCTTGAAGCGGTCAATGTCAATGAACAGGACAGTTGGGCGTTTACCCGATCCTTCGACGGCCCGCATCACCGCGCCGCTCAACCGATCAAGAAACAGCTCCCGGTTCGGAAGTCCGGTCAGGCTGTCGTGGACCGCATCGTGAAGCAGCCGCTCCTGCGTCCGTTTGGGACCCGAGACGTCACGCATGAGGCCGACGCAGCGTTGCGCGGAATCGGAGATCGTTCCTTCGACGGAATGGGCCCGCAACTCGAACCAGAGATACGACCCGTCCGACCTCTGCATCCGGAATTCGGTGTTGAGTTCGCCTCCGCCCTTCTCCTGAAGCGAGTAGAGCTGCATGCGGAAGCGGTCCCGGTCCACCGGATGAACGTGGCGCAGCCATTCATCGAGATTGCCTTCAAGCATGCCTTCCGGCATGCCGAGCGCATCCTCTACATCGGCCCCCACAGAGAGTTCGCCACGAGGGATATTCCATTGCCAGATCGCGGCACCCGAACCATCCAGCGCAAGCGCGCTCAGCTGCAGATTGCCGGGCGCCCCACCATAGGAGGGTGTTCCGCCCCGAAAGGCATATTGCGTAACCGTGAAGCCGATGAGCACGATCAACAGGACCAGCCCCGCCAACAGTCCGGAGACGACAATCTCGCCCGAGAGCTGACCGAGAACCACCAGACCGGCGCCGAAAATCCACACCAGAACAAGCAGCCACGTGGGCACAAGCGACATTGCCCGCTCCTGACCGCGAAGCGCCAGATAGGTGATCATCAAGGATCCGATCACGCCGATACCGGCAAGCGAAGCCCGTGCGATACCTGATGCAAGACGAGGATCTATGACTGTCAGGCCAATGAGCACGACTTGGGCCAGTATCCAGGATGCAAAGCCGAGCTTGATCCAGTTGTGCCAAAGTCTGACGCGCAGGAAGCTGTAGAGGAAGATGACAAGACTGGCGGCGAAGGCGGCCTCGGACGCCGCCCTGTAAACCGCATTATCCTCGGCGCTCAACCGGAAGAGTTTGTGCCAGAATCCGAAGTCGACACAGAACAAGGCGAGTGCGGTCCACGCCACTAGCGCTGCTGCGGGAAAGATCGACTTGTGATTTGCGGCAAAAACGGCGGTGAGGAAAATTGCCGACAGGCCAAGGATGCCCAGGAGAATTCCGTTGAACAGCATCCGGTCCTTCAGTTGCCGCTCGTAGGCTTCCGGTTTCCAGAGCGTCAACCTCGGAACCTGCAACGAGCTCAATTCAGCAATGAACGTGATGGTGGCACCGGGCTCTATGGTCAGAAGGAAAATATCGGCACGATCATCGGAAATGCGTTCGGGCCGGAAACCAAGCGATGGCGTTACGGCCGCAACGCGCCCGGAATCAAGATCTGGCCAGAAGACCCGCGACCCGACGAGCGTGTAACGCTGTGCCGTGAGCCAGCGGACGATGGGCTTGTCTGTTGCGTTCTTGAGCGCGAAGACGATCCAGTTCGGATTTGTTCCCGTGGTCGTCGCCTGAACCGCCATTCGGCCAACGATTCCGTCGGCACCCGGAACGGTGTCGATCTGGAGTTTATCGCCCCGCCCTTCATACAGTTCGCCGAGCGCGGTGACATCGATCCGGTCCTTGTTAGGATCGATCACAATCGCATCCAGCGCGTCGGCAGCCTGTGATCCCAACAGGATCGCCGCAAAACAGGTAATCAACGCGACCAGGCATGCGCGTACAGACCGGACTGTATGCGTTGTCGGAAGCGGCTCCGGCCGCCCCCCGCCTATGAAGGTGTCGCTTCGCACGTTAGCGGTACTTCCTGTTACTGGCCGTCAAACCGGCTTGGCCTAGCGACGAGTATCGTCTTCAAGCAGGGCGAACGTCACATGGTCCTGCCATCTGCCGTTGATCTTCAAATAGCGTCGCGCCAATCCCTCGCGCATGAAACCGGTCCGCTCCAACAGGCGGATCGATGCTTCATTGTTGGGTAAACAGGACGCCTCGAGACGATGGAGGCGCAGCGTATCGAACACGAAAGGGATGACCGCGCGAACCGCGGACGTCATGTAGCCCTGACTTGCGTATGGCGCACCAACCCAATATCCGAGCGTGCATGCCTGCGTTACCCCTCGGCGAACGTTTGACAGCGTCAACCCGCCAAGCAGTACATCGGATTCGCTGTGAAATAGAAAGAAGGCGTAGCCCAGATCCTCCTTCAGGTCCCTGGAATAGTATTTGAGCCGACGGCGGAACGATGCACGTGTCAATTCACTGCTGGTCCACGCAGGTTCCCATGGCGTCAGGAATTCCCTGCTCTGCGCACGCAGTTCTGCCCATGCGGGATAGTCGCCCATCTGCGGCACACGCAGATAGACCCTATCCCCATTCACAAGGGGGCCGGCATCCGGCGGCGCAACTGATCGCAAAAATGCCATGTCCGGTCGCGTTCCCTTATTCTGCCGCCGTCGCGGGCTGCATGAATGACCGCCGGACAAGCGCTTCCAGGCGATCACGCTCCTTCAGCGGGCCGACAGCGGCAACGCTGGGAGAAACTGAAAGTATAAGTTCATGGGTAAATTTGCGCACGGCTTCTTTGTCAACAGCGTCAATTTTCGAAACAAGTTCATCCACCTCACGCGGCGCTCCGAATGCAAGTGTCTGGCGCGCGATCTGCTCCGCACGTGACCCTGAGCTCTCGAGACTGATCAACAGACCGGACTTGAGTTGTGCCTTTGCCCGCGACAGCTCGATGTCGCTTGCCGGCTCTCGCGCAAATTTTTCAAGCTCGGCGACAATGACCCCGGCCAGCTCAACCATCTGATCCGGCCCCGATGCGGCATGTATGCCGAAGAGTCCCGTGTCGGACATTCCCCAGCAATAGGAATAGATCGCATAGCAAAGGCCGCGTGCCTCGCGGGCTTCCTGGAACAGGCGCGATGACATGCCGCCGCCAAGCATGCTCGAGAAGAGCTGTGCTGTGTACATCGTGTCATCGCGGTAGGACGGCCCGGGCACCGAAACAATGATGTGTGACTGTTCGAACTGACGCGGCTCATGCCGGAACCCGCCGACGTAGCTCACCGGAACCGCATCACAGTGAGCCGTTGTTTCCATGTCGCCAAATGCGGCTTCGGCCAGTTTGACCAGATGTGCATGATCGATTGCCCCGGCGGCGGCAAGCACCATCGATCCGGCCCGGTAATGCGCCTGCATGTAATCTGCGAGATCGCCCGGGGTTACAGCGCGCACACTTTGCCGCGTGCCAAGGATCGACCGTCCCGCAGCCTGCTTCGGAAATGCAATTTCCTGCGCCACGTCGTACACGACGTCGTCCGGACTGTCTTCCGCCGCTGCGATCTCCTGCAAAACGACATCCTGCTCCCGGGCAAGCTCGGCGGCGTCGAATTTAGGATCGCGGAGAATGTCTGCAATGATGTCCACGGCCAACGGTACGTCAGCCTTGAGCACACGGGCGTAGTAAGCTGTCGTCTCTATGCTGGTTGCAGCGTTCAGGTCGCCGCCAACCGATTCGATTTCCTCGACGATGTCACGCCCGCTGCGGCGGGCTGTGCCCTTGAACGCCATATGTTCCAACAGGTGGGATATGCCGTGCTGATCCGGCGCTTCGGACCGCGCGCCAATGCCGACCCACACGCCGAGCGAAACCGTCTCAAGATGCGGCATCTCGTGGGTTACAACCCGCAGCCCATTGGGCAAGGCTGACAGCATCACACTCATGTTGCCGGCTCCTGGATTGCGCGGGTGCGGGATTCGATGAATTCGGTCAGTGTATCGTAGTCGTTAGCGATAACGTCATAATGCTCCTCGGCGCCGAGGCGTTGCTGCAAACGCTCTGGCATGCCGGGACTACTGCCCGTTGCGGCAGCCACGGCATCGGGGAATTTCGCCGGATGCGCGGTTGCGAGCGTGACCATCGGTTCTTCTCTCCGCGCAACACGGCGCGCGGCGGCAATTCCCACCGCCGTGTGCGGATCGCACACATATCCTGTCTCTCGGGCAACGCTGCCGATGGTCTCGCCGACATCTTTCTCATTGACCGCTTCTGACAAAAAGAGATCGCTCATCGCGGTCAGCTCGCTCTCTGCCAGTGTGAAATTTCCGTCATCAGCAAGGGCCTTCATCAGCGTGCAGACACGATCACCATCGCGCCCGGCCGCTTCGAAAATCAACCGTTCGAAATTACTCGAAACTTGTATATCCATGCTCGGACTTGAGGTGGCGACGACGTCTTTCGGTTCGTACCGGCCAGTCTTCAACGTACGCGCGAGAATATCATTCGTATTCGTGGCTATAACGAGGCGTCCGACGGGTAATCCCATGCGCGAAGCGGCGTAACCTGCGAAAACATCGCCGAAATTTCCGGTCGGCACACAGAAACTGACTGTCCGCTCCGGCGCCCCCAGCGCAACCGCCGATGTGAAATAATAGACGGTCTGGGCCATGATTCTCGCCCAGTTGATCGAGTTGACGCCCGCCAACGACAAACGGTCGCGCCGTTCCAGATCGTTGAACAGCGCCTTCACCAGCGCCTGGCAATCGTCGAACGTGCCTTCAACCGCAATATTGTGGACGTTTTCCGCATCGCAGCTGGTCATCTGCCGCCGCTGGACGTCACTGACGCGTCCATGCGGATGCAGGATGAAAATCTCGATGGCCTTAAGTCCGGCAAACGCTTCAATGGCCGCGCCGCCGGTATCGCCCGATGTTGCACCCACAATCGTCGCGCGGCGCCCGCGCTTCGTGAGCGCGCGATCCATCAGCCGCGCGAGCAGCTGCATGGCGACGTCCTTGAATGCCAATGTGGGGCCGTGAAACAGCTCCAGAACCCATTGGTTGGGCGCCAACTCCACCAGCGGTGCAACCGCCGAGTGCGAAAATGTGGCGTAGGCGGCCTCAACGAGCCCTTCAAACTCGCTTTCGGGAATGTCGGACCCGATATACGGCTTCATGATGCGGGTGGCGACTTCCGCATAGGAAAGTCCCGAAAGTGCGCCAATTTCGGATGGCGCAATGCGCGGCCACGCGTCCGGAACATAAAGGCCCCCGTCGCGCGCAAGGCCGGTCAGCATGACGTCTTCAAAGCCAAGCGACGGCGCAGTTCCCCGCGTACTGACGTAGCGTATTTCGTTGGTTTGATCAGGCATGAAATCGCGTTTTTTTGTATGCGCGCGCACGGTAAATGCGAAGCGGCAGCCCTGCAAGCACAAGTGCGGGTTTTAGGTGAATGCGTCTAGGTGGCCCGATGCCGCCGCAACCTCCCGAAAACATACACGGCGGTCACGATCAGAAGTCCGCCCGCCAGACCGAACCACGTCAATGCATATTGTAGGTGATTGTTCGACAGCTTCAGGCGCGTGGCCCCGCCTCTGGGTCCCTCGTCGGGTCCCGGTCGTGCCTCAAGCTCCACAAAGAACGGCACAACGCGGCCTCGCCGGTCGGAAGGAACAGCCGCACGCACCATTCCTTGCAAATCGCGCCAGTACCAGACGTTTTTTTCCGGTGTGTTGTCAGGCGTGAAAAGACCCGGCGTTTCGGCTTTGCGCACCAGTCCGACAACGCCGACCTCACCGGCTATCTGTCCCGCTGCGCGCTTGTCGGCGTTTTTGCGGGCGTCGGGAACAAATCCACGATCGGCCATGACGATTTCGCCACCCGTGGTTTCGAATGGCGTGAAAATGCGCCAGCCGGACTTGCCGCCAATGACCGAAAAGAGATGCTGCTCGTTGTCGTGAAGAAATCGGCCCTCGGCCCTCACGCGCAGATATTCGATATCCTGGTTCTTGTTCCAGCGTGAGATGGCCTCGCTCAGGGACATGGGCTCAGCCTCAACCCGCTCCTCGATTTGCGCGATCAGTGCCTGCTTCCATGCAAGGCGCTGGAGTTGCCAGAAGCCCAGAGATATCAGGATCGCAAAAGCGATCGCCGCAATGACGCTCAGCCAGATGAGATCGCGTTTCAACTCAATCATGTCCTACGGTTTGGCGATCCGGCCCTCTTCGGCCTTGTGCCGATATTGCAGCGCGATCAGCGTCGCCTTGAAAGGCCGCAACAGGCCGAGGCACAAAACGGCCGTCAGTGGCAGCCAGAGTGCGGCATGCACCCAGTAGGGCGGCCGGTGCATGACCTCGACGATCAGCGCCGCTGCAACGACGAGAAAACCGGCGATCAATATAATGAAGACCGCCGGGCCATCGCCGCTGTCGGCAAATCCGAAATCGAGTTTGCAGGCCTCACATCGGGGCGCGATTTTCAGATAGCCGGAGAACAGCTTTCCCGAACCACACCGCGGACAACGCGCCAGCATGCCTGATCTGAGTGTGCGGGCAAGCGGCATGTTCCGGCGGCCGGCCATTCATCTGATCCTCCGGCTCCATCGGCCCGCCCGGCCGTACAGATCAGTGTTCTGCAGGCACCCCTGCGGCCCAGACATAGATACAGCTGAACAGGAACAACCACACCACATCGACGAAATGCCAGTACCAGGCCGCCGCTTCGAAGCCGAAATGCTGCTTCGACGTGAAATGTCCGGCAAGCGCGCGAAACAGGGTCACGATCAGGAAGATGGTTCCGATGATAACGTGCGCGCCGTGGAAACCGGTCGCCATGAAGAAGGTCGCACCATAGATGCTGTCACTGAACGAGAAGGGCGCAACGGCATACTCATAAACCTGCAATGACGTAAACAGGATGCCGAGAATGATCGTCAGAACCAGTCCGACGATCAGTCCACGCCGGTCATCATTCAACAGGGCATGGTGGGCCCAGGTGACCGTTGTCCCGGAAGTCAGCAGAATAAGCGTGTTGACCAGCGGAATTTGCCACGGGTTAAAGGTACTGGTCCCCTTGGGTGGCCACTCCCCGCCTGTAAACTCGGTACGCGCGACCTGAACGGCCTCGTCCGGGAAAAGTGCTGCATCAAAAAAGCCCCAGAACCAGACGACGAAGAACATCACCTCGGAGGCGATGAACAGGATCATTCCATAACGCAGATGCAGTTGAACGACCGGCTTATGATGCCCGTCCACCTCCGCTTCACGGATTACGTCGCGCCACCATACGAACATCGTCCCGGCGATAAAGATCGCTCCAATGACGAACACGTAGGGTCCATGCAGGCCGAACAGCCCCTCGCCGCCGTCCATGGACCGCATCCAGATGATCAGACCGACCGCTGTGATGAAAGCGGAAAGGCCACCGATAATCGGCCACGGACTCGGGTCTACAAGATGATAATCATGCTGATTGGCATGCGATTTCGCCATGGTCTTGCTCCGTTTGTCCCCCCAGGGGCATTTCTCGTCATCGCCCCGCTATGGGGCCATAATTGCTAAACCTTTTCAGGATCACGTTCCGTCGGCACCACCCGCCTTTTTTCTGGTGGCGGCAACAGTCGCACCATCCTCGACCGGAAAAAAGGTATAGGACAGCGTAATCTCCTGGATATTCCTGGCTTCCGGGTCATTCACGATTTCCGGATCAATGAAGAATGTCAGCGGCATGTCGGTGCGCGCACCGGGTTCAAGCGTTTGCTCGGTGAAGCAGAAACACTCGATCTTGTTGAAGTATTGCCCGGCGGCTTCAGGCGTCACGTTGAACGTCGCCGTTCCGGTGATCGCCGCCTTCGCGTTGTTCGTCGCTTCATAGTGAGCCAACATACTGTCACCAATCCGGACTTCAATCTTGTGCTGCACGGGCTTGAATTCCCAGTCCATACCGCGCGCCAGATTCGCATCAAACCGGACACTCAACGTACGCTCAAGCACCGTGTCGGGCGCCTTTTCCGCGCGCTGCGTCGTACCCCCATATCCGGTGACCTGACAGAACAGCTGATAAAGCGGAACCGCCGCATAGGACATCCCGACCATCCCGCAAACAAGCGCGGCCATGGCAAGGGCAACGGAGAGATTACGCCGATCGGTGTTGCCCGCCGTCTTCCCGCCGTCCGTCTTACTTGAGTCCCTGCGATCCATGTCGTTCTGTTGCTTTCCCACCTAGAATGGCCGATTCACGACGTTCGAGCCCAGCCGGACAATCGTCACCAGATAAAACAGGACCACAACACCGGCCAGCGCCAACCCGATCGCTATCGATCTCGTCCTGCGGCGTTTCTTCTCCTCATCGCTGAGCTGCATCTCATCGCTCAAACCAAAGCCCATACATTCACGGTCGTACCTGAGTTTTGCTCAACCAGCAGTGCGGTGAACAGCAACAGCAGGTACAAAATCGAAAACCCGAAGAGTTGCCGCGCAGCGCGTTCCGCAGCCCTTCCCTCGCGGCACGAATAAACACGCCAGGCCAGAAGGACGAAAAGCCCTCCCAGCACACCGGCTGTTACTGCATAAACGAGACCGCCCAGACCAACCGCAACCGGCAGCACCCCCAGCGGTGCAAGAATCAGACTGTAGATCAGGATTTGCAGACGGGTCGCATCACCGCCGGCAACCACCGGAAGCATCGGCACGCCTGCCCGTGAATAGTCGCCCTCACGATAGAGCGCCAGCGCCCAGAAATGCGGCGGTGTCCACATGAAGATGATCAGGAACAGGATGAACGGTTCAAGACTCAAAGACCCCGTCGCAGCGGCCCAGCCGATCATCGGCGGCAATGCGCCGGACGCTCCGCCAATGACGATATTCTGTGGCGTGCGGCGCTTGAGCCACATCGTATAGATGAAAAGGTAAAACCCGATTGTAACCGCGAGCAAAAAGGCAGCGAGCCAGTTCACCAGAAGCCCCATGGACAGGATCGAACCGACCGCAAGGACCGTTCCGAATGTCAGTGCTTCCTCACGTGCCACGCGCCCGCGCGGCACCGGGCGGCTCGCGGTTCTCTGCATGATCGCATCGATGTCCGCGTCGTACCACATGTTGAGTGCGCCGGAAGCACCGGCCCCAACGCCGATGCAGATGAGTGTCGCAATCGCGAGCACCGGATGCATCGAGCCGGGCGCGACGACAAGTCCGACCAGGCCCGTGAAGAGAACGAGAGACATCACGCGCGGTTTCATCAAGGCGATGAAATCACCGACCGTACCGCTGGGTGCGGTTCCCTCAAAATCCGAGCCGGCTATTTCCAGGCTTGTGTCAGTCATCACGTCGTACCTGCGGACACTGCAGAGTTATGATGTGCCGTCGGGCCCAAGCCGCTACTTGATCTTCGGCAGCTGTTCGAACTGATGGAACGGCGGCGGTGAACTCAATGTCCATTCAAGGGTCGTTGCCCCCTCGCCCCAGGGATTGTCTGCAGCCTTCTCCTTGCGCTGGAACGCCAGGAACACGCCGAACAGGAAGATCAGCACGCCAAAGCCGGAGATATAGGAACCAACGGAGGACACATAGTTCCACCCGGCGAATGCGTCCGGATAATCGGCGTAGCGGCGCGGCATTCCGGCGAGTCCCAGGAAATGCTGCGGAAAGAACACCAGATTGACGCCGATAAACGACACCCAGAAATGCAGTTTGCCGATGAACTCGGAATACATGTATCCGGTGATCTTCGGGAACCAGTAATACCAGCCCGCGAACAGGCCGAATGTCGCGCCGAGCGAGAGCACATAGTGGAAGTGGGCCACGACGTAATAGGTGTCATGCAAGGCGCGGTCTACGCCGGCGTTGGCGAGAACGACGCCCGTGACGCCGCCCAGCGTGAACAGGAAGATGAACCCGAACGCCCACAGCATCGGCGTTTTGAACTGGATCGATCCACCCCACATGGTGGCGATCCAGGAAAAGATTTTCACCCCGGTCGGAACCGCAATCACCATCGTCGCTGCGACGAAATAGGCCTGCGTGTTGAGCGAGATGCCTGCCGTGTACATATGGTGCGCCCAGACCACGAAGCCGACGGCGCCGATCGCCGCCATCGCGTAGGCCATTCCCAGATAGCCGAAGATCGGCTTGTTTGAGAATGTCGAGATCACATGGCTGATCAGGCCGAATGCCGGCAGAATGATGATGTAAACCTCGGGATGACCGAAGAACCAGAACAGGTGCTGGAACAGAATCGGATCGCCACCGCCGGACGCCTCGAAGAAGGTCGTTCCGAAATTGCGGTCCGTCAGCAGCATTGTGATCGCGCCGGCGAGCACCGGAAGTGCCAGCAGGAGCAGGAATGCCGTCACGAGGATCGACCAGACAAACAGCGGCATCTTGTGCAGGGTCATGCCGGGTGCGCGCATGTTGAAGATGGTCGTAATGAAATTGATCGCACTCAGGATCGAAGAAGCACCGGCGACATGCAGGGAAAGAATGGCGAAATCCATCGCCGGTCCGGGAGACCCTGACGTCGAAAGCGGCGCATAAACGGTCCATCCGCCGCCCACACCGTCACCACCGGGAGGTCCGGGCACGAACATCGAAATCAGCAACAGGGCGAAGGCCGGCGGCAACAGCCAGAAGGAAATATTGTTCAGGCGCGGAAACGCCATGTCGGGCGCCCCGATCTGAAGCGGTACGATCCAGTTACCGAAACCGCCGAACAGCGAGGGCATGATCATGAAAAAGACCATGATCAATCCGTGCGCCGTGGTGAATGCATTGAACATGTGCGGGTCGGCAAAGATCTGCATGCCCGGATGCTGCAGTTCCATGCGCATTCCGATTGACAATATGCCACCCACGATCCCGCCGACCAGCGCGAAGATCAGATACAGTGTGCCGATATCCTTGTGGTTGGTCGAAAAGAGATATCTCTTCAGTCCGGTCGGATGATCGTCGTGATGTGCGGTTGCAGCTTTACCCGCCATTTTTTAGTCCTCGTCTTTGCCGGTCCGGACGGTCAAGCGTCCGGAGTCTTCAAATCAGTTAGCTCAACTTCGCGTTAGCGCTCCAGATTGGCCAGCCGTGAGGGCTCACCATCTGCCGTTTTTTCGGGCGCCGCGGGTGCTTTCGCAAATTCCTTTTTCGCCTTTTCCAGCCAAGCGGCGTATTCCTCATCACTGACGACGCGTACCGCGATCGGCATGAACGCGTGTTTCGAACCGCACAGCTCCGAACACTGACCGTAGAACATGCCGGTCTTCTCGGCCCGGAACCACGTCCGCAGCACGCGCCCCGGCACCGCGTCCACCTTCACGCCGAAGGCCGGTACGGTCCAGTTGTGCAGGACATCCGAAGCGGTGATCAGCACATGGATATTCTTGTTTACGGGCACGACCACATCATTGTCGGTGGCAAGCAGCCGCGGCTGTCCCGGTTTCAGATCCTCATCCTCAACGATGATCGCATCGAACGTCAGGTCGTCGTTATCCGGATACTCATATGTCCAGTACCACTGATTGCCGATCGCCTTGATCGTCACGTCAGCCTTCGGGAAGTCATACTGGGCGAAAAGCAGCCGGAAGGACGGCACC
The DNA here is from genome assembly GCA_028066055.1 of Hyphomicrobiaceae bacterium. GTDB lineage: Bacteria > Pseudomonadota > Alphaproteobacteria > Rhizobiales > Methyloligellaceae > UBA2767. The sequence continues at coordinate 36,353 of JALCBY010000008.1, forward strand.
GCGATCACTACGAGAATGATGATGGGAACGACCGTCCAGAGGACTTCAAGCGTGGTGTTGTGGGTGGTCTTCGACGGCTTTGGGTTGGTCTTGGCGTTGAACCGGAGCCCGACATAGACCATCAGTGCCAGCACAAAGATGGAAATGACCGTGATTATGACCAGAAGAAAATCATGGAACTGATCGATCTGTCTCGCAATCGGCGTGACCGCTTCCTGCAATCCCAGTTGCCACGGCCGCGGCTGACCCAATTCCGCCAGTGCTGGTGTCGAAATCAGAAATGACATTGCTGCAGCGAGTACCGCAAATACCCCCTTGCCGGGGAACCCCTTGGTCATTCCTTGTGCTCCTATCGATGTTCCCAGTTTCGCGCCCGGCAGCAGATACCCCCTTGCCGCGCGCTGCATCGTTCAGAAAATGCGTGCCCCTGCTCTAGCATCCGCAACGCCCGGTAGACAATATGCAGGTTTACACGGATTCGAAGCTTGTCACCCAATCGGAATGCTGCCTCCATGAAAAACACGCGGGCAGCGCCATTTGCAACCTCAGCCTCAAAAATTGATCTGCGTCAAATCTACGCGTGCGAGGATGCACGAAATCCACTCGCACGAGGATACCGGCACCTTCTCATTCTCATGCTCATCCTCATGGCCACGTCACGCCTTGCCGGCTCAGGTCCTATTTTGGCCCAAAAGTTAGGCGACAGGCGCCGGAACATCCGCATTTCGGGCGTTTCGGGGCCTTCTTAATCCTGTCTCGCAGTTAACGTTCTCGGGGCGGAGACAATGTTATAGTTTCGCGACGATTTTTTTGTTGATTGCGTCAAATGATTGCTCAATTCCATCAAAACAGCCGACCCGAATCCCGTTCGCGTTTTCGCACGATTCTCGCCTGCATGCTCGCCGCCTGCTTTCTGGCTGCGATACCGCAGTCCCCAGGTGCATTTGCACAAACCAAACCGAAAGAGAAGTTCGGTGATTGGGAGGTCAATTGCGGCAAGCCGCCGGGTGCGCGTCAGCAACGGTGCGCCCTGGTACAGAGCGTCATTGACGAGGAACGGGCCAATGTCGGCCTGCGCGTGGTTTTTCTGCTTACCTCCGACGGCCGGAAGGTTCTGCGGGTGGTTGCGCCGCTTGGTGTTCTCCTGCCCTTCGGACTTGGTCTGAGAATCGACGAAGAACCCATCGGCGACAAACCTTTGCCGTTCATCCGTTGCCGTCCCATGGGCTGTATTTCAGAGATTGTCGTGAAGAATGCCCTGCTCGACAAACTCAAGGCCGGCAAGACGGCACTGTTCATTATCGTTGAAACAAAAGAAGAGGGTCGCGCGATTCCCGTATCGCTGAGCGGCTTCAGCAAGGGTCTTGAGCGTCTCGCCAGCCTGGCAAAGACCAACTAGCCGCACCGCCTGAAGGCGTTGGCGGCCGGCCCCGGTTCAGTGGGGCCGGCTGACGAAAAATGAGAAATCCGAAAAGCGCTAACCCTTGACTTCGAACGTTACCTTGCAGTTCACGCGGTACGACTTGATCTCGCCGTCCTTTACGCGGGCCGTCTGATCCTTCACCCAGATTGACTTTATGCCTTTCACCGTCTTTGACGCCTCCTCGACCACCTTTTGAGCAGCTTCGGACCAGCCCTTGTCGGACTCGGCCATGATCTCAACTGTCTTGTGAACGCCCATTCGCGCCTCCTGTTCATACACTCAATAATAAAAAAGGCACCATCCAGAGATGGCACCTTTTCAGCATACAGCAGGGAAACGGGCGTAACTACGGCGGAGGGGAGAGCCGCATTTCCTCACCTTCTCACTTAGTATCTTCGGCTCATCTGATAGGTACGCGCCCAGCGAGCCGCCGTTCTGCGCCGTTGCATGCGTCCGGCAAGCGCATCGGAGGGGTCCTCCGCCCAGTGCCGCATCAGGGCCCAATCCACGTCTGATCGCGTCAGGCCGATATCCTTCAGCAAGGCGTCGTTACTGATCGCGAGCTTTTTGATCTCTCGGCGAGACCGCCGGGCGGCCAGAAAACGACTCACATGGACAATGGCGGCAGCCCACACAGAGCGAACGAAAGACCACCCGGCAAATCGCTTTGTCCTTTTCACCGCAAAGGGAGCATATGTCATTGTTTCCACTCCGGTTTTCAAGTCGAGCAGTGTCATTGCGGGAGCGGGCCTGCCCCGCTCCCGCACGAACTGCCGTTTACTTGATGTGACGTCAGATGGGTGTCATCCGATCTGATAAGGCAAATATGATGAGAGTCTTTTCATAAATCAAACAAATGTTTATTATGCCATTCATAACGAATTTTGATTTATCTAGTTGAACGAAAATGAGGCCTGAAATGGCAGTCCCTCTGCTCGATGCCGACCAATTGAGAACTCTGGTTGCAATAGCCGACACGGGAAGCTTCACGCGCGCTGCGGAGGACGTGAACAAGACACAAGCTGCCGTTTCGATGCAGATGCGACGGCTGGAAGATATTGTCGGTCGCAAGCTGTTTTCAAAGAACGGGAGGCAGAACCAGCTGACCGGAGACGGCGAACATCTCCTCGAATATGCACGGCGCATCATTACGCTGAACAACGAAGCCATGACCGTTCTTTGCGAACCGGAATTGGCGGGTCATGTGCGGATCGGAACTCCGGACGATTATGCGGAACGGTTCCTGCCAGGTATCTTCGCACGCTTCGCACGCACGCATCCTCTTGTGGAAGTGGAGATCCTGTGTCAGGGCAGCCATGTGCTGCTGGAGCTTGTCAATCGCGGTGACCTCGACCTGGCGATTGCCACCCACTCGGACTGCGGCGCGCATGGCGAGGTCATCCGGCGTGAAAAGCTCTGTTGGGTCGGGTCACCGCGCCATAGACTGGAACACCGTGAAATTCTCCCCATAGCGACGGGAGAGGTAACCTGTTCATGGAGGTATGCGGCAACGAAAGCGCTCGATGAGATCAACCGGCCTTACCGCGTTCTTTACTCAAGCCCGAGTGCCACCGCGATTGTCGCGGCCGTCATGTCCGGTCTCGCCGTCACCGTTTTGCCGGAAAGTGCGGTCCGTTCGGGCATGCGCCGGCTCGGCGATGATGAGGGATATCCGGAGCTGCCTTATTGCGACATCGCACTGCTGCGTTCGGCGGGCGGCGCATCCTCCAGCGTCGACGCATTGGCGACCCATGTCGAGGAAAGTTTGAGCAATCTGGACTTCGCGGCCCAGCCCTGGATGTGAGCCGGCCTAGATCGTCTCGAAATACTGGGGAAACGTCCTCGCCAATACGGCCCGCACCCTGTCGCGAACAGGAACCGAGGCATCGGGATATTCGAATGATCGTCCTGTGACCGTTTCATAGAGCGCAACATATTTTCCGGCGAACTCAAGCAATGTTTCTGCCGGGATTTCGGGGATCGGTTCGCTGTAAGGGTCGCACCGCACGCGCACCCAGAGGCGCAAGAATTCCTTGTCCAGGCTCTCCGGCTCCTCTCCTGCCACAAACCGTGCCTCATAGCTGTCAGCCTTCCAGTACCGGCTTGAATCGGGGGTCAGGATCTCATCGGCCAGAACGATCCGGCCATCCTCATCCAGACCGAATTCGAATTTCGTATCGACAAGAATGAGGCCGTTCCCGGCCGCGATCTCCCGGCCACGGGCGAAGACCGCCAAACTTTTTTCCGACACCTCGTCCCATTGGGCCTGCGTCAGCATTCTCTTGTCCACGATTTCCGCGGCCGTTATCGGGGCGTCATGTTCACCCGCTGTCGCCTTTGTCGTCGGTGTGATGATCGTTTCGGGAAGTTTCTGGTTCTTTGAAAAGCCGTCGGCGAAACGATGCCCGTAGAGAACACGTTCACCGCGCTCATACATCGGCCAGATGCTCGTCTCGGTAGAGCCGGTCATGTAATCCCGCACGACCATCTCGACCGGCAGGATTTCCAGTGTTTTCGCGACCACGACGTTAGGATCGGGATAGTCGATGACGTGATTCGGACAGAGGTCCGCCGTCTGCTCGAACCAGTAGCGTGCAGTCTGGGTCAGGACCTGTCCCTTGTAGGGCACCGCTGCAAGCACGTGATCGAAGGCGGACTGCCGGTCGGTCGCCACCATCACGCGGCGCCCGTCGGGCAGGTCGTAGGAATCGCGCACCTTTCCGCGATGAAATGCCGGCATCTCGGAAAATTCAGCATCGGTCAGGACGCCGGCGAGCGCCATGCGGTCATTCTCACTCAGCGTCATCGGCTCACCCCGCATTCGAGTCTTCCTTCGAGGGCTCAAAAAGCCTCCATCTCGAAGACCTTGTCGATATCGCCGCCCCATTCGTTTTCAAATGAGCTGAGCATCCGTTCCGCCGGCGTTCGTCCGCTGGCGACGATGTCCTCGGCGGGCTGCAGAAACAGCGTTTCATCATTCCCGGACCGATCCAGCTTCGCCCGGGCCTGAAGACCCGAGCGCGCGATCGCCATGCTTTCGCGCGCGATATCGAGCAGTTTGCCTGAACGGAACGGCGCATTGAGCGCATGTTTCGGCACGCTCTCGCGCAGCGCCTGGCGCTCCTCCGCCGTCCAGTCCTTCACCAGATCCCACGCAGCATTGATCGCCGTATCATCGTAGAGCAAGCCGACCCAATAGGCCGGCAGTGCACAGATGCCGCGCCAGGGGCCACCATCGACGCCCCGCATTTCCAGGAACTGCTTGAGCCGCACCTCGGGGAAAATCGTCGAGACGTGATCCGTCCAGTCGGCTTCGTTCGGCTTTTCACCGGGCAACGCTTCGAGTTTGCCATCCAGGAAATCGCGAAACGAACATCCTGCCACGTCAATGTATTTGCCATCGCGGTATACGAAGTACATGGGCACGTCGAGGGCATAGTCCACATAACGCTCGAACCCCATGCCGTCCTCAAAGGCCCAGGGCAGCATGCCGGTGCGGTCGGGGTCGGTGTCGCGCCACATCTCGCTGCGATATGACAGGAATCCGTTGGGCTTTCCGTCCTTGAACGGCGAGTTCGCGAAAATAGCCGTTGCAACCGGTTGGAGGGCGAGGCCGACGCGCAGCTTCTTCACCATGTCCGCTTCATCGGCGAAATCGAGATTGACCTGGATCGTGCAGGTCCTGTGCATCATGTCGAGGCCGTGATCTCCCATGCGCGGCATGTAACCCCGCATGACGTTGTACCGCAGCTTCGGAACCCGCGGCGTCTCCGCCAATGTCCATTTCGGCGAAAAGCCAAGCCCGAGGAATCCGATGCCCCATTCCTCTCCGATCTGCCGGACCTGTTCGAGATGTTGGGCTGCCTCCTCGCAAGTCTGGTGCACGGTCTCAAGGGGCGCGCCGGAAAGTTCGAACTGTCCGCCCGGCTCCAGGCTGATCGAACCGCCAACGGGACAGCCCGTATCGTTCAACGCGATGATGTTGTCGCCTTCCTTGACCGGTTCATAGTCGAACCGGCGCACCATCTCGCCAAGCAGGGCATGAATGCCATGCTCGCATTCGTAAGTCAGCGGTTTCGGGCCGGAGGTAAAAAATCCGAACTTTTCATGCTCCGTTCCGATGCGCCATTGTTCGCGCGGCTTGCAGCCGCGCTCGAATTCCGCAACCAGCTGGCTCCGGGACTCGATCAATGGACTGTCGGGCGTGTCTTGCCGGGTGGACATGATTTCTCCGGTAAAACGGGGTACGGCGTCGGAAACGATGGCCCCTGCCAGAATCAGGCGCTTCTTATGAACCCACGGATAAGCATCTGGCAAGCGTCACTGCCAATCCCCCAACACCGCATTCACAAGCGAGAGAGCTGCAACGGCGGCAGTGTCGGCGCGCATGACACGCGGTCCCAGAGAGATCGGAGTGACGAATTCAAGCGATCGCAGCCGGTCCCTTTCACGGCTTTCGAAGCCGCCTTCCGGACCGATCAGAACTGCAAGCGGCGCCCGCTCCAGCCGCGAAAGTACATCCAGTGGAGAGGCAACCGGTGCATCTTCATCGCAATAGATGATCCGGCGTGATGCATCCCAGCCGTCCAATAGTTTGTCGAAAGAAAGGGGCACCCTCACGTCCGGAACATTCAAGACACCACACTGCTCTGCAGCCTCAATGACATTGGCCCGCATGCGTTCGACATTCACCCGCTGGACCGCCGTGTGTTGCGTCACCACCGGCTGTAAAACTGCAACGCCCAGTTCCGTGGCCTTTTGCACCATATAGTCGAGCCGGGCGCGCTTCAGCGGCGCGAAAAGATATTCGATATCAGGCCCTTCCTGCTGCTGCCGCACGCGCTCGGCGACCCGCAGCCTGGATTTGCCGCGCGCCTCAACGATCAATTCAGCGCGCCACTCGCCAGACCGGCCATCAAAAATCAGAATGTCAGCACCCGACTTGAGTCGCATGACGTTGACGAGGTAATTGACCTGCGCTCGCGTGCAATCAATCTCGCGGTCAGGACCCGGAACTTCATCGACATAGAGCCGAATGGCGGTGGCGGACATGTCGCCTCGTCTTCTGTAAGGATAGGAACGCTCGAAACCTGCCCCGACACGCACACACCCATTGCGGCAGAGCCAACCAGTTCATATTAAGATAGGAACGGGACCACACGCGAGTCCCGCAAAACTGACAACATCTGTAGTCCACCCGCGAAAGATGACCCAGCACGCCAAGACGAAATCCACACCGGGCCGGATGGTTGCAGATGCGGTACCGGGAAACTGGGTCGACAGGCTGGCTCCGGAGAGCTGGCGCCCCTATCTGCGGCTTGCCCGGGCCGACCGCCCCATAGGCGTCTGGCTGTTGCTCTGGCCGTGCTGGTGGTCTCTCGCCCTTGCCGCGGTTTTAACCGGTCAAGACTATCCCAGCCTCTGGTACATGATGCTTTTCGCCATCGGATCGATTGTCATGCGTGGGGCGGGATGCGCGTGGAATGACATTGTCGACCGCGATTTCGACTCCCGGGTCGCACGCACAAGATCGCGTCCAATTCCCTCGGGTCAGATCACGCTTCGCCAGGCACAGATTTTCATGTGTGTTCTGGCGCTCATCGGGCTGGTCGTCCTGCTTCAGTTCAACTGGTTTACGGTTCTGCTCGGGTTCGCGTCCTTGCTGCCGGTCGCGATCTACCCGTTCATGAAACGGTTTACCTACTGGCCGCAGGTGGTCCTCGGGTTTGCCTTCAACTGGGGGGCGCTCATGGGCTGGGCGGCCGAGCAGGCAAGTCTCTCTCTCGCACCGCTTCTGCTATATGGCGGAGCGGTTGCCTGGACGATCGGATACGACACGATCTACGCCCACCAGGACAAGGAAGACGACGCGCTGTTGGGGTTGAAATCCACGGCGCTCAAATTCGGCGAACGCACCAAGCCATGGCTCGCTCTGTTTTATACGGTTGCATTCGCTGCAATTCTCGCCGCCGGAATCACGGCGGGAGCCGGTGTGCCTTTTCTCCTGATCATGGCAGCGGGCGCGGTGCATCTTTGCTGGCAAACGCTGACCCTCGACGTGTCCAGTGAAAAAAACTGCCTGAGCCGATTTCGCGCGAACCGGGATTTCGGCGCGATTGTGTTCGCAGCCCTGATCGCCGACATGGTGATGGGCTAAACCTCGGCACAGCGACCGGAAGGGTCAGGTGCGGGCGATGATTTCCTTGCCATTAACCGTGCGCACAAGTTCGGGATCACCGCTTTCGCGGATCGATGAGATCGCAGACCGGCGCGATGTAAGGCCGAGCCGTGCCGGGCGCTGGTGCGGTCGATTCACGGAAAGTTTGCCAAACCGCGCGGTTGGCTCGCGCCAGCTCCCATCGAGATCCGGCAGCAGCAGAGGCAGGTTGAGAGCCCGCGCCCAGCTTTGCCAGCGTGCGCCCACATCGCCCATCTCGCGCGAGACGTGCAACGGAAAACACAGTTTCGGATCGGGATGATGCAGGTTGACCGACACGGCAAAACTGCCGAACGCATCGTCGAGTGCTTCAATGCGGATGGCAACGCCGCTGAAGTCTTCGAGCGCAAGATCGCGGCTGACCGCGGGAACGCCCGAAATTTCATGCTGTACGGCAACTGAACCGGGGCGAATTTCGACCAGATCGCGCGCTGTTCGCGCGTGTTCCGGGCCGTTTTCGACCGGCAGGCTGTAACGCACCGGAAGCCTTTTAGGATCGAGATCCAACGGGCTCATAGGCCAGCGCGCCGCAAGTCCATGCGGCTGTGTTTGACGCCTCACAATTAACTCCCCTCAGGTTGTCTGTCGCAACCTTTGCTGGTTGTCTTGCGCAACCTTTGTTGTCGGGGAATATGCCACACACATCTTCTGATCCCCTTAAAGAACGCCGTTAAAGATTGGTATTCGGCGCGTAAGCCATTTAGAAAGGTTCACAATCTGTTAGCCCCCCGACAGCCCTATTCCCGACGAGTTTCCGAAGCCGTGACTGAAAACGTAACGAATGAGGAATTTGATCTGCTGATCCGTGCCGTGCGCGAGGCCGGTGCGACCGCCCTCTCCTATTACGGCAACAATCCACGCAGCGACACCAAAGCCGACGGCACCTCGGTAAGCGAAGCCGACCATGCCGCCAATGACGTTCTCGAACAACAGTTGGTAACCGATCATCAAGCATACGGCTGGCTATCGGAAGAAAGCGAAGACGACCTGTCGCGGCTGCGACACACGAAAGTCTGGATGGTCGATCCAATCGACGGCACCCGTGCATTCCTGAAACCGGCGCCCGAGTGGACGGTGTCCGCGGCACTTGTGGTGGACGGCGCGCCCGAGATCGCAGCCGTGTTCAATCCAGTGAAGGACGAGCTGTTCCATGCGAGGCGCGGCGGCGGGACCTTTCTGAACGATACCCCGGTCACCGTGCGGGAGCCGGTGGACCTCGACGGCGCATGCCTCGCGGCTTCACCCGGTCTTCTGCGGTCGAGCCGGTGGACGCGGCCCTGGCCCAACGTCAAGGCCGTCTGGGTGAACTCCATCGCCTATCGTCTCGCACTCGTCGCTGCGGGCATGTGCGACGGCACCATATCGATGTCGGGGAAAAACGACTGGGATATTGCCGCCGCCGACCTCCTCGTGCGAGAAGCAGGCGGGCGGATGACGGATCACGAAGGCAGGGAATTCACATACAATCGCGAAAGCACGCGCCAGCTTTCGGTTGTAGCCGCCGGTCCTGCACTTCATTCAGCATTGATCGAGCGGACCTCACAAGCGACAATCTGACCCGTTCGCCAATTAGGATTAATACGAGGAGACAGGGGAAGGCATGACCGAAAAAGGCGACGACGCACCCGAAAAACAACTGCTTCATCTGGTCTTCGGCGGTGAGCTGGAAGACCTGCAGGGCGTAGAGTTCAGCAATCTGGATGAACTTGATATCGTTGGAATTTTCCCCAATTACGCGACCGCGTACGATGCTTGGAAAGCGGCAGCGCAGAAATCGGTGGACAATGCGCATATGCGCTATTTCATCGTCCACATGCACCGCCTTCTCGATCCGGACACAGATAATGAGGGCGCGTAAAAAGACGCGTCCTTACCACCAGCGGATGTGGCGCGGCACCGGATTAGCTGTTAGAACGTCCATCGATTCTGTATGGCTGCGCGGCGTACCGTGTAAGCATTAAGTTTGCCGACGGAAAACGTAAGTGAAAGACGCACTGTTCACCGACGCGGCCTCCGTAAAGCGACAAGCTGATCAGCTTCAGGTCGACTATACGACCCAGGAAGTGATCGAGCGTATCTGGCATGAGCATTTCCGGCCGAGGATCGGTCTGGTCATTCTCGCAGGCCTCACCCTCGCTTTCGCCGCAGCCACAGCCGGCGCGATACCGTTCATCATTCAGATGACGGCGGATCATGTCTTCGTCGACAAGAAAGAAGAGATGATTTACCCGATCATCGCGTTCGTTCTCATTGTCAGCGTCGCAAAGGCCATCACCGAGTATGTTTCCACTGTCGCGGTCGGCTATCTGGGCAACCGGTTCATCGCCGATCTGCGTATCCAGATGTTCGCGAAGATCACAGAGGCTGATCTGAGCTGGATCAACTCGGTGCACTCCGGACGCCTGATTTCCGGGTTTCTCTATGACGCCAATCTCATCCGGCAGACGGCAAGCCGCGCGATCGTTGCGTTGTGCCAGAACCTGATCAAGGTGGTCGTTCTCGTCGGGGTGATGCTGTACATGGACTTGAGGTTTTCCGGCATTGTCCTGATCACCATGCCGGCTGCGGTCTGGCTGCTCGGCCGCCAGAGACGCAAAATGCGCAAATCCACCACCAAGTCCCTGCAGGAAACCGGTGACTTGAGCGCCCTGATTTCCCAGACCATATCCGGGCTGCCGATCGTGCATGCCTACGGTCAGGAAAACCATGAGATCCGCCGCGCGACAAAGACGATAAACCGTGCGCTGGAGTTCACCATGCGCGGCGCGAGGGCCCGCGCCGCCTCCGCCCCGTTCGTCGAGGTTCTCGTCGGCATCGGTCTCGCGGCGCTCATCTATGTCGCCGGCATCAAAGGCGTCACCGGCGCGGTGACGCTCGGCCACTTCATGGGCTTCATGACGGCGGCCATGCTGCTCTACCAGCCGATGAAGAGTGTCGCGACCTTGCAGACTTCCATCCAGGAAGGCGTCGCCGCCGCGAGCCGTGTGTTCGGTATTATCGATCGCAAACGCGAACTCGTCGAAGCGCCGGAAGCCAAACCTCTCAAACTGAAGAAAGGCGAAATCGTCTTCGAGAACGTCTCCTTTTCCTACGAGGACGGCGCGACCGTTCTGCGCGACGTTTCCCTGAAGGTCCCTGCCGGGAAAACGGTCGCCCTGGTCGGGCCATCCGGTGCGGGCAAGAGCACGATGATCAACCTTGCGCTGCGCTTCTTCGATCCGCAGCAAGGCCGGGTCCTGATCGACGGTCAGGATATCTCCCAGGTCACGACCACGAGTTTGCGGGACTCGCTCGCATTGGTCACCCAGGACCCGGTGCTCTTTGACGAGAGCATCAGCGAAAATATCACTTACGGCTCCGAGGGTGATGAGAATGCCGTCGTCGCTGCTGCAAAAGCGGCCGATGCGCATAACTTCATCACAAGGTTGCCCGAAAAATACGATACACGCGCCGGCGAAGCGGGCAACATTCTCTCCGGTGGCGAGAAGCAACGCATCGCCATCGCGCGCGCGGTCTACAAGGACGCGCCGATCCTTCTCCTTGACGAGCCGACCAGTTCCCTGGACTCCGAGGCGGAGGCGAAGGTCCAGGATGCGTTGGACAAGTTGATGCGTGGGCGCACGGTGCTGATGATCGCTCACCGTCTCTCGACCGTTATCGAAGCCGATCTGATTTGCGTGCTCGACAAAGGACGGATCGCCGAGATGGGCCGGCACGAGGAGTTGATGGCAGCAGGCGGCCTCTACGCTCGCCTCAACAGCGCGCAACTGGGTATCATCCCCGACGAACCGGTCGCTGCCACGGATGCGCCTGCAAAGAAGAAGAAAACTTCACGGCGCAAGTCCGCTTCTGTCCCGGTCAAGTGATCGGGGTCATCGGCACCGGAGATGGTTTCAAGCCTCTTTAAGTCCAAGGCCTTCATAAATGCCATCGGCAGATCGATGGCAGGCTACATCCGCTTCGTCAAACGAACCTCAGGCGTCAGTGAGGATCCGCCGAACTTCATCGAGAATAACCTGCCCGATACACCGCTCATCATCGCAATGTGGCACGGCCAGGGACTGCTCCTGCCCTTCATCCGTCCGCGCGACGACATCAAGGTCGCCATAATGGTGGCGAAGCATATCGACGGCGACATCGTTCATGCGTCGATCGAGCCTTTCGGAATGACGACCATTCGCGGATCAGGCGCCGGACGCAAGGGAAAGGACAAGGGCGGCTACGCCGCGTTGCGCGAGTGCATGAAAGCAATCAGGGACGATACGACGATTGCCCTGACCGCCGACATTCCGCCTGGACCCGCGCGCAAGGCCGGTCTCGGGATTGTCACTCTGGCCAAGCTTTCAGGCCGCCCCATCCTGCCCTGCGCGGTGGTGACAAAGCGCTATTTGAAGCTCAACACCTGGAGCGGCTTTACCGTAAACCTGCCCTTCTCGAAAATGGTGATGGCGGGCGGGAACCAGATACGGGTTCCGCGCCATGCCGATGCAGACGAGTTGGAGGCGGCGCGCGCGCTGCTCGAAGAAGATCTCAACGAAACCACGGCCCGCGCCTATCGGATGGCGGGGACAAAAGAACGCGGCATTTCAGCCGCAGGCGAGCCGCCGGCATTTGGACTGAAACTCAAGGCTTACACGCTCTTTACGCGGCTGTTTCAACCCGCAGCGCCATTGCTGCTCAGCTACCGTGAACGCCGTGGCAAGGAGGAGAAAGCACACATCCCGGAACGGCTGGGCCACGCGAGTGTCAAACGCCCCGAAGGCGAGGTTGTCTGGATTCACGCGGCGAGCGTAGGCGAGGCAACGGCTGTATTTCACCTTGTCGGGCGCCTGCGGGCGGAGCGACCCGACATTCGCATTCTCCTGACAACGGGCACGGTGACATCGGCCCGCCTTGCGCGCAGCCGATTGCCCGACGGCGTCATCCACCAGTATATCCCGCTCGACGCGCCGGCTTTCATGACACGGTTTTTCGACTATTGGAAACCGGCAGCGGTTATTCTGACGGAATCGGAAATCTGGCCGAATATGATCCGCGAGGCACGTGTGCGACGAGTACCGCTCCTGCTGGTGAACGGACGTATGTCACCACGCTCGTTTCGGCGCTGGCGCAAACAGATGCGAACTGCCAATCCGTTGTTTTCGAGCCTCGACCTCGTGCTCGCGCAAAACGACCGTTATGCGGTTTCCTTCGAAAGGCTCGGATCCCGCAACGTCATCGCAGGGGGCAACCTCAAAATCGATGCGCCGCCCCCGCCCGTCGATAAGGACGCGCTGAAAGACCTTCGCCGTGCAATCGGAAAGAGGCCTATCTTTCTCGCTGCAAGCACACATCCCGGCGAGGATGAGATCATAGCCGACGCGCATGCCGCGCTCAGACAGGATTTTCCCAAGCTTCTCACGATCATCGTACCGCGCCATCCTGATCGCGGCACCGAAATTCGCGCTATGCTTGACGGGCGCGGTTTGAAATCCACGCAGCGAACCGCAGACCCTGTCCCGGGCAGCGCGCACGAAGTGTATGTCGGGGACACGATCGGTGAACTTGGCCTGTTCTATGCGCTGGCGCCGGTCGCTTTCATCGGAGGGTCACTTGTACCGCATGGCGGGCAAAACCCGATCGAGGCAGTGATGCACGAAACAGTCGTCCTGACCGGCCCGGAGGTCCACAATTTCGAGGAGTCCTACGCGGCCCTGAGAGACGCGGATGCCTGTATCGAGGTCGCCGACAGTAACGATATCACCCAACAAGTGAAATCTCTGCTCGAGGACGCGGAGAAACGTCAGGCTATCAATGTCAGGGCGCATGAGGCGGTAGATCAAATGCGCGGCGCGTTGGAAACGACGACAAAGGAAGTTCTGAAATTCTTGCCCGAAGCGCAAAAACGCAAAAAGGAACGGCGGCGTGCCTCCTGAGGCGCCGTCATGGTGGTATGCGAAAAAGGGCCTGCAGCCCCTTCTGCTCGCCCCAGCCGCCTTCCTTTGGGATTTGGCAACGCGCCTGCGCTGGCATTTCACCCGCCCTGCGCGGTCGAAACTGCCGGTGATCTGCATTGGCAATCTCACCGTTGGTGGCGCTGGAAAGACGCCTGCCGCCATCGCTATCGCCCAGTTGCTGATCAAGGATCGTATCCGCCCCGTGTTCCTGACACGGGGTTACGGTGGCGCTAGCAAGAGGCCTCATCTTGTCAATCTCGAAGAAGACGGCGCCGACAAGGTCGGCGATGAACCGCTCCTGCTCGCCCGGGTCGCACCGGTGATCGTGTCGGCTGACCGCGCGGCGGGGGCAGTCCTTGCAGAGCAGCAAAATGCCGACGTCATTATCATGGATGACGGGTTTCAGAACCCCACCCTGGCAAAGGATTTCGCTTTCGTTGTCGTCGACCGCGACGTGGGGGTCGGGAATGGTTGGGTTATGCCGTCCGGACCGCTGCGCGCCGGCCTGCAATTCCAACTCAAGAAAGCACAGGCGCTGGTCCTGCCGGGGACAGGAAACGCTGCCGCGTCACTGATTGAAACGGCCCGGGAGAAAGGTATCGTCGCGCTGGACGCCGAGATTGTCGCCCAAGAAGATACCGGATGGCTCCGCGATAAACCCCTTGTCGCGTTCGCCGGAATCGCACATCCGGAAAAATTCTTCGCCACGCTGGATGCAACAGGTGGTGAAGTGGTTCATCGCGCCCGCTTTCCCGATCACCACACTTTTACGGCAGCAGACGCGGATGAGTTGCTGGAAATCGCTCGGAAAAAAGGCGCTCAGCTTGTAACGACGGAAAAAGATTTCGTGCGCATTCAGGGCACCGGCAGTCTCGGGCTTCTGAAGAGCAAGGCCCGCGCCTTACCCGTTGCACTGCAGTTCAAGGATCAGGGAAAAGTCCGGCGGATACTCGCGCGCGCAATCAGGAACGCCGCGACATGACCTCGCGATGCCGCTCCAGAGATGCCTCCGCGCTCACATAGGGTTCTTGAAGCTCGACGCTCCAATAACGCAGTTCATCGAGTGGAATGGATTGCCCGGTCACGGCACAGCGCACGAAGTCACCGGGCGAAACCACCTGGTACTCGCCGTCACCATAATTGAGGGTCGCTTCATCCTTGAGCGGGAATTTCTTTTCAAGACGGTTCATCAGGATCCAGATGCGATTTCCGGTTCGAACGCAAACGCGCCTCCAATAAGATAAGGATAAAGATGGCGATTTGCCAGTTGGCTTTCAGCACTAAAACAGCGAACCCTGAGGACTGCCACCGCCTTTCTTCTTGTTGGGCCTTGCGCTTTTTTGTCCCGCCTCGCCGCCGGCCATCGCGGAAACACGCCCATCGGCGAACTCGATGTCGAGTGCATCTCCCTGCGAGATCGAAGCGGCTGACCGGACCATCTGGCCCGCACCGTCGCGCACGAGCGCAAAGCCGCGCGCCAGGACCGAACGATGACCGAGCGACGCCAGGAGCGACGTGCGTGCGTCCAGGGTCTGCCGGCGAACCTCCGTCACAAGTTTCAGGGCACGAATCGCCCGTTCCCCGGCCTGCAGCGCCTGCTGGCGTTCGCGGCGCACGCGCTGGGAGAGCATGATGGGGCGAAGCTGCGTCGCAGCCCGGGTCAGCCGCGTCGCATGGACCCGGGTGCTGGCGAACAGCGCTCTTGGCAATTGTGCCGCGACCGCGTCAAGCCGCTGGCGAGGCAAGGCAAGCAGGTCGGTCAGCCGCGGCAGACCCCGCGTTGCCGCGCGAAGCGCCACGCGCTGCTGTTCCAGCGCACGCCGCAGGGCAACCCCAAGCCGATAGCGCGTCTCGCGCAATCTCTCCAGCAAATCGCTGTGGATTGGCACGGCCCATTCCGCCGCCTTGGTCGGCGTGGGCGCGCGTGCATCGGCAACGAGATCGATCACCGTCCAGTCGGTCTCGTGGCCCACGGCGGAAATAAGCGGAATTTTGCTGTCGGCGGCAGCGCGGGCGACCTGTTCTTCATTGAACCCCCACAAATCTTCGATGCTGCCACCGCCACGTCCGACAATAAGCACATCCGGACGCGGCACACAGCTCTCCGCCCCCAGCGCGTTGAACCCCCGGATTGCCGCGGCAACTTCCGCGCCGCAGGTCTCTCCCTGTACGCGCACCGGCCAGACGACCACGCGTACGGGAAAACGCTCCGCAAACCCATGCAGCATGTCGCGGATCACGGCTCCCGTCGGCGATGTGACGATACCGACGACGGAGGGAAGAAACGGGATAGGCTTCTTGCGTTCTTCGTCGAACAGTCCTTCCGCCGCGAGCTTTTTTTTCAGCTCTTCCAGGCGCGCGAGCAGAGCACCGACACCGGCGGGCTCCAGAGCGTCTATGACAATCTGATACCGGCTCTGCCCCGGATAGGTGGTGAGCCTGCCGGTCGCCACCACCTCCATACCCTGTTCAGGCTGCACCTTGAGGCGTGCGGCCTGACCGCGCCAGATGACGCCTGAGAGAACCGCCTTTTCATCTTTGAGGTCGAGATAGATGTGGCCCGACGCCGGGCGGGAAATGCGGCCCAGCTCGCCGCGCACGCGCACATAGGAAAAGCCCTCCTCGATCGCCCGTTTGATGGCGAAGGAGAGTTCCGAGACCGTGACCTCCAAAACGTTTCCGCCGCCGGCGGAGTCCGGGTTTTCCACTGATTTGCGCTCCCGATCTTTTCCTCAAAGCTCGCACAATGTTACATCACGAGTGAAAGATCATCGCAATCGCGCATGGAGCTAACCCACATGAATGTCCTTCTGATCGGTTCCGGCGGACGCGAGCATTCCCTGGCCTGGGCAATCGCGGCGAGCCCCCTCCTTTCAAGACTTTACTGCGCACCAGGAAACGGCGGAATTTCGCGTGACGCAGAATGTGTCGCGCTCGATGTCGACGATCACGCCGCCGTTGCATCCTTCTGCAAGGAGCATGCGATTGATTTTGTCATGGTCGGGCCTGAAGCCCCCTTGGTCGCCGGTTTGTCGGATCACCTGAGGGAACATGGCATCAAGATATTCGGGCCGACGCAAGCCGCCGCGCAGCTTGAGGGATCCAAGGCGTTCACCAAGGAGTTGTGCGATCGCAAGAGCATCCCGACAGCCGCCTACGGTCACTTCACTGACGCGGAATCCGCGAAGGCCTACGTGCGCGATCACGGCGCACCGATCGTCATCAAGGCGGACGGACTTGCGGCCGGGAAAGGTGTAACCGTCGCGGCGACGCTCGATGAAGCGCTCGAGGCTGTCGAGGACTGTTTCTCGGGCAAATTCGGTTCCGCAGGTGCCGAAGTCGTGATCGAGGAATACCTTGTCGGCGAGGAGGCGAGTTTCTTCGCCTTGTGCGACGGTAAAAACATCCTGCCGCTCGCCACTGCCCAGGATCACAAGCGCATCAACGATGGCGATGAAGGTCCAAACACGGGCGGTATGGGCGCCTACTCGCCCGCGCCAGTGATGACCGATGCGCTGTGTACCCGCACCATGGAGGAAATCATCAAGCCGACGGTCGAGGGCATGGCGGAAGCCGGGCTGCCGTTTCAGGGCGTGCTTTATGCAGGGTTGATGATCACCGACCAGGGTCCGAAGCTCATCGAGTATAATGTCCGGTTCGGCGACCCGGAATGCCAGGTTTTGCTGATGCGTCTCAAATCGGACCTCCTCTCCGCGCTCCTCGCGACCGCGGACGGTGTCCTTGACACATTTGATCTTCGCTGGCGCGACGATGTTGCGCTGAGCGTGGTGATGGCGACAAAAGGATATCCGGGTGCCTACGAGAAGGGTTCCGTAATTCGCGGGCTTGACGAGGCGAGCAGCGACGAAAATGTCGAGATATTCCATGCCGCCACGTCACTCAAGGATGGCGACGTTATTGCCACGGGCGGACGCGTGCTCAACGTGACGGCACTCGGGCGGACCGTGCGCGAGGCACACGAGCGCGCCTACGCCGCCATTTCCAAGATCGACTGGCCGGAAGGCTATTACCGGTCCGATATCGGATGGCGGGCAATCGCGCGTGAGGACGACCAGGCGGCATGAGCGATCTGCCCGACCTGTTCCCCGGATTTGAATCGCGCACCATCCGAACGGGCGGCGCGGAAATTTTCATGCGCCTTGGCGGTAAGGGCCCACCGCTCCTTCTGCTGCACGGTTATCCCCAGACACATCACGCCTGGCACCGCTTCGCGCCGGAACTCGCAAAACACTTCACTCTCGTGGTGGCCGACCTGCGCGGCTACGGACAGAGTCTCGCACCCGCATCGGATGACGATCACTACGCCTATTCGAAACGTGCCATGGGCATCGACATGTTCGAGGTCATGGACGCATTGGGACATGAGCACTTCATGGTGCTGGGCCACGACCGCGGCGCCCGCGTCGCGTACCGCATGGCTCTCGACTCCGGTGAACGGATAACGCGCCTGGCTTTGCTCGATATCCTGCCCACCGCCGTCATGTGGCAGTCGATGAGCCACGGCCTGGCCATGTCCGCCTATCACTGGACGTTTCTCGCACAGCCCTTCCCCATGCCCGAGACATTGATCGGGAAAGCACCTGATTACTATGTCGATCACACGCTTGCGAGTTGGGCGCTCGGCAAAGATCTGTCGGCTTTCGACGAAACAGCACTCGCGCACTACCGCGCCCTCCTTGCATCGGAAGATCACCGTCATGCCGCGTGCGAGGATTATCGCGCGGGCGAGACTTATGACCGGCAGGCGGATGAAGAAAATCTCCGTGCCGGCGACAAGATCGCGTGCCCGACGCTCGTCCTGTGGGGCACCGACTATGTGGCCAAGCGCGCGGCCAGTCCGCTCGACGTCTGGAAGGACTGGTGCGTGAACGTGACTGGTGAGGCCATCGTGTCGGGTCATTTTCTTGCAGAAGAGGCACCTGAAGAAACGCTTGCCGCCCTCATTCCGTTTCTCAAAGCGAAATGAATTCAGCCGCCTAGCGCCGATCCCTGAAGAACCCTTTCAGCAGCTCCCCCGCCCTTTTCTCGTCAATGCCGCCATAGACTTCAGGCGCGTGATGACAGGTCGGTTGGTCGAAGAAGCGAACACCGTTGACGACGGCGCCGCCCTTCTCATCCTCCGCGCCGAAGTAGAGCCGGCGAATACGAGCGAAGGAAATTGCGGCCGCGCACATGGTGCACGGCTCGAGCGTGACATAAAGGTCGTAGCCTGTGAGCCGTTCGCTTTGCGTTGCACGGCACCCCTCACGAATGACCAGCATCTCCGCATGGGCGCTCGGGTCATTGAGTTCGCGGGTCTGGTTGCCTGCGCGCGCGACAATGCGCCCCGTCCCGTCAACCAGGACCGCACCGACGGGCACCTCGCCGCGCGCAGCGGCAGCGCGTGCTTCGGCGAGCGCCGTCTCCATCGCCGTTTCGGGGTTGCCGGTCCCATCGGCTTTTGTCAGGTTGCGCGTCATCTCGGACCCAAGTGGAATATGAAAGGCCATCTGGTCAAGTGGCAAGGTCGAGCAAACAAACGCCATCATCGCAGAAGGACTCAACCATGCGCATCGCCAAGGCCATGGCGCAGGCAGGATTGTGCTCCCGCCGCGAGGCGGAACGCTGGATCGAAGCAGGCCGGGTCAGCGTCAACGGCAAGCAGCTGACGACACCCGCCGTCACCGTAACGCCAAAGGACAAGGTGTTCGTGGATGGCAAGGCCTTGACCCGCGCGGACGCGCCGCGGCTCTGGCGCTACCATAAGCCGAAGGGATTGATCACCACCCATAGCGATCCACAAGGCCGCCCGACGGTTTTCGATGCGTTGCCGAAGTCGATGCCGCGGGTTGTGTCCGTCGGCCGCCTCGACATTGCGACGGAAGGGTTGCTGCTGCTCACCACGTCAGGTGAACTTGCGCGCCATCTCGAACTCCCGGCAACGGGCTGGCTGCGCCGTTATCGGGTGCGTGCACGTGGCAAGGCCACACAGGAGGACTTTGACACCCTCAAAGGCGGAGTTGAGATCGACGGCGTGCGTTACGGTGAGGTCGATGCTCGACTCGACCGCCAGCAAGGAGCAAATGTCTGGATGACCATGGCCCTGCGCGAGGGCAAGAACCGCGAGGTCAAACGCATTGCGAGCCATCTCGGACTGGAGGTCAACCGCCTGATCCGCCTGTCCTACGGACCTTTCGCACTGGGCGATCTCAAATCCGGCATGATCGAGGAAGTGAAAGCGAACGTTCTCGCCGACCAGCTCGGACCGAAGCTTGCGGGGGAACTCGGTATCAAGGCGACCGGCAGGACGCTTACAAAAAAACCTCCGCGCAAACCAGCCAAAAGGCGCCCGCACCGATGAGGATCGTTGCGGGCAGGTTCAAAGGCCGGGCGCTGACTGCGCCCAAGGACCAAACGACCCGTCCGACAAGCGACCGGGTACGCGAGGCCATTTTCAATATCCTGACCCATGGCATCGATGGTTTTGCGCTGGAAGGCGCACGCGTGCTGGACCTGTTTGCCGGGACGGGTGCGCTCGGGATCGAGGCCCTGTCGCGAGGTGCGAAATATTGCCTGTTCATCGAAAATTCGGCGCAGGCGCGCGGATTGATCCGCAAAAACGTGGAAGTGCTGAACCTTACCGGTGTCACCAAGGTATGGCGGCGGGATGCGAGCGCCCTTGGCCCTGCAGGCAACCTGGACGCGTTTGACATCATCTTTGCAGATCCGCCCTATGGACAGGGTCTTGGGGAAAAAGCCCTGGAGGCGGCGCGCGCCAATGGCTGGATCAAACCGGGTGGCATCGCAGTGATCGAGGAAAGTGCAGAGGCAGGCTTTGAAACGCCTGACGGTTTCGATGAACTCAACCGCCGCGCCTACGGCGATACTGAAATCGTCATTTTGAAGATGAACTGAGGCAAACTTTCAGTTCCCGGCGCGCCCGGTGCCCCCTTCCGATTGCGTCTCCCAGAAATCAAGCACCTCTCGGCGGTAGGTTTCCGCACAGTCGCCCGCGCAATCGAGCCATGCGCCGCCGGGCGTCTCCACCTGCCAGTAGGTGGCCTTGCCGCGGACGACCTGGCGCTTGGCGCGCACTGCCAGCTTGTCCGAATAGTCACTCTTGGCGACGACCGACCCGTGGCCGATGATCGTGGGTTCGGGGTTTTTGAATTCATCATACATGTCAGTCAGGAAGTATCCGGCCATGGCCGCGACCACAGCCAGAATGAATATCTTGAGAATGATCAACATGGGACGCCCTGCTGTCTATCGCCGCGAAAACAGTTTCTCAATGTCCGCGAGCTTGAGTTCCACGAAGGTGGGCCGCCCATGGTTGCACTGTCCCGAGCGCGGCGTTTCCTCCATCTCGCGCAGGAGCGCGTTCATTTCATCGGCCTTCAAGCGACGCCCTGCGCGCACGCTGCCATAACACGCCATTGTGGCGCAAACCTCATGCAGCCGTTCCTGCAAGCTCGCCGCCGTATCCGTCTGACGGACTTCGTCGCCGAGATCACGGATCAGGCCGCGGATGTCGGTATCGCCGAGAAGTGCGGGCATTTCCCGTACCGCAACCGCGCCTTCACCGAAGCGCTCCAGGACAACGCCGAATTGAGCCAGCTCTTCAGCGCGCGCGGAAAGAGCATCCGCGACCGTCTCGTCCAATTCGACGATTTCGGGAATGAGCAGCATCTGGCGGGCAACGCCGCCATTTCCAAGCGCGGCCTTCATCTTCTCATAGACGAGCCGTTCGTGCGCTGCATGCTGATCGACAATGACGACCGAGTCGCCGGTCTGCGAAATGATGTAGGTATCGTGAAGCTGTGCCCGCGCGGCGCCCAACGGACTTGCTTCATGGTCCGGTTCGACCTCGATGTCGCTTGCGCGCGTGTCTCCGCTCGGCGCAGAAAAGCCCTCAAGCGGTGCCTGCGCCGCCTCGGCCAACCCCATGGCCGCCTGTGGCGCGGGCCTCGGAAACACCCGTGCAGACGTGCCGCTGTTTCGCACAGGTGTCGCGGCATGCGCAAATGCCGACGAACCCAATGCGGAGCTTGCCGCGTGACCTGCATCTTCCAGAGCCTCCCGGAGCGCGCCGACAATCAGCGCGCGAACACCTCCTGCATCGCGAAACCGGACTTCCGCCTTCGCGGGGTGTACATTGACGTCGACATCCTGCGGCGGAACTTCGAGAAAAAGCGCAAGCATCGGAAAGCGGCCGCGAGGCATCATATCGCCATAGGCTGCACGCACCGCACCACCGAACAGCTTGTCGCGGACCGGACGTGCGTTGACGAACAGAAATTGCATCATCTGGTTGGCCCGGTTGAGCGTAGGCAGTCCGGCAAACCCGTGTAAACGCAAACCGTTCCGTTCAGCGGACACGGCAAGGGAATCGCGCATGAAATCCTCACCCATGATGCGGCCAAGGCGGGCAAGGACGCCCTCGCTGTCGCCGGGCAGCACGGCGGGAACGCGCAGCACGGTACGCTCCCCGCTGGTGAGAGAGAAGGCAACGCCCGGATGCGCCATGGCCAATCGCTTGACCACGTCTGAGATGGCGCCCTGTTCAGCCCGCTCCGACTTCATGAATTTCAGCCGCGCCGGCGTTGCGTAGAACAGATCCCGGACCTCGACCCGCGTGCCCGGATTAAGCGCCGCCGGACGAGGGCCCGTTATCCGTCCGGCGTCCACAAGAATTTCGGAGCCTTCGTCCGAGCCTTGTCCATGGCTCCGGATCGACAGCCGCGCGACCGAGCCGATGGATGGCAGGGCTTCGCCTCGAAATCCCAGAGTACCAATGTTTGAAAGGTCATCGCTGCAGAGCTTCGATGTGGCATGACGTTCGACGGACAACACGAGATCGTCGGCGCGCATACCGCATCCGTCGTCGCTGACCTGAATGTATGAAAGCCCGCCGTCGCGCGAAATCACATCGACAGTCTCCGCGCCTGCGTCAAGTGCGTTTTCGACGAGTTCCTTGACCACGCTCGCGGGACGCTCGATCACCTCACCTGCAGCAATGCGGTTTATGAGTGTTGGAGGCAGTTGGCGGATAACCACGCGTCGGCTCCCTATCGGCGGCCTTCGAGATTGCGCCGCGTCAGTACCTTTCCGGCCTCCACCGCAGGCTGATCGAACGGATCCACACCCAGCAGATGACCGGAAAGAATCGTTTCCAGCATGAAATGCATCATGAGTCCGCCAAGGGCCTGTTCGTCAAGCCGTTCAATATCAAACGTCCGGACCGGTCGGCCCGCGTCCATAAGTGCCTGTGGAATGGCTGCCTGCTGGGCGGCAACCAGCGCCCCGACCGTTCGGCCGCCGAGATACGGCGCGTCGGCAGTATCGGCCAGACCGGTTACTATTTCGGGGCCGGTTCCCTCACAGGCCGTACGCAGCACCGTGATAAGATGATCTGGCGGGCCATCGAGGTAGAATTGCAACTTCGAATGCTGATCGACGGGACCCAGCGCGGCAACTGGCGTCAGTCCGGTACCATTCTTTCCAAGACTCTCGCCGGCCAGTTGCACATACCAATCTGCAAAGCGCTGCAAGCGATCACTGTAAGGCATCATCACCTGCACGCGCGTGCCCTTCTCCTGCGCCAGGCCGATACTGAGCGCGGCGCCCAAAGCCGGCGCATATGTGCTGGCCTCCTTCGCCGACAGCAGGTTCGACACCACTTTCGAGGCACCGCGGCGCAACGCGCTGGCATCGAGACCGCGGGCAAGCGCGGGCAGGATACCGACATTGGTAAGTCCGGCATAGCGCCCGCCGATACCCGGATCGTGATCGAGCATGGGAATGCCGTGCGCGGCACAGACCTTGCGCAACCCGTTCTTTACGCCCGGTTTTTCCGGCTCGGTGAGCCCCAGAAACAATTCCGGCACGTTCGCCTCAAGACCTGCTGCCTGAACGGCCTGAAGTGCCGCAAAGAACTGGACGAGGGTTTCCGGCGTATTCCCCGATTTGGAGATGACGATGAAACGGGTTGCTGCCAGATCGAGCGCGGCGAGCGTGCTTTCAAGCGTCCGTGGATCAAGATTGTCGTAGAAACGCGTGCGTGGGCGGCGTGTCTGATCAACCTTCTGATCGCCGGGGATGAACCAGCCGCCCAACTGGGCGATCGTTTGTCCGCCGAGACTGGAACCACCGGTCCCGAAAAATACGAGCGTCCTGGCACCGTCGCTCAGCCTTTGCAGCGCGTCGGCGGCTTCATCGATATCGTCGATCCGCTCCGGAACGCGCAGCAGCGGCAGCGAGTGTTCCTCATACCGGGTCTTGAGTGCCGCGATGGAAGCATCCAGTTGCACCAGCCGCTCGTCGAGCATGGACTGTGTCAGGCCAGACTCGCCGATAGCGGCCGCCATGCAGCCTTCGAACGCCTGGACAAACGGCATGGCTCGCACCTCCCGGGATTCAGTTCAGCGGACTCACTGGAAACGCACGGAACGAGCCGGACCCTAGAGGCTAATCCGGCGAAAGGAAATATTCTGATGAAAAGTTCAGACGCGGCGGACTGCCGCTGTGCCGCGCCTGTAACCTCAGAGCCTAGCTCTTCTTTTCGACACCTTCGGGTTTACCGACAATCGTCACGATCAGCCCGTCCGCATTCAGCAGGCGTTTTGCCACGCGGCGGACATCGTCCAGCGTGATGGCCTCGATCTTGGAGTTGCGCGTATCGATATAGTCAAGCCCAAGGTCTTCGATCTGGATCCAGAGCAACTGGCTGGCAATCTTCGAACTCGTGTCGAAGCGGAGCGGATAGGAGCCGGTGAGATATTGCTTGGCGTTCTTCAGCTCTTCCGCCGTCGGCCCCTTCTCGGCCATGCGGCGTAGCTCTGTCTCGATCACTTCAAGCGACCGCACCATGGATTTATTTTCCGTGGCGACATTGCCCATATAGATGGCCGCTCGCCGATACGGCGAAAGATAGCTGTAAACCGAATAGGCGAGGCCACGCTTTTCACGCACTTCCTCGGTCAGGCGTGAATTGAACCCGCCGCCACCGAGAATGTAGTTGAGCACATAGGACGCAATGAAGTCCTTGTCCTTCCGCTTCAGGCCGCTGTGGCCAAACACGGCGACGGACTGCGGCACATTCATCTCGATGACCTTACGCTGAGGCCCCGCCGGCGGTTTCGCCTCGGCAATGGGCTTCAGGTCGGATGATTTCGGAAGGTCGCCGAATATCTTGTCGAGCATCGGCCCAAGCGTTTTTGCGTCGATATCACCGACCACCGCCACCGTCAGATTGTCGCGAACGAATACCCGCTTCGCATAATCCCGGAGGTCTTCGCCGCTAATCGCGCCGACCGTGTCGATGGTCCCCTTTACGGGCCGAGAGTATGGATGGCCATCGAATGCGATCCTGAACCATTCCTTGGACGCAACCTGCCGCGGGTCGTTCTGTTCGAACTTGAGCCCTGTAATGATCTGTTTCTTTATCCGGTCGACAGCGTCCGCATCGAAGCGCGGTTTTGTCAACGCCAGCCGCAGAAGCTTGGCGGCTTCGTCCTTGTTCTCGGCCAGCGTCTGGAAGCTGCCGATGAACATGTCGCGCCCGGCATTGAAGCTCATGCGGACGGCAAGCTCTTCTGCCCGCTCCTGAAAAGCCACGGACTTCATGTCGCCCGCGCCCTCGTCCAGCATGCCGGCAATGAAGTTCGAGAGCCCTTCCTTGCCATCGGGGTCGTAGACGGCGCCGCCGACGAAACCGAAACGCATGGCGATCAACGGTACCTGCCGGCTTTCTACCAGCCACGCCTTGATACCGCCCGGGCTTGTGACCTCCTGAATACGCATCTTCGCCTCAGCCGGCAGCGTGAGCAGTACGGTCAGCCAGACGGCGGCGAACAGTCCTGTGAAAAATCCGACCCGGCCCCTCAGAGCCGAAATGACTGTCGTATCTCTTTGCGTCAATTCCGTCATGACCGCCTCTATGATTTCTTCTTGCCATCTTTGGCCTTTTTCGAGCCTGCATTCTTCACGTCAACCGGACGCAGCACACCGGTCACAGATTGTGACTTATCGAAATATTTTTTAGCGACGTGCTGAAGATCCTCAACCGTCACCTTCTTCAGCCGCTCCGGCCACGCTTCGATATCCGCGATGGTGCGGCCATTCACCAAGCCCCAGCCATACCGGCGTGCAAGGCGCGACTGGCTGTCTCCGCCATAGACGTGGCTCGCAATGTAGGAGTTGCGCGCACGGTCAAGCTCTTTCTGGGTGGCACCGTTTTCGATGAAGTCGGCAATGACCTCATCCACCGCTTTTTCCACATCTGCGATGTCGGCACCGTCAGACGCGACCGCGTAAACGCCGAGACGGCCCGAGTCCAGGCCGGTTCCGCTGAACCATCCACCGGCGGACGCCGCAATCTTCCTGTCCACGACCAAATTCTTGTACAGACGGCTTGTCGATCCGGATGCGAGCACCTTGACCATAAGATCCAGAGCTTCCGCCTCACCGGGTTCAGCGACACTGTAGCTCGGTGCGAGATACATCCGCTGCACGGTGGCGCGTCCGGCTCGCGGGTCCTCAAGATTAACGCGGATCGGTGCGCGGTGCTTCGGCTCGATCGGCCGGGCATCGCGAACACGATCGTTGCTGGGCTTGATCTTGCCATAGGTCTGCTCGGCAAGCTTCTTGACCTCATCCCCCGTCACATCCCCAGCAACGATGAGAATGGCATTGTTCGGAGCGTAATAGCGCTCGTAAAAATCGAGCGCCTTCTTGCGGTCGAGCGCCCGCATCTCATGCTCCCATCCGAGTATCGGAATGCCGTAGGGGTGGGACTGATAGAGGGCGGCATGCATTTGCTCGCCGAGAATATTCGAAGGATCGTTCTCAACACGGGACCGGCGCTCTTCCAGAATAACCTTGCGCTCGGTGGCCACATCCTTTTCCAGAAGCTTCAGATTGACCATCCGGTCGGCTTCCATCTCCATCACGAGTGGCAACCGGTCTTTGGCCACGCGCTGAAAGTAAGCCGTAGCGTCATGACCGGTGAAGGCATTGTCCTCACCGCCGTTGCGCGCAATGATCTTGGAAAACTCGCCCGGCGCAATCTTGTCCGTACCCTTGAACATCAGGTGTTCGAGAAAATGTGCGATGCCTGAGACGCCGGGCGGCTCATCGGCAGCACCCACGCGATACCAGACCATATGGGTTACGACGGGTGCGCGGTGATCGGGAATAACGACCACCTCCAAACCATTCTTCAGCTTGAAGTGTGAAACCTTGGAAGCGGCGTTCAATTTGTCGACGGGCAGTGAAACGGTCATGACTGCTGCAATAGCACAAATCGTCAGGAGGGCTGTACGCCAAACGGTGGATTTCGAAACGAGATCATGGATCATGAGTAGAACCGGTTTGTTCGTCCTTGAGGTTGCGTAAACCTATACGCAACGGCGACTGGCGCCGAAACACGAATATGTGCGTGAGCTGGCACCGCTGCCAGTTACAATTCGTTCAGATTGGTGTGAACGCGCGGCGGTGGTTAGTTCTCGAAATCCCGCGCGTCCCGATACTTTTTACCAAGCAATCGCCCTCGCCCAAAGATACCGGGCTGACGTTCCAACGGATCCATGAGCTTTTCGAACTCGTCGATATCGGCCTTCGGATCGTAATTGCCCTTGTCCTGGTATTCCTTTTGTTTGCGCAATTTTTCTTGCGCTTCGGCCTTCTGAACCTCTTGCGCGTCCGTTGGCCAGTTCTGCGGCGGAGCTGCCGCGGTAGCCTGCTGCGGCTCGGGAAGCCGCGCCCGGTCGGGCGGAAGAAGCAAAGGCGCGCGGTCGGGCACTTTCGGTTCGGCCTTTTTTTTGCTCGTCAGGCCCAAGGCTTCAAATCCGGGGCCCTGGAGCTCAACGCCGTCACCGGCGCACCCCGCGAGCAGCGCTGCCACCGCAAGCGTCGGCACCACTATCAGATGCTTTCTGGTTTTGGCCAATTTACGCATTCCACTGACCCGCCCCCAAGGGATTTCAGCTCAATTTCGGCGACCTCTCAAAGCCGTCTACCGGCCTAGGATGTGTTTGAGACCTTTTTGTGGCTGTTGAACATCGAGTCATACAGAAGTCCGACAACACCGGCAACGATCGCGGCGTCGGCGATGTTGAAAACGTACCAATAGAAGCCAAATGCATGAAAGGAGATGAAATCGGCAACCGCACCGTGCACCAGCCGGTCGATCAGATTTCCCACACCCCCGCCGAGCACCAGCCCCAAAGCCAAAGCACTCAGTGTCGTCGTCGCGCGGGCAAGCCAAAAAAACATGGCTGTGAGTGCCACAAGAACCAGTCCGATCAAAATGAACCGGCCAGTGGTGCTGTCCTGTTGAAACAACCCGTAACTGATGCCCCGGTTCCATACCATCACCAGATCAAGGAACGGCGTGATCTTGACGGTCCCTTTGGACTCCAGTTGGAAAATCTCGAGCACCCACCATTTCAACGCTTGATCCACAATCGTCGTGAACATGGCGATGAGCAGCCCGAACCGCGTCATGGGCCCCCACAGAAAATTTCGCCTCGCGGTCCGTGCCATCGGGGGTTCCTACTCGGCAGCCACCTGACGGGTGTCGAACTGGCGAACGGCCTCCGCGTCGCGCGGCGTGAGATCCGGGAAATCCGAATCAGAACCAACTTCGGGGAGTATCTTCCAGGAACGGGCGCATTTTTTGCCCTCCGCCGTTTTGGGAACCACCGCGACGCCGGCAACGTCGTCGAGACGGAATGCATCCGGTGGCCCGTCGCCTTTGTTCAATATGGCCTGGCTGGTGATGGCGATTTCAGCCCAGTCATAACGAGACGCGAGATCGAACAGTTCTTCGTCGGAAATGAAAATTTCGGGTGCTGCCTCCAGGCTCGAGCCGATGCGCTTTTCCTGACGCTCGATCTCGAGCGCACCCGTCACGACACGGCGGACCTGCCGAATCCTGCGCCATTTCTCGGCGAGTTCGTCGTCACTCCAATCCTCCGGAATGTCCGGGAAAAGATGCAGGTGAACGGAATCCGTCTCATCCCCGTTCCGCGCCAACCATGCCTCTTCCATCGTGAAGCACAGCATCGGCGCGAGCCATGTGGTCAGGCAGGAAAACAGACGGTCAAGCACGGTCAGACTGGCACGCCGTACCACACTGTCATACGGGTCGCAGTAAAGTGCGTCCTTGCGGATATCGAAATAAACCGCCGAGAGGTCGATGGTGCAAAAGTTGAACAGGGCGGAGAAGATCCGTTTGAAATCAAACGTGTTGTACTCCCGCCTCACCAGGGCATCAAGTTCGCTGAGCCGGTGCAGGATGTAACGTTCCAATTCCGGCATGTCCTTCGGTTCGACAGCAAGACCCGGTTCGTAATGCGCCAGATTGCCAAGCATGAACCGGATCGTGTTGCGCAGTTTGCGGTACGCGTCGATGTTCGATTTCAGGATTTCCGGCCCGATACGCAAATCTTCCGTGTAATCGGAGCTCATGGCCCAGAGCCTCAGGATCTCCGCACCCGACTGCTTGATGACGTCCTGTGGAAACACCTGATTACCGAGCGACTTGGACATTTTTCGCCCGTCCTCGGCCATGACGAAGCCGTGGGTCAGAACCGCTTCATAGGGTGCCTTGCCGCGCGTGCCGCAGGATTCGAGCAATGAGGACTGGAACCAGCCACGGTGCTGATCGGATCCTTCCAGATAAAGCGACGCCGGCCATTGGAGATCATCACGTTGCTCCAGCACAAAGGCATGGGTCGACCCGGAATCGAACCAGACGTCGAGAATATCGTCGACCTTCTCCCAGTCTTCCGGGTTGTCGACCAGCCCCTCAAGAAACCGCTCCTTGGCGCCGTCGGCGAACCAGGCGTCCGCGCCCTCCGCCTCAAATGCCACCTTGATCCGGCCTATGAGCTCCTGCGAGCCGGGAAAATCCTTGCCCGGGATGATCATTCCATATGCGTTAGAACCCGGATTGTTGTTGCGGAACACAGTGATCGGCACGCCCCAGGCGCGCTGGCGCGAAATCACCCAGTCGGGCTTGCTCTCGATCATGCCCTTGATCCGGTTCTCACCCGTGGCCGGTACCCAGCGCGCCTCCTCGACAGCCTTGAAAGCACGAGAACGCAAGGTATCGCCTGCACCGTCGATATCCTGATCCATGGCGATGAACCATTGCGGCGTGTTGCGGAAAATGACGGGCTTCTTCGACCGCCAGGAATGCGGGTAATCATGCTTCAGCCGTCCGCGCGCGATCAGGGCATCCGCTTCGACAAGCGCGTCGATGACCGCATCATTGGCATCGCCGAACTTGCCCTTGTCATCAACAACGCGCTTTCCCTCAAAGCCCGGCGCCTGAGCGGTAAAGAAACCGGCCTCGTCGACCGTGTAGGGAATGGCCGTGTCGATGCCGCGCGCATCGAGCGCCATGCGGTTCTCCATCCAGACCTCGAAGTCCTCCCGGCCATGGCCGGGAGCCGTGTGCACGAAGCCTGTACCGGCATCCTCGGTGACATGTTCGCCGGCGAACAACGGAACATCGAACTCGTAGCCGAGGTCACGGAGTGGATGGTGGCACGTCCCGATTTCGGCCACGTTTACATCGCCAAGCCTTGTCCAGTCCTCGATGCGCGCGGCCTCCCGAACCGATTCGGCAAGCGCGTCCGCAAGAATGAGCCTGTCGCCTTTTTTCGCCCAGTTGTCTTCCGGCGCTTGCGTCACCTCGAAAAAACCATAGGTGATGGAGGGCGAGTAGGAGATCGCGCGATTGCCCGGAATGGTCCACGGCGTCGTCGTCCAGATGACGATTGACGCCCCTTTCAGCGCATCACTGCTCTCAACTATTGGGAACTTGGCCCAGATCGTCGGGCTGGTGTGTTCCTGATATTCGACCTCGGCCTCGGCCAGTGCCGTGCGTTCGACCACCGACCACATGACCGGTTTCGACCCCCGGAACAAAAGACCGTTCATAGCGAACTTGGTCAGCTCGTTGGCGATTACGGCTTCAGCATCGAACGACATCGTCGTATAGGGATTGTCCCAGTCTCCGGTGACGCCAAGCCGTTTGAATTCTTCGCGCTGCACATCGATCCAGTGGTCCGCAAATTCGCGACACTCGGCCCGGAACGTGTTGATCGGCACTTCGTCCTTGTTCTTGCCCTTGGAACGATACTGCTCCTCAACCTTCCACTCGATCGGCAGGCCGTGACAATCCCAGCCGGGCACGTAGTTGGAGTCGAAGCCCATCATCTGCTGTGACCGGGTAACCACGTCCTTGAGGATCTTGTTCAGGCCCGTGCCGATGTGGATGTTCGCATTGGCGTATGGCGGGCCGTCGTGGAGGATGTATTTCTCGCGTCCCTTCGCCGTTTCGCGCAGGCGCTCGTAAAGCCCGAGTTTCTCCCATCGCGCGAGCAGCTCCGGCTCGCGCTTCGGCAGACCCGCCTTCATCGGAAAGTCGGTTGATGGCAGGAACAGGGTCTCGCGCCAGTCGCGCCCTTCCCCGCCGTTGCTGTTCGTTTGCTTGGCGTCTTTTTTGGCCATGATTCGTGCTGCCGGATGTCCGCTGAGGAATCGCGTTCTAGCAATCGCAAGAACAACAATAAAGGGGCGAATGCGCTAGTTCAGCGCCCGCGCCATCGGAAAACGCGCGATCGGGTCTTGCGTATCGAGACCGGCCAGGACGTCGCGCGATGCCTCGCAGTCCACCGTCATCTGCTTCACAAGCGCGTCGGCGCTTTCAAACTTTTCGTCGGGGCGCAGGAATCTGATGACTTCGAGCTCGATTTCCTGGCCGTACAGGTCGCCTGAAAAACCGAACAAAAACGTCTCGATGGAGGGTGCACCGTCGTCGAAGCTTGGCCGGGTCCCAAGGTAGGATGCACCGTCGAACCGGCCGTCACGGGTGTGAATTCGGACGGCATAAATTCCGTGTTGCAGGCCGAAACCGCGTGGCACATCGATATTTGCCGTCGGGAACCCGATGAGCCTGCCTCGCCGGTCGCCACCGACAACCGTGCCGCGAACGCGCCACCAATACCCCAATTCCTCCGCTGCAGTGGCGGTTTCGCCGATGCGCAGATGCTCCCTGATGCGGCTTGAAGAGAATGTTCCTTCCCCCTCACCCTGAGGTTCGACGATCGTCACCCCGAACCCATGCGTGTCGCCCAGTTGACGCAACACTGCCGCATCGCCGTCACGTCCTTTGCCAAACTTGAAATCGCTACCCGTCACCACGTGAGAGACGCCGAGATCGCCAACCAGGATTTCCGCAACGAATTCCACAGCCGTCCGTCCGGACAATGCCGAGTCGAAGGTCTGGGTGACGGCCAGATCGAGGCCCATTGCGCCGAACAGCTGGAGCTTTAGCGCTTCCGGCGTCAGCCGGAATACAGGCTTTGCAGGCTGAAAAAAATCGCGCGGATGCGGCTCAAACGTCAACACACCCGCTTGCGAACCAGCGGCCCGGCCCGCAGCCATCGCCGCCTCGAGCACCACCTGATGGCCGCGGTGCACGCCGTCGAAATTCCCGATTGCAAGACTTGCGCCCTTCAGCGCATCCGGACAGCTATCTGAGCCTTTGATTATCTGCATGGAACGCCGGCGTCTCACGTGCGCGCCGGCGCTCCCGCCGACACTTTTCTACTCGGGACGGCTCGGTACCAGAATAACGGCCTCGCCGTCCAGAACGGTCTTACCATCCACCTGGCAATCGCACGAGAAGATGACGCGTTTCTTCTCCGGCAGCAGATCGGTGATGCGGGCGACCGCGACGACCTCGTCGTCGATCTTGACAGGCGCCCGGAAGTTCAGGCTTTGCGAAATGTAGATTGCGCCAGGACCGGGCAATTTCGTGCCAAGCACCGTGGAGAGAAGGCTCGCGGTCAGAATACCGTGGGCGATTCGTTCCTTGAAGATCGTTTCAGATGCGTATTGGTCACACAGGTGAACCGGGTTGTTATCACCCGAGATGTCGGCAAAGGACTGGATATCACCTTCGGTGATGCGCTTGGTATGGCTCGCCTCCATACCCACTTCCAGGTCCTCGATATAGTATGTCGGCCAGTCCCCACCGTTGCCGCCGCCATTGTTGCCACCGTTCTTCATTCCCCGAATCCTTTTCGAAGGTTGTTATTGCGCCGCACAATAGTCGAGGTGCGCAAATGCTGCAACTGCGCAATACGCATTGTGCAGGCCGTTCCTTAACGAATACGGACAAGCCAACCACAACCATTGAGTGTAAAAATCCGTGGTTAACTCATTTTTTAAGTCCGCCCCCTATTGTCCACCTGTAAGGCGCGAGCACCCGGTCACATTGACGGCGTCCGGGATTCGGTCCGCGTTGGTTTGGGAAGTACTGACTTAATTTGCCCGATAAAAGGGGGATGGAGAGCGACATGGCGGTTGACCTTTCAATGCCGGTCCTTGTGGTCGATGACTACAAGACGATGATCCGCATTATTCGCAATCTTCTGAAGCAGCTTGGTTTTTCTGATGTTGACGATGCCGCCGACGGCACCGAGGCACTGGGCAAGATGCGCGAGAAGAAATATGGCCTGGTGATTTCTGACTGGAATATGGAGCCGATGACGGGATACGAGCTTCTTAAAGAGGTTCGCTCCGACGAGGGTCTTGCACGGACACCATTCATCATGGTGACGGCTGAGTCCAAGACCGAAAACGTCATCGCAGCCAAAAAGGCGGGCGTGAACAACTACATCGTGAAGCCGTTCAACGCCGCGACCTTGAAGTCCAAGATTGACGCCGTTTTTGGCGAATAATCAGCTTTTCTCAGACCCCGCGCGAACCTGTTCGCGCGGGCCGTCTACTCTCAACTTCGGGCCACGACGGAGAGCGTTGACGCATGTCCAAAAAATCACACGCCAAGGTTCGTGCCGCCGCTGACGGGCTGCGCAAAAAAGACGACATCTCGCTGGTGGACGTTCTGACGCTTGCTGAAGCGTCGATCAGCTCGATGAAGCAGTTCGTCGACAGTCTCGATTCCAAGATCTACAGCGAATTCCGTGAGATCGCGGAATACATCCAGAATACGAAAACGGAGATTGGCCATTTGCAAGCCAATGATCTGCGCTCCAAACATATTCCCGAGGCGGGCGGAGAACTGGATGCGGTGGTCAGTTCGACCGAAGAGGCCACGACCAAGATCATGGAATGCGCCGAGGCCATTCTCGAGGCCGACACCAGCGATACGGACGCATACCAGCAGCTCGTCAACGACAAGGTGATGATCATCTTCGAGGCATGCTCGTTCCAGGACCTCACCGGCCAGCGTATCGCCAAGGTGGTGGAAACGCTGGAACATATCGAGACACGCGTTTGCAGGTTCGCCGCTGCGATCGGCGCGGAGGATGCAGACGGCGCCGCGAGCGAGAAAGAGGCCAAGCGCAAGAAGCGCAAGGAGGACCTGATCCTCAACGGCCCCGCAAAGAAGGGCGAAGGTGTCAGCCAGGATGATGTCGACGCGCTTCTGAACGACTAGGCACGAAACTCGGGCTCAACCTCCGAGCCCACACGCCAGCGCGCAGGTTTGCCCGCCTGACAGGGCCACTACCACGTCAACCGCTTCTGGGCCGCTATCGGCATTACCGCGCTGTCGGCGAATACATTCTGCAGCGCCTCCTCGCTCAACGGCGTTTCGTCGTGGCTGGCTTCGATATGCAGGGCGCTAGCGACAAACAGCACATCCATCCCTGCAGCCGATGCGCCGGCCACATCCGTCTTCACGCTGTCTCCGATGCACAGGATCCGTTCGGGCATCAGCACCTCTCCCCTCGCCTCCGCGACGCGCCCCATTGCCATCTCGTATATCGGCGGGTGTGGTTTTCCGGTGTAGATGACCTTACCCCCGCGCTTTCCATACGCTTCCGCCAGCGCTCCGGCACAATAAATCAGGCGATTGCCACGTTCGACCTGTATGTCCGGGTTGGCGCAGACCATCTCGAGACCGCGCTCCAGCATTTTCGAGAGCATGTCCGCATAGTCATCGGGCGTTTCCCGTAAGTCGTCATAGAGACCCGAGCACAAGACGAGCGATGCGTCCTCCAGGTCGACGAGTTGCAGGTCCAGCCCGTCGAGAAGAGGTTTGTCTCTCTGCGGACCGAGATGAAAAACCGGTTCGCTCTTGCGTTCGGCAAGCACGTGCCGGGTGGTATCGCCCGACGTCACAATCGCATCGAATGCATCCTCCGAAACTCCAATCTCCGCAAGCTGCTTTCTGACGGCGTGTCCCGGCCGCGGGGAGTTCGATATCAGAACGACGGTACCGCCCTTCTTTCTGTATGTGCAGCAGGCATGTTCCGCGTTATTGAACGGTTGCACGCCATTGTGCAGGACACCCCAGATGTCGCAAAGCCACGCCTCGTAGCGGTCGGCAACGGGTTCAATCGATGGAACGACAGGAATGGAATCGCGCGCACTCATAGCGCGTGGGTAGACACTGGGCAGGTTCGGGTCAAGAAGCCCGTTTGGCTCAGGCCGCGGCGACCGCGCTTCTGTCGCTGAATATCTCCGGCCGGACGGGTCTCGGTTCGGAGAACAGGAATCCCTGTCCGAGATTGACGCTGAAGTCGAGCAAATGCGCCAGTTCGGCTTCATTCTCGATTTTCGAGACGATCAACTGGATACCGAACCGCTCAAGATAGCTGCGCATGTCGACCGCATGTATCTGCGCATTTGCCTTGTCCATGCCGTTCAACATCACCTCCGCATCGACCTTGATGAACCTGAAGCCCCGCTCGCTCATGGACTGGTAGTCCAGATCCAGGTTCGTCACCTGATCGAGAGAGAATCTGAACCCAAGCGACGCGAGCGTCGCCAGGCTTTCCTGCTCGACTGGGCCGCAATGCTCGACCATTGCCTGCGAAAACTCGAAATACATGCTCTCCGAAAGGCCGCGGTTCTGCTCCATGAAGGCGACGAACTCGGGGAAAAACTCGGGATCAAGCAGGGAGTTGACCGAAATGTTGCAGAAAACGCCCCGCGCGCTGCTGCGTTTCTCAAGACGCCTGAGAACCTGTACGCTGCGAAACAGCATCACATTGTCGATCGCGGACATGATGCCGGCAGACTCGGCCATACCCATGTAAGCCTGCGGCATCAGCAATTCACCGGCATCGTTACGCAGTCTGGTCAGCGCTTCATAGTAACGCACACGCCGCTGCGGGACGATCATGATCGGTTGCAGGTAGAGTTCGATGCGGTTGCTCTCGATCGATTTTCGCACCTCATCGATTATCGGTGGGCTTTCCGGCGCCGGTACAGACTGTGCGTCGGAATCGGATTCATCCCTATGCGGCAGTTCAGGCCTATGCGGCAGTTCAGGCGCCGGTTCGGCTCTGCGCGGCGGCGGTACGGGTTCGATCTCGGACCGTTGCAATGCGGCTGCCACATGAGGCGGTACTTCGCTCACGCGCTCCGGCCGAGTTTGAACGGGTGGCTCCGGCACTGTCTCCCGCGCCGGCTGCTCCCCACCCGGAATATCGTGTTCCGGTTCGTCCGGTCCCGCGACTTCCGAAGTTATCTGTCTTGTCGGCGGGACATCGTCCGTGCGCGGGTTTGCAGTCGCAGAGCCGGCTGGCTGCACCTCTTCACGTGTCGCGCGTTTACTGACAGCAATATTCTCCGCCATCTGCTTGACGAGGGTTTCGAGCATCTTGAGTTCCGCACTCAGATCCTCGTGGCGCTCGCGGGACTCGATCTGTAGTTGCGTACGCAACGCCTCCTGGCGTGCATCGAGGCGGTCAACTTCCGCGGCCAGCCGCTGAATACGGGCAGGGTCGACCTCGCTGCGATCCCGCCGGACCAGCGTCACCTCCTGGTCCAGGGCCTCGATGCGTTCGGCCAACGCCTCGATTTGTTTAACGCGGTCGGAAAGACCGTCGATCTGCGCCACCTTCGCCGCCAGCTGGGCCAGTTGCTCGCTGTCGCCGTTAAGTCCGCCCCGGTACGCGGCCTCCAGCGCACTCACACGCTCAACGGCATGAGCCGCCCGCTGCGACCCGATGAAGGCCGCCTGCGCACAGATCATGACGAGAAAGATTGTCACCGCTGCGATAAGTGAAGATACCAACCCGAAACCGACCTGCAGATAAAGCCCCGCACCGAAAGCCATTGCCACCAGTGCCATCGCGCAGGGAACAATGATCTCAACAAGAATGCGCTTGAGCCGGGTCAGTGGTTTTGGCTTGGTCTCGCGATCTTTCATGCATGCCGAATCAGTTAGCCGCCGCTAGAATGATCCTTCATGTTTCGCTCCTTCAGGGCAACACGCTTTTTTGCTCGTCTTCCACAACAATACCGGCGCCCAGGCTCGTGTTTTTCGCCGCGAATTCTTCCGTTTGCAGATCAACCATCTCTCACCGGGTTTTGAGCAAAGGTGACGTGGTCCGACAATTGGAACCCCTTATCCTCAAATTTGCAGCGGGCTGCGCAATTCCTGCGCCGACCGTCACTGCTCTGATTTCTGGGAGGGTTATCGCATGCTGAAAATTCGCAATCTGTATGGCGTCGGCGCCGCAGCTGCCGCGGGCGTCATTGCCGTCGGTCTGAGCATTGGGTTCCGCCTACAGCCAGATGAAAGTGTGTTGCGACGATGAAAATATCAAATACTCACAGGATCTTTGGTCCGTCCTGACAAAGGCTAAGCTGGTTGGCGCGGGCGCCAAACAGGATGCGCCTTACAAGGGACAGGCTCCGCACGGCGCGGTGCTTGAGACAATCCACGCCGAGGCGACGGTCAACGGCCACAAGGGCATGGCCGTCGTGAAACGAAATTACGGTGGTGAAGGTGTGAGTGTCGACGCGGTCAAGAAGGATCCCGCCAAGTATCTGAAAGCCGTCACCGTGATGTTCAAACGCGAAGCCGGGTATGATCCGGACAATGCAGACTGGTTCTGGGCGAAATACAAGCCCGACGGATCCCTGGACAAGAATCCCAAGGGCATGCAACTCGCAGGCCGCGTCATGAAGGGCGCGGACAAGGGCTGCATCGCCTGTCACTCGGCGGTGAAAGACAAGGACTATCTGTTCGGCAAGCAGAGCTAGATTTCACCCACCGAACAAACTGCCACCCCCAATACGATACGGCGGGCGCCAGGCCCGCCGTATTTTTGTTGGCGCGCCTCGATCTGCGCCAGCCGTTCGCGAAACCGCTCCCCGGCATTCACCGTTCGAGCCCCATCGCCCCGGAATTGCTTGACAAAAACCGGTGGCTCCCCTATCTCAAAACCTAACTGTTAGCACTCAATATTGAAGAGTGCTAACGGTGCATTTCCAAACCCATAGAGAAATCAGTTTTCTCGTTGAAAAGCAGAGTGTTAGCAGGAGTAAGCAACGATGAAATTTCGTCCACTCCATGACCGCGTCGTCGTTCGGCGCATCGAGGAAGATCAGAAAACCGCAGGCGGGATCATCATC
Organism: Hyphomicrobiaceae bacterium; assembly: GCA_028066055.1. Classification (GTDB taxonomy): domain Bacteria; phylum Pseudomonadota; class Alphaproteobacteria; order Rhizobiales; family Methyloligellaceae; genus UBA2767. The sequence continues at coordinate 74,343 of JALCBY010000008.1, forward strand.
CCGGACACGGCGGCCGAGAAACCCCAGACCGGTGAGGTCATTGCGGTTGGACCGGGTGCCCGGAGCGATAGCGGCAAGATCGAGGCTCTGGACGTTAAGAGCGGCGACAAGGTGTTGTTCGGCAAATGGTCGGGCACCGAGGTCAAGATCGACAATCAGGACCTTTTGATCATGAAAGAGTCCGACATCATGGGCGTGCTTCAGTAGCGGCAGCCCGATGTACCGCCGGCGCGACATGCGTCGGACCCCAAGCCGAAAACAGGCGTAGTATTCAATTTCTAGGAGTCAGAAATGGCTGCAAAAGACGTAAAATTTTCGACCGACGCACGCGACAAGATGATGCGTGGGGTCGACATCCTGGCCAACGCAGTGAAAGTCACTCTTGGCCCGAAAGGCCGTAACGTCATCCTCGACAAATCGTTCGGCGCGCCGCGCACGACGAAAGACGGTGTGACCGTTGCCAAAGAGATCGAGCTTGACGACAAGTTCGAGAATATGGGCGCGCAGATGCTGCGCGAGGTCGCCAGCAAGACCAATGACGAGGCCGGCGACGGCACGACCACGGCAACCCTGCTCGCACAGTCGATCGTGCGCGAGGGCCTCAAGGCCGTTGCCGCAGGCATGAACCCGATGGATCTGAAGCGCGGTATCGACAAGGCCGTTACCGAAGTCGTCAAGGATATCTCCGCAAAGGCCAAGAAGGTCAGTTCATCCGACGAGATCGCCCAGGTCGGCACAATTTCGGCCAACGGCGAAAACTCCATCGGTGACATGATCTCCGAAGCCATGCAGAAAGTCGGCAACGAAGGCGTCATCACCGTCGAGGAAGCCAAGAGCCTCGAGAGTGAGCTGGACGTGGTCGAGGGCATGCAGTTCGACCGCGGTTACCTGTCGCCTTACTTCATCACAAACGCCGAAAAGATGATTTGTGAACTGGATGATCCTTACATCCTCATCCACGAAAGCAAGCTGTCGAACCTTCAGGCCATGCTCCCGGTTCTGGAAACCGTGGTTCAGTCCGGCAAGCCGCTGCTGATCATCGCCGAGGACGTTGAGGGCGAAGCCCTTGCCACGCTGGTGGTCAACAAACTGCGCGGTGGCCTCAAGGTTGCCGCCGTCAAGGCACCGGGCTTCGGCGACCGCCGCAAGGCCATGCTGCAGGACATCGCGGTTCTGACCGGTGGTCAGGTCGTTTCCGAAGATCTCGGCATCAAGCTTGAGAATGTGACCCTCGACATGCTCGGCACCGCCAAGCGTATTTCGATCACCAAGGACGACACCACGGTGGTCGACGGCGCCGGCAAGAAGGGCGACATCGAAGCCCGCGTCGGCCAGATCAAGGCCCAGATCGAAGAGTCCTCGTCCGACTACGACAAGGAGAAGCTGCAGGAGCGCATGGCGAAACTCGCCGGCGGTGTTGCGGTCATCAAGGTCGGCGGCGCCACGGAAGTCGAGGTGAAGGAGCGCAAGGACCGTGTCGATGACGCGCTCAACGCAACCCGCGCTGCAGTCGAGGAAGGCATCGTTCCTGGCGGCGGCGTCGCTCTGCTTCGCGCCTCCAAGTTCATTGACGTCCAGGGCGACAACGAAGATCAGGAAGCCGGTGTCAACATCGTGCGCCGCGCACTTCAGGCTCCGGTTCGCCAGATCGCCGAGAATGCGGGCGTTGAAGGTTCGATCGTCGTCGGCAAGATCTTCGACGAGAACAAGGCCAACTACGGCTATGACGCCCAGAGCGGCAAATATGGCGATCTCGTCAAGGAAGGCATCATCGATCCGGCCAAGGTGGTTCGCACCGCCCTGCAGGATGCGGCCTCCGTTGCCAGCCTGCTGATCACGACGGAAGCAGGCGTTGCGGAAACACCGAAGAAGGATGAGCCCGCAATGCCGGCCGGCGGAATGGACGGCATGGGCGGTATGGGCGGCATGATGTAGCCACCCGCTTCCCAAGCGGTTTATCGCAAGTTCAAGGGCCGTCCCGGGCAACCGGGGCGGCCTTTTTTGTTGTGCTGTTTCACAGCTCACGTCCCGCACACCGCTCAGCGCCCCGACACAGCCTTGCGATGCGCGTTAACGGGACGGAAAGCGCCTCCGGCAAGAATGTATGCACCCGGAGAACCTTGCCAGTTGGCAAACCGCTTGCTCCTCAACCATGGAAATAATCTGTGGTTGGTTGCCGCCAACTCAGATTCGTTAGTGAATTCAGTGTAATGACAGATTTCACGAGGCAGTTGGGGAAATCACGGTGTGCCAATTCGGCATTGCCGCGACGAAATCGTGTGCCGGTTCAGGCAAGGAGCAAGCGAGCGGTGTCAAAACCGAACGCCTTAACGATACGGATTTACCACGACATTCCCGCGTTGCGGGAGGTTTGGCGTGAATTCCAGTCGATTACGGACGGCGGGCCGCACGACACATGGGAGTGGAACGCCGCATGGGCGCAGACGGCCGGCGCGTCAACCACACCGCTGATCGCCGTCGGCACATTGGAAAACAATGAAACGGTGCTTCTTTTGCCCCTGGCCGTCCGGCGGCGCAAAGGGTGCTTGGTGCTCGAATGGCTGAGCGCCGAGCAGGGAAACTACGCGTCTGGCCTCTTCCGGCGCCAGACCTGGGCCGACCGGCGCCTGCCGCGCGGCAGAGAGTTTCTCAAACGCCTGCTTGAAGCACTGCCCCCGGTTGACGCAATTCATCTGACGAACCAGCCGACGGACGGCCTTGAGGGCTGGTCTCCTCTCTCCGAACTCCCCGGGATTGAAACCGCGAGCGCCGGCCACGCCTTCCCTCTGAACAGGGATTGGCTCCAGCATTACAACAAGCGGTTTGGCAAGCGGATCCGAGCCGACATTCGCCGCAGGGAACGCCGGTTGAGCGAACAGGGAGAACTCGGCCTGCATGTCGTTGCGCCAGGCGCGGACCTGGAGGGGGCGATAGACCGCATGATTGAGGACAAGCGGCAATGGTTCCGAGACCGGGGCATAGAAGATTTCTTTACCGATCATGCTCTGCGCGACTTCTACCTCGATCTTGCCAGAATGCCGAACGGCGAGGACAGCCCGCGGCTGAAGGTATTTGAACTGAGCGTTGGCGGAACTCCGATCGCCGCCAATCTGGGGGTCATCTACAATAACGTCTTCTACGGTCTCATTTCATCAACAACCGTCGGTTCGTTGCTTCGCTACGGACCTGGCACCATCCTTTTCCTGCGGTTGATCGAGCATCTGGCGGACAGGGGGATCGAGCGCATCGATTGCGGCGCCGGGGAAGATGATAACAAACTCCGTTGGTGCACGATCGAACGCCCGCGTTTCGATACGATCGTTCCGGTTACTCTGAAGGGGCGCATTTATGCAGCAGGCCTCAGCGCAAAACTGGCAGCCAAACTGCGTATCAAGAACTCACCGCGGTTATGGATCATGGCGAAGCGCTTGCGGCGGCTTGGATCGGGCGGTCGAGTACACCGGCAGACGCGGAAGCACTCTGGCCTGGGTTCAGGCGCCGTTCGTATCCAGACGTGAAAGGATGCCTGTCAGCGCTTCACTGATATGAGACGGCCAATCTACGGCTGTCGATTTCGCCAGCACTGCCTGGCTCTCCAGAATCAATCCATCCGACAGGACCTTCAGATGGTTGGCTTTGAGCGTCGTGCCAGTGGACGTTATGTCGACGATGATTTCCGCCGTTCCGGCAGCCACCGTTCCCTCGGTCGCGCCAAGGCTTTCAACCAGCCGGTAGCCGGTGACACCCTTGTCGGAGAAGAACCGCCGGGTGAGGTTCATGTATTTCGTCGCCACCCGGAGCCGCCGACCGTGCTCACGGAAGAAGGTGGCGGCCACATCTTCTAGATCCCCCATGCGGGAGACATCGAGCCAGCACTCCGGCACCGCAACAACGACATCCGCCTTACCGAAGCCTAACGGACGAACGATCTCGGTTCGCGAAACGCCATCCCGGCCGGATTCACGAATGAGATCCTCTCCCGTAATGCCGAGGTGAATACGGCCAAGTCCCAGCTGATAGGCAATCTCCGTAGCGGACAGGAACGCGATCTCGACACCGCCATAACCATCAATCTCGCCGCGATAGCCACGCTCGTGTCCGGTCTTGCGCACGGGCAGCCCTGACGCTTCGAACAACTCGCCGGCCCGCTCCATCAACCGCCCCTTGGACGGCAGCGCCAGAATAAGGGGATCGCCGCTCATGCCGCGTCTCCCCTCACGGCCGCGAGCAGCCGTTCGGTGTGTATTGCCGATCCCACCGCAGGCGTAGGCTGCGGTGCGCCGAGCCCTTGCAGCAGATCGTCATAACGTCCGCCGCCGGCAATGTGACCGGCACGTCCCCGGCCCGGGATTTCGATCTGAAACACATGTCCTGTGTAGTATTCAAGATCGCGTCCGAATTCCGCACTGAACGTGGCCGCGTCGAGATCTATCCCGGCCTCGCTCAGGCGGTCCAGGCGGGCGTGCGCCGCTGAAAGCGCCTCGCCCATACCCAGACCGGCTTCCTTGGTTTCGCGCTCAATCCGCTCCAGCGCAGCCCGCGCGGGCGCGGAAACGGCAAGATAGGATTCAAACAGTTTCACCGCTGCATCGGACAGGGGTTGCTGCTTTGCATCGGCAGCGCGATCCAGCAGCCGCTCGGTGATTTCAGAGAGCGACCGCGTACCTTCGAGCGGAATACCGTCTTTTTCCAGATGCGCCGCCACGCGCGCTTCGGATTCCGAGCGGTCATCCAAATCGAGCGTCCCGAGCAATGCTGCCTCGGCATCGTTCATCTCGCCTGCGGGCACCGTCGAAAGTTGCCGCAACAGGTTGCGGAAGACGGGGGGACGCCAGAAAAAGTGGTGCAGACGCAACCGCCAGCGATCGGGAATATCGAGAGCCTGCACCAGCGCCGCAAACAGTCCGAGATCGCCAATTCGTATGGAGAATGTCTCCAACCCGGCATCCCGGACGGCCTCGACGGCAAGCGCCGTCACCTCGGCTTCGGCGCCGGGCCGGTCGGTACCGCCGATATACTCGATTCCCGCCTGCCGGAATTCGCGCGGCCGGGTCTCGTCGCCACCGCCGGGCTGATACCGGAACGCAGGCCCGTTGTAGCACAGCCGGGCCTCGACATCGGCCTTCGGATACCGCTCCAGATAGACGCGGCAAGCCGGCAGGGTCACGTCCGGTCTGAGACATAACTCTTCACCGTCGAGGTCCGTGAACACATAGGTCCGGCCGCGGATCGCCTCTCCCATGCGGTCGAGAAACAAGTCGGCAGGCTGCAGATAAGCGGGCGCCACGAGCTCGTAACCGCGCATATTGAACAGTTCGGTAATTGCATTGGCCTGCGCTTGAAGCGCCGCGTAGCTGGCAGTAGGTTCGGCAACCATGGCTCAGTCCCGGTGCCGCGCGAGCACTTCACGCACCGCCTCCACGAGCTTGTCTTCCGAAACCGCAAACTGCGCAGGACGCTCAGAACGCCATTCCTCGTTGGAGGCAACGGACTGGGCGGCCTTTGCGCCCTCGATCAGGTCCTTGACCTGGACCTCGCCCCGCTCTTTTTCATCCGGCCCCTGGATGACAACGCAAGGCGCTCCCCGCTGATCGGCATATTTGAACTGCTGCCCCATCTTGCCGTTGCCGAGATAGAGTTCCGCGCGGATGTCGGCATCCCGAAGCCGGGTCACCAGAGCCTGGTAGTCGGCTATCGCCGCCTTGTCGAATACACTCACCACCACCGGCCCGAACGGTTCCGCGTCCTTCAGTTGCCCGAGTGCGGTCAAGGCGGTGTAGAGCCGCGAAACGCCGATGGAGAAGCCGGTCGCCGGCACCGGCTGGCCCTTGAACCGAGCGACAAGCCCGTCATAACGCCCGCCGCCGCCAACCGATCCGAAGCGGACGGGCCGCCCTTTCTCATCCTTCACCTCGAAGGTAAGCTCCGCCTCGAAAACGGGGCCTGTGTAGTAATCGAGACCACGGACGATACTCGGATCGAAGGCCACCCGATCATCCTCACACCCTGAAGCCGTCAGGACAGCATCCATCGATCGAAGTTCGTCGATACCCTGCTGACCAATTTCATTGCCTTGAACGAGCCCTTCCATTGAACCCAAAGTCGAATCCCGTCCCTGCTCCTGGGCCATCACGAATTTCATCAAGGGCTCGGTCTGGTGAGACGTCAGCCCGGCCCCCTTGGTGAAATCTCCCGATTCATCCTTCCGACCGTCGCCGAGCAACAATTTTACGCCGTCAGACCCGAGCCGTTCATACTTGTCGAGCGCACGCAGAATGGTCAGCCGCGTCCCGAGCTGCTCGTCGGCATGCGGATCGATTCCAATAGATGAAAGAACGCCGTCCAGCACCTTGCGGTTGTTGACCCGGATAACATAGTCGCCTCGCTTGACACCCAACGCCTCAAGGGCATCCGCAGCCAGCATGCACATCTCCGCATCCGCGGCGACGGAGGACGCTCCCACCGTGTCGGCGTCGAACTGGATGAATTCGCGGAACCGGCCCGGACCCGGCTTCTCATTGCGCCAGACTGAGCCCGTCTGGTAGCGCCGGAAGGGTTTTGGCAGCGCTTCGTAGTTCTCGGCCACGTGGCGGGCCAAAGGTGCTGTCAGATCGTAACGCAGTGACAGCCACTGCTCATCCTCGTCCTGAAAGGAGAACACACCCTCGTTGGGGCGGTCCTGATCCGGCAGAAACTTGCCGAGGGCGTCCGTATACTCGAAGGCCGGCGTGTCGAGCGGTTCAAACCCGTAGGACTCATACACATCGCGGATTGCACGCAGCATGGCATCGCGCGCGCGAATCTCCGACGCATCGATATCTCTAAGGCCTTTTGGCAGCCGCGCCTTCAGGCGCGGCGGCTTTTTGTTCTTGCCCATGTGCTTAAAGTTCCGGCTTTGTAACAGCGCCTTACCAAGTGGGGCGGGTTTAGCGCATCGTATTGGCAGCAGCAAGGGTGGCGGACCACCCATTGAAGTGTGACCATCACACATGCATTGTATTTGTCGTAATTTCTTTTGACGCAACGGTGAATCAACGCGACACTGGGTTGATTAAATTGCGTGGAAACCGGCGAGGAGCTTCATGCGACGCAGGATAATTTTTCCCGCCATGGTTGCAGCATGCCTGGGGATGCTGACCGGATGCGGTGATGGTGACAAGACGGCAGCGCCAGCCAACCAGCCGGCTCCCGGCGTTGAAACCACTCCCGTCGTATCCAAACCGATTGCGTCAACACTCGAATTCGTCGGTCAGACAGAGGCGATTCAGTCGGTTGATCTGCGTGCGCGGGTCACGGGTTTTCTCCTGGAGGAGAAATTTGAAGAGGGCTCGGAGATCAAGAAAGGCGACGTGCTTTTCGTCATTGATCCGGCCGAGTTCGATGCGAACAAGGATGCCGCAGCCGCCAAAGTCGCCGGCGTCGAAGCAACGATCCAGGAAACGGAGCTTCAACTTGCGCGTTATCGCGAATTGCGCGACCGCGGCACCGCGAGCGAGGCGAAGCTCGATGAGGCCAAGGCCCAAGCCGGTCGGGCGCGCGCTGATCTCGCGGCCGCGAAGGCAGAGCTGGACAAAGCTGAACTCGACGTCGGCTACACAAAGATCACCGCACCGATCAAGGGCCGCATCGGCAAGAGTTCGGTTGACGTCGGCAATCTGATCGGTCCCGACAGTGGCGTTCTGGCAACCATCAATGAGCTGGACCCCATACGCGTCACTTTTCCGGTCTCGGAGCGGGAGTTCCTGAACTACAAGGAAGCGCAGAAAAAAGGCGAAGCCGAAGAATACACGCCGAAAATCAAACTCGCCAACGACCAGATGTATCAGCATGACGGCAAGTTCGAGTTCATCGACAATCGCGTCGATCCGACCACCGGCACGATCAGGCTGTATCTCGATTTTCCGAACCCGGATGGCTTTCTGCTCCCGGGTCAGTTCGTGAACGTAAACCTGGTAAGCTCTGACCCTGAGGACCAACTTGTCGTTCCGCAAGCGGCCGTCCAGGAAAACCAGACCGGACCCTTCGTTCTTGTTGTCGACAAGGATGACAAGGTGGTGTTGCGCCCCATCAAAACCGGCCAGCGCAACGGCGCGGACATAGCAGTGCTTGAAGGTTTGAATGAAGGCGAGAGCATAATCGTTGCCGGAATTCAGAAAGTCCGTCCCGGCATGAAGGTCGATCCGGTTTCGCAAAAATCAGCATCAGCGCAGAATTAAATGCTGAGCGCGTTTTTCATCGACCGGCCCAAATTCGCATTCGTCATTGCGATCGTCACCGTTCTTGCGGGCGCGCTGGCCATCGCCGCCCTGCCAATTGCCGAATATCCCGAACTCACGCCGCCGCAGGTTCAGGTTACTGCCAAATATCCCGGCGCCAACGCGCAGGTCGTGGAAGAGACCGTTGCCGCCGTCGTCGAGGCGGAAGTCAACGGCGTGGAGGACATGATCTACATGTCTTCCAAGAGCGCCAACGACGGCAGCTATACGCTCACGGTGACATTCGAAGTTGGCACTGACGGGGATATCGCGCAGGTCAACGTGCAAAACCGTGTCTCCCTCGCCACGCCCAAGCTGCCCGAGGAAGTGACGCGGCAAGGCCTGACGGTGAAGAAGCAGTCGACCAGCATGCTGATGGTGGTGGCGATGTTCTCGCCGGAAGGCACTTACGACGACATCTTCCTGTCCAACTATGCCAGCATCAATGTGCGCGACACCCTTGCCCGCGTGCCCGGCGTCGCGAGCGTCGATATTCTCGGCGCACGCGATTACTCGATGCGGATCTGGCTGCAGCCCGACCGCATGACCAGCCTTGGCCTCACTGCAAGTGATGTCATCAATGCCATCCGCGATCAGAACGTGCAGGTCTCGGCCGGCAGCATCGGTCAGGCTCCCTCACCGGCGAACCAGCAGTTTCAATATACGCTGCAGGCGAAGGGCCGGCTCGCAGACGTCAAGGAATTCGAGAATATCGTCATAAAGGCGAACCCCGACGGTTCCCTGATCAGGGTTGGCGACGTCTCGCGGATCGAGCTCGGTTCGGAGACCTATGGCTGGTTCGGCAAGCTGAACGGCAAGCCGGCGGCTCTGCTGGCAATCTATCAGCTGCCCGACGCCAATGCGCTTGATCTCGCAACCAATATTCGCGCCGCCATGGAGCGCCTGTCAGAGCGGTTTCCCGACGACCTGACATACGAAGTGACTTACGACACGACACTCTATGTGCAGACGTCGATCAAGGAAGTGCTGATCACGCTGTTCCAGGCTCTGGCCCTGGTCATTCTGGTCGTGTTCATCTTCCTGCAGGACTGGCGTTCGACCCTGATTCCCGCAATTGCGATCCCGGTATCCCTGATTGGAACCTTCGCCGCCCTGCTGGCGATGGGCTTCACCATCAATACGGTCAGCCTGTTCGGGCTCATTCTGGCAATTGGCGTGGTTGTGGATGATGCGATTGTGGTGGTTGAGAATGTTCAGCGTCACATGGCAGACGGACTGGAACCGCGCGAGGCCACCCGTGTCGCCATGCAGGAGGTGACAGCTCCCGTTATCGCGACCACGCTGGTGCTCCTTGCCGTCTTCATTCCCGTGGCATTTACACCCGGCCTGACGGGGAGATTGTTTGAACAGTTCGCTGCCACGATTGCCGTGGCGGTCTCGCTCTCTTCGATCAATGCCCTGACGCTCAGCCCCGCTCTTTGTGCAAGCATATTGAGACCGCCGAAGCAGATTAAGCGTGGTCCGCTCGCCTGGTTCGAAAAAATCCTGGACAAGAGCCGTGAGGGATACATGTGGCTCGTCCGGCGGCTGGTTCGCCTGTTGACGATCAGCATGGCGGGATTCGCCGTGCTTGCGGTGGCGACGGGCTGGCTCGGCACCAAGCTTCCGACCGGTTTTGTGCCGCCGGAAGATCGCGGCGCGTTCTTCGTCGACATTCGTTTGCCCGACGGCGCCGCGCTGCCGCGCACGGCGGCGGTGGTCGATCAGGCGGAAAAAATCCTCCTGGATACGCCGGGCATCGCCAATGTGGCGGCGATCACCGGTTATTCGATCCTCGGCGGTTCGGTCATTCCCAACGGCGGGTTGCTGATTGCCGTTTTGGACCCATGGGATGAGCGCGATACGCCCGAGTTGCGCCTGAACGCCGTCCTCGGGACCGTTACGCCGAAGCTGCTCGCCATCCCGACGGCGACAATCATCCCCTTCAACATTCCACCGATCCCAGGACTGGGCACGACCGGCGGTTTCGAGTTTGTTCTTCAGGACACACGCGGGCGGGCGCCGACCGAACTTGCATCCGCCCTCGGCGGGCTGATCATCGCCGCCAACAGCCAACCGCAGGTCTCCAATGCCTTCAGCACCTTCCGCGCGAACGCGCCGCAACTGTTCATCGATGTGAACCGCCAGCTGGCAAAGACCAAAGGTGTCGATATTGGCGAGATCTTTCAGGTGCTGAGCGCCAATTTCGGCTCCTATTACGTCAATGACTTCAACAAGTTCGGCCGGGTTTACAGGGTCTATGTGCAAGCCGAAGGTGATCGCCGGGCGACACCGTCGGACATCGGAAAGATTTATGTCCGCAACCGTGACGGTGAAATGATTCCGATGCAGAGCTTCGTCACCGTCAAACCCATCCAGGGACCGGAAAGCATCGAACGTTACAATCTGTTCCGCTCGGCTGTTGTTAACGGCGGGCCCGCCCCCGGTTACGCGTCCGGCCAGGCGATCGAGGCGATGGAAACACTCGGCAGAACGTCGTTACCAGACGGCTACACCTACGAGTGGACCGGCATGGCGCTCGAAGAGATCAAGGCGGCGGAAGCGGGATCCTTCGTCTTCGTGCTCTCCATCGTCTTCGCTTATCTGTTCCTCGTTGCCCAGTATGAGAGCTGGACGATTCCCTTCCCCGTCATGCTGTCCGTTACTTTCGCGATGTTCGGCGCGCTTGGGTTGCTGCTGACCGCCGGACTGGCGCTCAACGTCTATGCGCAGGTGGGGCTCGTTCTGTTGATTGGGCTGGCGGCGAAGAATGCGATTCTGATCGTCGAGTTTGCCAAACAGCTGCGCGAGGAAGGTAACGATATCCTGTCGTCGGCTGAAGATGCAGCACGGTTGCGCTTCCGTGCGGTTCTCATGACGGCCTTGTCGTTCATTCTCGGTGTCGCACCGCTGGTGCTGGCAACAGGCGCCGGGGCGGCGAGCCGGGTCTCCGTCGGCATGACCGTTTTCGGCGGCATGCTGGCTGCAACCATATTCGGCGTCGTGTTTATCCCGGTTCTGTATGTGGTCTTCCAATCGCTCCGTGAGCGTGTGAAAGGCACAGGAGAAGCAGTTCCGCCCGCAGGCAAGACAGCGGCTGCAAAGAAATCCTGAGCGCTCCAGTTACGGGGCCGGGTCCGGTTTTCGACTAGTCGAACAGCGCGTCGATATCGTCCTGGGAAGCGATGTTCGCGTCATCCTCAAGAGCCGGACCATTGAGCAGGGCTTCGTCCTCGTCGCGCGTGCAGGACTCTTCAAGCTCGATATTCTTGAAGCTTTCCAGCCCGCCCCAGATTTCCATCATCCTGTCGACCCGTTCCTCAATGAACGAAAAGGCCGTTACGACCTTGCTGATACGCTGGCCGGTGAGGTCCTGGAAATTGCAGGCTTCGAAAATCTTGACGACCTGGTCCTGAATGTCGGACGCGGAGTTTCTGTTGCGGTCCTGGCGGAGCGCGGCCACAAGGTCTCCCGCATCGTTGTCGATCTGCTCCGCCGCCTGGAGAATATTCTCCGTTGCCTGTTCGGTACCGTCGACGATCGCCGAAAGTTCGTTGGTCATGCGCGAGATTTCGACGCCCTGATACTCGCCACGATGCAGAGTCGCGATTTCCTGTTTGGTGCGTGCAATCGCTTCGTGGATTTCCTGCAGTTCGTCCTTGATCTTCTGGGCCTCGCGCAGATCGCGCTGGCAACTTTCGATCACCTGCTCGGTAATCGCCGGATCCGACTCACCGGTTTGTTCAGCCGCCGGGTTTGACAGCTTTGCATTGATCTCGGCAAGCGCATCCATGACCTGCTGGTGACGAGCCTGCGCATACTCGTCGGAACCACCGGATTCCTTCTCGGGAACGATATACGGTTTTTGTGCGGCGTCCTGACCCGTCGTCCGCTCGATACGGAAGATTTTTTTATTCGCTGAACGCATTACCCACCCCACGCATATGACAACCAGAGATTGCAATACAATCCCTAACAATGTGTTCACCCGCGCAGCGTCACACGCGCGCACCAAGGCGCGCGTGTGACGGTTGGAGGTTCTGAAAAGGTCTTCCGATTCTATTCGGAAAGCAGCCGATAGGCAGGCAATGTGAGGAACGGTGCAAGCTCGGGAGCTTCCGACAGGGATTTGAAGATTTCAATCGCTTCCGGAAACCGCCCCTTATCGTACACATCAGCGCCGAGCGCATTGCGCAGCTTGGCCATTTCGTCGGCCAACAGTCCGTCGACAAGCTCCACGGTGACTTCCCGGCCATCTTCCAGCGTCGCACCATGTTTCTGCCATTGCCAGATCTGCGTGCGCGAAATCTCGGCGGTGGCAGCATCTTCCATGAGGTTATAGAGCGGCACGGCTCCATTCCCCCGCAACCATGCCTCGATATACTGCACGCCAACCCGGATATTGGTGCGCAAACCCTCCTCGGTTCGCGTCCCTTCATGGATTTGGAGCAGATCGGTCTGACTTACGGGCGTCGTGTCAGGGATCACGTCCACCTGGTTGTCGCCTTTCATCAGCCGTTCGAAGACCTGGCGCGCAACGGGCACCAGGTCGGGATGCGCAACCCAACTGCCGTCGCACCCCTCGCGCACTTCGCGTTCCTTGTCCTTCTGAACCGCCGCCATGGCCTTTTCGTTGACTTCGGGCTCGCGGCGGTTGGGAATTTGTGCCGCCATGCCGCCCATCGCGAAAGCACCGCGCTTGTGACAGGTCTGCACGAGAAGGCGCGCGTAGGCCCCCAGAAAGGCCTTACCCATGACTACCTGCTGACGATCGGGCAGCGTGTATTCCGGCTTGTTCCGCAAAACCTTGATAAAGGAGAAGATGTAGTCCCACCGTCCGACGTTCAAACCGACGATGTGGTCCCGCATGACATACAGGATCTCGTCCATTTCGAATGCTGCGGGAAGTGTTTCAATCAGGACCGTCGCCTTGATCGTGCCGACCGGAATTCCGAAAGCTTCCTGGGCGAAGACGAACACATCGTTCCAGAGCTTCGCTTCCTGATGGCTCTCGAGTTTCGGCAGGTAGAAATACGGTGCCGACCCCTTGTCGATTATCCGTTTCGCGTTGTGGAAGAAGTAAAGACCGAAGTCTACAAATGCGCCGGCGACAGGTTCACCGTCCAGCAGGATATGTGCTTCCGGCAGGTGCCATCCACGGGGCCGCACCAGCAGCATGGCCGGGTCGGACCCCACCTCGTAGCTCTTGCCTGATTTCGGATCGGTAAAGGTCAGCTCATCCTGCCAATAGTCCAGCAGCGCGATCTGGCCTTCGACGATGTTCTCCCACGTCGGCGCGAGTGCATCTTCGAAATCGGTCATAAAGACGTCGGCGCCGGAATTCAAAGCATTGATGACCATCTTGCGTTCGGTGGGTCCGGTGAGTTCGACCCATCGCTTCTGCAGATCGTCGGGAATACCTGCAACCTTCCAGTCGCTCTGGCGGATTTCCGCGGTATCGGGCAGAAAATCGGGAAGCCCGCCGGCATCCCACGCATTCTGGCGGTCTGCTCGGGTCTTCAGAAGCTCACGCCGCGTTCCATCGAATTTCCGTGCGATATCGGCAACGAACTGGAGTGCGTCGTCCGTTAGTACGCGCTCGTAGCCGGGCTTCATGGCACCAGCAGTTTTCATATCTTCCGGCGACCTGGTCGCCATTTCGCTTGTCTCAAATGTCACTGTTTTCGCTCGTCCCTGTCAGTTCGACTTCATGTTCCTGACGTTCCTCCAGCAGACTTCTTACGGTCTTTACGCGGCCTTCGAGAGACCGCAGCACTTCCGGACATGGACCACCAAGAGCCCAATCCAGGAGTTCTACGGTGTGTACGATGGGAATTTGGCTTGCACCATGAAGTTGGGTGATGCAACCAATGTTACCTGCCGCGACGATATCCGGTTTGACGCTCTCGATATTCCAAATCTTCCGCTCTTGCAACTCCTGCGCGAGCTCCGGCTGCAGAATGTTGTATGTCCCTGCGGAACCACAGCAGATATGGCCTTCCGGCACGTCGACAACGCTAAAGCCGGCCTGCTCGAGCAAGAACCGGGGCTCCGCAGTGATACGCTGGCCATGCTGCATCGAGCAGGCGGAATGATAGGCCACCTTCAGATCGGACCACCGCTCGGGTGCCCGCATGCCCAGATCGGACATGAATTCGGTGATATCTTTGGTCATCGCCGAGAACTCTTCGGCGCGCTCGCGATACCCTTCGTCGCGGGCAAGAAGGTGACCATAGTCCTTGACCATCGTCCCGCAGCCCGAGGCATTGATGAGTATGGCGTCCAGCGGGTCCTTGCGCATCAGCGCCGACCAGGCATCGACGTTCCGGCGTGCGGCATCGACGGCTTGCGCCTCGTGTCCCATGTGATGAACAAGCGCGCCGCAACACCCCTGATCCGGCGCGACAACGACCTCCACCCCATGGCGGTTGAGAAGACGGATCGTCGCCTCGTTGATGGAAGGCCGCAAGGGTTGCTGCGCACAACCGGTCAAAAGAGCGACGCGCTTCCTGCGCACCCCTTCAGCGGGAAATGTTCCCGGCTCGACAGGCGTGCCAACACGCCCCGCCCGGCCCGACAGATCCAGCATCGCGCTGAGCTCTTTCAGTCCGATCAGTCGAAAGAGCTTCCTGAAAGGCCGCCCCAACGCGGCAGCGCGCAGGGCCAGGCCGAAGCGCTTCGGATCGGGCACCACGGCCATAAGCATCTTACGAATGAGGCGGTCCTTGATAGACCGTTTGTGCGTCTCTTCGATGTGGGCGCGGGCAAGATCGACGAGATGCATGTAGTCGACACCGCTCGGACAGGTTGTCATGCAGGACAGACAAGACAGGCACCTGTCGACGTGAAAAGCCACCTCGTCGCTCGCATCGCGGTTACCCTCAAACATGTCCTTGATGAGGTAGATCCGGCCGCGGGGGCTGTCCCTCTCATCGCCGAGCAGGACGTAGGTGGAACAGGTCGCAGTGCAGAACCCGCAATGCACACAAGTCCGCAGGATCTTTTCCGCCTCCACCATTCGCGGATTTTGCAACTGTTCTTCGGTGAAGTTTGTCTGCATCTCCGTCAGATCCCGGCATACATCCGGCCAGGGTTCAAAACGCCCGCCGGATCGAAACTTTGCTTGAGTTTTCGTGTGAGCGCCGCGACCCCGGAACTCATCGGGTGAAAGACGTCGAGGGACGACCGCAAGGATGCGTCAGCGCGGATCAACGTGGCGTGACCGCCGGTCTCCGATAGGACGCGACGCACTTCCGTTGCGCCGGCGTCCGCGGTGGGACCGGTCTGGAGCCAGATCAACCCTCCCGACCAGTCATAGGCCGCACGGCAATCGAGCCGCTTGGAAAGCGCGGAAACGACCTTGGACCCATCGGTCGGCGCGGTCGAGATGCGCCAGACAGGGTCATCGGAATCCGTCAGAAAACTCAGCGTTCGCATACCATTCCAGAAATCGCCTGACTGCTGATCATCGAGCTCGACAACCTTGCCGAACGCTGTGAGGCTCTCGGCGAGCCGGTCCGCACGGTAATTCAACGACTCTTCGAAATTTTCAAGCCGCAATGCGGTCACCGCTGCCGGCCTGCGCAGAATCTCGGTATCAAGCAGCCGGCGGGCATATTCCGCATGCAGATGGGCTGTTCCCGATACTTCGAAAGGCGTACCAAGCGCCCTGCACAAGGCGTCAATCGCAACCTCGTCAGTCAGGCCAATGAATAACAAGGTGCGTTCCGCCTCCGGCTTGGGCAGCACCTTCATGGTCACTTCGCTCATGACCGACAGTGTTCCCCAGGATCCTGCGATTCCGCGGCACAAATCATAGCCGGTGACGTTTTTCATGACACGGCCACCTGACTTGATGATTTCGCCGCGGCCCGTCACGGCGCGTATGCCGAGAAGATGGTCGCGCGCCGATCCCACCTGAATACGCCGGGCGCCGGACAGATTCGCGGCAAAAACGGCCCCGATCGTCGCCTGGTTCTCCTCCTCGCCCAGCATGGGGCCAAGATCGACCGGTTCGAACGCCAGCTGCTGATTGTTTTTGGCAAGAGCCGCCTCAATGTCCTTCAACGGCGTGCCGGCCCGCGCGGAAAGCACAAGTTCGTTCGGTTCGTAAAGCGTGACTCCTCTCAACCGCTCGGTCGTAACGGAGGATGCGATCTGCAGGGGACGGCCGACATTTCTTTTCGACCCGGCGCCACACACTTCAAGAGGTGTCTTGGCTGCGTTTGCTTCGGCAACAACGGCCGCGAGTTCACTTTCGTCCTTAGGACGGATCAAATCGGACACAAAAAACAGCCTCTCACAAACTACGGGGCATGCAATTCGAGCGGGAATACCTTCTCCCGGTTCAGCAGCCAGTCGGGATCGAACACGGTCTTGATTCGCATCTGCTGTTCAAGATCGGTTTTTGAGAACTGGGTGAGCATCAATTCCCTTTTCTCAACACCGACACCATGCTCTCCGGTCAGACATCCTCCAACCTTCACACAGAGTTCAAGAACCTCCGCACCACATTTTTCCGCCCGCTCGACTTCTGCCGGATCATTGGCGTTATACAGGATCAGTGGATGCAGGTTGCCGTCTCCCGCATGGAAGATGTTGGCGACATTCAATTTGTATCTCGCGCAGATTTCGCCGATTTCGACGAGAACCTCAGGCAGCTTGCCGAGCGGAATGGTCCCGTCCATGCAATAGTAGTCGGAAATCCGGCCGATCGCGCCAAACGCCGATTTCCGCCCCAGCCATATCGCCTTGCTCTCGGCTTCGCTCTGGCTCACTCTTATGCCCTTCGGCTTGAACGGTTTGGCTATGTCGGAAATCCGCCCCAGCAGGCTCTCAATCTCTTCCTCCGACCCTTCCACCTCAACGATCAGCAGGGCCTCGACATCCAACGGATAGCCTGCCTTGGCAAACTCCTCACAGACATGAATGGCCGGTTTATCCATGAATTCGATAGCCACCGGAATGATTCCGGACCCGATAATCGCCGCGACGCACGCGCCGGCCGCTTCGCTCGAGTTGAACCCCATCAGCATGGGACGGGCGCCTTCAGCAGCACGCAGAATTCGCACCGTCGCTTCGGTGACAATACCGAACTGCCCCTCCGATCCGATGATCAGACCGAGAAGGTCGTAGCCTGCGGCGTCGAGCTCCTTCCCGCCGATTTCGACGATCTCGCCGTCCATCAGGACTATCTTCAAGCCGAGCACATTGTTGGTGGTCACCCCGTATTTGAGGCAGTGCGCGCCGCCTGAGTTCATACCGAGGTTTCCGGCAAGGGTACACGCCAGCTGGCTGGACGGGTCCGGCGCGTAAAAGAATCCGTTCGGCGAGACGATGTTAGAAATACCGATATTGGTAATACCGGTCTGCACGGTTGCGGTTCTGTTCATGTAGTCGATATCGAGGACGCGGTTCATTTTCGAGACGCCAAGAACGATGGAATCTTCCGACGGCAGCGCACCGCCGCAAAGAGATGTCCCCGCGCCCCTCGCAATGACCTTGATATCGTTCGCTTTACAGTAGCGCAGAACGCGTGAAACCTCTTCCGTCGTCGTCGGCAGAACCGCGGCGAGCGGCATCTGCTTGTATGCGGTCAATGCGTCCGTCTCGAAGGCACGCCGACCGTCCTCGTCGGCCACGACGCGATCGGTGGAAAGCAGGTCGCGCAGCCCCCGAATTAACCGGTCGCGATGGTTCAAAACCTCGGCATTGGGTTCGAGGATTGCTAAACTGGTCATCTTCCCTGCACCTGCAAAAACGTCGGTCCGACGGATTTCGTTTGCTCGAACCGGGAATCTGCTCACGAATTCGTCAGAAAATCCAGCCGGACTTAGGTCACAGCAGACGCCGATTTTGGTGTCTGGAATACATTATACCCATTGCCGCCATAGCCGCCATATCGTAAAATAAGTGAATTGATTTATGCGTTCATGTTGAAAATCGCAACAGAGTAGGATGTTCGATGTCGACCGGTGATCTGGAAATCTTTGCGCGGGTGGTAACAGCGGGCAATATGTCCGCTGCCGGTCGGGAAATGGGGTTGTCACCTGCTGTTGTCAGCAAGCGCATCAGCCATCTTGAGGAACGTCTGGGTGCAAGACTGTTTCAACGCACGACGCGGCAATTGACCCTTACTGAATCCGGGCAGGGATTTTACGACCGGGTGGTCAACATTCTCGCCGGAATCGAGGAAGCGGAAGCCTATGTCACCCGGCGCAACGCGATCCCCCGGGGAACCCTGAAAGCGTCCATTCCGACCGCCTTCGGGCGCATGCACGTTGCCCCCTATATGGGCGACTTTCTCGAACAGTACCCGGACATGCGGCTCGATCTCGAACTGTCCGACGATTTCGTCGACATTGTCGGTGAAGGTTTCGATGTTGCTATCCGCATCGCGGAACTCGAAGATTCAAGCCTTGTGGCCCGCAAACTGTCACCGAACCATCGCGTTATCTGCGCCGCACCCAGTTATCTGGAAAAAATCGGAGAACCGACGTCTCTTTCCGACCTTTCCAAGTTCAACTGCCTTACGGCAGCCGCGCAGGAGGTCTGGCGGCTTGAGGGACCCGAAGGGCCGGTTTCGATCCGTGTCAACGGCAACATCCGCACCAACTCGACGGAAGTCGTGCGCGAATCGGTAATCGCCGGCCTTGGGATCGCCCTGCGTTCGACATGGGATGTTGGGTCGGAACTGAAGTCCGGCAAACTCAAGATCATCCTTCCGGAGTATCACGAATCCTCCCGGGTCGCCGTCTATGCCGTTTACCCCTGCCGCCAGTTCATTCCCGCAAAACTCCGGGTGTTCATTGATTATCTCGGCAACCTTTACGGTCCTGAGCCTTACTGGGACAAGGGCCTCAAACTGCCACACCTGAACTGACCGCGTCCTCTGCTCGCTTGGCCGTCTCTTCGTCTATCGTTTGCTGGCGATTGGCGTAGACGCGCGCTAATCTCGGCCTGAAATGGCAAAAAAAGCACAACAAGCCTCGCGGCCGCGCGTCGGTCTGTTTGTCACCTGCCTTGTCGACCTCATTCGTCCATCGGTCGGATTCGCCGCCGTGAAGCTGCTTGAGGACGCGGGTTGTGACGTTGACGTTCCCGATGCCCAGACCTGCTGCGGACAGCCCGCCTATAACTCCGGCGACAAATCGGATGCGCGCGCACTCGCGCTGAACACGATCGCCGCCTTTGAGGACTTCGACTATGTCGTCGCACCGTCGGGATCCTGTGCCGGAATGCTCAAGCACCACTATCCCGAACTGCTTGGCGATAACCCTGAAACGGCGGAGCGGGCCCATGCGTTTTCGAGCCGCGTCTTCGAGCTCGTATCCTTCCTGGTCGACATTCTTGGTGTGGACAGGGTCGAAGCGGATTTTCAGAGTACCGTCACTTATCACGACAGTTGCGCCGGGCTGCGCGAACTCGGCATCAAGCAGCAACCGCGTAAACTGCTTGCAAGCGTAAACGGCCTGACGCTTACGGAAATGGAAGATGCCGAGGTCTGTTGCGGTTTCGGGGGCACCTTCTGCATCAAGTATCCGGATATCTCCAACGCAATCGTGGAGAAAAAGACCGCCAAT
This sequence comes from Hyphomicrobiaceae bacterium, assembly GCA_028066055.1. GTDB lineage: Bacteria > Pseudomonadota > Alphaproteobacteria > Rhizobiales > Methyloligellaceae > UBA2767. Next base: position 94,180 of record JALCBY010000008.1, read on the forward strand.
ATCGCGGCAAGCGGTCCGGAATGCCTTTTGGCCGGCGATCTGGGCTGCCTGATGAACATGGCCGGCAAGATGTCGCGCGAGGGCCGCAAGATCAAAGCGCGCCACGTCGCCGAGGTGCTCGCAGGTATGACCGACGATCCGGCGATCGGGCAACGCAAAGAGGGCGTCGAGTGAAACCGACATCGCGCGCCTTCAAGTCCAACGCCAGCCGAGCACTGCGTGATGAACCGCTAAAAAGTGCGTTGAGTGGAATCAAGCACGGATTCGTCGCGAACCGGGCCCGTGCGCGCGCCAATCTGCCGGAATTCGAAGATCTTCGCGACGAGGCACGCGCCGTCAAGGAGCACGCCCTGGCTCATCTCGACCTGTATCTCGAGGCTTATGAGAAAAAGGTTCAGGAGACGGGGGGACAGGTCCACTGGGCGGCGTCGGCAGAGGACGCGCGCGCCGCAATCCTTAAGATATGCCGCGACGCAGGCGCCAAGACGGTGACCAAGGGCAAATCCATGGTCGGCGAGGAAATCGCCATCAACGCGTATCTTGAGAATGCGGGCATCACGCCGGTCGAGACGGATCTGGGCGAATACCTCATCCAGCTTCGACACGAGCCCCCGAGCCACATCATCGCGCCGGCGATCCATCTCACCAAGGACCAGGTGGAGGCGGATTTCCGAAAAGCGCACACGGATCTGCCGTCTGCCCGCACCCTCGAGGAGCCCGAGCAACTCGTGGCCGAGGCGCGCGCGATCCTGCGCGAGAAATTTCTCGCCGCCGACGTCGGAATTACTGGCGCCAACCTCCTGATTGCCGAAACGGGCACATCGGTCATCGTCACCAACGAGGGGAACGGCGACCTCACCCAGTGTTTGCCGCGTGTGCACATCGTCATCACATCGATTGAAAAGGTCGTACCCACGCTTGAGGATGCCGACACGATTCTGCGCGTCCTCGCACGTTCCGCAACCGGTCAGGAGTTCTCGACCTACACCACCTTAACCACCGGGCCGAAACGTGAAGGCGATCCGGACGGACCCGACGAATACCACGTCGTACTGCTCGACAACGGACGCAGCGAAATGCTGGGCGGCGTGTTCCGCGACATGCTGCGCTGTATCCGTTGCGGGGCGTGCATGAACCATTGCCCGGTCTATGGCGCAGTTGGCGGACACGCTTACGGCTGGGTTTATCCCGGCCCCATGGGCGCGGTCCTCACGCCCTCGCTCATCGGTGTCGAAGAGGCCGGTCATCTGCCCAATGCGTCAACATTCTGCGGGCGATGCGAGGCTGTGTGCCCCATGCGCATCCCTTTGCCCAAGATGATGCGGCATTGGCGCGAACGCGAATTTGAAAACGGCGACACGCCGACGCTCTATAAGCTGGGCCTGAAGCTCTGGGCCTTCGCCGCCAGGAGACCCGCCATCTACCATCGGCTCACGGGAATCGTTTCACCATTGCTTTCCCGTCTTGGGCGCAAAGGCCGTTTCAGCTCGATGCCGCTCGCCGGGGGGTGGACGCGTTACCGCGATCTGCCTGCCCCGCAAGGCAAGACGTTTCAGCAGCGCTGGCGTGAACGGGATGGGCAGTGATGAGCCGCTCGAACGCACGCAAGAACATATTGAATGCCGTCCGACATTCGCTGGGTGTGACGGACACGGACACGGTGCGCGAGAAAACCGTTGCCAAACGGCTGAAGGCCCACAAGCCAAACCTCGTTCCAGAGATAGCGAAGGTCAGCGGCAAGAAGGCCGTGGCGCTGATTAGCGAAAAACTCGAAGGCCAGGGCGCCACCGTGAGCCATGTCGACAAGCCGGACCAGATACCTGAACGGATCGCTGAGTATCTTCGCGAAAACAACCTGCCGGCAGAGTTCCGCACCGGCGACGACAGCATGCTGTCGCAAATCCCGTGGAGCAAGGCGTCATCGCTGACGCGCCATACCGGACGGGGTCAAGGCGATGACGCCGTAACAATCAGCCGGGCGGACACGGCCGCGGCGGAGACGGGCACGCTGTTTCTGACTTCAGGCGCGGACAATCCGACAACCCTGAATTTCCTGCCGGACACGCATATCGTCGTGATCCGCGCGAAGGATATTCGCGGATCCTACGAAGACGCCTGGAATATCCTGAGGAAAGCCTATAAAAAACAGGGCCTTCCACGCACCGTTAACCTTGTTTCCGGCCCCTCTCGTACGGCGGACATCGAGCAGATTATAGTCATGGGCGCACATGGACCGCGGCGGCTGCACGTGATCATCGTCGGATGAGACATTCGCGACGCCCCGTTGCAGCGGAGATGCGTCATCGTTTCAATCATCTACGCGCGCATTGGCATCCGGCGTGATGCGCCGCAGCGTTGCAGTATGATACAAGACTCAACCCCTTTCACGTGCAATAACACAGGGTGCCGAGCAGAGGGCAAGACCGCGTGGCCATGGCTAAAAAAACCTTTCGCGAGCGATTGATCGACTACCCCCGGTGGGCGAAGCGCGGGTTGCTCATCGGCAACGACTTTTTGCTTCTCAGCATCGCGCTGTGGGCTGCTTATTCGCTTCGGTTGGGCGAAGCTTATGTACCCCCGGACGATGTTACCCTTGCTCTCTTCGTGCTGGCACCGACGGTGGGTGTCATTACGTTTTACATTCGCGGCCTCTACCGTCTGGTCACGCGCTACTTCAGTCAGGAAGCCGCGGGCCGGCTCTATGTCACGATCTTTCTGGCCGTCCTGATCTGGACCTTGCTGCTCTACCTCATCGGACTTCCCGGCGTACCTCGTTCGGTGGTGATCATCTATGCGTTTTTCGCCGCAGCCATGATCAGGATTTCCCGCCAGTTCGCAGGCTGGCTTCTGCAGTCGATACCGAACGTTACACTTGCCAGCATCGATCCGCGTATGAAGGTGCTGATTTACGGAGCGGGCGACACGGGCTTGCAACTGTTGCGCTCCCTGCGCGACAGCAGAGACTACCGGCCTATCGCGCTGGTCGACGACAATGCCTCGCTGTGGGGACAAAGGATCAACAAACTCAAGGTCTATCGACCGAACAAGATCAAGAAACTGATCGAGCGTGATGGGGTCAAGGAGATCTTCCTGGCGATTTCATCCGCTTCAAGGCAACGCCGTAGCGCCGTCATCCGCTCCCTTGAGGACTTGCCGGTGACCGTCAAGACGCTTCCCGCACTGGAAGATATCGCCTCGGGCAAGGTGGAAGTTTCCGACCTCAGACCCATCGACGTCGAAGACCTGCTCGGCCGCGATCCGGTTCCGCCGGACGCCAGTCTCCTTGGCAAGCACATAACCGGCAAGAATGTTCTGATTACCGGCGCCGGGGGGTCGATCGGATCCGAGTTGACGCGTCAGATCATGAAACGCGCGCCAAAAAGACTGATCCTGTTCGATGTTTCCGAAGTGGCACTCTATGAGATCGAGGATCAGGCGGAACGCCTGCTCAAGCAGGCTTATGCCGAAGCGAAAGAGAATGGCACCGAGATGCCGGACACGGAAATCATCGTGGCCCTTGGTTCGGTTCTCGATCGTGAACTCGTGTCGCGAACCATCGAATCTCATGCTGTCGATACGATCTACCACGCCGCAGCCTACAAGCATGTACCAATTGTCGAACAAAACCCGTTTACGGGTCTGCAAAACAATACGTTTGGCACGCTCATTGTCTCGCAAGCCGCAATCGACGCGGGCGTGGAGCGCATGGTGCTCATTTCGACCGACAAGGCGGTCCGGCCGACAAACGTCATGGGTGCGAGCAAACGATTGGCGGAAATGGTGCTGCAGGCGCTGTCGGCCAAGAACCGATCCAAAACCGTATTCACCATGGTCCGGTTCGGAAACGTGCTCGACTCCTCAGGATCGGTCGTGCGCCGATTCAGAAAACAGATCCACGATGGCGGACCCGTCACGGTCACCCACCCCGAAATCATCCGCTACTTCATGTCGATCCCGGAAGCCGCAGAGCTTGTTCTGCAGGCCGGCTCGATGGCGGGCGGTGGAGAAGTCTTCGTGCTTGATATGGGAAGTCCCGTGAAGATTGCCGATCTCGCACGGACGATGATCCATCTCTCCGGGCTGGCGGTGCGGGATGAGGATCATCCCGACGGAGACATTGCCATCGAATATGTGGGTCTGCGTCAGGGCGAGAAGCTGTATGAAGAACTTCTCATCGGCGAGAACACCACTGGCACCAAACATCCCCGCATTATGAAGAATTCCGAGCCGTTCCTGAAATGGCCCGCCCTTAAGGCCGAACTTTCGGAGCTTGAACTGTCCATCGACACCTATGATGCGGAAAAGGTCGAGGCAGTTCTCAAGCGCACAGTCGAAGGCTACACAAACAGTGAGCAGAGCGAGGACGTCGTGCCGGAACAAACCGGTGATTGGGCTCCGGCCTCACGGCTGATTCACTGACACACCCCGGAACGCCGTCAGGTCAAATCGTTGAATTGGTCGCGGTGACAGCACGCGCTTCTCATACTAGCCTCGATGAAACGTTGAGTTTCGCTGCGGATTCCAGCCGATGCGCGAGAGGCAAGTGCCGACCAAGAAAGCTTACTGATGCGCCCTTCCCTGTTTCTAGTGCTGCTGTTTTCCGCACTCGGACTGATTGCGCTCGGCCTTGGTTTTGCATTCGGTTGGGCCATCCTCAACGCACAAGGCCCGGAATTCCTGCAAGGTGCGCTGCTGATCGGCGCTGCGGGACTCTTTGTATTTCTGATGGCGCTGGTCGGGGTCTGGGCACTCCTGCATTTGCGTATCGTACAGCCGATTGAAGCCCTGACGCGCGAGGTTCAGACCCTCACCCACGCGCAGAAAATCCGGCAGATCGAACTGCCCGAAGGCCATATGACGGGCGGCCTTGGCGAAACGGTGCAGGAGCTGATCGCAAAGTTTATAGAAGCGCGCACCGAACGCCAGGAGGCGATAGACGCCGCACTGGAGCGCGGCGACACTTACAAAAGGCGTCTGGAAACCATCCTCCTCGACCTGAGCGAAGGTGTCATCGTCTGCAATCTGGACAACCGCGTTCTGCTCTACAACCAGGCGGCAATGCGCATCCTCAATCGCCCGGAATCACTCGGGCTCGGACGGCGGCTGTTCGCCCTGTTCGAACGCGATGAAATATTGAAAGCCTTGGCGGAACTCACCGAGAAACAGCGCGCGGACACCACCCGCAAACTTCGCATCACGAGAACCGTCGCCTGCAAGAGGGTCGACGGCGGTGAAACCCGCGAAGCTCAACTGGCGCTGATCTGTTCGGACGAGATCGAAACGGAAGGATATGTGCTGACATTCACACCCGATGCAGCAAGCCTCGATGATACGGACAGCACACTGCCGCCGCGTCCCGAGTTTTACGACTTCGATCTGTTCAAGTGTCCTCCCGACCGCGATGTCCTGGACATTCTGCTCAAGGAAATCCGGTATGTCGTGTTCGACACCGAAACGACGGGCTTGAGCCCATCAAAAGGCGACGAGATTGTTTCCATCGGCGCCATCAGGATCGTCAACAACCGGATCGTCAGGGGCGAGGCCTTCGAACAGTTGATTCATCCCGGCAGAAAGATCCCCAAGGCATCGATCCGCTTTCACGGCATAACGGATGAGCATGTGAAGGGAAAACCGAAGGCGCATGATGTGTTGCCCCACTTTCATCGCTTCTGCGGGCGTGCGGTGCTTGTGGCCCATAACGCCGCATTCGACATGAAGTTTCTGGAATTGAAAGAAAAAGTATCTGGTGTATCATTCGCCAACCCGGTGCTGGACGTGTTGTTGCTCTCCGCATTCTTGTATGATCATGCCGAAGACCACTCTCTGGGCGCGACCGCTGAGCGGTTCGGCGTCGATGTGTCGGATCGGCATTCGGCGCTGGGTGACGCCATGACGACCGGCGCAATTCTGCTTGCGATGCTGGGCCCGCTGGAGGAACGCGGCGTCGTGACATTGGGCGACGCTCTCAAGGTTTCCAGCAAGCAGGTCAAAATCCGAAAAATGCAGGCGCGGTTTTAGAAGCTTACCTCAGGCCGCGAGCGGTTCCTCGCCAATGACGGTTGTGCGGTGCATGTAACGGTCTGCACTGTAGTCGGCGATTGCATAGTGCAGTGTGCACCGATTGTCCCAGATAATGAGATCGCGCGGGCGCCAGCGATGGCGATACTGGAATTCGGGCTGGATCGCATGGTCATATAGAAAGCCGAGCAGCGCATCGCTTTCTTCCGGTGTAAATCCGATCAGATGCGATGTGTTGCCGGGATTGACGAACAAACTCCTGGTTCCCGTCTCCGCGTGAACGCGAACGACGGGGTGTTCCGCCATGTTTGCACCTTCAAGATCCTCCTCATCCACCTTCTCATGGCTCCAAGCCGCGTTGCTGGCGCCGGCAAAATGATGCAGGGCGCGCAACGGAGCAATCATCTCCTTCATGGTGTCTGAGAGTGCCTCGTAGGCGAACGTCATGTTGGTGAAGACCGTGTCCCCCCCGATCGGAGGCACCTCGATTCCGTGGAGAATGGACAACATCGCCGGTTTCTTGCGGAACGATACATCGGAATGCCAGTAGGTGCCGGCGCGCCGGCGTCCTTGAACCTCCCCGTCCACCACTTTGTTGGAAACGCGATAGATCTGCGGAAAATCCGGATGCAGGTATGGTTTTACCGTGTTCTGGAGATGCTCTGCTTCACCGAACAACGGGCCGAAGGCGCGCGAAAAACTCACATGCTGCTCCGGCGTCAGCTCCTGATCCCGCAAGACCAGAAGACCGCCAGCCTCATTCACCGCCCGGCGGAGTTTACCAATCACGTCTCCGCTTGAAACATCGGACACATCGAGCCCGCAAATCTCCGCACCGATGGCCGGGCAAAGGCGTATCGCTTCAAAGTCCATTGTGTGTTTCTCCACAGCTACGGGCACAGGAGAAGTCGTGGCACGCGAGTTGTCAATGCGGTTGGCAATCAGGGCTCCAGCTTGCCATTTCCGGTCTCGCATCCTATCTCCGGAACGGGCTGAAATCGCCCGAATCTGATAGGAACTCCGAAGATTAAATTCAGAGGCGTGTGAAATCATGAGTGCGAGGCACGAAAAGGTCATCATCATCGGGTCAGGACCCGCCGGATATACGGCGGCCATCTATGCCGCGAGAGCGATGCTGAAACCGGTCATTATCCAGGGGATTCAACCCGGTGGTCAGATGACGATCACCACGGATGTCGAGAATTATCCCGGGTTCGCGGAAGTCATTCAGGGTCCCTGGCTCATGGAGCAGATGCAGGCCCAGGCCGAGCATGTGGGTACCGAGATGGTCGCCGACACCATCGTCGAAGTCGACCTCAAGCGCAGGCCTTTTTGGCTGAAAGGTGACAGCGGCACCGAGTACACCTGCGATGCGTTGATCATCGCTACGGGCGCGCAGGCAAAGTGGCTCGGGCTCCCCTCGGAAGAGAAGTTCAAGGGGTTCGGCGTCTCGGCATGTGCCACCTGCGACGGATTTTTTTACCGCGACAAGGAAGTCCTGGTTGTCGGAGGCGGCAATACGGCCGTCGAGGAGGCCTTGTTCCTCACCAATTTCGCTTCGAAAGTCACGCTCGTGCACCGTCGCGACGAGCTGCGTGCGGAAAAGATCCTCCAGCAACGTTTGCTGAACCACGAGAAAGTTGACGTGAAGTGGGACACCGTCCTGGAGGAGGTTCTCGGCACCGAGGAGCCGCTGAGCGTGACCGGTGCGAAGCTGAGGAATGTGAAAACGGATGAAATCACGGAACTCTCCGTTCACGGGATCTTCATCGCAATAGGACACGCCCCTTCGACGGAACTGTTCACCGAACAGCTCGAGGCCAAGCGCGGCGGTTATCTCGTCACCGCGCCGGACTCAACCGCAACGGCGATTCCTGGCGTCTTTGCAGCCGGAGACGTTACCGATGACATTTACAGGCAGGCCGTGACGGCGGCGGGAATGGGCTGCATGGCGGCGCTTGAGGCAGAGAAGTATCTCGCCGAAGTCGAGGCCCACGCGGAGGCGGCCGAATAGCGAGGCGGTCACAACGCACCGGGGGCACCAATGGATTGGGATAAACTCAGGATTTTTCATGAAGCTGCTGAGGCAGGCAGCTTCACTCATGCGGGCGAAAAGCTCGATATGAGCCAATCTGCCGTGAGCCGACAGGTCAGTGCTCTTGAAAAAGAGCTCAACGTTCCCCTGTTCAACCGTCACGCGCGCGGACTGATGCTCACCGAACAGGGCGAGATGCTCTATCGCACGGCACATGACGTGTTCCAGAAACTGCGGGCAACCCAGACCCGCCTGGCGGACTCAAAAACGAAGCCCTTTGGAGATTTCCGCATCACGACAACCGTCGCGCTCGGCTCGTCCTGGCTGGCGCCGCGTATCGGCGAATTCATCGAACTCTATCCCGATATACGGGTCGAGCTGATGCTCGAATACGATCAGCTCGATCTGACCATGCGCGAGGCCGATGTCGGTATCTGGCTGAGGCCACCATCCCAGGGCGATCTCATTCAACGCCGCCTTTTTACGGTTCACCTGCATATCTATGCGTCCAGCGGCTACATCAAGCGGTTTGGTCCGCCGAAAGATCTGGCGGATCTCGACAATCATCGCATTCTGACATTCGGCGGGTTTGCTCCGCCTCAGATCCGGGAGATCAACTGGCTCGAAGAGGTGGGACGCGAGGGCGGCGAAAAACGCGCGCCGGTCTTGCGGGTCAACAATCTCTATGCGCTGAAGCGTGCCTGCCAGCGCGACCTCGGGCTTGCCATCCTGCCGGACTATATGGCTCGAGAAGAATCCAATCTGGTACAGGTGCTTACAGATGCGGAATTACCCGCGTTCGAGACCTTTTTTGTCTATCCCGAAGGCGCGCGCGAGTCGAAGCGGGTGAGCGTGTTCCGTGATTTCATCGTCGCAAAAGCCCGGGAATGGTCGTTCTGACGGACAAGTCCAAATTGTCGCATCGAGCTTTCTGCTTTATTTTCAGACAATTAAAGCTATGCACCTCTGCATAGCTGCCATGCGCTCCAGGCACTTGTTGCGGTGCACCCAGCCCTTAATATCCGTTTAACTGTGATTGTGAATAGAAGGCATGTCTTCCTCCCTTAAAGATGCCTTCGGGACCGTCAGGTCTTTTGCAATTGCAAATTTGACGCTCTACCCCCCTGGAGCGGCAAAAAGAAGTGAAGCCGGGCCACGCCAACTGGTCCGGCTTTTTCTTTTCTGACACACTTTTCTTGCCTTGGAGAACTGCACAGCGATACTTGCTTCACGCACGTTGAATCGCGGAGTTGAACCCATGGCGATCCCCTCAGGGCTGGATCAGGTCGACAATCGTTTCGTCGAGATTTACGAGCAGGCGCGGCAGCGGATTGTCGACGATCAGAAGTTCAAGGGGTTGCTGATTTTTGTCGGTGACGAAATGCGGCTTTACCACGCCGGAAAGCCCGTTCAGATATTCACCGGGATGCAGCCGATCGCTTACACTAGGCTCAAGACCAACGGGCATATGCCTATGGCCCTTCTCTGCCTGCTGGGAGACGTGGCGAATGGAGACCCGTTGCCGGAGCCCAGATTGCACGCTCTGTCCGATTATTCGGAAATGGTGAAAGCCGCATCCTCAGAATTGGACCTGAAGGAAGAATTGCGTCAGGGACTTCTCGAGAAACCAATCGACCTCTTCAACCACTGCGTCGCATTCATGGAATCCGTGCTCCGCGCCGGAAACGTGAAGCCCGATGACATCATGAAGTTCGCGCGAGATGCGGAAAAAGACATCAATGCCGCACTTGCCGGTGCCGCAAGGGCCCAGCTCAACGCGTGCCATGAACGCATCACCCAAATCCGCGCCGAGATGCTTTCGGCGGAGGAATGGCGGTCGCTCTGGGTCCTGATACTCGGGAACTACATGGCACGGCAGGGTGAGCTCTTCCTGCAGTATTTCTCACGGGTGCTGCACACGCCGGAGCAAGGTGACCACCGGCTTGTCTATTTTGAAGGTGAAGACGTTGAACTGGCACTCGAGCGGCTTGGTACGGTCATGCTGGACACTCATGCGTCACAGGCCGTTTTCGCCGACCGCGATCGGTTACACCGGGACGTGCTTGCCGATGAGACGGCAAGATATCTGAAAACCCTGCTGAGGGGTTAGACCGGTGCGCCGCTACATCCAAGTCGTGCGCTTGTCTTCCATGCCCGTGTACATATCGGCGACGAATTCGCCATAGCCGTTGTATTTCAGCGTCGGCACGCGAATGCTCGTCCCCAATACGCGCTCCGTCGCCTGGCTCCAGCGCGGATGGTCAACCTGCGGGTTCACATTGGCCCAGAAGCCATACTCCTTACCCTGGACAACCTCCCAGAAGCTTTTCGGCCTTTTATCCGTGAAGGTGAAGCGCACAATAGACTTGATGTGCTTGAAGCCGTACTTCCAGGGCACGGCGAGACGCAGAGGCGCGCCAAACTGTTTGGCCATGGGCTTACCGTATGCGCCTGTCACCATGAACGTCAGTTCGTTGGTCGCCTCCGCGATCGTCAAGCCCTCCACATAGGGCCAGGGATACCAGGAGGCCCTTTGCCCGCGGGCAACTTCCGGGTTCTTGAAGGTTTCCATCCGAACATATTTCGCCTTGGCGAGCGGCTTTGCCATCTCAACCAGGTCTTTCATGGCAAAACCCGACCACGGGATCGTCATGGACCATGCCTCGACACAGCGGTGGCGATACAGCCGCTCTTCAAGTGTCATTTTCCGGATCAGCTCATCGATACCGATCTTGAACGGTTTTTCCACGTCACCGTCAATCGTAACCTCCCAAGGCCGGATGGGTAACGCCTGCGCGGCTTCGTGGATCTTTTTGTGCGAGCCGAACTCGTAGAAATTGTTGTAGCGGGAATTGACACTCTCAGGTGTCAGTTGAAGCGGGATCTTGTATTTCGGATTGCGTTTTGCAGGATAGAGATCGGCGGTTGGATCGGCATCCTTTGCAGCGGCAAATGCCACATCCGGCAACGCACCCGCCACGGCGATCGAACCACTCCCGGCCAGAAATGTCCGCCGATTGATGAACACATCCTCAGGCGTAACCAGTTGCTCGGGTATCTCCCAACCTTTCGGTATCTTGATCAGCATCCGTTTCTCCCTTCCCTGGGGATACTGTTAGGTCCGCGACCGCAGACCGGCAAGTCACTTGTACGAGATGATTGCATCATTGCCTCGCGACACAACGCACGCGCCAACAGACCCCTTGGAAGATATACGCCCGACACCATGCTTCGGATGCAAGACAGGACGGCAGATCATCCGGCTCTCCACGCGACCGGATTGTCCAGCTCGGCAGAAAACTGTGAACGCCGCGGTGCAATCAGCTCCCGCGACGTTGCAGCCCGGCAACACCAGCTCTTCAATTGAATTCAAGACTTTGCGGCCAATTACTACGCCATCTGGGCAATAAATCTCGAAATTGACGAAATCCCGTCTTATTCCAGTACCAATTGCCCCAGTCTCGGCAAAAACTCGGCAAATTGCTCGGCTAACGTTCGTGCAGGGCACTATATAACTCGCTGGGGGGCGAGTGTTTGTATTTGCGTCAGGGAGGGAACAATGACGCGTCTGCTCAAGGCCATTGGTCTCGCTGTGCTTGTCATTGCGTTTTCCGCGCTTGATACAGTTCAGTCGCAGACTTCGGGTAACCAGGCCCAGCCGGAATCGCACGGCCAAACCGTCGCGCGCGTTAACGGCGGACGTGTCGGGATCATTTCCGGTGGGATCGGCGGTACGTATATTCGCATCGCGACCGACCTTGCGTCCGTGCTCGACGACGGTGACCGGATTCGTGTGTTGCCGATCATGGGAAAGGGTTCGGTGCAGAATATCTCCGACATCCTCTACCTAAAGGGGATCGATATCGGCATCGTCCAGTCCGATGTCCTCAGCTTCATGCAGCGCAAGGCGGTGCACCGGAATATCCAGGCCCGCATCCATTACATTACCAAGCTGTACAACGAAGAATTCCATCTCGTGGCGGCCAAGGGCATTAACGACATCCAACAGCTGGCCGGCAAAAAGGTGAACTTTGGCGTCAAAGGCAGTGGCACGGACATGACCGCGACCACAGTCTTCTCAAATCTTGAAATTGACGTCGTGCCTGTTCACTACGATCAGGCACTTGCTCTCGACAAGATCAAGAAGGGTGAAATCGCCGCCACCATTTATGTGGCCGGGAAACCGGCCCGTGCCATCGCGGAGCTCAAACGGGGTTCGGGTTACAAACTGCTGGCGGTACCGTTCACCGAGAAACTTCAGGAAACATATTTGCCCGCGCGTCTCTCGGCAAAGGACTATCCGAACCTTGTGAAGCGTCGCGCTGCTGTTGATACGATTGCGGTGGGTGCAGTGATGGCGGTCTTTAACTGGAAGTCATCCAATGCACGTTACCAACGCGTTGTGAGGTTCATCGACGCGTTCTTTTCAAACTTCAACGAGTTCCAGCAGCAGCCGCGTCATCCGAAATGGCGCGAGGTCAATCTCGCCGCGAAGCTGCCGGGATGGACACGCTTCCCATACGCCGAGCAGTGGCTGGCAAAGAACAAGCCGAAACCGCCGGTGGATACCAAGCAGGAATTCAAAAGATTCGTTGCTGCGCAGGGGCCCAATTCCGGTTTTTCGCAGCCTGAACTCGAAAAATTATTCAAGAAGTTCGTTCAGTGGCAACAGACAAGACAATAAACGGGACCGGGGACGGCGAGTCGCCGTGTGAGGCCAAAAATGCCAACGGGTCCGGAGTGTATTTAGTACGGAGCAGAAAGATGGCGGGTCAGACAGAAATGGCGCTGGCAAAAGAAGAAAACCAGCGAAAAACGACAAAGACAAAGAAGAAGCGCTCGGCGAGTACGAAGAAATCCGGCAGCGCCACGCGCAAGAAGAGTGCAGCTTCACGGACCGCGAAACAGGCCGAAGGCGGCGGGCTGCCAATCATGAAACTTCGCGCCATCGACATTGTCGACGGAAGCGGCACCAAGGCTGCGGATCCGGATAAAACAAACGAGCAGGACAATGAGCAGCCGCAGGTGATTCATATGCCGCCGCCTGCTGCAAACGAGGTACGAGCGGCAGATGAAAGTATGGATCAGTCCGCCGACGGCAGTTCGGTGGAAAGTGAAGACCATGCGAATGAAAACCAGGTATCTGATCCGGAACTTCTCGAACTCCTGGAGCAACTCAGTGTCACGATCGATACAGCCAACACAGTTCTTGACGCGGCTGTGAATGTCCCGCCGGACGGGTCACAACCGCCTCCCCAGATACCAAGCGAACAAACGCCTTCAGAGACGGACGGCACACAACAAATGCAACAATCACAAAGTCCTCAACCACAGTTTGATCGGCTCGCCGACCGTCTGTCGGGGGTACACCAGGAAAAAGACGACCTGCGCCCTCTGGCGGAACGGTTCGCGTCGAAGCCAAATTTAGGCGAAACGGGACGTACGAAGCACGGTAAATTCGGGCTGGTCGCAAACGCCGCCCTTACGGCTGTCATCGTCGCTGCTGGCGTCGGTTGGCTCGCCTATACCAATCCATGGATTCTCGAGAGCGGGAAAGATGCAGCAACGCCCGCTCCCGCGACTGCGCCGGAACAGGCAGCTACGGTCAAACCTCAGGAAACCGCATCGGCAACACCTGAAGCCGCAAAGGTTCAGGCGCAGCTTGCGGACGAGCGCGCTCCGCTTCCAAACGCGGGCTCCAAGGTGGAAACTGCGGCGCAGACACCCGCTGTTGCACCTGCGCCGGCGGCACCCAAACCGGCCCTATCCGCCTTGACCCCGCCGGATGACGATCCGGTTCCGATGGAGAACGCGGCCAATGCGCCAGCCGAACCCACGGTTTTGAAGCCGGTCCGAGGCACGGCGGGAGACAATATCGCGCTCAACATCGCGCTCCCCGCGGATGCGGGCACTGCGGAAATGTCCATCATGGTTCAAAGCGTGCCAAAAGAAACCAAACTGTCGGCTGGCAAAAATCTCGGGTCCGGAAACTGGCTGCTGACGACCGGACAGCTCGATGGGCTGACGCTGAACACCCAGCGCGACCTCCAACCCGGTCAGTATCAGGTTGAGATCATCATGGTTCGCAGCGACGGAAAAGTGCCAGAGGCCCGCAAGCTCGCCGTGCTTGTCGACGCGGCACAACCGCCGGCACAGCCACGTGTCCAGCGTGCACCGGCAAGGGAAGCTGTTGCGCCGAAACCGGCAGATGGGAGGGGATCTGTTGCCGTTGCAAAGCCTGATGCTCCAGCGGCACCACTGGCGCCCGCGGCTCCGGTGGAGGCACAGCCCACTCTTCCGCCACTCAGCCAAAATCAGGTCAGCAGTATTCTCGACCGGGGCGATGCGCTTCTGCGCGAAGGCGACGTGGCAGGAGCCCGCCTGTTGCTTGGATATGCGGCAGCGCGCGGCCACAAGGAAGCCATGCTGAAACTGGCAAGAAGCTACGACCCCGAGTATCTCGCAAAGCTCGGGGTGCGTGGTGTGCAACCGGATGCTGCAAAGGCGGCCCACTGGTACGAACAAGCGAGGCGGACGGCAACCGCTCAGTAATGTATGCGGCGGGCCGGGCGCCCGCATTGCAAATGCGAAGGGGCCGGAAAACCGGCCCCTTCTTTCATTTCAAAACGTGGCTTTTGGTGTCAGGCTGCTTCCGCCGAGTGGCTGGCAAGCACCTGTTCGGCGATTTTGCCTGTCAGTTCGGCCAGATGATCGAACTCGGCCGTGTACGTGCCAACGCCCGCCGTTGCCGACCGCAGCTCGATAATCAGATTCTGCATCTCCGCTTCGGGCATGTGCGCCTGGACGAGATCCCAGCCATCCCATCCCGGCCGCGCATCGAATCCGAGAATCTGGCCGCGGCGCCCCGTAATAATCTGATTGATACGCGCCGTGGCGTCCGATGGAACGGCAATCTCGACTGCCATGATGGGCTCAAGCAGGACGGGGGCACATTTCGGCATCCCTTCGCGCATTGCAAGCGAGCCCGCTGTCTTGAAAGCCTGATCCGATGAGTCGACGCTGTGATACGATCCGTCCTTCAGACAGACGGACACGTCCACGACCGGAAAACCGAGCGGGCCGCTCGTCAGATACTCCCGTACACCGGTTTCAACCGAAGGAATATACTGTTTCGGCACGACGCCGCCGGTGATGGTATCGCTGAATTCAAATCCGCCGCCGCGCGGCAACGGTTTGATATCCACCACCACGTCTCCGAACTGACCGTGTCCGCCGGATTGCTTCTTGTGCCGACCGCGTATCTCGATCGGCTTCTTGATGGTCTCCTTGTAGGGAACCTGACGGGGACGGGTCTGCGCCGCGATCCCATATTTCCGCTTGAGCCGCTCAAGAGCCACTCTCAGGTGCATCTCTCCCTGGCCCCACATGATCATCTCGCCGAGATCCTGACTGTGAGCAAGCGAGACGGACGGATCTTCCTCGATGATCTTGGCAATCGCCTCCGTCATCTTCACTTCGTCCTTTCGCTCCGCCGCAGCCACCGCAAGTCCCATGACCGGTGACGGCGCCGCAGGCGTTTCGATTTTCGGAACCGATCCCTTTTCCAGGCCGAGGGCCGCGCCGGTCTTGATGGATTCCATGCGGCCGAGCGCAACCGTCGAACCAGGGCCTGCGTCCCCACCCTTGACGGGATCCTGGCCCATCAACGTGAAAACTCCCGAGATCCGCTCATCCTCATCGTCCGTGTAGACCGTCACGCCATCGGAGAACGATCCGGTGAACACACGCACAAGCGAAAGCTTGCCGCCATGCTCGGTATGGAATGTCTTGAGCACCTGCGCGCAGGATGGCGTATCCGAAACGCCAAGCCGTTCAGCCGTCTGTGCAACTCCGGGGGCTTCATGGCGCAGCGCCTTGAGCAAACGCAAAATTCCGTTTCCGTTTTCGGCCGAACCGAGAAGGACGGGGCAAATGTCGCCGTCCTGCATTTCCTTTGAGAGATCATCGAACACCTTGTCCTGAGGCGGCTCGATATCCTCCAGCAATTGCTCCATCAACTCGTCGTCATAGTCGGCGAGCTGCTCCAGCATTGAAAAGCGTGCTTCTTTCTGCCTGTCCGAAAGGTCGCCGGGAATGTCCACGACCTCGCTCGGCTGATGCTCGCGATAAACAAAGGCACGCTCCAGCGCCAGATCGACAAAACCCGTAACGATCTCGTTTTCCCAAATGGGAATCTGACGCAGCACCAAAGGTTTGGAACTGGCCGGTTGAAGGATCGGAAGGATGTCGCGAACGCGCCCTTCCGCCTTGTCGATCTTGTTCAAAAACAGAAAATGAGGAATGCCACGATCTTCGAGCTGCTTCAAAATCAATTGCAGTGCAGGAACCTTTTTGTCGTCAGGCTCGCAAACGACAATCGCCGCGTCGCAGCCGGTCAGGGCGGCGGCGGCGTCATGCTGAAATTCGACGGATCCCGGACAATCGATAAATGTATAGGTGTCACCGAGAAATTCGGTTTGCGCAACATTCAGCTCGACACTCATTGAATGATCGCGCGCTTCCTGACTTGCGTCGCCAATAGTGTTCTTGTCTGCAGCCGTACCCTGGCGGGTGATCGCCCCTGTGCGGGCGAGAATGGCTTCCAGAAGCGTCGTCTTACCGCTGAGATAGGGGCCAACCAGTGCAATACAGCGCGGACTACCGCCGCCTTGACCCTTTGCGTCTGTCATTTTGTTACCTCCCCTCAACAACTTAGCAACATGCTCACGCGTCCGTCCGGCGCGCGGAGAACGCCCTGACGCTATCGTGTCAACTGTATGACGTTCTGGCAAGCCTCTGGAGTCCCGGAACGAAACACTCTGTCGATCCGGTCAGCGTTTCCGGATTGCTACGAGGCTTCAACTCCGGGAGAGAAGGTTTCGATCGGCGGAAATGAATGGGGGTTCGCGCACGAGGTTTCGTCGCGCCGGACCACCGGCATGTGGCCTTCCGATCGTCTCGCATCGTTCCGTTGGTGCCTTAAGATGACTGAGTGCGGTTCCCCACAAAGCTGCATACCGCTGCAGCAATCTGCACGATCACCATCACACTTCGCGGCGACGGAAATGCACCCGATGCAGGGGCGGTCACGTTTCCCCATCTGTGCCCGGCCCGAGCGGCTGTCCGAAGCTGAACTCGATGACATAGCCATCCGGGTCTTCAAGCGCACACAGATACCCGACGGGATGAGGAAGCTGCTGCGGTTCCCACAACAGGCAGCCGGCCGCCCGCCCTTCCTCCGCTACGCGATCCACATCGTCACGGGCTGAAACAGCAAATCCATAGTGCGTCATGTCGCCCTCCGTACGCTCATGTTTGTGTCCACCTTCGAGCAATACGAGAACGAACTGGGTTTCTCTTCCGGTTTCGGCCATCCATGCCGCCGCGTCGTTGGCGCCTTCTCCATGCCGCCGCACGACTTTCAGACCGCAGAAGCGCTCGTAAAAGGCGATCGACTGTTCCAGATCCCGAACATGCAGGGCGCAGTGGGTAAATACCGTTTTCATATGCAGAAGAACCTCCCTCGGGCGCGGCGACGCCTCCTGCCATTGAGCCAGATCAAGGAGTTTTGCCCGCGACCGTATCAAAGTGAAGGTCAAGTATGGCACTTGCATTCAGTAAGGAGATTACACAATGGCAGAGGACAAGGGCATACCCCCGGCTCGGCGTTACTCCGACCCCTTCGCCGCCCTGCGCGCCGAGATGGATCAATTGTTCGACCACTTCTCGGTCGGCAGATTTCCCAGCCTGCCGCGCCTCATGGAGCCGGCTGGCGCAGGCGGAACCATGGTTCCAAGCATTGACGTTCATGAGAGCGACAAAAAGATCGTCGTGGAAGCCGAACTGCCGGGCATTGACGAGAAGGATGTCTCCGTGACGCTGCATGATAGCGTCCTGACGGTCAAAGGCGAAAAGAAGTTTGAGGAAAAAAAGGAAGAACAGAACTATCACACAATGGAACGCCGCTACGGCAGCTTCACACGTGCTGTTCGTCTTCCCAATACGGCTGATGAGGACAATGTTTCGGCCGACTTCAAGAAGGGCATTCTGACGGTCACCGTCGCAAAGAAACCCGGTTCGGAGCCAAAAGAGCGCCAGATCGAGATCAAATCCAACTGATCTCAATCTCACGAATGACAAGGCAGGCTCGCGAATGACAAGGCAGGCGGTGCTCAGGCACCGCCTCAACAAACTCCAACAAGCTTGAATGCCTTATTCCGCAGGCGCAGTCTTTCGCCGCCTCCGCGGACGCCGCGTTTTTTTCGCCTTTTCGGCCGCGCGCTTCAGGGCGCGTGTTTCCAGCGGACCGACAACCAGTGTCAGCATCGGCGGAACAATCAGCAGCGTCAGCACGGCCGACAGGGACAGCCCGCCCACGACCACCGAGCCCAACCCCCTGTAGAGTTCGGATCCCGCGCCGGGGAAGAAGACCAGCGGCAACATTCCAAAGACGGACGTCAAAGTGGACATGAAGATCGGGCGAATGCGGTTGCGGGTGGCCTCGGTGATCGCTTCCTGCGGCGGCATCTTGTCGACGCGCAAATGAAGCAAGGTCTGATGAACGAGGAGAATGGCATTGTTCACGACAATGCCAATCAGGATTACGAAGCCGAGCAACGTCAACATGTCCAGCGACTGGAAATAGAAAATGTTGAGGAAGGCCAGTCCCGCCACGCCACCCGCAGCCGCCATCGGAACGGACAACATGATGACGAGCGGGTAGACAAAACTCTCGAACAGAATGGCCATGACTAGGTACACGATGATCATCGCCACGATGAGATCGCCCACCATGTGGTTCCACGTCTGGGTCAGTTTGTCCGCCGTACCCGTGATCCGCATCCGGACGCCGTCAGGCAGACCTTCTGCACGCATCGGCTTGATGACATCCGATTCCAGAATCTCGATTGCCCGCTCGAGAGGAACGGCCGGAGACGGGACCACCTCAAGGGTCACCGTCCTTTGACGTTCGCGATGACGAATGGCCGTTGGGCCGGAGGTCATCTCAACCCTGGCGACCGATGAGACGGGCAGGATCTGACCGTCCCGGGTCACAACAGGCAGGTTTCCGATATCCTGCGTCTGGCCGACTTTGTCGAGCGGTCCTTTGAGCATCAGGTCGAGCCGGGAGTTACCAACCGTGACTTCGACCACCCGAAGACCGTCATTGAACGTGTCGATGGTCTCGCCGAGCTCGACCGGTGACACGCCATTGTCGGTGAGCCGCATACGATCCGGGAAGACCCGGACCTCCGGCGCGCCGAGCTCCAGACCCGGGTTAGGCCGGAACTGGTTACCCTGGTCGAGTGGAAGAACTTTGAGAATCCGTCCGGTGGCTGCAAGAGCCGCCGTCAAAATAGTTTCGAGTTCGGGACCCGAGATATCCAGCTCGATCTTGCGCCCCCCACCAATACCCCGGGCGAAGATGGAGCGCTGGTTGATGATCGCGAAGGTTCCTGGCTCCTTGAACACGGGCCGTTGCAGAATTTCTTTCAATTCGCCGACACGGGTGGGATCGACCGCGGCTGCACCGAGGAATGTCCTGGAGCGCCATGCAACGAAAAAGAACCTGTCGATCTTTGGCGGCCCGCTCTCGGTTTCCTCCGGCCCCGACACGGATTTGAGCAGCGGTTTGATGTCATCCTCGATCCGCTTGGCGATACTTGTCGTCGTATCGAGATTGTAGCCGGGCGGCGGTATCAGGATTCCGAACATCAGGTTACGGTTCCCCTCAGGCAGATACTCCAGTTTCGGCAGGAACATCCAGGCGCCTGTCGCGCATGCGGCGGAGGTCACGCCCACGACGAGGACAGCGGCAATCTTGTTGCGGGTCACCAGCTTCGTAAAGCCGACGATAGCAGCGACGAACCCATGCGCCAGTTCATCGATCCCCGGTATGTAGACGCGTTTGAAGGGTTTATCGGCTTTGCCCGACCGGCGGGCGAGAAGCCGGCTCGCGAGCGCGGGGATAACCGTGACCGACACGAGCAGCGACAAGAGGACGGAGACCGAGATGGCAACGCCGATATCGCGGAACAGCTGCCCGACCTCAAGCTGCATGATCAACACGGGAATGAAAACCATGACCGTGGTGAGCGCGGAGACAAAAACCGCACCCCAAACCTGCTGGGTCCCGTAGTAAGCCGCATCCTGCGCGGATTTGCCCTGCTCGCGCAGTCTGAAGATATTCTCAAGCACCACAATCGCCGCGTCGACGACCATACCGACAGCGAAAGCAAGCCCGGCGAGCGAAATCACGTTGAGCGAGCGCCCCAGCGCCGCCATTGCAACGAAGGAGCCGATAACCGAGACCGGAATCGCCAGAGAGACAATCACGGTCGCGCGCCACGACCGCAGGAAGATCATCAGGATCAGGGCGGCGAGCGTGCCGCCAATCCAGATATTCTGGCGAACCAGATTGACCGACGACGTGATGTAGATCGTTTCATCGTACACCTGCCTGAGCTGCAGGCCCTCCTGCGGAACCGCCCGCTCATTCAGCTCGCGGATTGCTTCCTTTATGCCATCCATCGTCTCGATGACGTTGGCGCCGGTCTCACGCTCCGCATTGAACGCAAGCGCGGGCTGACCATCCAGCCTGATCTTGGCAAAGGCCTCCTTGTAGGCGAAACCGACGCGCGCGATATCCGCAATCGTGACCCGGGCAAGGCCACCAGACTGTTCGTCGCGGATCGAGCGCAAAACGACGTTGCGAATGCTGTCCAGCGTATTGAGTTCGCCCTCGGTGCGCACAACGTAGCGGCGTTTGCCTTCGTCAACGTCGCCTGCACTCATCACGGCGTTGTTGCGCCGCAGCACGTCGATTACGTTGGAAACGGTGAGACGGTAGCGGGCAAGCAGCTCCGGCTCGACGACGACCTCGATTTCGCGTTCGCTGGCGCCGTAGACATTGACCTGTCCGACCCCTTTGACGCGCTCAATCCGATCCTGAATGACGTCCTTGACGAAATCGCCGAATTCATGGATCGGACGCGTGTTGCCGGACGCACGGGTCACGATGAACCACGCAATCGGACTGTCCTCCGCGCCGGCAAGCTTGATGGTCGGCTCATCCGCCTCATCGGGATATCCGGTCACGCGGTCCAACCGGTTCGCAACTTCCAGCATGGCCCGGTCCATGGCCGTGCCCACCGCAAACTCCATGGTGATCCGGCTGCTGCCCTGCTCGGACGTGCTGATGATTTCGGTCAGGCCGCCGATACCCCGCAGAACGTCTTCCTGGCGGATCACGACTTCCCGCTCGATTTCAGCTGGCGCGGCTCCGAACCAGGAGGTCGAGACGGTAATGACCGGGCGGTTCACGTCCGGCGTAAGCTGGATCGGAATCGTCTGCAGCGCGACAACACCGAACATGACCACCATGAGAACAATGGAGATGACAGCGGTCGGGCGATCGATGGATGCGCGGATAACGTTCATGAAGAGCCTTTTTCGACTCGCACCTTTGTACCGGGCTGAATGCGCTCATTGCCGCGAATAACGACCAACTCGCCCTTCTTGAGGCCGGAAACGACTTCCAGCCGGCCCCCGACCGCTTCGCCGACCGTCACCGGACGGGGCATCGCCTTGTGATCTTTGACGACAAAAACCATATCGCCGTTCGGCCGTTTCAGAATTGCGTCCTTGTGAACGGTCACAACCTCACGGTCATCGCTGACCGGAACTGCAACGATGACGGATTGCGACTCGGCAAGCGGGCGCACGGTTTTGGAAAAATCCGGAACCAGACGAACAATCCGCGTGCGCGTCAACGGGTTCTCAGAGGGCAGTATCGCACGCACGGTGGCCATGTGCTTTGTACCGTCGTCAAGCGTGAACTCAACCTTTCTGCCAAGCGGCAAGCCCGAGAGCCGCCGCACGGGCATGTCCGCTTCGACTTCCAGTGCACGATCTCCGATAATCCGGACGACCCTGTCGCCCTTGCTCACATACGCGCCGACTTCTGTATATCGTCGGACCACCACGCCATCATACTGCGCACGAACGGTCGCGTACTCCAGGTCGATCTGGCGACGTTGCAGATTCGTCCGCCTGATGGCGACATTTGCGCGCGCGCGGCCAACCCGCGCCTCCGCAACACCAGCCTTCTTTTGCGCATCTTCAAATTTTGCGTGGGAAAACGCGACCGACTTCCGCAAACCTTCCTGGCGACGGAGTTCCGTCAACGCGACTTCCTTCTCGGCCACCCAGGTTTCGAGTTCGGCCTGCGCTTCCGCCAGTTCGCTTTGCGACATCTCGACCTCGGCCTGAAGCGTTTCACTATCAAGATCGGCAATCACCTGGCCTTTGGAAACCCGATCGCCAACCTCGACCCTGATCGCACCAACCGGCCCTGCGATACGCGCCGCGACATCGCCTACACGCAACGAAACCAACCGACCGGCAATCGGAACGGTCTGGCTGAGCGGCTCGACGCGAACTTTCTCCACGACCACGAGCTCGCCCTCGGGCGCCTGCCCCAGCACCGGCGCGCCGCCGCCAATGTCGACGAACAGCAGAGCCGTGAAGACGCCGACGAGCGTGGCCGCATGGCGCAATAATGTCATTTTACGCGGCATGAATCTGTCACTTGAACCTGAACGGACGCAAAGCATAACAGCCTTCTTCTTATGATCATCGACATATTCGGATATTCGGGCGTTTTGTGATTGATTTGCTCCCGCAAGATTATACGCGCGGAAAGACCGTTATTATACGCGCGGAAAGACCGTTTCCCGGCGCAGGAAATACGCCATTTCTCTCATCCGATTAAATCAAATCTTGGAAACCGTGCCGGAATCGCATGACGGACCGGCGACATCATGGCAATTCGGCCGATTCATGCCCCCGTCTACAATCTTCTATCGTATATGCTGCCGCAGGTGAGGTCACAACTGCGTTTCGGGTCGCATATCAATTCAAGTCCATTTAATGCCGAATGTAGCCCTGCGCCGCGATTAACCACGAAATGGACGAAATTTCGCCTGAATCGCGCCCTTCCCCGCCTCACTGTCGGCAAGAATCGCCTTTAGCTTGCTCAATAAGAAACGCGTGGATCCCGTGCTTGGGGGCACGGATCCAGTTAAAGCGTTCGGGAGGGAAAAAACGTCATGTTCGCATCCAGTGCGTCAGCTGGCTCGCGAGGCCAGCGCGGACGATCAGTTCCAAGTGTAATTGGTTGTTTTTCGGGGCTGCATCCAACGAGTGTATCTTCGTGCGGACGGCGTTCCTTCCTGAACATTGCGACGGAAAAGATGGCTGACCCACGTACCAGTTATGTCGTTTTGAGACCGGTGTGTACCCCCGTGCCTCCGGTTCGGTACGGCTCTGCCGCTGGTATTGCCGGGTATGCTCCCCCCCGCATTCGCGCAGTCGGAAACGACAGCGCACATCCCGGCAGCCAGCGGCAACACCCTTTCGTGGCCGGCAAGTTTACACGAGCACGTTGTCAAATGCGCACCCAAGACGGACGCGCCGGTGCGCAACTGATGACGCAACAACAACTGAATCTATTCTGCCTTTCACTTGGGACTCCGAGCCTTCGCCGCTGCCCCCGCGCAGCGAGAGGAACGGTTGTCCCGGCGCGAGTGCAGTGTCCTGGGACTGTTCGCCGTCACAGCCCACGCCACTGCCTGGCGCGACGCGCGTATTGTGGGTCCGGTCGATAGTCTCGCGTCCGGGATCGGGGTGAACTCGCACACCCCACCCGCGGATCGCCCGCAACGCGCTCAGGCCGGCCTCCCTTGTTCCCCGCGCCAACATCGGTGGGACATTGGGAGAGCCGGCCGCCTCTTAAACCTGTAGAGGCTACTCAACTGGGATGGCGGACCGTGCTGCCGCTGCCAATCTGCGTTCAGACCGTTTGCCGTACATGTGACGCCAGGGAGGGAGGAGCGTCAACATACGGCGCGGCTGCGGCAGCGTCCGCCAGGAAACGATGTGCGGTCAAAACCCATACTCGCCCACCGCTCCTTGTGACCAAGAACCTTCTCGCCAGATGATCCTTTTGCCCGTTTGATCCAACCTATGTGGCTGGTGAGCCGGTCAAGTTACAGAGGAAGTAATCACCGTTAGCCACGGTTCAAGATGGGGCGCTGGCGAACCGGCTAAATTCCAGGCTCTCGCCTGGATTGGCTTGCTTAATTTTCTCAAAATTGCGTATTATTTTTTACTATTTTGATATAAATTAAAAACACATACTATTAACAGATAAAATTGAGATTTCATTTTGCGAATTGAATCAAAATCGCAGAAATTCGAAATCGGGCATTTTTGATCCAATTTTCCGGGTCGCGACCGGTCGGCTCACGCAGCCCTGTCTTCCAGAAGAACGCCGTGTTGTTCCATCAGTGTCTTTGCGATCTTCTTTGCGCCCCGTGCAGCCGTGGGATCTCCCGACACTTGCGCCGTGACAATCGCTCCCTCGTGCAGCAGCGCAATGGACCAAGCAAGACCATCTGGATTCCGGGCTCCGGCCGATGAGGCCAGCAGGCGCAGATATTCGAGGATCAGACGTTTATGCTCTGCCGCCAGTTGATGCGCCGGGTGCTTGGCTTCGGAATATTCGGCTGCCGCGTTGATGAATGTACAGCCCGCAAATGGCATGCCGGGAAAAGCCTTCCCCTCAAACCATTCTTCCAGTGCATCAAAACTCGCAAGCAAACGCTCTGCCGGCGTTCCGCCAGCACGCTCAATCCGACTCTTGAACCAGGTGCGAAACTGTTCGTCACGCCGCCTGAGCGCCGCGAGGATGAGTTCGTCCTTGGAGCGGAAATGCTTGTAAAGGGTCATCCGGGCAACTCCGGCCTCCTGCAGGATGCGGTCGATGCCGGTGGCATGAAATCCGTCACGGCAGAACAGCTTGATCGCTGTTTCCACCAAGTGATCCTTTTTGCTCTCGCGCGCCATCTGTCTCACCAAAACATACGTACCGTTCAGTATGGTTATATTACTCAATCATATCAATCAATTTTTCTTGAATTGATAAATAGACTGATCGATCTATCTATTTCATTAACCACCATCGACCCGCGTCCGCAGGCGATCGGCGGCATGACGAACGACCTGATGCAACGTCTCAAACCGAGGAGAAGATGAACATGTCCCGCATAGAACCAATCGATCCGCAAAAGGCCAGTGGCCAGGCGAAGGAACTGCTTGACGCCGTTCAGTCAGAGCTTGGCGCAACACCGAACCTGATCCGGACCCTTGCCCAGGCACCGTCCGTGCTCAATGGGTATCTGGCATTGTCCAAGGCGCTTTCCGCCGGAGCACTGTCAAACGCACTCCGCGAGCAAATCGCCTTGGCGATCGCCGGTGAAAACAATTGTGACTACTGCGCCTCCGCGCATACCCTGATCGGGCGCAGCGCGGGCGTGAACGAAGATGAACTGTCCGCCAATCTGCAGGGTGAGTCGAACGACGCCAGAACGCAGGCGCTGTTGACATTCGCCAAGTCGGTTGTTGCCAAGCGTGGTTTCGTCAGCGACCGGGAGCTTGCCGATGCGCGCACCGCAGGCATCTCTGACGGCGAGATTGTAGAAGTAGTCGGCGAAGTCGCCCGCAACATCCTGACCAACTATCTCAATCACGTCGCGCAAACCGAGATCGACTTCCCCTTCGTCTCGGCGGGTGAGGCGGAGGCTGCCGCGGCAGCATAATCTTTGAGGGCCGTCCCATCACGCAAACGGGATGGCCCTCACATTTCGCCTGACTGGTCTAAGGCTCAAGAACGTGATTGTGTTGTGCTTTAGGGCACTGCGCCCGGGAGCGTTCCCATGACCAAACATGTAAGCGACGTCGCATTTACCTCATCCGTCAAGGAACAACAGCACAAGCGAGGATCTCGCGAGAGCTATGAACGCATGACGGCCAAAAGAGATTGGCCCAAGGCTGTGAACGAAAATCTGCAATCGTTCATTGCAGAACGCGACAGCTTCTACCTCGCCACGGCCAGCAAAACCGGACAGCCCTATATTCAACATCGCGGAGAACCTAAAGGCTTCCTGCGCGTGCTGGACGAACACACCCTCGCCTTCGCCGACTATGCGGGCAACCGGCAATATATTTCGCTCGGCAATCTCGCAGAGAATGATCAGGCACATATCTTCCTGATGGACTATGCAAACCGGCAGCGCGTCAAGATATGGGGACGCCTGACGGTCGTTGAAGGCGATGCCGAACTGCTGGAATGCGTTGCCCCGGCTGGCTACACGGGGCGAGCGGAACGCGTCTTTCTTTTTAAAATCTCGGCTTGGGACGTGAATTGCCCGAAACACATCGTCGCACGTTACGATGAGGCCACTGTACGCGAGGTCAACGAGAAACTGGCAGTGCGCGTGGCGAAACTCGAGGCTGAAAACACGCGGCTGAAAAACGAGCTCTCAACCGCCATCGAGCGCCGTTGAGCTGCGCAAAGCCCTACTTCGCGGAACCCGAGATGCTGCGCCCCACCCAGAGCGCTCCAAGCATCCCGGCGGACATCGATATAATGAAAAGGCTTGCGGAGGTCGGCTTGATCGCAAGCATTGTGAGTGCCGGTCCCGGGCAGATACCGGCCAACCCCCACCCGACACCGAAAATAGCCGCACCGAGAAGAAGCGGAACATCGATATCTGAACGGCTCGGGATCGACTGTGTTTCGGCCAGAAAGGGACGACGGCCCTTGAGCAATTGATAGCCGGGAACCGCAACCGCCAACGCGCCGATCATGACGAACAGAAGGGCAGGATTCCAGTTTCCGGTCAGATCCAGAAACCCCAGAACCACGGCCGGATTGACCATTCCGGAAATCGTCAGGCCGGTCCCGAACAACAATCCTGCAAAAGCCGCGACGAGCAACGTCATGGCATGCCTCCTAACCGACATGGCGAACGAGAAAAACCGTCACAATTGCAACCGCCATGAATACAAGCGTCGCGACGATGGAGCGCGGTGAAAACCGCGACATGCCGCAAATGCCATGGCCCGAGGTGCATCCAGCACCCAGCGCGGATCCGAATCCGACCAGCAAACCCGCAACGATCAACATCGGCGCAGTCGTCTCGATCTGAACATCACCCGGGCGCCCGAGCAGCGCCAGACCGAGCGGCGCGGTTATGCTTCCGAGGACAAATGCCAGGCGCCAGCCTGGACCGTCGGACCAGCGGATCAACCCCGACCAGATCCCGCTTACGCCCATGACGCGCCCGTTGAACGCCAGCAGGATCAATGCCGCGACCCCGATCATCACGCCGCCCGCCAACGGCAATATCACGCTGGATTCGGTCATGATCCCGGCACCGGCCTACATCGCACACATCCGCCTAGCTCAGGCTTCCGCAAAAGCGCTGAATGCGCTGGCAGGCGTCTTCGAGAGTTTCAGTCGATGTCGCATACGACACGCGGAAAAAGGGCGACAGACCAAATGCCGCGCCGTGAACGACGGAAACACCTTCCTCCTCGAGCAGGGCGGTCACGAAATCTTCGTCGGACTCAATCTTCTTGCCCTTGGGCGATGTCTTGCCAATACATCCGGCGCAAGAAGGATAGACATAAAACGCCCCCTCCGGCGTCGGGCACTCCAGGCCCTTGGCCTGATTGAGCATGGAAACCACAAGGTCACGCCGCTCCTTGAAAACTTCGGCGCGTTCCCTGAGAAAGCCTTGCGGACCGTCGAGCGCCTCCACAGCCGCCCACTGGCTGACCGAGCAGGGGTTCGATGTCGACTGAGACTGCAGCTTGCGCATCGCCGAGATCAGCTTGTCGGGTCCGGCCGCATAGCCGATGCGCCATCCGGTCATGGCGTAGGCCTTCGACACGCCATTCATGGTTAGCGTCCGGTCATACAGTTTCGGTTCAACCTGGGCTGGTGTGGCAAACTTGAATTCGTCATAGACGAGATGCTCATACATATCGTCGGTCAGCACCCAGACCTGGTCATGCTTGAGCAGCACATCGGTGAGCTTCTTGAGATCATCATGCGTATAAGCGGCTCCGGTCGGATTGGACGGCGAATTGAAGACGAACCACTTGGTTTTCGGGGTAATCGCCGCTTCGAGATCCTCCGGTTGCACCTTGAATCCATGCTCGATTTTCGTTTCGACGAAAACCGGCTTTCCGCCGCCGAGCATCACGATGTCCGGATAGCTGACCCAGTAGGGCGCGGGAATAATCACCTCGTCACCGGGGTTCACGGTCGCCAGAAAGGCGTTGTAGAGGATCTGTTTCCCGCCGGAACTGACCGTGACGTGAGACGGCTCATATTCGAGCCCGTTCTCGCGCTTGAACTTGTTCGCGATCGCCTTCTTCAACTCAGGGATCCCGTCGACGGCAGTGTATTTC
Organism: Hyphomicrobiaceae bacterium; assembly: GCA_028066055.1. Taxonomy (GTDB): domain Bacteria; phylum Pseudomonadota; class Alphaproteobacteria; order Rhizobiales; family Methyloligellaceae; genus UBA2767. The sequence goes on from JALCBY010000008.1 coordinate 122,555, forward strand.
GTTTTCCCGCGGTTGATGGCGTCGATACCGGCCTGCTTGATATTGTCCGGCGTATCGAAATCGGGTTCGCCGGCGCCAAGACCAATGACATCCTCACCGGCGGCTTTGAGTTCCATTGCCTTGTTGGAAACGGCAATTGTGGGTGACGGTCTGACGCGCTGTAGGGAATCGGCAACAAAGCCCATGACGACCTCTCCTGAGCTGATCCTTTTTTCATAAAAAGGGATGGTAGGCAGAGCGAGCGCAACCTAGGCCCACGCGAGCGCAACCGCAAGTCCGACCATGAGAAATTTTGAATTCGCGGCCCTGCCGACTGCCTATTCTCCATGCTCTGCGGCGGGCTGATGAACCGCAACGCCGATCATGACCAGCAGAATCCCGAGAATGTCGACAGGTCCCGGCAGCTGCGCGAGAACGATAGCACCGATCACGGTCGCCATCGCCGGCAGGAGGGAGAGCATCAGCGCGAAAGTCGCGCGCGGCAATCGCGACATTGCCAGCTGATCGCAAACATAGGGAATAACCGATGAGCACACGCCAACGCCGATACCGGCGAGAATCAACATTGCGGATCCGAAAGCAGCAACCGCCTCCGCGAACCCGATCGGCATCACAAAGAGGAATGCAATCGCCATCGCGGCCCCCAGCCGTTCGACGCCGTCGCTGGCGCCTGCTTGCGAAATACGGTGACCGAGCACGATGTAACCAACAAAAAGCATACTATTGAGGAGTGCCCACATCAGGCCGAGTGGTTCAACAGACCACTGAACGTCGATCAGTATCAGCACACCGGCGACAGCAAGCGCTACGGCGAGGAAATTGCGCTTCGTCCGCATGCCATACAACGCCACGCCCACAGTTCCCACAAATTCCATTGCAGCCACGAGGCTCATCGGCAGGCGGTCGAGTGCGAGATAAAAGGCCGAATTCATAACGGCAAGACACGCACCGAGACCGACCAGCAACAGACGGGTCCGCGGTTCGCACTGCATAAATGTCGCCCACGGGTTGCGTGCAATGGCAAACAATGCCGCGGCCGAAGCAATCCGCAGCCACGCCACACCGAGGACTCCAACAGTCGGAAACAAGAGAACCGCAAACGCCGGTCCGAGATAATGGAATACGGCGCTCACTCCGAACCACACATGCGGTGGCATACGGGATGCGGCAAAAGTCAGTCCGCGTGGCTGATTTGTGCTCATGTTCCACCTCTCAATCGGTTGAGTATGAGAGGTCGAAACGATCTTTTCTTTAATCAAAATCAGAGATAAAACGAGTTAAACCATCAAACAAACGGTTAAACGAATGAAAAAGCTTCGATATGAAAATGGCGATTTAGACAAGACCGATGCGCAAATCCTAAATGCCCTGCTCTTGGATGCGCGCACGAGCACCGCCGAGATCGCACGAAGCGTTGGCCTGTCAGCCCCGAGCGTATCTGAACGGATCAAGCGGCTCGAAGAGGCCGGGGTCATTACCGGCTATGCCGCCACGATTGAGCCGGCCGCGCTGGGGCTCACACTCTCGGTCTGGATTCGCGTACGCCCGATGCCGGGACTGTTTCACAAGGTGGCAAAAATAATCGACGATCTTCCCGCTATCGTTGAGTGTGATCGCATAACGGGAGAGGATTGCTTCATTGCCCGCGCTCATGTCACTTCTGTGCGCGAACTCGAGTCCGTTATCGACGAGATCATGCCCTATGCGATGACCAACACGTCAATTGTGCAGTCGTCTCCGGTTCCGCGGCGATTGCCGCCAATTCCGGCTTTTGGACGAGGTGAGAATGGCTAACGAAAAAAGCCGGCGGACGTCGGACGGCACAAACCCGTGACGCGCTGGGTCTTCCTTCCCGTCTTCTTTATGATTTTGCTGCTGGTTTTGCTGTGGCTGAGTGCCTAGCGCGTCAGAAAATAGGTGATCGTCGTCACCACGCGGACTTTCTTCTCAAGCTGCTTCTCCGACCGCTCATTCGGGATCTGGATTGCGGGGCCGATAGTAAAAAGCCCCTGATTGGCGGAGAAAATCGCACCCACCTTTGCGCCAGATTCCCGGGCGAACTGCTCAGCCGCCTCACGCGCCCTCTTCGTGGCTTCGGTCAGCATTTCCGGCTTCAGGTCATTCAGCTTCGTGAAGACGAATGACGCGCCGGAGTTGTACTGGTCCGATGTCAGGACAACGCCATCGCGGATGAGGTCGGAAATGTTGCGCGACGCATCGGACAGTTTTTCAACGTTTGTCGAGCGGACGATCAGGTCTTCGGTGAGCACGAACCGGTTCGGCCGCTGCGCGCTCGATGCATTGTATGCTGCGAGGCGGTCCTCAACGCGGACATTCGTGACCTCCCAGTTTTCGGGCGTGAAGCCCTTGCCCTGCAAATACCGGAACACGGCATCTTCCGACGCCTTCAGCAAGCCGCGCGCTGTGGCGAGGTCAGGCCCGATCGCATTGAACCGCACAGGCAGGAAGCCAATGTCCGCTTTGACAAGCCGCTCGGAAAATCCCTTCACCGTCACCGTACGATGACCGAGCCGGCTCTCAACCAACCCCTGCCCGGCAAGCCATCCGGCAAGCGCCAGACCGGCGGCAATGATGAGGGCTGCGGGAATTGCGGCGCGCGCGTTCACGTGACGGCCTCACAAGGGTTCATAACAAGGGCGCGCACCTTACCGCGATAACTGCGGCGGTCCAACAGTCCGTACAAGGAAAGACACAACCGCTGAGGAATATCAGCCGATAACGCCCTTGCCACTTGTCCACTGGGCAACTGAGATGGTGCGGGGTATGCTTTGGTAAATAAAAGGTTTCGTGAGGGAGGTTGAGATGGAGCTGTCAAAAGAACAGCTGGCAGAATTCGACGAACAGGGCTTCCTGTTTTTGCCCGAGTGTTTCTCGGAAAAAGAAGTGGCCGTTCTGCGCGCGGAGGCGAGCGAAGTCTTCAAATCAGAGCGAAAGGAAATCTGGTACGAATCCTCCGGAGCTCCACGGACCGCATTTGCCCCCCATACCTACAATGAGGCTTTCGCACTCCTCGGGCACCACCCCCGTCTGATTGAGCCTGTCGAACAGGTTTTTGGCGAGCAGCTTTATGTTCATCAATACAAGGTGAACGCCAAGGCGCCTTTCGATGGCGACGTCTGGCAATGGCATCAGGATTATGGGGTTTGGGCCCGCAATGACGGTATGCCGGCGCCGCGCGCCATGAATATTGCGGTGTTCATGGACGAGGTGATGGCCATCAATGGACCACTCATGTTCATTCCCAAGAGCCACAAGCACGGCGTTCTCGAGGCGGGCCACGACGTCGAGACGACCTCGTATCCCCTCTGGACGCTCGATAATGAAACCATAACCGCGCTCGCCGATGAAGGCGGTATCGTTGCGCCAACGGGCAGACCGGGAGCAGTCCTGATGTTCCATGGCAATATCGTGCATGCATCACCGCCGAACATCACGCCCTACCCGCGCAAGATCGTCTACCTGACGCTGTGCGCCGTCTCCAACCACATCACCAAGTTCAACCGTGAAGAATGGATCGCCCACCGCGACTTCACTCCGATTGAGCCCGTCGCGGACGACGCCTTGTTGGAGTATGCCCGCAAATACAGCGTTGCAGCCGAATAGCTCATGTCCGAACAACAGAATTAAAATCCGCACCTGCGCATTCGAACCACTTGCGCATCGAAGGGAATTTCTTCGGTGAACCGTTGAATGCACCACCAGCCGCCAAAAAACAGGCGTATTGTCCGCTCAAAACTTCATGTGTTGGCGCGAACTATTATCCTTCGCAGCCCAGACACTGAACGATGAGATGGAGAGACGTCATGCAGATGACTTGTGTTGGAAGCGGAAGACATAAGCGGTCCCTGGGAACAACCGTTTGTGCCGCTGTGATTCTGATTGGTCTGGCGGCGGAACCTGCCGATGCCAGACGGGGTAAGAATATCGTGAGGGGTGCCGTGATCGGCGCGGGAGTTGGCGCTCTGGTTGACGGCGGCCGTGGGGCGCGGACCGGCGCAGTTGCCGGAGCCCTCGTTGGAGCGACGCAAAAGAGCAAGAGCCGGAAACGCAGATACAAGCGGAAGTATTCACGCCGCCGCCGTTACTAGCGTCTGATTTCATTGAAAAAAATTCAATATACGCCTCTGCGTGAGGCAGGAGTTTGACATGAAAAAGATACTTGCCGCTCTCGTTGCACTTCCGGTGCTGCAATTCGCACTCACCGGTCCGGCTGCAGCCGACAAAGCTGCCGAGCTCTATATCGAACAGGCCGAAGACATCATGCACCACAGCTGCACCAGCGTGGTGGAAGAGTCCGGCGAAGACCCGGTGCAGCTGGATATGATCGTTCAGTTGATGGTTGCCGTATCGCTCTACAACCGCGAACTCGACATCTCGGAGTTCGCGCAAACCGATGAAGAGAAGACCGAGCTTCGCAACAAGTTTGCCGCGGCCATCGAGGCGGAATGCTCCGACGACGGCGAAGCGCTGCTGGCCGGCGTAGTCGACAGGTCTGTCGTAAAAGTCCTGACCGAAGAGTAATCGCGACTCGTCGCGCACCGTCAATTTGCGCTATGAAACGCGGCGGCGTCCATCGCTGCCGCGTTTTCATTACGGACTCGCGGCCCACTCGATACAAACCGGGAAGTTGTTTCCATGAATCTCCATGCCCTGGCCGTTGCCCGCATCGAGCGCGGCGAGGGCCCTGTCCGCGTCGGTCTTATCGGTGCCGGCAAGTTCGGCTCCATGTTTCTCAACCAGGTTCCGACGAGTCCGCTGGAGGTAACCGCCATTGCCGATCTGTCGCCCGACCGCGCGCGTGCGGCGTGCAGGACTGTCGGGTGGGACGATGCACGCCTCGACAGCGTGGACTTTCTGGACGACGGCAAGGAGCTTGCCGCGCGTGACGATGTGGACGTGGTCCTGGAGGTTACGGGTTCGCCCCCGGCCGGCATTGCCCATGCCCGTACCGCGTTCAAGAACGGCAAGCACATTGTCATGGTCAATGTCGAAGCCGATGTGCTGGCCGGGCCGCTGCTTGCGCGCGAAGCCGAAAGCGCAGGCGTCGTCTACTCCATGGGCTACGGCGACCAGCCCGCGCTCGTCTGCGAGATCGTGGACTGGGCGCGCGCGACCGGTTTCAAGGTGGTGGCAGCCGGCAAGGGAACCAAGTATCTGCCGCACTATCACGCCTCCACGCCCGACACGGTCTGGGAGCACTATGGTCAGACACCGGAAGGCGCGAAAAAGGCGGGCATGAACCCCCAGATGTTCAACTCGTTCATCGACGGCACAAAGTCCGGAATTGAAATGACGGCAATCGCCAATGCCACCGGTCTGGCGCCCTCTCCCGACGGCCTTGCCTTCCCCGATGTTCCCACCGACGAACTTCAGAACAGGCTCATCCCGTCTGAAGACGGTGGCCTCCTGCACCACAAGGGACAGGTGGAAGTCATCTCCTCCGTTCGTCGAGACGGCAGCGAGATACCGAACAATCTGCGGTGGGGGGTATATGCGGTGTTCGAGGCGCCCAACGACTATGCCAGAGCGTGTTTTCGGCAATACGGCCTGAAAACAGATCCATCAGGCCGCTACTCGGCAATGTACCGGCCTTACCACCTGATCGGTCTTGAACTCGGAATATCCGTGCTGTCCGCTGCGCTGCGACGAGAGGCCACCGGGCAGACGCGGGATTTCGTCTCCGATGTTGTATCAGTCGCCAAACGCGATCTGAAGGAAGGCGAGATGCTCGACGGCGAGGGCGGTTTTACCGTCTGGGGCAAAGCCCAGCCGGCGGCCAAAAGCCTGCAATTCGGCGCCCTGCCCATCGGCTTGGCCCACAATGTCAAACTGAAGCGCGCGATCAAGCAAGGTGAGATCGTGCGCTGGGAGGATGTGGCTGCCGACGAGACTGCAGATGCCGTCAGAACGCGCCGGGCGATGGAGCAGACATTTGCCTGACTCCTTCGATTCGCGTTGGGGCATCTAGTTGTTCAGAATGATTTTCCGGTCAATGACCAGCTTCTCCAGCTGCCAGCACTCAAGCTTTTCCGCGTCCGCACAAACCAGCCTCATGGCAACGCCATAGGCGTGCGGTTTGTAGTTTTTCCCGCCTGCATCCGCCATGAAACCGCCGATCACCGCCCAGTAGTTGGGATCGGGCTGGGGGTGAATGTTCACGATATCGAAGGCGACGTCGAAATGATCGGTGGGATCGCGCCGGAAGCGCTCCAGCACGAACTGCTGAGCCATGGCAATGATCATGCTTTCAGGCGGCTTCGGCTTTGCCGGTTTCTCGTCGCCGCGTGCATCCGAAATGGTGCCCACACACAAACAGGCAAGCAGGATCGGCATCAACCAGCGCATGCTCGACAGTGTCGGCGTCAGTTGAAGCCCGTGTCAAAACACGGGAGTGTGATGCTGACCCGGCATTTTCCTGCTCGGACGCAGCGCCTAGTGCGCGTGCCCGTTTTCGAGCTCTTCTTTCGTGGCCTCGCGGACGTCCTTTACCTCGACGTCGAAATGCAGGGTCTGTCCGGCGAGCGGATGATTGGCGTCCACCGTTACCTCTTCGCCGTCCACGTCTTTCACCGTAATCAGATGAGCCTCTCCGTCGGGACCCTGCGCCTGAAACTGCATCCCGGGCTTGATTTCCTGCGTGCTTTCAAACGCGGTTCGAGGAACCTTGTGCACGAGCTCGGGGTTAACATCCCCATAGGCATCTCCAGGCTCAACCGTCACTTTCAGATTATCTCCGGCCGATTTGCCCTCGAGGGCCTTTTCCAGGCCCGGAACGATGTTGCTGGCGCCATGCAGATACTTCAGCGGGTCGCGCCCGTCCGAAGAATCCAGCTTCTCTCCATCAGCGTTTGTCAGGGTATAGTGAAACGAAACTACGCATTTATCGCCGATATCCACAAACTATCTCCTGAAATCAGAGGGTTGGGCGTAAATTCCGGTAAAACCCCGCCCAAGTTGCGTCCCTTATGGACCCTTGCCCGGCACAACACAACCGCACGACGGCGATTTACACCGCGCGCGTTCATAAAAGCGCCATAGAATTTACCTCTGCGCGACACATTGCGGCTAAACCCGTGCCGCAAAGCCATGGCTTATAGAGACTGCGAGACATTGCCCGTTGGCGCGAGGGCCCTATCCATGAAATCCAAGCGTAGCAATCGATGCGTGCGCGAGTTTGTGCGTGACTTTTCGATCGGCGTAGCCGTGTTCGTGGCCGTCATTGTACTGGCCATTCTCGACAGCCGCGCGGCGCGACCGGCGCCGGCGATCGGATCGGCCGCGCCGGCCCCCAGCATCTCCGTTTCGCCGGACTGGGCGGAAGCCCTTTCCGCAAACGAGGTGAAGAGCGGAACGCTCGTCGTGCGCAAAGTGACAGGCGACGACAAAACAACGATACAAATAGCCCCGGCCCAGCGCCTCGACACCAATGTTGACGTGACGGTTAGCGGACCGGTCGCCCGAACCACGGTCACGCAGCGTTTCCGGAACACCGGAAACACGTGGGTCGAAGGCATTTACGCGTATCCCCTGCCCGCCCGTTCAACTGTCGACACATTGTCCATGCGGATCGGCAAGCGCGTAATCAGGGGCGAGATCGTGCCTCGTGCCGTCGCGCAGGAACTGTTCGAAGTGGCGTCGAGCACCGGACGAAACACAAAGCCTCCGGTCAGATATCGGCCCGATATGTTCATGGCGTCGGTCGCGAGAATAGCCCCCGGAGAGGTGGTCAAGGTAAAGATCGAATTCCAGGAATTGCTGCGCGGGAATGGAGGGATTTACGCCCTCCGGATCCCCCTAGTGGCCGCACCCCGGCTTGCTCCCAAGTCTTACTTACAACCGGTAAAACTTGACGGGCATGCCGGGGTGCCTGGCCAAGCCGGGCACGTGGATAAAGCGGGCGACCAGAAGGTCAATAGAGTTTCATTGCGCGTGCGCATTAATGCCGGTTTTCCGCTTGGCGAAGTTAAGAGCGAGTCGCACGAAATCTCCTTGCGGCGTACGGGCGATGCAACGGCAATCGTGAGCCTGCATCAAGGCGCCGCCCGTGCTGACCGCGATTTTGAACTGACATGGGACACGAAACGGGCTGCCGCTCCGCTGACAACCGCATTCCACCAAAAGCTCGGAGAAGATGACTATATCCTCACGATGCTCGCACCACCCAAAGCGAGCGCCGCACCGCTGCCGATGTCCCGCGAGGTGGTCTTCGTAGTGGATTCCTCTGTTTCCATGAAGGGCAAGCCCCTTGATCAGGTAAGGCAGAGCCTGACGTCGGCGCTTGAAAGGCTGCGCCCCGGAGACCGGTTCAACATTATCGGCTTCAATGGCGAGAACGCGAAACTGTTTCGGGAGCCTGTCGCGGTGACGAAATCCAGCCTTGGCATTGCCGCGGGATTCGTGGAACGGATGCGGGCTGAAGGTGAAGCCCTGATGCTGCCTGCACTTGAAGCAGCCCTGGCCGATTCGCGCAAGAAGGACAGCCAGCGCGTGCGCCAGATCGTCCTTTTGACAGGCGGCGCAGTCTCGAGCGATAGCGCATTCCTGTCCACGCTCGCGCAAAAGCGTGGCCGTTCGCGGGTGTTCATTGTCGGAATCGGATCCATTCCGAATGAACCACTCATGCGACGGGCAGCCGAGATTGGCCGCGGCGCATTCATGGATATACCGTCGCAAGCCGAGATCTCGGACAAGCTTTCCGCTTTCTTCGAGCGCCTCGAACGTCCCGTCATCACAGATCTGAAGCTGGAATGGGCATCAGGCGTGCGCGTCGATTCCTGGCCCAATCCGCTTCCCGACCTTTATCTCAACGCCCCCCTCATCCTCACGGCGCGCATATCGGCACTGAAGGGCGAGATGAAACTGTCGGGAAAGATTGCCGGACAGCCCTGGTCACAGAAAATCGCTCTCACCGATTCACGGATCGGATCGGGCATCGGCAGGTTCTGGGCCCGGCACAAGGTCGCCTCACTCAAGGCGCGAAGCTACACCGGACAGAGCGCGCATGATGTCAACCGGGCCATAGAGACCGTCGCACTCGCACATGGCCTGGTAGGCCGAACAACCAGTCTGGTCGCGATCGACGTCACACCGCCACGGCCTGAAAATCAACCGCTTGCCAGCGAAAGCCTTCCGATCGATCTCCCGGCCGGCTGGATCTACGACAACAACTCCAATACCCGGCTGGCGGGACTGACTGGTCCGTCAGACGCAAAATCCAACGGTCGCTTTGGCGAAAAAAACCAAGCATTGCGGATCGTCACCTCTCCGACGGCGGGCAAAGCTGTGGCGGACAAAACAGCGCTCGAACAGGCGGCGCTGCGGCTCGCCGGCAAGACGAACGCGAATGGCGCGCTTCAGGGAACACAGCCGTCAGATAGTGCGGCAGATGGCCTGACCAGCCGGACCTGGATTCTCACAACCATGGCGGTGATTTTTTCCCTCATGAGCGCGCTGACACTCGGGCTCTGGCGGCATCTCAGGCGTTCGGTAGAGCCGGCGCGCCGGCGGCGCGGAGACAATCAGGCGTTCTAACAGACGGCCCTGTTGCCGACAGCGCCTTGTCCGCTCACGTGGCGCGCAGATTGAACTCGCGTTTCCACGCCTGGGGGACGCGTCCGACATGCTCCTCAATATCACGGGCCATCGCCCGATAGCGCAGACGCAGTTCCTTGCGCAGGTCTGCCGGCATGCGCGCCTTCTGGGACGGGTTGTGGCGTTCGTTCAACCCACTGAAACGATCCGGATCGTCGGCCACGCCCAGAAATTGGCAGATGCGCGCGAGGGCCGCGCGCCGGTCCGCATGTATGTCTTCGTAAAATTCCAGATGCACCTGCCCGGCCGGAAACACCGCCGATAGAGCATTCAGGACCGCAATATAATCCGACAAGGCCTTGAACCGTTCCTCATCCGCCATTGCAAGCATCTGCGATGTGCTGAGCGCATCGGCATTCAGTTTTCGCGATCGGCACAGATGCAGGAGATGTGACCATGCACGAGTTACCGGATTGCGCATGATGAAAACGATCCGCGCATCGGGTGCGAGCCGTTTCAGGTGTCGCAGTCCCGATTCACCGATCAGAGCATATTCGGGTGTAATCTCTCCCGCGATCTTCCGATCGCCCCGCTCAGCAAACAGGGACGCATACCAGTCATCATCGAGAGTGGCGCGCATGTAGTTGCGGTACCAGTCGCCCTGCGCGCGATGCTCGCGCCATTTGCTCCACTGGGTCCACAAACGCTGATGGTATTTGCGGTAGCGCGACCGGCGTTTTCTCGGACCCAAATGATCCGTCAGCCCGGCGATATGGTCGAAATAGTGGATTTCCTTGACGGGCGTCATGAACACATCGTCATGGCGTGCCAGCATGCGGGCCAGCCATGTCGTTCCCGCCTTCTGGGCGCCGATGCAAACGAAATAATCCGGAATGGTTGCCTGGCGTTCCATCAAGATAACCGGTTCACCTGCCGTTTTCGCCGCGTCTCATCATCGCTGAATCACTGACATATCGCCGTCATGCATGGGTTCATATCAAGTGACTGCGAATCACATGCTACGCTTTCCCATTGCGAATCATCGAGGGAGCGAAAGATGGCAAACCTCACACCACCGACCAAAATGAATTTCAACATTTCCGTGATTCTGGGCGTCATCGCGTTGGTCTTGTACTTCGTCAACGTGTTTGGGATCGCGACAATCTCCATGAATCTTGCATTCTGGATTGCCGCTGCGGCCTGGATCGTGCTGACGGCGGGCGTGTGCATGAAGGGCGTCTAGTCCCCGCGGCGGGGCCTTAGCATCTTGCCGAAGCCTTTTGCGCCGTTCGAGGACCCCATTACTTCGTTGCCGTGACCGGGCGGTGATTCCTACTGGCCCGCTTCGACAACCTGCTTCAGCTTGTCGAGACCCATTTCGTAGTCTTTCCCGACCCAACGGTCGAACATGAGGCCCATCCAGCGCCGGATCGGATTGTTTCCGGTGTTGGTCTCGAATATCCAGATCACCTTTGTACCGGCGCCATCAGGACGGAGTTGATACGACGCCGTGGCGCCTCCCATGTCACCGAAGTCAAGGTTCACCTTCACGAATGAGTTCGGCTGGCTTTCGACAACTTCCTGCGATCCGGTTTCGAACTCGTCGCTGCTCCACTCCATCTTGGCGCCTTTGCCCTCGGCCGGTCCCGAGAAGGTATATTTCATATCCGGGTCGCGTGCCGCCCATGGCGACCATTCGTTGAAGCGTTTCGGGCTGTTCACGTAAGGAAAGACGTCCGCCTCCGGAGCATTAATGACCTTGGAGCGCGCGACCGTGATTTCCTGCGGCAACGCAAAAGCAACCACAATCAGCAGGACCAGCAACAGAACGATACCAAGTAAAAGCCTGACCAACGGGCGCATTATCCTCTCTCCTTACTGTCCGACTTACTGCCGGTACAAAATACGGCTAGACTGCGCCGCGTCAACGAAATGGAGGTGACAATGAACCTCAGTGCACCAACCACTCCTGTTTTTCTTGTTTCAGTCGTTTTGGCAATCCTTGCGGTCCTCGGAACAGCCGCATCCATACCCGTTGTGAGCGGGAACCAGCTCTGGTTTGCCTTGATCGCCTACCTCGTATTGTTCATCGGCAACATCGCGAAGGGCTTGTAGCACAACTTTTCAATAGGTGTATGCTGCGAAATATGGTGTGTGATGTGCCGTTGGCGCATCACACATGCAAAAGAAAAAGGGAGGCAACCGCCTCCCTTGAACGTTCTGAGCGAGAGCGCCCGATCTAGGAAAACGCAATCCCCGCAACAATCAACAGCGCAAATCCAATCGCTGGAATGATCCAGGTGTTCTTTTTGACGAATGCCGACATTTTTCTCTCCCGTTGGCTTTGAATCGCAGCCGCTTGGCAACCTTTACCAACTCCGAGAGTATGCTCTTAAGCGTTGTTATCAATGCGCAAATCGGTTTAGGCCCAAGGTCTGACATACCAAAGAATTAGGCGGTTCGGATGAGCAACCGAGTCGCAGTTTCGGGATGTATGACCTTGTCAGAGCGCGGTCCAGACGCCGTAAGCACCTGAGGCAATGAGAATCAACAGCACCACGGCGCGAAATCGCTCTTCGCTGAGATATCGGGTGACATAGTGACCCAGAAATGCTCCCCCAATGACAAAGGGGGTCAACTTGGCTGCGAGCAACCAGGTCTCACCGGTCATTCCGCCCCACACGGTGTGCACGAGCGACACGGAGCCATACGAAAACCCGAACAGCAGGAGCGTCGCCGCGCGACTGATCTGTTTTCGCACATGCCGCGCCAGCAAATAGAGAACAACAACCGGTCCCGGCATGGCGAGCGCCACCGCCATGACGCCGGAGATGAACCCGATTGCCAACTCGCTGAGCAGCTGCGGCTTGAATTCTTCGACGGCGAATCCTGCTGACGCTGCGCGGGAGAGCCGCCATTCCCGCACGATCAGCAGCAGCGCGAACGCCGTTATGAGAACGCCAACCACGATTTTGATGCTGTCGAGATCAGCCGCCTTGTATGCCGCCAGACCAACGGGAAACCCGAGCACCGATCCGATCATCAGATGCGCAAGCAGCCTGTAAGGTGCCCCGTCGAGCAGACGGCGCATCAGCACAAGGGAGATCACGAAATTTATGACGGCCGTCACCTGGATTGCCGTCAGCGAACCCATGATCAGAAGGAAAAAGGGAACCGCCATGATAGCGAAGCCGAAACCGGTCGCAGCCTGAACCGTTGCGGCAAAAAAAGCGACACCGGCAAGTGCGACAAAGCTGAGAATGTCCATCTGGAATCGGTGCCCCCGGAGTGCGCGCACTAATACATACCCGAGACGCCCTCACAAGTCGCATTAAAGCCCCTCTCGACCCGACGCAGCACGTCCTCTATATCTCCGGGCGAATGAGTATCGGCTCCATCATCCGGAGCCATTCAAACCCGGAGTGACTCCCATGGCGAACTGGCGCGTTTACCTTTCAGGCGAAATACATACCGATTGGCGGGAACAGATTGAGGCCGGCACAAAGGCGGCTGACCTCCCGGTGGAATTCTCCGCCCCGGTTACAAATCATGCATTCTCCGACGACTGCGGGGTCGCGATACTGGGGGCGGAGGAGAACGCCTTCTGGAAGGATCGTAAAGGCGCCGGCGTCAATGCGATCCGCACGCGCACGCTGATCGAGCAGGCCGATGTCGTGGTGGTTCGTTTCGGGAATCAGTACAAGCAGTGGAATGCGGCCTTCGACGCGGGCTTCGCTGCGGCCCTCGGAAAGCCGCTGATCATCATGCATGGCCCGGACCATGCGCATGCCCTTAAAGAAGTCGACGGCGCGGCCCAGGCTGTCGCCGAAACACCGGAACAGATCGTCGCTATTTTGCGTTACGTGATCACGGGCGACTTGCAGCCAGTCGCAACGGCGCATGCGGCAGAATAGCAAGCCTCTGATTGACTGATTTTTTATGACACGCGTTGCTGAAGCGTACGTGCGATCCGGTCAAGCTCACTCTTGGGCACATCACCGATGACCATGAAGCCGAAGTCATCGCTATCCCAATAAACGATGTTGAGCCCCAACCGCTGCTCCTGTTTCAGATCATGCGGCTTGCGCTTGCCCTTGATGATGCAAAAGGAAACCGGCGTCTTGCCGTCCGCCAGATATGCGACCTGAACGAGCTTCTTACCTCCGAACTTCAGCACGTTAGCGCGCTTCAATTGTAACGGTCCGACGGTGACCTTTTCCGCCGTCAGGTCCAGCCCGAGATATTCGGATACGGCGCGCATCCCCTCAGCGCGTTGCTGCGCATCCTTTCCGGTGTTCTCCAGCGTCTGGGTGATGAACAGGGACTGATACTCGGCAACCGCCGCCCGCCAGCCTTTCTTCGTCCACGTATCAGACGCCATCTGCGGCTGACTTCCCGGTAATTCCAGCAACCGGCTTGAAAACAGACCACCGGCAAAAACAGCGAGCAGAACAATGGCCGCTGCCAGCACACGCCAACCGCCCCAGGGTTCGCTGCGGATTTGTGCCGGGCCGCCAACAACGCGCGGTGCCGGACGGGTCAGTTCGGGAGGCACTACTTCGGGCGGCGGCTCTTTGACGCGTTTCAGGATCTCCTGGAGTTTTTTCTCAGGCGCTTCTGTAAGCAGAGCGCCATAGGCCTCTTCGAATTGGCGATCGCCGCGGCGCAGCAGATCCAGACGGGCCTCAAGCTTCCGGTCGAGCTTGACCTCGCGCTCGACATTCGCGGCGGTATCGTCATCCAGCATCCCGTCGAGATAGGCGACAAGCTGCTCATCCGTGACAGGGCCTTGATCGCGCCAGTTGCTCATCGGTCTTGACCTGTTCGTCTTTTACCCGGTGCGCCCTCTTGATTGAGTTCGCCGAGTTTCGCACGCGCTGCCGCCAGCCGGCTCATGATCGTTCCGACCGGAACGTCCAGCGTTTCAGCGGCTTCCTTGTATGTCAGGCCTTCGGCATAGACGAGAAAGACCGTCTCGCGCTGAACTTCAGGCAACGCCTGCACCTCTGCTAACACCTGACGCGCGAAAATATTCGTTTCGACCTCTGCGGCACCATCAGCTATGAGTGCTTCCTCAGCGCTCACAAACCCCGCGCCGGTGCGAATTTTTTGCGATCGCAGTTCATTTTTCCATATTGAATTCAGGATAGAAAACAACCACCTATCGAGCCGCGTACCCTCCCGGAACTGATGGGCGCGTTCCAGAGCCCGCACGCACGTTGCCTGGACGAGATCCTCAGCCGCATCGCGATCTCCCGACAGGACGAGTCCATACCGCCAAAGGCGCGTCAGATACGCGCCGATTTCCGCACTAACAATCTCGTGAGACCCATCGCCCATCATTTTTTTGGTCTTAATATCGAATAAATCTCTGACTAGCGTGTTTACACCATGCAGACGCCCAATAGGACGCATACGCTAAACGTTCATAGCCTGAATCGAAGCAACGAAAGGTAATTGAAATGTACAACACCTCCCAACCGATTTCGCGCATGGCTGTAAAGTTTCTCACCGCAGCTTTCGTCAGCTCGGCCGCATTTCTCATCGTCTCGCCGGCATATGCCGCAGGTGGCGGCGGACCGGCACCGACCTCCAATCCGTCCTGCTCGACGAAAACGACCAAGAATTCCTGCCAGGCTTTGGCCTACTGCTACTGGAGCGGCAGCGCCAACAAGTGCAAGAAGAGAAAGAACCAGTCTGAGCTGAGCCCGAGCCAGAAGCTCTATGCGGAAGGGAGAATTCTTGCCAAGACCGGCCACTATGAAAAGGCGATCAGCATCCTGAAGACGGCGGATCAGAGCGATCCGCATGTTTTGAATTACCTGGGCTACAGCTACCGCAAGAGCGGCGACCTCACGACCGCGATTACCTACTACAAGGCCGCGCTTGCCATCGATCCGGACTTCGTTCTGGCGCGGGAATATCTCGGCGAGGGCTATGTGAAAGCCGGACGCCTGGATCTGGCGAAACTCGAACTGGAAGAGATCGGAAAACGTTGCGGCAAAGGCTGCAAGGAGTATGTGGAGCTCGCAGCCGTGATTGCCGGAACCGACACCGCCACCTGGTAGGCATCTGAGTAATTATCGAGGCTCGCTCCCCCCAAGCCTCAGTGCGATCGACCGGCCGTCTGCAAACCGCAGGCGGCCGGTTTTTTAGTAGCGATTTGGAGAGCCGGTTCGCCTGCGCGTGTGCATAAGACATATCCTGAACGGAACGGAGATCTTCTCAGGGTTCAAGCCAACGGTCTTTTTCGTGCCCGATACGCCACAAGAAGAATGAGTATCTGCATTACTATGAGCAGAACCGCACCAATGCACAGCGCGGTAAACAGCGGGTAGTTCGCAAGCCCTGTGTTTGCCATCTGCATGGAAATGCTCACCCAAAAAATGAACAGCGCCATGACAGGCGTAAGCAGAATGAGAATCCCTACCGCCAGAGCTGCCGGAAGACGCATGCGCGGCTGTTGACCGTCGCTCAGCAGACCGGCTGCCGAAAGGCACAACCACACCGACCAGCCAATAAGGGCGGCAACGACCAGAAGCACGGTCGAAAACGTATCCCAGCTCTCGTTGCTTGCGCCGATCAGTACAAGCACGACCACGACACAATATGCGCCGAAAGCGGCTGCAACGCGCAGCAGGTTCACATCGGTTTGGCGAAGAGGGATACGGCTATTCCCGCCCGCGGGTTCGGGTGATTCTGACATCACGCCAGACGGTAACAGGGTGCGGGCATTAGGCAACCAGGATCCATCACATGGCAGTCCTGATCGGCATCGATCCTTCGAGTCGAAACACCGGCACCAGAAGCAGCTAGCCGGTGTGCGCCCGCAATCTTGTCATCAGCCGGTGGTACCGCTCCGCCACATCCTTCTGCAGGAACTCCGGACGTTCCATCAGCAGCGCCTGGTAGAGCGAACGCGGATCGATCAGCGGGTCATTCTCCACCAGATCATAAAATGCGTGTCCCGAACCATAGATCGGGCCCGCTCCGAGGGATCCCAATCCGGAACCGTGTTTTTCGGGGTCGAGTTCGCGCAACAAGGCAACCGCCATGTCATTGAACTCGTCACCCTCCAGCTCGAAGAACAGACTGCCACACCAGTCATGCCAGGTGCCCTTGGGCGTGTCCCAGTCATGGGAATAGGCTTCCCACGCCTGGGCTGCGTATGCGGCGCGATAGGGCAGATCTTCACGCACGGGGTCATGCCAAACACCGTCAATGCGGACCCCGGTGAACCGTTCGATCGGCGCGGCGTCGTTCAGGTCGGCAAAGATAAACCGTTTGCCGTCGTCCTGGGTTTCAACGTCTTGCACCTGTCCCCCACGCTCAAAGCGTATGGTCTCGGTCCCCGGTTCAGGATGGAAACCAGCGATCAGAACGTTGTGACAGCACACGCCATCGAGGTCGGGCCGGACGTGCCAGTGATCTCCGATATACGGGCTGCGACCGAGGTCTATTCTGGACTTGAGGTGCGTCTGACCGACAACTTCAGGGTCGTCGCCGGTCATAACGACAGCCCACATGTCCGGGACGGCATCCACACCCAGCACCAGCGCGCGGATATCGTCACCCTGCCCCATCCACCGTGTCTGCCACGCATCTTCGCCCGGCGCGTGCTCAACGTCAGCCGCGATCCACGGCCAGGCGGCTTCCAGCGCCAATAGGCGCACATACTCGGCGCCGGGATTGGAAGTCGTATCCGAAACCAAGCGATTATCCGTTGACATTCTCCACGAGCCAGCGATGCAACGGCATGGTCAGATGTATTTGCTCCAGTGTCCAATCGATAATGCCGGGTGAATAGAGCACCGGGGGATGCCCCTCGGCGCCTCCCTTCACGACAATGCCCTTGTGCCGCAGAAGGCCGGCGTGCGGTCCATCGGCATCAAATCCCCGCGGCACGCGTGCCAGTGCCGGGGCGCTCAGCTCATACGCTCCACCAGCACACGCCGTGTCGATTGCATCCTGCAGCGCGCGCGCCTTTCTCTCATCCGCCACAGCTTCACGATATCGTTTCAGCGCATCGGGCCCGAAGCCCCACTGCCCGGAACCGAACCCCAAATGTTCGTCCGTCACGACAAAGTGCATTGCCGGGGCCCGATTGGGATGGTCGCCCGTCCAGAATACCAGATGCAGACGCGTGCTGTAGGGCCGCTTGTCCCTGGAAAAACGGACATCGCGATGAATGCGTCTCAACGACCCGTTGAGCTTCGGCATAGCCTGCAACGGTGGCGAAAGCTTCCTCACATGAGGGGCCAGAGCTTCAATGAAATCGAGCGCTGACGTCACATAAGCCTCATCATACGTTTTCCGGTTCACGGCAAACCAGTCCTTGTTGTTGTTCGCCGCAAGGTTCTTCAGGAAGGACACTAACTCTTCCGAAAATCCCGGGAATGCGGTCACGTCAAGCCTCATACTCAATTGTTTGCAGATCGGAAAACATTAGCGGACAACAAAATATGATCGAGGACATATTTTCGGCATCGGATATTCTGCCCCCGAACCACAACGCGATGAGGGAAAAACAATGAACGAAGATTTCATGCGACGAGCGATAGAGATCGCCCGTGAAAGCCTCGACGAAGAGGGCGCCCTGCCCTACGGCGCCGTCGTGGTGAAAGAAGGCGAGATTATCGGTGAGGGCCTGAACCGATCCCACGGCAAATCAGATCCGACATCGCACGGTGAGGTGGAAGCCATTCGCGAGGCGTGCCGGCGGTTGGGTACGCCGACGCTCCCCGGTTGTGATCTTTATACGTCCTGCGAACCCTGCGCCATGTGTGTCGCGACGATGTACATCGCCGAAATCGAGAATCTCTACTATGCCAGCACCATTGCCGAAAGCGCGGTGTTTTTCGGTCGGCTCGTCGAGCAGAATGAAAAATGGTCACGCCGCATCAACGCGGTGGAACTGCGACGGGAAGTGGGATTGCCGATCGAGGAGCGCAGCATGCCGGCACAGCGCATTCTAGGAGATCTCGGGCAGGAAATCTTCGACGATTTCGTCGACCGACAGAACCAGTCTTGATCAGACCACCTGATTTGTGAGTTTGGCGTCACCGCGCCATAGCCGCTCCAGATTGTCCATAAGAATATCGACGACGTTATCTTCATAGCGGCGGGTTTCGCCCGCCGTGTGCGGGGTGATCAGCGCGTTCTCGATCGACCACAGTGGTGAATTTTCCGGCAGGGGTTCCTCGACCGTACAGTCGATGCCTGCTCCAGCGATCTGGCCGCCCTGCAAGGCGGAAATCAGGGCCGGTTCGTCCACCACCTTGCCCCGCGCAACATTGATGAGGTGAGCCGAAGGCTTCATCGCGGCAAAGGCATCGGAACCAATCAGGTTTTCAGTTTCGGGCGTGAGTGGACACGTCAGGGCCACAATATCTGCTTCCGGCAATAGCTCCAGAAGCTTTGCTTGGGCATGTACTTCGTGCGCCGCATCTCCGCCTTTTGATGGATCACGCTTCACGGCAACGACATGAATGTCGAACACCTTGGCGAGCGTCGCCAGCCGCGAGCCGATGCGCCCCATACCCACAATGAGCATGGTCTTGCCGCCAAGTTCATCCTCTCGCGCGTTCGGATCTGAAATCATACCGCGCCAGGTTTTGGCGTTCTGGTTTGCGCAGGCTTCCGGAATACGTCGTGTCAGCGAAAGAATGAGAGCCATGGCATGCTCGGCGACAGCCCGTTCGTTAGCGCCCTGCCCGCTTGCGAGCCGAACCGAATTGGCGCGGAACTTGTCAGCATCGAACTTGTCCATTCCGGCGCTGGCGGACTGCACGAATTTGATGCCGGGAGCGCTGTCGAGCAGATCGTTGGACCACAACCCCGACGCCACCACGACATCAGCTTCACCGGCACGCTCTTTCAGTTCGTCGGCGCTCCAGACTTGAAAGTGATTGATGCCGAGGTCGCGGCGCGCGAAGGCCTCCGCCAACTGATACGCAACATGGCCGAAGCAGATCGTAATCTCTTCACGAGAGGGAAAGGTCGTAGGCGTCATGACGAATATGATCCGGAAAGACGTGTTGGAAGGAATGCTTTACGCACTGATCAATAGATATGTCGCGATCTCATCGCAAGCTCAGTCTTCATGTTGGCACACGAGACGGCAATAGCCTAAAGTAAAGAGACAGTTTCAAACGGCGCGCATCAGGCCGGTCCGGCATTTTCGATGGCAGCGTCAATCCAGCACAGAGAGAACGCAAATGGCACTCGACCTCATCCTGGGCAATGCCCGACTTGCCAATGGCGCCGGTGGATCCTCAACCGTCGATATCGGCATCGCAGGCGCGAAAATCGCAGCGATTGACCCAAATCTCGAAGCCGATTGTGAGCGGCTCGATGCCGAGGGCCGCCTCGTTTCGAGCGGTTTGGTCGAGACCCACATTCACTTGGACAAGTCCCGCATCCTCGATCGCTGCTCGCCGTCGCCTGACCGGGGGCGCGATCACATGGCACGGGTGGGTGCAATCAAGCACACCTTTACGGTCGAGGATGTCTACGAGCGTGCACGCCAGACGCTGGAGGAATGCATTCTCAACGGTACGACGCACATGCGAACGCATGTTGAGGTCGACCCCAATGTCGGCATGAAAAGCGTCGAAGCCTTGCAGCAACTGGCCAAGGATTACGCCTGGGCCATCGATCTCGAGCTGTGCGTCTTCGCGCAGGAAGGCATGAGCAATGTGCCGGAAGCCGACAAGAATGTCGAAGAAGGCCTGAAGCGCGGCGCGCCGGTCGTGGGCGGTGCACCAGGTTACGATCCCGATCATGCCGCGCAGATCACCCGCGTGTTCGATCTCGCGCGCGAGTACGATACGGATGTCGACCTCCATCTCGATGTAGGTTCGACGACCGATGACATGGATATTCATCTCGTCTGCGATTTGACGGAAAAATACGGGATGGGCGGACGGGTCGCCATCGGGCACGGATCCAAATATTCGTGTCTGCCGCCAGACGAGTTCAAGACCCTCGCCAAGCGCCTCGCCGATACCGGCGTCACCGTCACCGTACTGCCCGCAACCGATCTTTTCGTCATGGGCCGCGAGCGCGATCACAATGTCATCCGTGGCGTGCCCGATGCCAATGCTCTGATCGCCCACGGGGTCAATTGCTGTTTGTCGACCAACAATGTGCTCAACCCATTCACGCCGTTCGGCGATTGCTCGCTGATGCGGATCGCCAATCTCTACGCCAACATCGTGCAGCGCGGTTCGGCGGATGAACTCGACGAGTGCTTCGAGATGATGACGCACCGCCCGGCAGATCTCATCGGTCGTGACGATTACGGCGTCGAAGCAGGCAAAACTGCCGATCTCGTCGTGTGGGACGCCACTTCAGCAAACGAGGCCGTGTCGCGCATCGCGTCACCGTTGTTCGGGTTCAAGAACGGGCGCCGGACGTTCAGTCGCACACGCCCGGAACTCCATCGGCCCTAGCTCGTCTGTGTCTCGAGCACCTGTCCTCGCCGTCGCAGGAACCAGTAACACATGAACAGCACGACGCCCGCGCTTCCGGCCCAGGCAATTCCGGCGTTGGGATGGAACAGCGCGAGCATTCCGCACGCCGTAATGACCACCCGGAAAGCGATATCCATGGTGCGGTTTTCGGCGAACCGCGCCTGAAAAGCGAACACAAGGCTGAGCGCGGCGCTCAGCACCAGCGCCATCGCCGTGAACTGCGCCAGCCCCGGTTCAAGTACCAGTTCCGGACGGACGAAGGCCGCAGCCATAAGCACGAACAGCGACGAACACAGCAGGAGCGTGCGTGCCAGAGTGCCCAGGAAAGAAGCATTGGCGATCTTAGAGGTCACGGCCGCCACAACCGACGTCGGCGGTGTCAACTCGCCCCAAACAGCCAGGAAGAATGCGAAGAAATGCACAGCCCAGGGATCCATGCCGATCTTGATCATGTGCGGCGCGATCACCAGCGCGGTGAGAATGTAGGTCGGCGCTGGAGGCAATCCTGTACCCAGCAACGCGCCGAACAGAAATGCGACGATCCCGAGGACGAAGAGGTTGATGGCCGCGGCATCGACCAGGATAAAACCCACCTTGGTGGGAATGCCGGTGTTCACCAGCGCACTCGTGAGGATCGCCAGAACCGCTAGCAGCAGCGTCAGGTCAGCAGTCATGGACGCAAAACTGTCGACGAACTTCCGGATGACCTCAACCAATCTGCGTCCCTGCTCCGCGAGCGGTTCCGAAAGATTTTCGACCATCAGCCTCGCCAGAAGCACAAGGCCAATGGTGATGAAGACATAGAGAGCGGCGAACATGGGCGGCAGATGATAGATGGCCATGACAATCACGAAACCGATGACGACGGAAGCGAACACGCTGACATTCAGCCAGTCGCTCCATGTGGTCTGCTCCACGAAGGCCGGTTTGGTCATGGTGCCCACATGCCGGGAGAGCAGGTAAACGCTCAGAAAGACGGAGATGAAATAAATGAGCGCGGGGACGTAACCGCGCGCAACGACCTCGCCGTAGCTGACATCCATGAAATTGGCCATGAGAAAGGCGGACAGCCCCATGATCGGCGGCATGAGCTGGCCACCCAATGATGCCGACGCCTCGACCGACGCCGCATTTTCCCGCGGTAGGCCGGACTTGATCATCGCGGGAATAGTTGCCGATCCCGTCGTGACCGCGTTTGCAGCGCCACTGCCACTGACCGCCGCGACGCCGAACGAGCCCAGCACCGCGGCCTGGGGAAGCGCGTAGGGCGACCGCGCCGCGAGCCGGGACGCGGCGCGCAGGATGGAATCGATGCAACCGAACGCGCGCAAGATACTCAAAACCAGAACAAATGATCCGATCAATGTGAGCGCAAGCTGAGGCAAGTTGGAGAAGACGCCTGTGGAATCCTCCAGGCTCATTGACGTGACAATGCGTTTCCAGCTCAACCCCGGATGATTGAACATGCCCGGCACCAGCCAACCGTAAACGGCGTAGAGGATGAGAATGATGTTGAGGATGAAAAGTTCGAATTGACGCTTGCGCGCATATTCCATGATCAGCACGAACATGGCACCGCCGACATAGAGATCAAGCGGGTCCCAGTCGCCGGCGCGTACCGTGCCGAGGTCCTCAAACTCCGTATACATAAAGTAGGAAACGTAGAGCGAGATGCCGATATAGACCGCGGCAATAAGATAGTTCAGAGGTGCGTTGAGCCTCGTATAGAAGTCATTCTTTCTGAGCGCATCGAAGACATAGAGAACAAATGCGATCGGCACCATTGTCGATGCAAGCAGGCTCGGCCCGCCGGTCGAGGTGACATAATAGTTCATCAGGACCGCGAAGAATCCGACCGCGGTGATCAGAAATAACGCATCGATGACCGGATGCGCCGTCGAACGCGTCGATGCGTCAGAAGCCATAAGTCCCCACTGCCCCCCCTTGGACTTGAGGTATAAAATCGAGGCTGGCGCAACACCGTGCGCCAGCCTCACAATTTATCTGCCGTTCCAGAAAGTGGCTAGTTTGCTTTGGCGATGCGGGAGTCCCATTCCGGCTTCCACGCGCCCTTTTCCTTCAAGAACTTGGCCAGACCCGGATGCACGGGCACGAAATCGATCGACGAGTTGATGCCACGCACCTGCATCTCGACCATGTTGTTCGCAACCTGCTTGAACGCCTTGTCAGCCTGGGCCAGATCCTTGGCGCCCTTTTCGATCAGGGTCAGCATCTTGTAAACGTCGTCTTCGGAAATCTGGGTTCCCACATGCAGGCCATAATGGAACGGCAGCATGGTGACGGCATCGCCGTGGGTTTTCTTCTTGCCAAAGACGTTTGTCGGAATCTTCTTCACCACGAAACCGGCATCGGTCAGCTTCTTGGCTTCGGCGTCGCTCAGGTTGAGGCCCGCCCAATCCGTCTGAAGCGAGGCTTCGGTGATCCACGGCGCCGTCGTGGCTTCCGCGTTGCTGTAAACGCCGAACGCGTCATAGCGGCCGCTTTCAAGCAGTGAGCCCGCTGTTTTCACGCTGACCTCCACATAGTCGAACTTGATTCCGAGCGCTTCGAGCGCACGTTCGACCTGGGCGCGGGTGTCCCACGGGCGCGGGCCGGTGAAGACCCGCTTACCTGCAAGATCGCCCCATGACTTGATCTTGTCCTTGTCGCGGGCATGGACGCCGAGGCCCATTTCAATAGTAAAGGCCCAGAAGGTCTGCACCGGCTGACGCTTGATCTTGTCCTTGAAACCCTTGAACCGCTTGATGTTGTTCGCGAGCTCGTAGAAGGCGACGTCGGAACCGTAATAGCCCTCGAACTCACCCTTCGAGTGCCCTTTGACCGTCAGGATTGCGCCGGGGGTCGGTTGCACCGTGAAGGTGTGCTCGGGCATTTTGTCTTTCAGATACTGCGTCAGGGTGGTCACTGCGCGATGGCCTGATGAGCCGACGCGGGACGTTCCCCAACGAATTTCAGCCGCTGACGCATCCGGCACCGAGACCGGCACTGCGAGCGCCATCATGGTGGTAACGAGTGCGACAGCGACAGCTGACGCAAATTTTGCGCTGAACATTGGTGTTTTCTCCCTAGACGCCCCGTTTCCCGGGGCAAATTTGGTGTGTTGTTATGGGTATACAACTTTAGGCTAGCCCGGATTGCGCGGTTGTCAATGCCGTGCGTCGGGCCTTTGAATCACATTTTCCGTGGTGGCAATGATCGAAACTGCCCTTCCCTCCGCCGTAATCTGCGGCCATATTCGCGCCATGGCAGATTCCCCTCGCTCACGGCAGTTCCTCGTGCGATGCATGCGGGCCTGCGCGGGCGCGGCTTGTTTTGATTTAGCCTATCGCCTGACGGCTACTTGAGGCCTGACCGGTCGGTGCGCATTCGCGCGCTTTATCCGGGTGTTCCATCTTTTCAGCAATAGCTCGTTACGTCATAGTCAATCGCATGGCACGACATGTTCCCAAAACCTTCGGTAGCCGCGCCGAACCGAGGCCCGTCACGGGCGAAGCGCCAAGAGGCGGGGACCGCTGGAAGCCGGACAGGGAAAGGAAAAATCTGAACTATCCGGTCGACCGACCGGAAGGGCTGTCCGAGGCACCGCAGCCGATGATCGCCAACCATCCGATCGTGCGCTCGTTCGACAATCCGAACGCGCTGCCCATGTTCATGCCACACAAGCCGGAACGTCCACAGAAGAGCGAGGGCGGCATTCCGCTCAAGATCGAGTCGGAATTCTCTCCGCAAGGCGACCAGCCGGAGGCCATCGCCGAGCTCGTCGGCGGCGTGAAGGAAAAGGAGCGTGACCAGGTGCTGCTCGGCGTCACCGGGTCGGGCAAGACCTTCACCATGGCCAAGGTCATCGAGGAGACCCAGCGCCCGGCGCTGATCCTAGCGCCGAACAAGACACTCGCCGCTCAACTCTACGGCGAGTTCAAGAATTTCTTTCCTGAGAATGCGGTGGAGTATTTCGTCTCCTATTACGACTACTACCAGCCGGAAGCCTATGTGCCGCGCACCGACACTTACATCGAAAAGGAATCGTCGGTGAACGAGCAGATCGACCGCATGCGCCATTCGGCGACGCGGGCGCTGCTGGAGCGCGACGACGTGATCATCGTCGCCTCGGTCTCCTGCATCTACGGTATCGGTTCGGTCGAGACCTACACGGCCATGACGTTTCAGTTGCAGGTCGGCGACCG
>JALCBY010000092.1 GCA_028066055.1 Hyphomicrobiaceae bacterium
GGACGACCACCTCGGGATCGACGAGGTCGCGGCGTACGACTTTACGCGGCGGGGATCCGGGTGCAGGGCCGATAGGATAAGGGTCGACGCCGCCAACGGGATACCCCAGGCTGAGTTCGTGAGGGTGCTCGGGGAGATCTATGACAGGTCGATGGACCTTGACGTAGCGATCGGGGGGTCGTGAGGGGCAGGCCGGGGTACACCCACCGAGCCTGCGGAAGACCCAATTTACAACTCCAATAGAACGGCAGAGGCGGATCGCGGGAATTCCGGGATCCAGCGATCGCATAGATGATCGCACGTGCCACCATGCTTTTCCAAAATACTAATTAACCACTGTACGGGCACCCCCCATAATGGTCTATTGGGGGATATCCAACGCCGAACGCACCCTCATTCAAAGGTGGCAGGGTCAGATCCGAGCAATGGTAGATCTCGTGTCCTTGGCGCTAGATATCATGGCCGGGAGAAACTTTACGGTTGATTTGGAAGATTCCAAGATTCTCAATTTTGATAACCGTGAGGACAGGCTGTACATGTTCAGAAGGCACTCCAAGAACGAGCAGCCCGTTTATGTCCATGCTACCATGAATGGAGGCCCGTCCATCACTGTCAATCTCCTAGTGGAATATGCCCGGTTACTTGATGAGGGAGAAGAACCATCAGTCGGCAGGTGGATCGACGGCAATACCGCCTCCCTTGAGGCCGGCCTAGCAGTCGACGACGGCATGGATGATGATGGAATCAGGCGGATCCTCGCAGAGTACGAACAGCAGTATGCGGCAAAATTGACCCCCATCCGTGAAAACGGTAATATAGTGGATGTGGAAGTGGATTACGTTGAAAGGAGACCCGGCTAGGAAGGTGGATGTAAGACCGTTCAGAAAGCCCCACGTAGGCAGCACAGAGGCGGATCTCGGGGCCATCATGTACGGCTTCAGGTTCAACATGTGGTATGAGGAGAAGATCCCGACATGGCTGGTAAGGGAGCTGCAAGAGGCGTATCCGGAGAGCTTTCCCCCGGTCCGCCTTGAAAGGCTCGGTGACAACGAATCCGCGCTGAAGAGTCATGATGAGGCACTGGAAGAAAAGCCCGGTGACCACGCCATCCTGAACAGTAAGGGTATGCTACTTGCAAGGATGGACCGCCATGACGAGGCCCTATCATGCTTTGACGAAGTACTGGGAGAGGATCCCAACAACTACAGGGTCCAGATCAACAAGTCGAGGTCACTCATAAAGCTGGACAGACACGAGGAAGCCATGAAGTGCCTCGACTGGATACTGGACACACTGGGGGACAGCCCTACATCCGTTCCGAGTGCGATGCACGTATGGAAGATGCAGGATGAATTGCCCAAGGGGCAGGCTGGCATGATAATTCCGCAGATCTTACATGGATGAAAACCAAAATGATCAGCAGAGACATTGTCAGGCACGTGGGATCATCATAGGCGGCTCTAAAGCTAGTTTATAATACGGGGCAGGCGACATAACGTGATGCCCGCCAAGCCCCGGAGGCCCACAGGATCCGACGATGTTGATAGGCTCATAGCAGAGGGTACTCAGGCTGCCGAATCGGGGGATCACGGGAAAGCACTGGGTTGTTTTGGCCAAGCGCTCGATATCGAACCGGACAATCTGGAAGCTCTCGTTCGCAAGGGCGCCTCTGTTGCAGAGATAGGGAGTTATGACAGAGCCATGGAATATCTTGAGAAGGCCCTGACCAAAGCCCCGGGCCACCCGATAATATTCCTCAACATGGGCAGGCTGCTTGCAAGGCAGAAGAACTACGACGGGGCGGTGAATTTTTTTGACCAGGGGCTAGATGCAGAACCGGACAATCACTACCTGCTAGCAGACAAGGCTAAAACCCTTACAGCCAAGGCCAAAACTCTTGCAGATCTAGGACGTTATGAGGATGCCATACTCTGCCTTGACGACATACCCAAGAAAGCGCCGGGAGGCGTCAAGACCCTTTTCAACAAGGGGGTTCTATTCGCAGCGGCCGGCAAACACCGAGAAGCAGCAGAATGTTATGACAGAGTACTAAATGAAGAAGACAACTACAGAGCTCTTGGCGGTAAGGGAATGGCCCTTTCAGAACTCGGACAGCACGAGGAGGCCTTGGAATGCTATGAAGACGCGCTCAGTATAAAGCCAAAAGATCCTACAATACTGACTGCCAAAATTAACCTCCTAACAAAGCTAAACCGTTTCAAAGAAGCAATAGAATGCTATGAAAAATCTTTCGTGATCAAGTCTAAAGATTCAACTATACAGGCAGATACAAACAAACAAATTAATATAAATCGAGATTATTTGCTCAGGATTGTTGCCGAATCAATATTATCTTCAGAAATATTCAAGGAAAAAATTCTCAGAAAAGACGACAAGATAATGGAAAAAATTCTCAGAAAATACTACAAGATAATGGAAACAGTGCCTATGAGTTCTTCCAAATTTATGGCCAAGGGCATCATGCTTGCAAATCAGGGACGCCATGAAGATGCGATAACTTGCTATGATATGGCGCTTGATGCAAAGGCCTGCTATATCGATGCGCATATGATCAAAGGAAACCTGCTCAAAAAGCTTGGACGAAATAAAGAGTCTGCAGAGTACTATGAGAAGATATTATACATAATGCCTGACAATAGGACAACGTTCCTAAAAGGACTTTCACTTGCAGGACTTGGACGACACGAAGATGCTGTAAAATGTTACGATGAAGTGCTAAAACACATACAAAAGGACGAAATAATTGAAGCCAAGAATATATCACTCAAGGCTCTGAAAGAGAGTTGAAGGAACTAGTGAAACAAGGATCTACTCAAAGCGGTGCATTATCACATCCATGCTAATCACTGTCCTCGGGGCTTCTCGAGGGCCAAGCGTGGCCATTTTTCTATAGATATACGGTCTAGATGGAGGTGACTTTTCCTGACATTCAAAGGCAGTGCAGGTAAAAGATATGGCCGATCAAAACAACCTGCAAGCCGGGATCGCCGTCCGAACGGCGTAGATCCTACCAGAGATCCGCCCGTTAGGGATGCAGGCGTGCTCCGCCCGGGCGTCGATCCCGGCAGTCGCGCCTGCAGCCACCCTCGTTCAGAACCCTTTAAACCCGGGACCGCCCCTCCCCAAGGCATGCCGGCAAGGCCCCCGATGAACTATGCCGACCTTG
>JALCBY010000009.1:0-25019 GCA_028066055.1 Hyphomicrobiaceae bacterium
CCGATGGGCGTCTCGAGGCTGATCGGCTCCTTGGCGATCTTCAGCACCTTGCGCACCTTCTCCAGCGGCAGCGCCAGCTTGGCGGCGAGTTCCTCCGGCGTGGGCTCGCGGCCGATCTCGTGCAGCATCTGGCGCGAGGTGCGCACGATCTTGTTGATGGTCTCGATCATGTGCACCGGAATGCGGATGGTGCGCGCCTGATCGGCGATGGAGCGGGTGATCGCCTGGCGGATCCACCAGGTGGCGTAGGTGGAGAATTTGTAGCCGCGGCGGTATTCGAACTTGTCGACCGCCTTCATCAGGCCGATGTTGCCTTCCTGGATCAGGTCCAGGAACTGCAGGCCGCGGTTGGTATATTTCTTGGCGATGGAGATGACGAGGCGCAGGTTCGCTTCCACCATCTCCTTCTTGGCGATGCGCGCCTCGCGCTCGCCCTTCTGCACCACGCGCACGATGCGGCGGAACTCGGAAATCTCCAGCCCCGTCTCGGTGGCGAGGTTCTGGATTTCGCCGCGGATGTCCTTGATGCCGTCGCGCTCGGACTTGACGAACTTCTCCCACCCCTTCTTCTTCAGCCGGCCGACGCGGCGCAGCCAGTTGGGGTCGAGCTCGTTGCCCTGATATTCCTCCAGGAAATCGCCACGTCCCACGGAGTATGAGTCCGCGAGGCGCATCAGCCGGCCCTCGAAGCCGACGAGGCGGCGGTTGATGCCGTAAAGCTGGTCGACCAGGGCCTCGATGCGGTTGTTGTTGAGGGACAGCGACTTGACGTTCTTGACGATGTCGTCCTTGAGCGAGCCATAGCGGCGCTGCTGGCTGGTCGAGAGCGAATCATTCTTCATCGCCTTCTCGACGAGCTGATCCTGCAGGCGGCGCAGCTTCTTGTAGTCGCCGGCGATGGAATCGAAGGTTTCCAGCACGCCCGGCTTGAGCTCGGCTTCCATGGCCGCGAGCGACAGGGAATTCTCCATGTCGTCGTCGTCATCCTCGTCGTCTTCGCCCTCGCCTTCGCCTTCGCCCGTTTCGCCTTGCGAGCCTTCATCGCGCGGCGCGGCAGACGGCTGTTCATGGGCCGGTTGCGCGGGCTGGGCAGCGCCGTTTGTGGCGGCGCCATTGGTACCCGCGGCGCCGTTTACACCGGCAGCGGCTTCGCCGCCTTCGCCACCCTCTGCGCCTTCCTGGCCTTCGGTCTTCACCTCCGGCATCTGCTTGGCGTCGGGACCGGCATAGGTCGCTTCCAGGTCGATGATGTCGCGCAGCAGGATGCGCCCGTCGTTGAGCTCGTCGCGCCAGATGATGATGGCCTGGAAGGTAAGCGGGCTTTCGCAAAGCCCTGCGATCATGGCTTCGCGGCCCGCCTCGATGCGCTTGGCGATGGCGATCTCGCCCTCGCGCGACAGAAGCTCGACGGAGCCCATCTCGCGCAGATACATCCGCACCGGATCGTCGGTGCGCTCGCTCGGCGTCGATGTGGTGGTGGTCTTGGCCGGTGCCTGCTGGTTGACGACCGCCGGAGCCTTCTCGCCCGCATTGGCGTTGTTGTCGTTGTCGGCCTCGTCGCTCTCTTCGGACTCGACCACATTGACGCCCATGTCGGCGAACATGGACATGGTGTCCTCGATCTGCTCGGAGGAGACCTCTTCCGACGGCAGGACCGAGTTGATCTCTTCGTAGGTGACGTAGCCGCGCTGCTTCGCGGTCTTGATGAGCTTCTTGACCGCGGCAT
Organism: Hyphomicrobiaceae bacterium; assembly: GCA_028066055.1. GTDB lineage: Bacteria > Pseudomonadota > Alphaproteobacteria > Rhizobiales > Methyloligellaceae > UBA2767. Next base: position 1,727 of record JALCBY010000009.1, read on the forward strand.
CGGACATGTCCAGCAGGGGACCGTCGCTGCTTTCGCCCGAGGAGGCGTCGCGTTCTTCAACTTGTGCTGTTTTTGTCGCCATGATGCTTGTTCGTTCCTTGTACGCGAGACGGAGGTTCGCGGTTCAGATCCGCGAGGACGTGGCCCGGTTTTTCGACCGGCGAACCACATTACCTAGCGGCAACACCCTTAAATCCTGATTAACCAAAACGAGATGCCCCCCAAGAGGCTCATCAAGCCAGTGGATCGCCTGCCCGGCCCGACTCCTCGCCATAGCCTTCAATGCTGGCCTCCACGCCTTCCAGATCTGTCAGCTGCCTGCGAATGTCGCATAGCCGTTCAAACGCACTGTCGCTTCCTTCATCCTGGAAAGCGTTCTGCGCTGCCTCAAGTTCCCGGCCCAGTTCCACCGATCTGCGATGGAGGGCCAAAATTTGCCGCCAACCCGTCTCCACATCCGTCCTGGATGCGTCGGGTTCGGCAAACCAATCACTCTTGTGTGTTATGGCGCGGTCGATCTGGGCCACGATAGCGCCACTTTCGCTGTCCCTCAAATGTGTACGAAAGGCCTCAAAGTCAAGTGGATTATCGGCAATTGTAAGGGACAGCATCTCGTCGCGCAACGCTTCCAGACGCCGATTCCGGAAGGTAAGCGACGCGATCTGCTCGGATTGATCTTCAAACAACCACGGATGATTGAACAAGGTGCGCAGGATCAGCGCCTCGCGGGAGGCGATTTCCGACGCGCCGCGCACCAGCGCGCTCTGCTTCAGACTCTCGCTCGCACCACCATATTCCCACGGCTCCTGAAGGTTTCTGCCGCCAAATCCGCGGTTTCCGGACCGTTCGAACCTGGCACGCGGCGTGCCCTTGGCGGGACCCGGCGCGTGTTTCACAGGCTGGTCGGTGAGCCACAGGCGCTTCAGCTGCAACGCGATCTCCTCGCCATAGTGGCGGCGCACGCGTTTGTGGGAGATCTGCTTCAAAAGCTCCGCCAACCGGTCCTCCAGCGCCGCGCGGCGCTCCGGCGTCGAAAAATCACCCGCTTCAACTTCTCGCGACCAAAGGACGCGCACCAGCGGAAAGGCCTTGTCGATGAGGCCACGGAAGGCGTCCGCCCCCTGTTCGGCGAGGAAATCGTCCGGGTCCTGCCCGCGCGGCAGGAAGCAGAATTTGAGGCTCCGCCCCGGTTCCAGCAGCGGCAGCGCGGTGTCGACCGCGCGGTGCGCCGCCTTGCGCCCCGCTTCGTCGCCGTCGAAACAGAGCACGGGCTCCGGCGCCATGCGCCACAGGAGCCGCATCTGATCCTCGGTGAGCGCCGTCCCCAGGGGCGCCACCGCATTGGAGAAGCCGGCTTGTGCCAACGCGATCACGTCCATATAGCCCTCGACCACGAGGATCTGGTCGCGTTCGAAGGCGGCCTGGCGCGCCGGGCCCTGATTGAACAGCACGTAACCCTTGTGAAACAGCCGCGTCTCCGGCGAGTTCACATATTTGGCCTTCATCCTGTCCGACAGCGCGCGGCCGCCGAAGGCAATCACCTGCCCCTTCTGATCGGTGATGGGAAAGATCAGCCGTTCGCGGAACCGGTCGTAGGAAACCGGAATGTCGTCGCCGGCGATGATGAGACCGGCTTCCACCATCTCTTCCGCGCTGTAGCCCTTGGATGCGAGATGTTCCTTCAGGCCGTGCCGGTCGCGCCCGCCGAAGCCGAGGCGAAAGGTTTGGGACGTCTTCTCAGTGACCCCGCGCTGATGCAGATATTCGCGCGCGCCGTGTCCCTGCTTGTCGGCGAGAGCGGCTTCGAAATAACGGCACGCCTCCTCCATCGCCTCGCGCAGCCGGTCGCGTTCCTTCTCGCGCGCCTGCTCCTGCGGTGTGGATTTCGGCATTTCCAGCCCCGCCTCGCGGGCCAGCTGCTCCACGCTTTCGGGGAATGAAAGCCCCTCCATCTTCTGCACGAAGGTGAAGATGTCGCCATGCTCGCCTGAGGCGAAGCAGTGATAGAAGCCCTTCTGGTCGTTGACCGTGAAGGAGGGCGTCTTCTCCTGCTTGAAGGGGCTCAAGCCGATGAATTCGCGGCCCTGGCGCTTGAGCTTGACGCGCTTGGATACCACATGGCTGACGGCCAGGCGGGCACGGATTTCATCGAGGAACGAAGGGTCGAAGCGCATCAGGTCCGCAAAAAACGAATCACCTTGTGGAGTTTATGGAATTTATTCCATTGCAGCCGCCGAAACGAATCACTTGAAGCGCATTCGCGGCGTGTGGACAAGCTGGGGATCAAACAGCCTGCAAGTTGCCATCTACTTCGCCGCGATCTTGCGAATGTCCTCGCCACGCCACAGCAGGAAGATCAGACCAGCAGCGATCAGCGCCGCCACCAACGCCATGACGAAGGGCAGGATGATGTCGACGGCCATCAGTTTGCCGCCGATGACCGAGATGAGCCCCGACCCAAGCGTATACAGCGCCACCGTCACGCCCATGATCCAGCCCTGCTCCTTGGGGCCCACCGACAGCGAAAACATGGTCACGATGGTCGGATAGTAGATGCCGAAGGCAATGAAGATCGGCACGATCAGCAGATAGGCGATGAATGGCGAGGGATTGATGATCGTGAGACCGATGCCCACGGCCATGACCACCTGGCAGACCAGGATGATCGCGGCCTTGTCATACCGTTTGTTCACGGGCGAGACGAGAAATGTGCTGGCAAACCCCATCGAAACGCCGAGCACGACCAGGGTCATGGCATTCTGTAGGGTATCGAAATGAAACCGGCTGAAGAAGTAGTTGTCCATGAAGACGTAGTAGCTGTTCAGCGTGAGCTGGGCGAAAAAGAAGACGAGGGAAAGCCTCAGAACCACCGGCCGCTTGGCGACCTCCCACAGGGTGAGAAACACCTCGACCGGACGGATACGAACGGGCTCGCGCTTGAAGTCGGCCTCGTGGAAAAAGAAGACGATCATCGCGATGTTGATGAGCACGAGCACGGAAACCGCATAGAAGGGCAGCTCCAGCGACGCATATTGTCCCAGAACCGCCTTGTCCGACAGCGCACCGCCCATGAGTGGCCCGACGACCAGACTGATGCTCACCGCCGCCAGAACGTAGCCGAAAAAGCGCGTCTTCTGCTCGTCACTCTTGCTCAAGTCCACCAGGGCGGCCTGCGCGATGGGCTGGTTGCCGGCGGTAAATCCTGAAATCGCACGCGCGACGACCAGCAAAGCAAGGCTGTCAGACTGGAGCGCGAGGATCGTCAGTATGTATCCGACGAGGTTTCCCGACAGGCAGATCAAAATGCCCGTCTTCCGTCCAAGCGAATCCGACAATTTGGAGATGTAGGCCGCGCCCAGAAACCAGGACAGGAAGAAGACGGCCATCACCAGGCCGTAATCGAACTGGCGCGCGGCTGTCGTGGTATGGGCGGGAAGGAACCCCTGATCCGGGTTGAGAAGGATCGTCGTCAGCACCGGGATCACGAGGCCCTGGCTCATCAGGTCCAGAAAGACCACGAACAGCAGAGCGTAATGGGCAATATGCATGATGTCCCCCCGGACCCGGCACCGTCAGCGCTCTTGCAACGCTACGACTTTGCGACGTGCTCGGCAAAGAATGCGAGGGTGCGTTCGCGTGCGAGGGTTGCACTGGCCTCGTCATATGACCCGCGCTGATCGCAGTTGAAGCCATGCCCTGCCGAATAAAGATAGACCGGCACGTCCGGGTGGGCCGCCTTGACCTTATCGACACCCTCAAGCGGGATCGACTCATCGGTCTCGCCGAAATGCAGCATCACCGGGTGGCGTGGGGATTCGTCAGACATCTCGGGAACGAAGCCGCCATAATAGCCCACCGCGGCCCTCAGCCCGTCGAGGCGTGTGGCGGCACTCCAGGCGAGCGAACCACCCCAGCAATAGCCGACGACGCCGACCGGCAGGCCGGAAAGGGCCGCCACCGCGGCGCCCATGTCGCGCACCGCGTCGTCATAGTCGATCTTGGCGCGAATCTCGCGGCCCTCGGTCACGTCTTCAGGGGTATAGCCGAGCTGGATATCGGGTCCGACCCGATCAAACATGCCCGGCGCCAGCGCCACATATCCTTCCGCCGCGAACCCGTCGGCAACGGAGCGAATGTGGCTGTTCACACCAAAAATCTCCTGGATCACGACAATGCCGCCGCGCGGCTCGCCTTCCGGTTCGGCCCGATAGCCCGTGAGCTTGTGTCCGTCGGTCGTTGGAATGTCTACGGTCGTGCCCATGCTTCCCCCCTGCCCCGTTACTCAATTTCCCGGCATGTCACACGATTATTTGGGATGTGACAACTCTCGCCTGCGTGAACAACCCGGTTTGTTCCAGCATTCAGCATTTAAAACCGCGTTTCCCGCTGTTAGACTTGGCAATAAACTTCTGAGAAATGGGTCCCCAATGCGCATAACCTCTTCACAGACCATCCGCATTTCATTCTGGCTGTTCGCGGTCCTGGCAGTTCCCGCATTGATTGCGATGAACATGCCCGCCGGCGGTCCGGCTACCGCCCTCGCCGCCGACGAGGAAAAACCACCGGAGATCATTGCCGCGCATATCCGCACGCAAGGGTTCAAATGCGACAAGCCGAAAAGTGCGGCGCGCGACAAAAAAGCGTCCAAGCCGGATGAACCGGTCTGGACGCTGGTGTGTGAAAACGCGACCTACCGTGTCCGGGAAATCCCCGATCAGGCGGCCAAGGTCGAACGCGTTGAGTAAACGCGCAACCTGTTAGCCGATCATCCGTCAGCAGCGATGGTAGCGCATGCAGCCGCGGAAGTTCGGGTTGCGGACACCCCATCTCGCTGCGCAACGCGACGCCCAGCGGGCACATCGGCCGCCGCCATAGACCGGTCCGTAGTACCGGTAAGGACGGTAGTAGACGGGCGGCGGATAGTACGGCCGGTAATAGTAAGGGCGATAGCGATAGTAAGGTCTCGGGCCCACGTAAATGCCAACATTTGGACCCCAGTATCCGAAAGATACGTGACCGGCTTGCGAAGGTGTTGGGGAAGAAAAGGCCATCAGCGCAAATGCACTGGCAGCAGCAATCAGAGACAAGTATCGAAATTTCATGAACTCACTCCCTCGATACGAGTACTGAGATATAGGGATCACATTTTCGTATGCAAATGTGAAAAGCCGTGCGCGGTTAACCAAACAATACCCGCGATTGCCCGCCAGAAGCCAAATTTGACAGCGCCCAAGCTCGCGCGCCACTGTCGCAACCTTCCGAAAATCCTTGGGAAATTCAATTGATGACAAACCCCGTCGATGACGCGATCACCAGCCGCCGGTCGGTCAGGGCATTTCTGCCGGCGCCGGTCCCGCGCGAAGCGGTTGAACACATCCTCACCGTGGCGAGCCGCGCGCCGAGCGGAACCAACACGCAACCCTGGAAGGTGCGCGCTCTGTCCGGAGAGGCCAGAGACAGGCTGTGCACGGCCGCGCTTCATGCCCACGAAACGGAGCCGGACGCGCATACCTATTCCTACACCTACTACCCCGCGACCATCCCCGAACCGTATATCTCGCGCCGGCGCAAAGTCGGATGGGACCTTTACGGTCTGCTCGGCATCAAGAAGGGTGAACGGGAGAAAACCCACAAGCAGCACGGACGCAACTATCTGTTTTTCGACGCGCCGGTCGGGCTCATCTTCACCATCGACAAGGCGCTCGAACAGGGAAGCTGGCTCGACTTCGGCATGTTCCTTCAGAATGTGATGATCGCGGCGCGCGCGCAGGGCCTGCACAGCTGTCCCCAGGCCGCCTGGGTCAAGTTTCACCGCGTGGTCATTGACGTACTCGACATCCCGGACACCGAAGAGGTCGTCTGCGGCATGGCTCTCGGTTACATCGACGACGCCGCGCCCGAGAACGCATTGGTCACGGAACGCGAGCCCGTGTCGGGATTTGCCATATTCGAAGGGTTTTGAGTGCGTGCCGCGGGCACCATCCATATGCGCGGAGCTAGGCCGGGCATTGCGGAATCTTCTCCCGCAACGTGTTCTCGTCGACTAATGACCGCATATCGATGTTCCTGACCACCGGAAAATAGCCGTGCCGACCGTCGAACTTCAGATATGTGGTCAGCAATAAGCGCCCGGCAGGCAATTGTCCTATCCGGCACGCGTCGGCACCGACAGACAGCGACCCGCCACCTTTTGACCCGCCGTTCGCACGATAGGCAACGATCTCTCTCCGGAACCTTTCAGCCTGCGGCATGTCCCCCGGAGCAATACGGAAGACATAATGGCGTGTGCCCGGCTTTGCTTCTTTCTTCAGGTTGGGCGGATTGCTCTGAACCGGGTCCGGTTCGAGAAAAAACATCTGTTTCTGGGCCGGACCGGTATCGTGCGTTCGCGCACCGATGATCAGCGTAACCTGCTTGGGCCGAAGCTCCTCCGGCACGCGAACCGCGGCGCGCAATTCCGCCAGATCCACCGTTTCAGGTTCGAATTGGGTCAGTTTGTAGATGGAGGAAACGGGGGTGCGGCTGCACCCTGCAAAAATCAGGACGGTGAGTGCGATCAGAGGGATCAGGAAAATGCGGGACATGGCAAACCTCAAGTTGACACGATAAAAATTTATCGTAAAATAAGAAAAATTCAATGTGTTGTAAATATGGAGCGATCAAAGATGTCGAACAGGAACAACCACGGGCCCGAGCCGCTGCAGCGAATCCGTCGGCTGTCGCTCATCATGCAGGTTGTCATTGTGATCGGTGCGGTCTTCGCGGAAGCCGGGCTATTGTGGGTCTGGGTTTCGCCGTCGATCGTGGAGAATGTCGTCGTGGCCAGACTTCAGATTCCTCTGTCGGACGTCACACTCGACGGGCCGACCCGGGCGCTGGGATTTCTTGTTTCATCGCTGCCGTTGATGGTGATCTTCTATGCCCTCTATCAAGCCTTTCTGCTGTTTGCCGGTTACAGGAAAGGCGAGATATTCACCTCCGAGGCCAGCCTACGGCTGCGCCGCATCGCACTCGGGATCATCGCCGCCGTCGCCATGAGCCCCTTTGTCCAGGCCGCCTTGAGCGTACTGCTGACAGCGGGTGCTGCACCGGGACGCAAACATCTCGTTCTGCAGTTCTCGTTCAACGACTATCTTGTCGCGGCGCTTGGTGGGTTGCTGCTTGCGATTGCCCTGGTCATGGCGGAAGCCGTCCGCATCGCCAAAGAGAACCGGGAGATCATCTGAAGCACATGACGATCATCGTGAACCTCGATGTCATGCTGGCCAGGCGCAAGATGCGCTCGCGCGAGCTTTCGGAACGCATCGGCATCACCGAACAGAATGTTTCGCTGCTCAAATCTGGCAAGGTGAAGGGCGTGCGCTTTGAAACGCTGGAAAAGATCTGCGAGGTTTTGGACTGTCAGCCGGGCGACATTCTCGAATTCCGCCCGGAGCCGGACACGCAACAGGCAATAAAAAAAGAGCCCTGAAGGCTCCTATCCGCAACGATCCTGAATCTCGGCTTTTACGATCTGACTGGCTTTGGAAAAGTCCATCTGACCCGCAAAGCGCTCTTTGAGCATACCCATGGTCCGACCCATGTCCTTGAGACCCTCGCAACCGACCTCGTTCATGACGCCAAGGACGGCTTCCTTGATTTCGTCCTCGGTCAGCTGTTTTGGCAGGAACGACTGAATGATTTCAATCTCTTCTTGTTCCTGCTGCGCGAGTTCCGGGCGACCGCCCTCGGTGTAGGTCTTGATGGATTCATTGCGCTGCTTGACCATCTTGGCCAGGATCTCCATCACCTCGGCATCCGACACGCACTTCTGGTCATGTGAGCGTGCGGCGATGTCGCGATCCTTGATGGCGGCATTGATCAGCCGCAAGGTTGACATGCGGCGCTTGTCCTGCAGCTTTACGGCCGCCTTGAGAGCTTCGTTTATTTTGTCACGCATGGGAATCTTCGTTACGCAATGGCGAATAGGCAATAGGGTAATGCAAGGTCGACGCCGAACGCAACACGTTTTTTTCTGTTAACATGCTGATTTTAAACAGAAATAAATCTTTCTGAATAGGTTGACCCTGCACCACCCTTCCCTTAGTCTCCCGCAAATTTGGCTGCCGGCAGGCACCTGAAAAGGCCCGTTGCCGCATGAGCAAAACGCCTACTGACGCGAAAGTTTCAAGCACCTCAAGCGCTTGGTCCAAACCGGTTCGTTCCGCGGTTCTGGTTCTGGCGGACGGAACTGTAATTGAAGGCATAGGTGTCGGCGCCACCGGCCAGGCGGTTGGGGAAGTCTGCTTCAATACGGCCATGACCGGATATCAGGAGATCCTCACCGATCCCTCCTATGCCGGTCAGATCATCACATTCACCTTCCCTCATATCGGAAATGTCGGCGCAAATCCTGACGACATCGAAACGTCGAACCTTGCGGCGAAGTCGGGAGTACGCGGATGTGTCCTGCGGGCGGAAATTACCGATCCGTCCAACTATCGTTCGGCGGGGCATCTGGATGAATGGCTCAAGGCGCGCGGCATCATCGGAATTTCCGGCATCGACACCCGCGCGCTGACCGCAACGATCCGCGAAAACGGCATGCCCAACGCCGTTATCGCCCATGATGAACACGGCACTTTCGATCTCGATGACCTTAAGAAGCAGGCCACCGACTGGCTAGGCATTGACGGAATGGATCTGGCAAAGGACGTGACCTGCGGCCAGTCCTACGAGTGGGACGAAACCGTATGGACGCGGGAAACCGGTTTTGGCCGCCAGGCCAAGCCGCAGTTTCATGTGGTGGCCGTCGACTATGGGCTCAAGCGCAATATCCTGCGTTGCCTCGCAAGCGCGGGATGCAAGATCACCGTCGTGCCCGCGCAAACCCCGGCGGAAGACATCCTCGCCCGCAACCCTGATGGTATCTTTCTCTCAAACGGCCCTGGCGATCCCGCAGCAACCGGGAAATACGCGGTTCCGGAGATCGAGAAGCTGGTCGCATCGGGCCTTCCGCTGTTCGGCATCTGCCTCGGTCATCAGATGCTTGCGCTGGCACTCGGCGCCAGAACGACGAAAATGCATCAGGGTCATCACGGCGCGAACCACCCGGTGAAGGATTTCACGACGGAGAAGGTGGAAATCACCTCGATGAATCACGGCTTCACGGTTGATCGCGACAGCCTGCCGGCCTCACTCGAGGAAACGCATGTTTCCCTTTTTGACGGATCGAACTGCGGCATCCGCCTGAAAGACAAACCGGTCTTTTCCGTACAGTACCATCCCGAAGCCTCACCCGGACCACAGGACAGTCACTACCTGTTCCGCCGTTTCGTGAACCTGATCCGCGAAGCAAAAGGCGAAAAAGCGCTGGACGAATATCAGGCTCTCTCCGCTTGAGGATCGCAAGCCTCGCGACAGGCTGTGTTTTCGGCCGCTTGCGGCCATTCGCCCTCTTTGCGCACGCGCCTAATCAAGGCAGTGATTGACCGCATGGATTCCACCACTCCCTTCAAGTTCCTGTTGACCTTCTGCCTGGTCTTGCTCTTTCCGACATCTGCATGGACCGAAACGGAATCGCCCTGGCATGGCTGGCGGTCCTCCTTGCTCAAAGATCATGCTCTTTCCGGCAAGATCTGGTCAGTACGCAAAAAACGCTTTGTCGCACCGGAAGCGCTCGCCGGGGCGGTGGCCAAGGCGCGTATCGTGCTTGTCGGAGAAGTTCACGACAATCCCGATCATCATAGGCTCCAGGCCTGGCTGATTGAAAAAGCCTCATTGGGCCGCAAGCCGGCGGTGGTGATGGAGATGATCTCTCAGGATCAGGCTGCGCCCCTCAGGGAGTATCTGGCGAAACCCCAGGCGAACGCAGCAGGTCTTGGTGCTGCCCTGAAATGGGAAAAGCGTGGCTGGCCGGATTGGCGCATTTACCTGCCCATTGCCGAAACCGCCCTCCGGTTAAAACTGCCGATCCGTGCCGGTGATATCGATCGCTCCACGCTCATGAACGTCAGCAAAAACGGCTTTGGGGTTCTCGATACCGCCCGACGCGCATCCCTCCTGCTCGATGAACCTTTGGGCACGCCGCTCGAAGAGGCGTTGTTGGATGAGTTATATGACTCCCATTGCAAACTCATGCCCCGTAGTGCCATGGGTGGCATGCTCAACGTTCAAAGGTTGCGGGACGCGATCCTGGCGGACAGTTTACTTGGGGCTGCGGGTGACGGGAGCGCCATCCTGATCGCGGGAAACGGGCACGTGCATGCCAACCGCGCAGTGCCCTGGTATTTGGCACGCCGCGCGCCTGACGCGGGCATTGCCACCGTTCTGTTGCTTGAGGCGGATAAGTCCGCACGAAAGCCCGAGGATTTGATTCCCGAAACCCCGGACAGTCAACCCGTTGCCGATTTCATCTGGTTCACACCGCGCGTGGATCGCGAAGACCCCTGTGAACAGTTGCGGAAACGGTTCGGCAAGACGCGCTAGAATTCGCGGTCGGTCATCCGCCCCATGGCAAGACTCAATTTTACTCTGCTGCAAGCGTGGGGGATTTTGCGTTCCAGCCCCCCATCAGGAGCGCGGTATCTTTCGCAATATGCCTGATTTCTGCGCTCAGTTCACCATCATCGACAGCACGCGCCAGCGTCATTCCTCCGATGCACAGTGTTGCCATGGCAATCGCTCTTTGACGGGCATCGCCGCGCTTGTCCTGGCTCCTTTCAAACAAGCGGATCATCGCCTCCAGCACCTGCCGATAGGCCTGCCTCACCGGCTCACCTCCCCTGGCCGTATCCGACGGCAGTGCGACCAGCGGACAGGATTCCTCCACATCCTGAAAATGCCGATCTGAAAGGTAGGCGTTGATGATGAGTTCGGACAATCGGGAGGGAGGCAGTGAAAAGTCGATCTCGCTGCCGTCGGCAGTCATTTTCTCACATTGCAGCGTGAGCGTGATCGCCTCCGCATAGAGCTCATCCTTGGTGGCGAAGTGATTGTAGAAACCGCCGCGCGTGAGCCCGGCATGGGCCATGATTTCGTCGATCGAGACGTCGGTGAAGCCGCGCCGGTTGAACAGTTTCCGCGCGCTTCCGACGATTCGCGCGCGCGTCTCTGCCTTGTGCTCCGCAGTGTAAGGCATTGTTTTTCAACTCCCTTTGTTCTCCATCCACGATCACCAGGGCCACTGTAGACCCGTTTTAAAAAATGTTCTTGATCATATTTAGATTGCCGATTGAATGCCTCTCAAGGTCGTGGGCTCGCCCCCCATCTGAGTTCCACCGGCCTGCTTTCATTCTTAGAGGGAGGAGAAGCCATGCCGGCTATACCTGAAGGCTTTCACACCATCACGCCCTATATCGTCGTTCGCGACGGCAACACCGCTCTGGCTCTTTACGAGAAGGCCTTTGGAGCCGAAGTGCTCGGCAGGTTGAGTATGCCCGGTTCGGACAAGGTCCTGCACGCGTCGCTCCAGATCGGATCCTCGAAACTGTTCTTGAGCGATGAGAATCCGGACATGGGTATGATGGCGCCCGGGTCGGAAGTGGGCACACGGTTCTATCTGTATGTCGATGATGTTGATGCGGCCCACAAGCGAGCCGTCGACGCGGATCTGAAGGAAATGTCGCCGCCCGAGGATGCGTTCTGGGGCGACCGCACCGCCGTCCTGGAAGATCCGTGGGGCCACCGCTGGACGCTGGCAACCCACGTCAAGGACGTCTCCATGGACGACATGATGGATGCCATGAAGGCGATGGCGGAGTAACCCGCACCGTCGCCCCCGGCTGATACATCAATACGTACTTTCAGTTACGCCCCTGGACGGAAGGAAAACACATGTCTGATGTCACCCTGATCGGTCCCGAATTCAGCACGTATGTCCGCTCCGCGCGGATCGCCTGTGTGGAGAAGGGAATAACCCACGATCTCAACACGGATCACCTGAGCGGCCCGGAATCGCTGAATTCCGACGCACACCTTGCCTACCACCCGTTCGGTCGCATTCCAGTGCTCCTGCACGATGATTTCCGGCTTTTCGAGACGTCGGCGATCTGCCGGTATGTCGATGCGACATTCGACGGTCCGCCGCTGGTTCCGACTGAACGACGGCAGGCGGCGCTCATGGAGCAATGGATCAGCGCATACAACGATTACGTCAGCCCGGTTGTCCTGCGCAGGCACATTCTTCCCTACGCTTTCCCGCAAGGTCCGGACGGCGCGCCCGACCGTGAGGTGATCGACGCGGGCCTTCCGGAGGTTGCCAATATGTTGAAGATTCTCAATGCGGCTCTCGAAACCGGCCCGTTCTTTCTCGGGCAAACGCCGACGATCGCGGACTTCTTCCTTCTGCCGGCAATCGACTACCTCCGCACGACACCAGAGGGACCCGACCTGCTCGCCGCCGCGCCGAATGTAGCGCGCCATCGCGACGCCTTTACGGAGCGTAAGAGCTACAGTCAGACTCTTCCTGAAAGGTTGAGAGAGACGGCCTAGCCCGCCACCGCAATGCAAGTGCGATGCCTTTTAGACCGGGAACATTGTTCCCGGTCTTTTTTTCGTGCGCGAAGAAGGCGCGAACTACAGGATTTTCCCCATTGAAATTTAATTGGCGAGTCCTGTTGCTCTTGGGGCCGGTTCGTATATAAGCGCGTGCGAGACGCACGGACGCCCCCGTACATGCCCAAACGCACGGACATAGAGTCGATCCTGATCATAGGAGCCGGCCCGATTGTTATCGGTCAGGCCTGCGAATTCGATTATTCTGGAACACAAGCCTGCAAAGCCCTGAAGGACGAGGGCTACCGGATCATTCTGGTCAATTCGAACCCCGCGACGATCATGACCGATCCCGATCTTGCCGACGCCACCTATGTGGAACCAATCACTCCTGACATCGTTGCCCAGATCATCGAAAAGGAGCGCCCCGACGCGGTGCTGCCCACCATGGGCGGACAGACCGGCCTCAATACGGCGCTTTCGCTCAACAAGATGGGCATTCTGGAGAAATTCGGCGTCGAGATGATCGGCGCGCGCGCCGAGGTTATCGACAAGGCGGAAGACCGGGAGCTTTTCCGCAACGCGATGAGCAAGATCGGCCTGGAAACGCCCCGCGCTGTGATCGCCCACGATCTGGCGCAGGCCATTACGGGCCTTGAAGAGGTCGGCCTCCCGGCAATCATACGCCCCTCCTTCACGCTGGGCGGCACCGGCGGCGGCATCGCCTACAACCGGGAAGAGTTTCTCCAGATCGTCGAGGGCGGCATCGACGCTTCGCCGACGAACGAGGTCCTGATCGAGGAGTCCGTGCTGGGCTGGAAGGAGTATGAGATGGAGGTCGTCCGCGACAAGGACGACAACTGCATCATCGTCTGCTCCATCGAGAATGTGGATCCGATGGGTGTCCACACGGGGGATTCGATTACCGTCGCCCCGGCCCTTACGCTTACCGACAAAGAATACCAGATCATGCGCAACGCCTCCCTTGCCGTTCTGCGCGAGATCGGCGTGGAAACCGGAGGATCGAACGTCCAGTTTGCGGTGAACCCGGAAGATGGCCGCCTGGTCGTTATCGAGATGAACCCGCGCGTTTCCCGGTCGTCCGCGCTTGCATCCAAGGCAACCGGGTTCCCGATTGCCAAGGTCGCCGCACGGCTTGCGGTCGGCTACACGCTCGATGAACTTGAAAATGACATCACCGGCGGCGCGACGCCGGCATCTTTCGAACCGACCATAGACTATGTGGTCACAAAGATTCCGCGGTTCGCCTTCGACAAGTTTCCGGGCGCCGACCCCCTGCTGACTACGTCCATGAAGTCGGTGGGCGAAGCCATGGCCATTGGCCGCACCTTCGCTGAGTCCATGCAGAAGGCCCTTCGCTCCATGGAAACCGGCCTCACTGGATTCGACGACGTGGAGTTCGAAGGCTGGGGTGAAGGTGACGACAAGAATGTCATTCGCTCCGTTCTCAGCACCGCCGCCCCCGACCGCATTCTGAAAGTCGCTCAGGCCCTGCGCCTCGGCGTCTCACGCGACCTGGTGCATGAATATTGCAGGATCGATCCCTGGTTCCTCGACCAGATTCAGCACATCGTCGATCTGGAAGCACGCGTCCGCGACGAAGGGCTTCCGGCGGATGCCGAGATACTCAGACGGCTCAAGGCGCTTGGCTTCTCGGATGAACGGCTCGGGGAACTGGCCGGACTGACGCCGCAAAAGGTCGCAATACGGCGCAGCGAGGCCGGCGTTCATCCCGTTTACAAGCGAATCGATACCTGCGCTGCCGAGTTCGCTTCGCCGACCGCCTACCTGTACTCCACATACGAAACCGGCCTCACGACGGAGCCTGTTTGCGAAGCCGTCCCGTCGGACCGCGAAAAGATCATCATTCTCGGTGGTGGCCCGAACCGTATCGGTCAGGGAATAGAGTTCGATTATTGCTGTTGTCATGCGGCATTCGCGCTCGCCGACGCGGGGTTCGAAACCATCATGGTGAATTGCAATCCGGAGACCGTATCCACCGATTACGACACGTCCGATAAGCTCTATTTCGAGCCGCTCACAGAAGAGGATGTGCTGGAGATCGTTCGCACGGAGACATCCAGCGGAATACTGAAAGGCGTCATTGTCCAGTTTGGCGGGCAGACACCTCTCAAACTCGCCGCGGCCCTGTCGCGGGAAAACGTGCCCATACTCGGTACGTCGCCGGATGCAATCGACCTTGCCGAGGACCGCGACCGTTTCAAGGCGCTGGTGGACGACTTGGGCCTGACCCAACCGCGAAACGGCATTGCTCGTTCGGGTGAGGAAGCACGTGCGATTGCGGATGAGATCGGCTATCCGGTCGTGATCCGTCCCTCATATGTGCTCGGTGGACGGGCCATGGAAATCGTCCACGATCCGGCGCAGCTCGACCGCTACATCACGGAAGCCGTTATCGTCTCCGGCACGAGCCCGGTGCTCATCGACAGCTACTTGCGTGATGCGACCGAGGTCGACGTGGACGTGCTCGCCGATGGCAAGGACGTGTTTGTCGCCGGCGTCATGGAGCATATCGAGGAGGCCGGCGTCCATTCCGGTGACAGCGCCTGCTCGCTCCCCCCGCACTCCCTGTCGAACGAGATCATCGCTGAATTGAAACGGCAAAGCGAAGCTCTTGCCAGGGCGCTCGACGTTGTCGGTCTCATGAATGTGCAGTTTGCGGTCAAGGACCGGCAGATCTTCCTTATTGAGGTCAACCCGCGCGCCAGCCGCACGATCCCCTTCGTGGCGAAGGCAATCGGTATTCCTGTCGCCGGCATAGCCTCGCGGATCATGGCGGGCACTCCACTGGCTGAGTTTAAGCTCAAGGAGCGTAAACTTGATCATATCGCCGTCAAGGAGGCGGTGTTTCCGTTCGCCCGGTTCCCCGGTGTCGACCCCATTCTCGGGCCGGAAATGCGCTCGACCGGCGAGGTCATGGGCATCGATCGCGACTATGCGACGGCGTTCGCCAAAAGCCAGACGGGCGGCGGGTCAAAACTGCCCGTGGCCGGTACGGTCTTTGTCTCCGTGAGGGACGCCGACAAGGATGCGATCCTCCCGAGCGTCAGCGCACTTCAGGAACTGGGCTTCAATGTCATTGCCACCGGCGGGACCAAGCGGCATCTCGAAGCGCACGGAATTTCATGTGCCAAGGTCAACAAGGTGCTGGAAGGTCGGCCGCATATCGTCGACGCCATGAAGAACGGTGACGTCGACCTGGTCTTCAATACGACCGAGGGCGCCAAGGCCCTGGCCGACAGCACCTCACTGCGCCGGACGGCCTTGCTCTATCATATTCCCTATTATACAACCCTTCAGGGCGCACTGGCCGTGACCAAGGCCATTCAGGCCGTGAGTACGGATCGCTTGAATGTCGCGCCACTTCAGAGCTACGTTTCTGGGTAGGTTTATTTTCGTACGGTGTTGTTGACGCACCTCACGGGGGGTGTCGCCCAACAAACTTGAATCGACAGCAGAACATTGTCGGTTGTGTTGCCTGTGACAGCCGGCAAGGGAATGGAATTTGTTATGGAAAAGGTGCCTATGACCGCCGAGGGTTATGCGGCGGTGGAAGCAGAGGTCAAGCATTTGAAGACAGTTGAGCGCCCGCGCATCATCGCAGCGATTGCCGAGGCTCGCGCGCATGGCGACCTTTCGGAAAATGCCGAGTATCACGCTGCCAAGGAGCAGCAGGGTCTCACCGAGGCGCGCGTCGCCGAACTCGAGGACAAGCTGTCCCGCGCGGACATCATCGATATCTCGAAGCTCTCCGGCAACGAGGTCAAGTTTGGCGCTACGGTCACTCTGATCGACGAGGACACCGAAGAGAAGGTCAAGTACCAGATCGTTGGCGAGGTGGAAGCCGATGTCAGGGCAAACAAGATTTCCATCACGTCACCCATTGCGCGTGCCCTGATCGGCAAGTCGAAGGGCGATTCCGTTGAGGTTTCGACGCCCGGCGGTGGCAAATGCTATGAAATTATGGCGGTGAAATTCGCCTGATATCCGCTCGCCTGACGCTGACAAATCTCTAACATGCTGACGAGCGTGTTTGGACGCCGGATCGCGGGGTTATGGCAGTCCGAAGCGTTCGTTAGCAAATCATTCAATTGTCAGTGTTAGCATTTGCCACTTGAGCCGCGTGAAATATCACGCAATCTCGCTTGAGCGGGTGATTATGCAGAACGCAAATTCTTGTCTGGCTGAAATCGAGTTGCTCTCCAGCGATGCGTCGAGCGAAAACCGACGCGAACTGCTGCGGCGTGTAACCGATCTTTTCTTTCTGACCAGCGAACAACATACGCCGAATGACGGCGTCGTGTTCGGCAATGTCATGGAGCGCATTGCCTATGAACTGGAGATAGAGGCGCGCGCGGAACTTTCAGAACGTATCTGCGAGATCGACAAGGCGCCGCACCATCTCGTATCGCGCCTGGCAAGCGATGAGATCGAAGTTGCAAAACCGGTGCTGGAGCGCTCCCGGGTGCTTACCGACACGGATCTCATCCAGATTGCCAAATCGCGAGGGCAGACACATCTGCAAGCCATATCGAAGCGTCCGACACTATCCGCTCCGGTGACGGATGTGATTGTCGATCGCGGTGAATCCGAGGTTCTCGTTGAGGTAACGAACAACAAGGGCGCGGAGTTTTCCAGAAGCGGGATCGATCAACTTGCGCAAAAGGCTCGAAGAGACAGCAGCCTCCTGAACGCACTTGGAAAGCGCAAGGATCTGCCACCCGACGTCATGGAAGACGTGAAGAGACGGGTGGCGGAGAAGATCAAGGGAGAAATGGCGGAGCGGCAGATTGATACCGACCCGTCCGATGTCGACGCCCTGATCGAACAAGGCGCAGCCAATCTCGATCTCGACGCGTTTAAAACCTCAGATGCCAACCTTCGCACCCGTGCGCAAAACAACGAACTGGACGAGCAAGAGATCGTCGACCACGCAAATGCAGGCCGGCTTACCGAAGTGGTTCACAGGCTCTCCGTCCTCTCGGGTCTCGACCCACGCATGATCTCCCATTGCCTGCTCAAGGCCGACATCGCAGCCCTGGGAATACTCTGCAAGGCGAACGACTTTCAGGGAACGACATTTCTGGCCCTTATCAAGACTCGCAACGGCGACCAGAGAATTCGATCATCAGATATCGCCCGCTCGATGCGCGAATATGAAAATCTGAGTGTTCGCAATGCAAACCGCACCCTGCGCTTCCTCAAAGTGCGGTGCAATACGACAACTGAAGCCGATCAAATGCCGCAAATTGGCACCAAGAGCCTGTGGACGGCGCATCACATACTCAAGGACGAGCCACAAATATAGATTTCCATTGTCCTTGATGTGACATTTCTCTTAGGCGTTTGTTAGATAACGCGTGTTACGCTCACTGGAAGTGATGTGGGCGATTTGGAGAGCAGCCGAATGCAAAGCACGCGCGGTTGCTTGCTCGAACTCCAGAAATTGGCGTCGAGCGATGCAGATTCAAACCGGGGTGAAATCCTAGACCGTGTTACCGACTTGTTCTTCCTGACATCGGATGATCAGGATGAGATGGTCAGGGGCGCGTTTGGGGACGTGATGGAGCGGATTGCCTTCCAGCTCGAGGCAACCGCACGCGAGAGACTTGCCGAACGCCTGGCGGATGTTCGGTACGCCCCCCATGATCTGGTCTGCAGGCTCGCCGGAGATGAGATTGGGGTTGCCCGCCTGATCCTTGAGCAGTCTCCGTGCCTGACCGATCCGGAACTGGTACAGCTGGCAACCAACCTCGGACAGGATCATCTGCTTGCGATTTCCCATCGCAGAGAAATCAGTGCCCTGGTGACCGACGTCATTGTCGAGAGAGGACACGATCCGGTCCTGATCAGCGTTGCGGAAAACAAAGGTGCCAATTTCTCGCAGGAGA
The DNA here is from genome assembly GCA_028066055.1 of Hyphomicrobiaceae bacterium. Classification (GTDB taxonomy): domain Bacteria; phylum Pseudomonadota; class Alphaproteobacteria; order Rhizobiales; family Methyloligellaceae; genus UBA2767. The sequence goes on from JALCBY010000009.1 coordinate 20,134, forward strand.
GCCTGGATCAACTGGCAGTCCGGGCCGCTACCAATTCCGACCTCTACTCTTTGCTGGAGGTCCGCGCCGACCTGCCCGGCGAGTTCCTGATACAACTCAAACAGACCGTCGCAAGCCGGTTGAAGCAGGAAGTCGCGGGCATTCCGATCAGCATAAGCGGCGCGGATCTGGATGCGATTATTGAAGCAAAAGCCGCGCAAATGAACCTTGTACCGGCGGATGGATCTTCAGCAGGCGCGGACGGTCAGCCCCGGAATCTGAACATAACGGAAAATATGGTGGCCGGATTCGCCAGAACGCGCAGGCTGACAGAAGCAATCCAGGGCTTGTCGCTGATCAGCGGTTTGCCCTTGAAACGTGTTGCACATTGCCTGCTGACTGCAGATCTCACCGCGTTGGCGGTACTCTGCAAGGGACATAACTTCAAGAACTCGACATTTTCGGCGCTGATGCAGTTGCGGTCGGCTTCAAACCCCTCGCCCGTCCGTGTTGTCGCGGAAGCCATGCGCAATTATGAATTGCTGAATGCCGAAACCGCACGCCGCGCCATTGAAACCGTGCGCAAGAAGGCCGCCGCCGCTGAAGGAACGTGAAACCTTCGAAAGCCCGGCAAAGTGATTGTTGATTGATGGTCCTGCAATCGCGAGGACCAGGATTTCCGCCGCAGCGCGTTTTTTTTCGCCTATCACCCAATTATTGAAATTCTTAGCTCATTGGAAACCTCCTCCTGAGAGACTTAGAGATTGTTTAACCCTGCATTGGGGGTGCGATGAGTCGCGCGCGCGAATGTCTGGACGAGATATCGGATTTATTCAGCTCCGACGGTGAGGACAACGCCGCCCAAATGCTGAGCAAGATCACCGATCTCTATTTTATGACGGCCGATCGGCAATCCGCCAGCGACCGCGCTGCGTTCGGCGATGTCATGGCGCGCATGGTCAGCGCCGCCGAGCCGATCGATCGGGCGCGATTCGCGGAACGCATATCGACCGCCGAACTGGCGCCGGTCGATCTCCTGCACCAGCTCGCGCGCGACGAAATCTTGATCGCCCGGCCGATTTTGCAATATTCGTCCTCCTTGCGTGAGGGCGATCTCGTGTCCATCACGTCCGAGGTCACTCAGGATCATTTGGTCGCGGCTGCACATCGCAAAGACCTGACGATTCCCGTAACGGACATCCTGATCCGCCGCGGCGAGGAGCGCGTGCTTCGCGCGATCATGCAAAACGTCAGTGCCGAGCTATCTGCGGACAGCATCTCCGAACTCCGGGATATCGCCGAGGGCGATGAAGCGCTGCAATGCATTCTGCGGATGCGCAAAGATATCGGTTCGAACCCCATAAGCCGCCTGAGACGGCTGGCCGCGTCGGATCTTTGGCAGAACGTTACCCAGACGCTCCTCATGTCGGAAGAAGAGTGCGAGCCGCAAGAAGCGCCGGACTCCTTGCCGGCGGTATCGGACCCGGATAACGGCGAAGAGACCGCATCCGAGTCACAAAACGCCGAAATTGGCGCGCAGGAAACTGAAGAGGACGAACGTCCGCAACTTCGCGGCGCCGCGCTCGAAAAACACCTCGTCGAAGTTGCGAAGGCCAAGGAATTCGATGAATCGATCGAAATACTCTCGCAGATCGCAAAGCTCGACGATGCAATGATCACCCATTGCCTTTTCGAGGCACATATTTCTGCCTTGATGGTCCTGTGCAAGGCGAACCGCCTCGCTCCGGCAACATTTACGTCACTCCTGCAACTGCGCGAGACCAAGATCGGAACGCCGGTTTCCGATGTCGTCGGCCTGATGCGTCGCTATGAGGGCATGACACCCGATACGGCGGAGAAGATCATTCGCTATTCGCAAAAGCAGGGCCAGCTCGACAGTGGGCGGGCGGGCGATGCGGACGAATGAGATTGCCTTAGGCCCCGCCATCTCCGATCGGGACGCCGGGTACGAATTTTGATCTGCGGATCGCAAGAGACGTCTTGACGCTGTCGACATTGGGCGCGGCGGTCAGGTCGTTGATGATGAAGTCCTGAAACGCGCTCAGGTCCGGCGCGACACATTTCAGAATAAAATCGATTTCGCCGGAAAGCATGAAGCATTCCCGAACCAGCGGCCATGTATTCGCGCACTCCTCAAACGCCAACAGGTCCGCCTCCGATTGACGATGGAGTCCGACCATCGCGAATGCCATGACATCGAATCCAGCCTTCTTCTCGTCGATCAGCGCACAGTAACCGTCGACGATACCGGCCTCTTCCAGAGCACGGACACGACGCAAGCACGGTGGTGCCGAAATACCGACGCGCCGGGCCAGTTCAACATTGGTGATCCGGCCATTCGCCTGGAGCTCTCTCAGAATCAGCCAATCGGTCTTATCAAGACGCGCCGCAACCATGGTGTCGAGCTGCCTTTCACCTGTCGAATGCGGTTTTTCAGCCGGCAAAGTCGTTCGCAATGGACAGCCGAGGCGGTCAAACGTTAAAAGCACCCTCGGCAAGCAAAAATTTCAGGGCTCTCCTGCCCCAACTGGGCAATGATATTACTTGAATGAGAATAATCTGCAAAACAAAGGCGCAAACAGCTTCCCGATTATTTCTCCGCAGGGAGACATAGGGGTTTCCTCCACCGATGGGCTCTCGACCGACCTCGAACAGAAATCCACGCAATAGACGTTCACCGGGACGGAAGCGCCGTCCACTGGAAGGACGTCGCGCGTGGATTGTGACCGACGGGAAAGCGGGAATGGAGGTGCAGGTCGCGGGCGTTGCCAAGGCGCTGAAGGCGGATATCAAAGTGAAGCGCGTGGCGCCGGGCGGCGTCTGGCGGTTGCTGGCGCCTTGGATCGGGATGGATCCGCGCGATGGTTTCGGCAAGGAAGGCGGTCAGTTTGCGCCGCCGTGGCCGGACATCGTCCTTGCAACCGGACGGCTCAGCATTCCGGCACTTCGCGCAATCCGAAAGGCGTCGCCTGAAACATACACCGTCATCATTCAGGACCCCCGCACAGGTGGGAGCAGCGCCGATTTTATCGCCGTACCGGCACATGACAAACTAACCGGCGATAATGTGATGCATACCCTGACGGCGCCGCACAAGTTCCTGCCGGAACGCCTGTCCGAACTTCGACGGAAGGTTCCGGAGGACATTGCTAGCCTGCCGCGTCCCCGCGTGACGATCATTCTCGGTGGGCCAAACGCGATTTACAAATTTACCGGCGAAGACTCAGCCCGTCTCGGCGCGTCACTCGCATCGCTCGCGTCTCTCGGAGCCAGTTTTCTCATTACGGTCTCCCGCCGTACACCGGATCACGCCCTCAAGGTCGTTGAAGACGCGACCGCAAAGTCCCCGCGCCTGGTTTGGTCGGGTAAGGGAGAAAACCCATATGAACACTGGCTGGCCCATGGCGACATGTTCGTCGTCACTGCTGACTCGATCAATATGACGGGAGAGGCCTGCGCCACCGGCAAGCCGGTCTATGTCTTCGAACCTGAGGGCGGCTCGGCGAAGTTCGACCGGTTTCATGAGAGTTTGCGTCGATATGGCGCAACCAGACGCCTGCCCGAGCGCTTTGAACAGCTTGAAAGCTGGACATACGCGCCATTAGACTCCGCCACTCAGATCGCAGCCGAAATCGAGCGGCGCTGGAGCGAAAAACAGGCACATGCCGTCGGGGGATAACACCAATGGTCCAGTTGAATATCGACCTGCTGAAGAAGGCCGAACTCCGTACAGACCCCTTTGAATACACGATCGTTCCGGGATTCCTGCCGCCGGAAAGTCTGGATGAAGTCGTTTCGGATTATCCCGCGCTCAAGGGTGGCTCTTACCCGCTCGACAGCGTGGACGTGCCCCCAGGCGTGCAGGCTCTCATCGACCAGATGGACGGGCCGGCGTTCGAGACCGCGATTGCGGAGAAGTTCGGCGTCGCCCTCGATGGCCAGCCCAAGATGTACTCCCTGCGCGGCTACTGCCGCGGCACGGACGGAAAGATCCACACCGACTCCAAGGACAAGATCATCACGGTTCTCCTTTACCTCAACAAGGACTGGACCCACGATGGCGGCAAGCTGCGGATGTTGCGCAGCGGAACGAACCTCGACGATTTCGCCGAAGAAGTGCCCCCGGACAACGGCACCTTGCTCGTGTTCAGGCGCTCGGAGCGATCATGGCACGGGCACGGTCCCTTTGAAGGCAAACGCTGCTCCATCCAGATGAACTGGATGACATCGGAGGGCGCTCGGGGGTTCCACAAACTCCGCCATTCGATTTCCGCCAGGGTCAAGAAGATCATGGCGGCGGAATAGCGCCCGCCGGAGAGCGTCCACACGACCAATATCTCTTACCTGTCGTCTTGCCGGCGCGCGTTCACGAAATGCGCGCACCACATTCATGCCATCTGCTTCCTCACAATTGCCCACAAAATTTCAAATTCCCGTGCATCTGAATGCGTAGGCTGATCGTCTCTGTAGTGAGCATCACGCTCAATCTGTGGCCCCCAAGCCGCATCAATCATCTGTAACGGACGGGAGGACTCCCAATGAAACTGACCAAAACGTCTGGTGTCACAATTGCCGCTGCTGCTGCCGCTCTCATGATCGGTGGCGCCGTTTCCGCGCCGACTTCCGCACAGGCTGCTGAAAAGGTCCAGTGCTTTGGCGTCAATGCCTGTAAGGGCCAGGGCGCTTGCAAGACCGCAAAGAACGACTGCAAGGGCAAGAACGCCTGCAAGGGTCAGGGTTTCGTGTCGCTGACCGCGGCTGAGTGTACCGCGAAAGGCGGAAAGACCTCACAAGGCTGAGTGAGCAGCCAGCTTTATGAAGGCCCGCTGGCTCCAGCCAGCGGGTCATTTGTCGTTTGAGACATGGCGGATTGTTCTATGAGTCAG
>JALCBY010000009.1:25119-53920 GCA_028066055.1 Hyphomicrobiaceae bacterium
TCCAGCCAGCGGGTCATTTGTCGTTTGAGACATGGCGGATTGTTCTATGAGTCAGGGCGGATTGTTCTATGAGTCAGAGTGCCCAAAAGCCTGAATTCATAGGGTTTGGCCTTGGCCTCAGACCCACCCACTACCCCGAGATTCTCGATCACGATCCATCGGTCGACTGGTTCGAGGTGATTTCGGAAAACTACATGGTGCCGGGTGGGCAACCCCTGCAGATTCTCGAACGCATCCGTGCACGCTATCCCATCGTTATGCACGGCGTTTCGCTGTCGATCGCTTCCACTGCTGCGCTGAACATGGATTATCTCGCGAACCTCAAGGGTCTTGCGGAGCGTTTCGAACCGCGGTGGATTTCCGATCATCTGTGCTGGACGGGCGTGCACGGCGTCAATCTGCACGATCTGCTGCCCATACCCTATACGCAAGAAGCACTCGACCATGTTTCTGACCGCGTGCATCAGGTGCAGGACTATCTCGGCAGGCCTCTCACACTTGAAAACGTGTCCAGCTATGTAAGCTTCGGACGCTCCGAGATGCTGGAATGGGAATTCATCGCCGAGCTCACCCGGCGCACCGGCTGCTGGTTGCTGTTCGACGTCAACAATGTCTATGTGAGCGCCTTCAACCACGAATATGATCCCAAACAATTCATCGACGGGATTCCCGCCGACAGGGTCCTGCAGTTCCATGTGGCGGGTCATTCCCACATGGATACCCACATCATCGACACGCACGATGCACCTGTCTGCGACGACGTTTGGGACCTTTATCGTTACGCGCTCAAGCGCTTTGGGCCGGTGTCGACGATTATCGAACGTGACGATGAGATTCCGCCTTTGGCCGATCTCATCGATGAACTCGATGTCGCGCGGAAGATTGCAGCCGATACCTTGAGTAAATCCAAAACTGCCGTGAACGCATGAAAGACCTGGCCAGCCTTCAGGAAGAATTCCAGCGAGCCGTCATCGACGGCGACGATGCGGTGCTTGCCGAACTGGTCGACACGTCAAAAGAGAACCGGGCCGTACTGCTGAACGTGTACCGTAATGCGTATACGGAGCGGCTGGTCGAATTCCTGTCGAACGATTACGAGAAACTCTACGCCTATTTGGGCGAAGAGCAGTTCGGGCAGATGGCCCATGGTTTCATCACCGCCAACCCATCGGCAACATCGAACGCCCGCTGGTTCGGCGTCAGGCTGCCGGAGTTCCTCCGGGAGACGGAGCCCTATCGGACCCTACCCGAACTGGGCGATCTTGCCGCTCTCGAGCGCGCACTCAACGACGTGTTCGATGCACCCGACGCGCCGGTCCTGGATCTGGCGGACCTGACGGTGGTGCCGGCCGACGGCTGGCCGCGGCTGACCTTCGCGCCCCACCCGGCGACCCGCCGCCTCGACCACCCCACCAATGCAACCGATATCTGGAAGGCGCTGCACAATGAAGAAGCACCGCCTGAGACCAAGATACTGGGCGAGACACGGCAAGTTATCGTCTATCGCTCGGGCGGAATGGCATCGTTCCGGCCATTGCCGTCCGATGAAGCCATGATGTGGGACGAGGCGGCAAAGGGCGTCCGCTTCTCTGTGCTGTGCGAAATGCTGTCGATATATGGTGGAGAAGAGAATGCCGCCGGGCGGGCAGCACAACATCTGCAGAGATGGATCAGCTCCGGCCTGCTGACGCGCTTCGAGCTGGAATCCTAGAAATCCATTGTGAATTCCGAACTGAGGCGGCCGCGCAGATCGTCGATCGCGCGAAAGCAATCGACGAGATACTCCCGTTCGCGTTTTGACAGGCTGGACTTGGGCACGAAGTTTCCGACTGTCTTGTCCGCTCTGAAGTCCGCAAGCTGCTGGCGCAGCATGAGATGCGTGATGTGTTCGAGGCCGCCGATCAGATAGTCGTACTGGTCTGCATCAATGGCCTCGCGGTCGCGCAACTCCGAAAGCCGTTCGAACGTCGAGGTCGCGGGAATGCCGTGCTTGAGGGCCAGAAGACGGGCGGATTCGACAAGTGGCAGGGTCCCCCTGTACTTCAGATTGATCAAACCTTTCCGCCCGTCGCTGGTCTCGGTTTCAAGCCGGCCGAACCAGCCGAGCGCGACCTTGTGATCCGCCTGGATGGAAAACATGTCCTTCAGGAAGCCAGGATTGCGTGCACCAATCTTTGTCACGAACTCCCTCAATTCATTGGAGAAATCCATGGATCCGAAAGCATGCGCAAAGTCGAAGAAGATGTCGCAATAGCGCAGGGTCGCCGGTGAGCTCGACTGCATCCAATAGGTGATCTGATCGCGCCACTGGCTGCGGGTCTTGCGCCAGACGGGATTGGTCGCCATCACGTAGCCGCGGCAGAACGGCAATCCGACGGCATTGAGCTCCTTCGCCATCCGCTCCGCCAGTTCGATGAAGAACGGTTCGACTTTCATCTGCTGCTTGTCCGGATAGTCGTCTAGGATGAACGCATTGTCCTGATCCGGGAAAAGGAAGTTCTCTCCGCGCCCGCCGGAGCCGAGAATGATCAGCGAGAAATCGATCGGCGGCTTGCCCCACTTCTTCTCCGACGCCATCGCTTCGAGCTGTTTGCGCAGAATGCGGCGATGGATGTCCTGGTTGATGCCGGTGAGCAGGGACTGCACCTCCGGCACCGGCACGTTGTCCTCAAAGAGCGCCTCCGCCAGTTCGACCTGCGCCTTCTTCACCGCCCGCAGCCCATCCAGGGTCGCCTCGTGGGTGAGCATGCGCATGAGTTCCAGGGTTTCTTCGGAAAGAAACGATAACGCTTCGCTCAACGACAGCATGCCGCATACATGCCCCCGTTCGTCCAGCACCGGGATGTGGCGCAGCGAGCGTCGCCGCATGAAAGCAACTGCGTGATAGAGATAATCGGTGTTCTGGATGCTGATCACAGGCGACGTCATGATCTTCGCGACCTGCGTTCGCGGTCCGACGCGGAAGGCAATACGGCGCGCGACATCCTGCTCCGTCACGATGCCGACCGGATAGCGGCGGGAGTCGATGACAACCGCGCTTGTCGCAGCCTCGCTTTCCATACGCATCGCGAGCTCTTTCACGGACGTGCTCGGCGACACGAGGACTGGAGGATCACCCAGACGGTCTTTCACAATGCGGCGGAAGATTTCGGTCTGCGTGCTCATCGCCCTGCCCCAACCCTCAGATTACAATACCAATTTGACCGTCTGCAGCAATGCAACCAACCGCATAATGCTTCATGTCGCGCGCCTTCCAAACAGAAGAATGACGGCCAGGGGCACCACGAATCCGATCACAACAGCGGTGACGACGAGCATCGGGATATCGGTATATTCGCCCCGGTTCACGTCGAAGATCCAATTCAGATATTTCGTCTGCAGCTGTCCGGCGACGAGCGCCAGATTCATGAGCGAGGCCATGAGCGCAAACCATGTCGCACGCCGACCGGCGGGCGCATGGATTGCGATCAGGGTAAGCATGGGGATCATCGACAATTGGGCGAAGGGTGATTCCGCCGCCGTATTGATCAGGGCAATCGTCCGTGCGCCAAACCCGAACATCTCCTGCGTCCACAAATCGACCCTGAAAGCAAGTCCGATCGTCGGCAGGGACAGTGCAGTGTAAAGGATGGTCAGGATCAGAAGCACGTTAGCAACGGGGCGGCGCGTAATGGTATCCGCCAGCAACCATGTTCCGGCCATGGCGAGCCCTGCACTGATCTGCGCCAATGTTCCATAGAAGGCTTCGTCGAAGCCGAGTTCGTCGATGCTGAACCATGTGTAGCCCTCGCCGACAAGCGGTGTGGACCGGAAGACGAAAATGATGATGGCGGCGTAGAGAATTTTGCGGCGTGCGTCCGTGTTCAGATCGCCTGTCACCCGGACCAGCATCGCGACGACCACGATCATGGAAACGATGAAAATCAGCTCCTGACTGTAGGGCACGCCGCCGAGACCGAGCACCGCCACGATCGCGCCGAACGCAAATCCGCCGCCGAGAATGCGCCAGTCGATCGGTTTGCCGGGAACCTTCTCTAACCGGACCAGCAGAGCACCAGTGACTGAGATCGCCGGCACCGCAAGCCCCAGCAGGAACACGGTCTGATAGGAGTAAATTTTCGCCAGAAGACCGCTGAGACCGGCAACGGCAAAAATACCGAAGGACAGCGCCAGCCGCCCGAGCACCTGCACCATGCCGAGCTCATGCTCGATGTCTTTCTTGGGCCGGGGACTGCCATCGGGATTCGTCCGGTCCACCACTTCCGTGCTCATGGCATCGGCCACGACATCCTGGAGCACAATGCCGATGACGATGGAAAGTCGCGCGGCGACATACAGCGCATCGAGACTGTAGGCGGGGAACCAGTTGCCTGCCGCGCCTGCAAGGATCAGAAGCCCCGCGGCGACCAATGCGGCACCGAGGAAAACATAGATGCGGCGCTGCGACCCGAATAGGGCGACAGAATCCACCACCTGGCCGAATACCATCTTGATGGTCCAAGGCAGCGTCAGCCAGACCGCGAGCGCCGCCAGATCCGCTGGCGTCATTTCCAGCGCCTGCTTGATCCAGAAACTCTCCGCGATGCTGATCAAGCCGAGCGCACCATAGGAGAAGTAGACCATCAACAATGGCAGGTAGCGCAGCCGCATGGCTCGGATCGGCGCAACAACCGCCGCCTTCAGCCGATCCGACATGGTTCGTGTGCCGTCTGATCCAGCGTTTCCGCCGATAGCCCTGCTCTCCACCATGAATGCACTCTCCCACATCAATCAGCGGCACAGAACCCGCTTGGTGCACATGGCTTGCACCGGAGGCATCTATTTGCTCTTTTTGGTGACCGATCCGGCCCGTCCAAACTCCACCGATGGCACAGAGCATGACAGAAAACGACCGCTTCGACTTGTCCGGCCGAACGGCCTTCGTCACCGGCGCGTCGTCGGGCCTCGGCCGTCAGTTTGCCCAGACGCTTGCCCGCGCGGGCGCGAAGGTAGCGCTCGCCGCCCGGCGCGCGGACAATCTCCGCGCCGCAGTCGACGAGATTGAATCCAAAGGCGGAAGTGCGTTTGCCGTGCCGCTCGATGTTACTGATCCGGACGCGGTTGCCCCAGCATTCAACACTGCCGAAGCGGCGTTGGGTCCTGTCGACATTCTGGTCACGGCGGCAGGCGTTCCATCCGGATCCTTCTTTGTCGATATGCCTGAGGAGGAGTGGCGCACGGTCATGGACGTCAACCTCGATGGCGTGTTCCGAACGGCCCGTGAAGGTGCCAAACGAATGAAGCAGCGTGGTTCCGGTGGTTCGATTATCAACGTCGCCTCCATCCTCGGGTTCGGCGTTCTGAAAACCGTGTCAGCTTACGCGGTCTCCAAGGCCGCAATCGTTCAGCTGACCCGCGCGATGGCGCTGGAGCTCGCCCGCGACAATATTCGCGTCAATGCACTGGCGCCGGGCTACTTTGCAACGGAAATGAATGCTGACTTTCTTGCCACCGACGCGGGCGCGAAACTGATTTCCCGCGTCCCTCAGGCGCGCGTCGGCAAACTGCACGATCTCGACGGACCGTTGCTGTTGCTAGCCTCGGACGCCGGATCGTTTGTCACCGGCAGCGTGATCCCCGTGGATGGCGGTGCATTATTGTCAATGAGTTAGAGCATTGAATTCATGATAGATTTTACGCTTCCCCCCGAAATTGAAGATGTGCGCCAACGCACCCGAGCGTTTGTTGCCGAGCATATTCTCCCGCTGGAAGATGATCCCGAAAATTACGACGAGCATGAGAATATTCGCCTCGATCTGTGCGACGAGGTACGCGCCAAGGTGAAAGATGCCGGACTGTGGTGCCCGCAGGTTCCGAAGGAACGCGGCGGCATGGGGCTTCCCTTTGTCGGTCAGGCCGTCATGTATGAAGAGGCCAATTATTCGATCTTCGGCCCCGTATGTTTCAATTGCGCCGCACCCGACGACGGCAACATGCGTGTTCTCAACCAGGTATGCTCCGAAGAGCAGAAAGAGAAGTGGCTCGATCCCATCATCGAGGGAAAGACGCGCGGCGCCATTGTCATGACGGAACCGCATCCGGGCGGCGGCTCCGACCCGACCATGATCCGCACCAGTGCAACGCCGAAAGGCAATGGCGACACATGGGTGGTGAATGGCCGCAAATGGTTCATTACCGGCGCGGGCGCGGCCGATCACTTCATCCTGATCGCGCGCACGTCCGATGAGCCGCGCCGGGAGTTGACCGCCTTCATGGTGCACAAGGAAACGCCGGGTTTTGAGCTCGTGCGCAAGGTGCCCATCATGGGGCCGGAAGAACATGGCGGCCATTGCGAACTGACCTTCACCGATATGGAAATTCCGGACGAAAACCGGTTGCTGGAAGTCGGGCGCGGCATGAAGGTGGCGCAGATGCGTTTGGGTCCGGCCCGCCTCACCCATTGCATGCGCTGGCTCGGACTCTCCGAGCGTTGCATGAAGATCGCGCAGGACTATATCGATGTACGCGAGGGTTTCGGCGTCAAGCTGGCCGACCGCGAGTCCGTCCAGCTCATGATGGGGGACATGGCCAAGGAGATCCACATGGGCCGCCTGCTGGTCATGAACGCCGCTTGGAAGCTCGATCAGGGTGACTTCGCCCGCAAGGAAGTCTCCATGGCGAAAGTCCACTGCGCCAACATGCTGCACAAGGTGGTGGACACCGCAATTCAGCTCAACGGCGCGCGCGGCTACTCCAAGGACACGATCCTCGAATGGGTGTACCGCTACGCCCGCCAGGCCCGCATTCTCGATGGAGCCGACGAGGTCCACAAGATGGTGCTTGCCAACACCTATCGCGCGGAAGGCCGCGACTTCTGGAGCTGGGGTGCTCCTTCCTGATGGCGCACGATACGAGATCACGCACCCTCGATCCGGAGAACCTCACTCCGCTTCAGGAATGGCTTGCAGGCGAGATCGGAGCGGATGCCGTGAAGATCGAGGAAGCAAGCCTGCTCTCCGGTGGCGCAATTGGCGAGAACTGGCGCATCGGCGTGCATGTTGCAGGCGGTTGCCAGTCGGGTGTTCGCAACTGGGTGCTCAGGACCGATGCGACCTCGCGCATCTCCATGAGCCATGACCGCGCCAACGAGTTCCGTTGCCTGAAGGCTGCCCATGCGGCCGGGGCGCGGGTGCCCGTGCCCATTGCCGTCTCGCGCGACAAAACGATGATAGGCGCGCCCTTCATGATCGTCGGCGAAATCGGCGGTTATGCACAGGGCCGTGACATGGTCCGTGATCCCGTTCTGCAAGAGAAAGGGGATGAGCTGGCAGAAGCCTTGGGACGGGAGCTCGCCCGGATCCACTCCGTTCGACCGCCCCAAGAGGGCTTGGAATTCCTGACTATTCCAGACCGTCCACCAGCGCTCGTTCAGGTCGAACAGATGCGCGCCAATCTGGATACCGTCTCCGAGCCACGCCCCGCCCTCGAGTTCATCATTTCGTGGCTGGAGCGCAGCGCTCCGGAAACCGGCCAGATTGTGCTGTGTCACGGCGATTACCGTACCGGAAACTTCATGGCCGAAGCCGGCAGCCTGACCGGAATTCTGGACTGGGAATTCTGCCATTGGGGCGACCGACACATAGACATCGGCTGGTTCTGTGCCCGTTGCTGGCGTTTCGGCGCAGACGCGCGCGAGGCCGGTGGCATTGGATCGCGGCATGCGTTTTATCGCGGTTATAATACGGAGAGCGATGAACCGCTTGATCCGGGTATCGTCCCTTATTGGGAAATTCTTGCCGCGGCCCGCTGGGCGGTCGTGGCGTTGCTACAGGGGGAACGTCATATCACGGGCGGCGAGCCGTCAATCGAGCTGCTTCTCACGGGCGTGATGGCGCCACAGATGGAACATGAGGCGTTGCAGGGCATTACAGCGCTGGAGGGAAAATCATGACCGGGCGAGCTTCGAAGGCACAGACCCTGATCGATGTCGCCACCGACACCTTCGTCCATGAAATCATGCCTGCGCTTCCGGCGGAAAAACGCTACACCTCCGCGATGACGGCCAATGCACTGTCGATTGCAAGACGGCGCCTGTCCTGCGCCGACCCTGCCGAGAGCCTCCTGAAAGCCTTCGGTGCGGAGAACCTTTCCTCGCTCGCCACAAGGTTCCGCTGCGGCGATGAGCACAATCTATCCGGCAAAGAAGCCGCAGCGAAACTGCTCACCTATCTCGAAGCGGAATTGGCTATCACCAATCCCCGCTTCCTCGAGCAGCGCAAGGATTGAAGTGCGATGACCTACACCGGACCGGAACTACAAAAACACCCGGCCAATCATATGCCGCTGACGCCCGTGAGTTTTCTCGCCCGCGCGGCGCAATTCTGGACGGATAAAGTCGCTGTCATCGACAATGAACGCGCGTTTACGTATGGCAAATTTTATGCGCGCTGCCGCCGTCTCGCGCACGCTCTGTCCGAGCGTGGCATCGGCCGAGGTGATACGGTCGCCATACTCGCAGCAAACTCACCCGCCCTCCTTGAGGCCCACTATGCCGTACCCATGCTGGGGGCGGTACTCAATCCGATCAACATCCGGCTCGATACCAAGGCAATCGCCTTTTGTCTTCAGCACGGTGAAGCCAAGCTTTTCCTCACTGACCGAGGCTTCGGCGACGCCATAACACCCGCGCTTGACGAAATGGGAAATCCGCCGCCTGTGATCGACATTGCCGATCCGGAGCAGCCCGATATTCCCGGTTTTGGCGGTGATGAATATGAAGACGTTCTGCGCGAGGCGGACTCGACGTTCGACCCGCCAGGCGCTGAAGACGAATGGGACCCGATTTGTCTTCTCTACACTTCCGGTACCACCGGCAATCCGAAAGGCGCGGTTTACAGCCACCGGGGTGCATATCTCTCCGCACTGTCGAACGCCCTCACCTTGAAGCTGGACCATGAGAGCATCTATCTCTGGACACTGCCCATGTTCCATTGCTCGGGCTGGACATTCACATGGGGCGTGACTGCGGTGGGCGGAACGCATGTTTGCCTGCGCAAGGTCGAGCCAAAGCGCATTTTTGAGCTGATCGAGAAGCAGCGGGTCACGCATATGTGCGGCGCCCCGATCATCCTGAACATGCTCGTGCATGCGCCGCAATCGGAGAAAAGAGAGTTTTCCCAACACGCCATGGTCGCGACCGGTGGTGCCGCACCGCCTTCGGCGATCATTCGCGAGATGGAGAAGCTCGGCTTCGAGGTGCTGCATCTCTATGGAACGACCGAGACCTACGGTCCGTCCACCTTCTGCGCTCCGATGAGAAACTGGAACGAGATGGACGAGCAAACCCGCCACAACCACATGGCGCGCCAGGGCATCTCCTATCCGATGATTGAGGACATGATCGTCGCGGACCCGGCCACGGCCGAGCCTGTGCCACGTGACGGAACGACGATCGGCGAGATCATGGTGCGCGGCAACTCGGTCATGAAGGGATATCTAAAAAACCCCTCAACCACCGATGACGCCTTGCGTGACGGCTGGTACCGCTCGGGCGACCTCGCCGTCTGGCACGACGACGGCTATTTTGAGGTCAAGGACCGGGCCAAGGACATCATCATCACCGGAGGCGAAAACGTTTCATCCCTTGAGGTCGAGGAGGTGCTTTACCGACACCCCGACATCATGGAGGCAGCGGTTGTCGCACGGCCGGATGAAAAATGGGGTGAGACGATATGCGCGTTTGTGGACCTGAAGCCGAGCGTCGGCGAGGCAAACGGCGATGCGATCATTGCCTTCTGCCGCGACAATCTCGCGGGCTTCAAGTGTCCACGTGATGTGATATTCGGGCCGCTGCCGAAAACCTCGACAGGAAAAATCCAGAAATTCCGTCTGCGCGAAATGGTCCGGAAAAACTAGAGGAACCAAATGACGTCATTCCCGCCTGCCCTGATCAGGGGTTACAAGGAATTCAAACAGGGCCGCTACACTCTTGAAAGCAAGCGCTATGAGGAGCTTGCCGCGGAAGGCCAGACGCCAGAAGCGCTGGTGATATGCTGCTGCGATTCACGCGCGGCGCCTGAAATAATCTTCGATTCCCGTCCAGGTGAAATATTCGTTCTTCGCAACGTGGCAAATCTTGTGCCCCCTTACACACCCGACGGCGAGTACCGCTCCACGTCGGCGGCGGTTGAATTCGCCGTCCAGAGCCTGAAGGTGAAATACATCGTCGTCATGGGTCATGGCCGGTGCGGCGGCATCAAGGCGGCGCTCGACCCGAACGCCGAACCGCTCGCGCCCGGCGATTTCATCGGCAAATGGATGGAACTGCTTGCACCGGCCGCAGAGTCGGTTAGCGCCAACGCGTTGATGACCGAAAGCGAGCGGCAGACCGCACTTGAACGGATTTCGATCCGCAACTCGATTGAGAATCTGCGCTCGTTTCCTTACGTCGCCAAACTTGAAAAAGAAGGCAAACTGAAGCTTCACGGTGCATGGTTCGACATCTCCAGCGGCGAACTCTGGACCCTCGATCCGGAGACCGGCGATTTTCGTGCCGCGCCGGAGGACTAGCCGCGCGTCCTGTCCCTCACTTCGATGCAGCGGCCTCATCTTGGGGTTTTACGGAATGCCCCTGGGCCAGAGCGGTCAGACTGCCCAGCAGATCATCGATTGTGCGTTCACGCACGGTATCGATCGTGACCGTCGCGGTCATGCCAGCGCGCAGGGGCGGGCTTCCAGCACGCTCGATCAATTCAAGCCGAACAGGCAGGCGCTGGACAACCTTGACCCAGTTCCCGGACGCGTTCTGCGGCGGCAGGATGGCAAATTCCGCGCCGGTCGCGGGCGAAATGCTTTTCACCTTCGCCCGCCAAGTCACGCCCGGATACGTATCGAGCTCAATTGTCGCATGCTGACCAACGCGAACATGGGTCAATTCGGTTTCCTTGAAGTTGGCGTCGACCCACGGGGATTTGTCGGTGACGATGGCGAACAGAGGCTCAGATGCGCTGATCTGTTCTCCCGTCACCAACGGCACCGTAACGACGGTTCCGCTGGACGGCGCCTTGACCGAGGTTCGTTCGAGGTCGAGCTTGGCCTTCTCAACCGCGGCGATCTTTGCCCGCACCAGCGGATGTTCATCCACCGGCCGGCTCGGCACACCTCCAAGCGAGGCCATCACGCGCCGGATTTTCTGGCGCGCCATGTCCACGCGGTCGGTCGCCGCATTGGCGTCGTTTTCAAGTTCATCGCCTCTGGTCTCGGCGATGATGCCGCGCTTGGCCAGCGTTTTCTGCCGCTCATACCGCTTGCGGTAGTATGCGGCCCGGTCCTGTGCCTCCTCCAGTTCCTGATGCGCCTCGGCCAGTGTCGCGCGCAAAGTCTCGACCTCCTGCCGTGACGCATCGAGTTCGGCCTGCGCCCGCGACAGCGCAATCTCGAAGGGGCGCGGATCGACCCTGACCAGAACATCGCCCTCGTTGACCTGCATGTGGGCGTGCGCCCGGACCTCAACGGCCTTGCCCGACACTTCAGCCGCCAGCTTGGCGATGTCGGTCTTTACATAGGCGTTCTCTGTCGAGACATAGCGCGCGCCCTGGAGCCAGTAGAAGCCCGCTGCCGCTATAGCTACCGCCGGAACAGCGATCAACAGGAAGACCCGCATCAGGACACGTGTAAACCGTCCTCTTTTCTCTTGTGCCTCCGGCTCGTGTTGCTCCGGAGCCTGCGGAGCCACGACCGGCGAAGCCTTTTTCGCACGCGGCTTCGCGGTAGCCTTTGTTGTTCGTTTCCTAGGCATCTTCAGCCTCAAGCCGGGCAGGCTCAATAAGGTCGTTCTCTTCCGCCATTTCCTGAAGCCGCCGTTTCACTTCAATAAGAAGGTCCGTGAGCTGCTCACGCTCCTTGCGATTGAGACCCGAAAGTTCTTCCTCCACCATGGCTTCCGCCAGCGGACCGATGGTGTCGTGAATCTTGCGGCCTGCATCCGTGAGATAGATCCGGTTAATCCGCCGGTCAGTGCTGTCCGCGCGCCGTTCCAGCCATCCGTTTTCTTCCAACCGGTCGATCAGACGTCCGGCGGTCGCCTTTTCGATCTCCAGCATCTCCGCCAGTTCGGATTGGCTGACGCCCGGCTGCGTCTCAAGGCGGCGCAGCAACAGCCATTGTGTGCGTGTAAAACCGAGTTTGCGCACGCGCCGGTCAAAGACCGTGCGCTGCAAACGCGCCGCGTCCTGAATCAGGAATGCCAGATAACGTCCTTCTGAAAGCCGCAAATCGAACCTCGCAAAATTTAGTAAGCATCGTTACTATTGCCCAGCATACAGTCAACAAGGTTACGACTTCAAGCATGGCGACCGAAACCACCGTCGATTTTGCCGTCGATGACCTGGAGAACTCACTGTCTCCGGCACGGCGCGCAATCATTCTGTTCACGGTGACCCTGAGCGCCTCGCTCTACAGCACCACGATCCTGGTCGTGTCGACGATCCTGCCCCAGCTCCAGGGAACCATGTCGGCTACCGCCGATGAAATCACCTGGACCATGACCTTCAACATACTCGCCACGGCGGTCGTGACGCCGATGACCGGTTGGCTCGTAGCGCGCCTCGGCAAACGATCCGTGATGTTGTGGTCCGTCGGCGGCTTCACTGTCGCGACCTATTTTTGCGGCACGGCGAATTCGCTGGAAGAACTGGTCTTCTGGCGCGTTGTTCAGGGCGCACTTGGCGCACCGATGACACCACTAACGCAGACCATCACGCTCGATACCTATCCCAAACGCCAGCACGGCGTCGTTATCGGACTGTTCGGCATCGGCGTTGTGCTCGGCGCATTCATTGGGCCGGTCGTCGGCGGCGTAATGGCGGAGGTCTCGACATGGCGATGGGCATTCTATGTCCTCGTGCCGGTTGGTGTGGTCGCCGTTGCCGGGTTGTATCTCGTACTGCCCAAGGACAAGCCGGAGGGGCACGCGCCGTTGGACTGGACCGGATTCATCCTGCTTTCGGTGGCGATCGCCTGCATGCAACTCGTCCTGTCGCGCGGTCAGCGGCTCGACTGGTTCGACTCCACCGAAATCCAGCTTGAGACGTTCGTTGCCGCCCTCGCCTTTTACCTGTTCATCGCCCATAGCCTGACGGCCCGCAATCCGTTCCTCAATCTGAGCCTTTTGCGCAACCGAAACTACGCCCTCGGTCTGGTGCTGGTATTCATCTATGGCATGCTGAACTTCACGCCGATGGTGGTACTGCCGTCGCTTCTGCGTGACCATGTCGGCTATCCGGATTCTCTGATCGGCTATGTTCTCGGCTCACGCGGGTTCGGCGCCATGATCGGCTTTTTCACGGCCATGTTCATTGGCCAGAAATATCCGCGAAAGAGCATGCTCGCCGGCTTCAGCGCCATGGTGATCTCCGGTTACTGGCTGACCACGTTCGACCTGAACGTGACTGTCACCGAACTCATGCTGAACGGCGTGGTTCAGGGCCTGGCTGTCGGCACCATCTGGGTACCGTTGACGATCGCCACCTTCTCCACCCTGCCGGCTTCCGTCCGCGCGGAGACATCTTCCGTGTTTCACCTGCTCAGGAACATCGGCACGAGTTTTTTCATCTCACTCACCGTCACCCAGATCATTCGCTCGACCGCAACAAATTATGAATATATGACCGAACAGATCACACCATTCACACCGCAATTGCTGCTGCCGTGGGTCAGCGGGGAATGGAGCACGGACAGTGTTGCATCGCTGGCGCGTCTTTCGGAGGAAATGGCGCGGCAGGCAGCAATGATCAGCCATCTCAATGCTTTCGGCATCTATACGCTCGTTTCCGCCGCCGCGATCCCCCTCATCCTTTTGGTTGCACGTCCGCCGAAAAACTCATCGTGATCAGCATTTGAGGTCATTTGATTCTCGGAAATGGCACGCATACGGATAAAATCCGCAGCGATATGTCAGAATCCTTGACCAGACCTCCGGCGGAACACCACACGCTCATATGCTGGGGTGTGATCGGCACCGCTCTGCTTGGCCTGACCATCTGGCTCGCCGTCGCCTCACCCTTGTTCGGCTACGCCTACGCGGTCAAGGACATGCCGGTATTCTGGCTCGCGGGAGCCCTGGCCGGTGCCGGCGTGATTTACCTCGCCCTGCCCCTCATCATTCGCGCGTCCTCACGCCTAACCTCAGATTCCGCGAAATATCTGCTCTGGGTGATGATCGCAGCAGGTCTCGCGATGCGGCTTGTCCTGTTCTCCAGCGAACCCGCGCTCGAAGACGACTATCAGCGCTATCTCTGGGACGGTGCGGTGACGGCGAACGGGATCAACCCTTACGCCACCTCACCGGAGGCCGCAATGGCGGCCGATCCCGGCACCACCGCGCTCGGAAAACTGGCCAAGGAGTCCGGTCTTGTGCTGGGCCGCGTGAACCATCCCGAACTGCGCACGCTGTACCCGCCGGTTGCACAGGGTGCGTTCGCCATCGCGCACTGGCTCTCACCGTGGAACCTGAGCGGATGGCGCGCGCTCATTCTGATGGCGGACATCGTCAGCATCGGGTTGCTGCTCCTTCTACTGCGGCAATTGGGCCGTTCTCCGCTTTGGGCCACGCTCTACTGGTGGAACCCGGTCGTCCTCAAAGAGTTCTACAATTCCGCCCATATGGATGCCCTGCTCGTTCCGCTGGTTTTGGGCGCTCTGTTTTTCTCGTTGCGAAATCGCCCACTTAGCGCCACGGCAAGCCTGACATTGGCCGCGGGCATCAAGATCTGGCCGGTGGTCCTCCTACCCTTGGTTTGGCGCAAATATCTTGACCAACCACGTATTCTTTTCGCCTGCATCCTACTGGCGGCCGCCGCGTGTGCGCTGTTTGCCTGGCCGCTTGTCTCGGCCGGCTTCGACCAATCTTCCGGACTTGTCGCCTATGCCGGCAAATGGACGACGAACAGTGCTCTCTCACCGCTGATCGTCGACGCATCGGACTGGCTGCTCACAGCATTGAATATCGAGGCCATTCAACCCGCCTTCCTGGCCCGAGGCATGATCGCACTCATCCTCGGCGTGGTCGTGCTCTGGCAGTGCCGGCGACCGGCCATCGATGCGCAGGATACCGCCGATAAATGGCTGATCGTTGCGGCAACCATGTTCCTGCTCTCACCCGCCCAGTTCCCCTGGTACTATGCCTGGGTGCTGCCGTTCCTGCCGCTGCGTCCTGTCTTCGGCCTGCTGCTGCTGACGGCCACGCTCCCGCTCTATTACACGGCCTTTTACTTCCTCTCACACGATACCTATGCCGTGTTCAAACACGGGATCGTCTGGCTGATCTGGCTTCCGGCCTGGGGCGTACTGATCTGGGAGGGACGGAAAACGATTGCCGCATCCGTACGACCTGTGAACTTCGTAAAGAATGCAGAGGAAACGTCATGAGAAAAGGCAAGCGTATCAGTGTCGTGATTCCGGCTCTCAACGAGTCCCGCGCCATCTCGCGGGTCATCGCCGACGTGCCGGACTGGGTCGACGAGATCGTGGTTGCTGACAATGGTTCCAGTGACGGTACGCCCGACGTCGCCCGACGCCATGGCGCAAAGGTCGTCCATGAGACCGAGCGCGGCTACGGCGCGGCCTGTCTCGCCGGAATTGCGGCCTGCAGAAATGCAGATGTGATTGTGTTCCTGGACGGCGACTATTCGGATCATCCCGATGAACTCGGTCTTCTGGTCGATCCCGTTGTCGACGGCAATTGCGAGTTCGTTATCGGGTCGCGGGTCGCTGGGCGTGCCGAGCGCGGCGCGCT
Source organism: Hyphomicrobiaceae bacterium (assembly GCA_028066055.1). GTDB lineage: Bacteria > Pseudomonadota > Alphaproteobacteria > Rhizobiales > Methyloligellaceae > UBA2767. The sequence continues at coordinate 40,892 of JALCBY010000009.1, forward strand.
GACGATCCAGCAGCGGTTCGGCAACTGGCTTGCCTGCAAGCTGATGAACGGTTTGTGGCGGACCTGCTACACCGATCTCGGACCCTTCCGCGCCATTGATGCGCGCGCGCTCGACCGCCTCCGCATGCAGGACAGAACCTATGGCTGGACGGTCGAGATGCAGATCAAGGCGGCGCTTCTGGGACTTTCCGTACAGGAAGTTCCGGTAAGCTATCGTCCGCGCATCGGCGTTTCCAAAATCTCCGGAACCATCAAGGGAACCATCCTCGCGGGAACCAAAATCCTCGGACTGATCGGCCGTTACGCACTGAGACCGCGGCTTACCGCACCCGCCTCACTCAGGTGACTTGCGAGCAAGCTCTCCACGCTTCACCAGCTGTCCCCAATAGCTGTCAAAGGGATGAACGAAATCGGTCTCTCCCTTTGCGTTCACGAGCGGGCGGCGCTCGTTGTGCCACGCAAAGATCCCACCATCGAGATTGTAGACGGCTTTCGCTCCCTGTTCCTTGAGGGTGGTCCGCACCCGCTCGGCGAGACGTGACGAGCGCACACCCACGGAACAATAGAAGACCACAGTCTTGCCGCGGACATTTTCTCCGAATCTGTTCATGAAGGTCCCACGCCATATATCGGGATCGACCCGAACCGCGTCTGCCAGATGGCTCACCGCATACTCATCCTCTTCGCGTACATCGAGAAGCAGGACATCCGGCCGGCGCGCCAGCCGGGCCGCGAAGGCTTGCGTCGAAAGCTGAGAAACCCCGCCATAGTCCCGCACCACCTGGGCGCGTACAGAGTCGAGTGTGAACGGTTCGCGCCCATGCAACTCGCTGGCCGCGAAAAGCGTAGCGGCAATCAGTAACGCCGCGATGACGTCTAAGCGCTTGAACATGGCAAAACACCTATCTTGATCATACGGCTCAGGCAATTGTCTGGGTGCTTGTCGAGCGATCACGTTTAAGCTAGGATTCAGTGCTTCCTGAGGAGAAAGCGGCGCCCGCCGGGCGCCGTTTCGCGTTTACAGGAGGCCTTTCGTGGCAAACGATGCGCCGACTTTCGAGGCCAGTTCGCCCAGCTCTGCATTGTTGAACGCAGATCTGCGCAATCTCGCGCGCGATCTGTTTGACCGGTTCCGCGAGATGTCCTTCGACGGGGTGGGCATCAGCCGGGAAACCTATGGCCTCGGCGAGACGCAAGCCATTGAAATCATCGAAAAACTTGGGCAGGACCACGGTCTGGAAACCCGCTGGGACGCTGCGCGCAACCTGATCGTGCGCCTGGAGGGGCGCGATCCCGCACTGCCGGTTGTCGCGTCGGGTTCCCATCTCGACAGCGTTCCCCAGGGCGGAAACTTTGACGGCGCGGCCGGCGTGATCTCATCCCTTCTGGCACTGCTGGCCGCAAATGAGAAAGGCCAACCGCTCAGGTCGATGGAACTGACCGTGCTGCGCGGAGAGGAGAGCGCCTGGTACGGTGGTCCGTGCTATTTCGGGTCGCGCGCCATGTTCGGTCTTCTCACCGACAGCGACTTGAGCAGCCGGCACCGTGTTTCCGGCGAAACGCTCGAACATCATATGGCGTCCTGCGGCGTTGACCTGGAACCCATCAAGGCCGCCCGCCCGCTCGTCACGCCTGACCATTTTCATTGCTGGATCGAACTGCATATCGAGCAGGGACCGGTGCTGATTGCGCGCCAGAAGCCGGTCGGTCTCGTCACCGGCATCCGCGGCAATGTCCGCCATCGGCGCGTGACGTGCCAAGGCGAAGCGGCGCATTCGGGCGCCGTCCCACGATGGCTGCGCCATGACGCGGTCCTCGCCATGTCCGAACTGCTGATGCGCATCGATGAACACTGGCGCATCCTGCTGGAATGGGGCGAGGACCTCGTGGTCACGTCGGGAATTGTCGAAACGAACAAGGACGAACACGCGGTCTCCCGCGTGCCGGGCGAGGTGACATTCGCGCTTGAATATCGCAGCCAGGATACCAAGACGCTGGAATCGTTCGGCAACCTGATCGAGAATGAATGCAGACAGATCGGCGAAAGGCGCGGCGTGACGTTCGATCTCGGCGAGAAGGTTTATACAGAACCCGCGCGCATGAGCGAGAATGTCGTGTCGATGCTCCGCAAAGCGGCGGAGACCGCTGGCGTGCCATGTGAAATCATGCCATCGGGTGCCGGGCACGACTCGGCAATCTTCGCCAATCAGGGAATTCCCTCAGCAATGGTCTTCGTGCGCAACGACAAGGGCAGCCACAATCCGCACGAGGCAATGGAGATGGAGGACTTCTTCGCCGGAGCCGAAGTGATGGCCCGGGCGCTATCGCACGCGGCGAATGACGAAGGGGAGATCGAGGCGTGAGTGAAAAAACCAGCGTCGCTCGGGAAGCTGCCGAACTTCTGCTTCAGGAAAAGGTCGTTTACACGCGTACGGGCGGCGATCCGTTCTTTTTCTCATCCGGCTGGGCCAGCCCTGTATTCATTGACATAAAGCGTCTCATCTCGCGGCCCGAGTCCCGCGCACGGCTGCTGGACCTTGCGCTTGAAAGAATTGAGGCAGATGTGGGCCGCACGTCATTCGATCAGATTGCGGGCTGCGAACTGGCCGGCGTTCCCTTCGCATCCATGGTCGCTGACCGGCTGTCGGTGCCACTGGTCGTTGCCCTCAAACAGGCGAAAGGTTTCGGACGGTTCGCGCAATGCGAGGGTGATTTCGAGTCCGGCGCCCGCACCCTCCTCATTGATGACGTAACAACGGACGGTCGTACGAAAACCACGTTCAAGAGGGCACTGGAGCGCGCCGAGGCGGACGTGGTCGGCATCTTCGTCCTGTTCGCCTACAACATCTTTCCCGGCCACGCTGAAACAATCGCGCTGACCACCCTCGGCGATGTCATTGCGGTGGCAGAGAATATCGGCGCACTGGACGAGACCGCGCGATCAGCGCTGGAAGCCTATACTGAGGACGCCGCCACCTGGTCACGCAAGCATGGCGGGATCGGTAAGACCTAAGACATTACTTTTCGTCGTCGTCTTCTTCGTCATCATGCAGAAAATCGAGGTTCGGCGTTTGCCGGGCCTTGCGCAGGTCGGTCGCGCGGCGCAACACGTTAGGACCGAACCGCTCCTTGAGATCATCAATCGCAGTCTCGAGCTTGCGTGGGCGCTGCGGCGCGGAGAAAAGATCGGCCTGATCGGTCTGCTCCTGCCGTACAAGATCGTAGGCCGCAAGACCCACCAGCCGGAACGGGCCCGGGTGGTCGAAATTATTGAGAATGAGTGATGCATCTTCGTAGAGCGCGTCGGCAACGTCGGTTGGTTGACGGCGGCGATGCTGGCGCGTCAGGATTTGAAACCCGGCCGTTTTGAGCTTCACGCGCACACCGTATGCCAGATAGCGCTTGCGCCGCAGCCGTCGTCCGATCTCGTCTGCCGAACGACGCAGATAGCGTCGTATCTCCTCTCTGTCGGAAACATCCTGCCCCAACGTCCGCTCCGATCCGATGCTTTTCGACCGGCGCTGCCCTTCGACGCGGCGTGGGTCCTGCGCGCAGGCAAGGGCGTGAAAATGCTGCCCGACGCGCCCGAGCTTGTCCGACAGCCAGTCCGGGTCGGCTGCCGCCACCTGGCCGATGGTTTCAAGCCCGATCGCATGAAGCCGCTTTTCGGTCTTGGGTCCGACGCCCCAGAGGCGCGTGACGGGCATGGGGGCGAGCCAGCCTTGGGCTTCCTCCGGCGGAACAATTGTCAGTCCATCGGGCTTCCGGTAGTCGCTCGCAACCTTGGCAACGTATTTGGTGCCGGAAATGCCCACGGAAACGGTAAGTCCTCCGGTCGCCTCGCGCACTGCATCCTTGAGTTTCGTGCCCAACTCCCTCGGTCGTCCGAAAAGGTGATTGGTGCCGGTGAGGTCGAGAAACGCCTCATCGAGACTGATCGCTTCCACATGCGGGGAAAAATCGGCAAACACGCCCATGATACTCTTGGACACTTCCGTGTAACGGTCGAACCGCGGCGGCACGATCACCGCGTCTGGACAGCGCCGCCGTGCCTTCGCCATGGCCATGGCGCTGCCCACCCTGTAGGGCCGCGCCTCGTAGCTCGCCGTGAGCACGACACCGCGGTCGCTGTTCGGCCCCACCAGGATCGGCTTGCCCCGCAATGATGGATCGTCCAGCTGCTCGATGGCCGCGTAGAACGCATCCATGTCGGCATGGACGATCGTTTTCGGCCAGTCTGAAACGTCGCGCGCCATGGTGAGTCGCGATTAGACGCCCGCGACGCCGCGTGGTCAATTTGCGTTTTCGGATGTGAGGTTAAGCGTGGCTTTCGTGAGTCTGTTCCGCATTGCCCGACATCGCATGGAAACGCTAGTGCAACGTCTCCATCAAACGCCGCATCAGCAACATCCGGGGCACAAGCGATGAAACAAGCAGATGCTCGTGCAGTGTGTGTGCGCCCTCGCCGTCGACACCGAGGCCATCGAGAACCGGCAGTTTGCCGGCCAGAAAATTGCCGTCGCTGCCGCCGCCGGTGAACGTGCCGACGAGTTCGAAGCCGATTTCCGCGGCAAGTCCCTTGGCGTGCTCGAAGAGATCCTTGATCGCAGGCGTCTCTTCGAAAGGCGGGCGCGTCATGCCGCCGTCGACGGTGAATGCGACGTCCGGGTTGAAAGAATCCAGGCTTTGCACCCAGGAGATCATCTCCTCCGCCACGTCGAGATCGCGGAAGCGGAAATCCAGCGATGCCGTGCAATGCTCCGGAATGACGTTGGCTGCCGTGCCGCCCTGGATCATGCCGACATTGACCGTGAAATTGCGGTTGTAGTCCGTCCGCCCTTCAATGAGTTCGATCTGTTTCGCCATTTCGAGGATGGCGCTGCGTCCTTCCTTATGGCGGCTGCCTGAATGGGCCGGGCGCCCCTGCGTCCGCATCACGAAACGCGCCGAGCCCTGCCGTCCCGTAACGATCTTGCCGCCGTCGCGCGCAGGCTCCGTTACCAATACGTATTTGGCCTTCTCGCCCGCAGCCTCGATATGCTTGCGCGATGTCGTGCTGCCGGTTTCCTCGTCTGACACGAACAAAAACCGGATGGGAAGCGGTGTTTCGCCACCCGCTTGCGCCAGGGTGCGGTAGGCCGTCAGACCAAGATAGGCTCCTCCCTTCATGTCGTAGATTCCCGGCCCATAAGCCTTGTCACCTTCGACACGGATTGGCAGGTCTTCAAGAGTACCGACGGGATGAACCGTGTCGAGATGGGAAAGCATGAGAATGCCCTTCTCGTCCCCACCCCAGGGCGACGACACCGAAACGTGGCTTGCCCGGCCGTCCTCGCCCGGAATACGCTCAATCCTGCAGTCGAGTTCCTTGAAGGTATCGGACACCAGGTCCATCATCTGCTCGACGTGATCGGCATCGCTGGTCGGGCTTTCTATTTTTACCCATTCCTGGATACCGGCGAGAATTTCTTCCGACGATGGTGTGTCCATTTTCCAAACTCCTTTTTTGTTTCGGATCTGACATGCGGTCAGGCTCCATTGTTATCGTTTAGATGACAGGCTGAGAGACGGCCCGGTGCGATCTCCTTCAAGGCTGGCGCTTCGGTCCGGCAGCGATCGAAGGCATGCGGACAGCGCGGGTGGAAATGGCATCCCTTCGGCGGGTTCATTGCCGAGGGAATCTCCCCCTTTATCGGATGGAAGTCACGTTTGCGCTGGTCGAGCCTCGGCACCTCCGCGAGCAGAGCTTGCGCGTAAGGATGGTTGGGCTTGGCGAACAGTTCTTCGGCGGGAGCGGATTCCACGATCCGGCCGAGATACATGATCATCACACGGTCGGAAATGTGTTCGACGACACCAAGATCGTGGCTGATAAACAGATAGGTGAGGTCGAACTCCTCGCGCAGATCCATAAACAGGTTCAACACCTGCGCCTGAATCGACACGTCGAGCGCGGCAATCGCTTCGTCGCATACGAGAAATTCCGGCCGAACCGCAAGCGCCCGGGCGATACCGATCCGCTGGCGCTGTCCACCCGAAAACTGATGCGGATAGCGGCGCTTGAACTCCGGATCGAGGCCGACCCGATTGAGCATCTCATCGACATAGCCGTTCAGCTCGTTCCGCGGCACGATCCCGTGTACGAGCGGCGCCTCCCCGATGACGCCGGCCACGCGCTGACGCGGGTTGAGCGAAGCAAACGGATCCTGAAAGATCATCTGCACTGCAAGTTTCGCACGCTGCGCTTCGTCTCCTTCAAGCTCGTCCACATTCTGCCCCTTGAAGGAAATGTGACCCGAGGTCGGTTCCAGAATGCCGGCGATCATCCGCCCGATTGTGGACTTGCCGCATCCGGATTCACCGACGAGACCGACCACCTCACCCTTGGCGACCTGAAGGTCGACACCGTCAACCGCATGAACCACCTGCTCATGCACGTTTGCACCGAGTTTGCCGGCAATCCGTCCCGCGAGATCCGGGCGTTTGACGAACCGTTTCGTCAGCTCTTTCGTCTCGACCATCGGTGTCATGACGTGACCTCCATCCTTTGCGGATGAAAGCAGCGCACCGAACGCCCGCGAACAGGCCTGGTTGGTCCGGGCTCATCCAGACATTCCCCGTCGTCGAACTTGCAGCGGTTCCGGAAAGCGCATCCCGGCGGTAAATTGAGCAAAGACGGGGTCATGCCCGGAATCTGATTGAGCCTCTGCCCGCGTTTGTTGTGGCTCGGCACGGACCCGATCAGCCCAATCGTATAGGGGTGCAACGGGCGGTCGATGATATCGTCCGCTTTTCCTTCCTCGACAATGCGGCCCGCATACATGACGCAGATATGGTCCGCGAGCCCCGCCACCACGGCCAGATCGTGGGTGATCCAGATGAGCGCCGTACCGGTCTTGCGGCACAAGGTCTGCGCTTCGTGGATGATCTGCGACTGAATTGTCACGTCAAGAGCCGTGGTCGGTTCGTCGGCGATAATCAGGTCTGGTTTGTTGAGGAAGGCTATGGCGATCGCCACGCGCTGACGCATACCGCCCGAAAGCTGATGCGGGTATGTCTTCAGCCGTTCCTCGGGCGAGGGTATACCCACCTGCCCCAGCGCATCGCGCGCTTCTTCCCACGCTGTCTGGGCATCCACGTCCCGATGAGCCTTGATGGCCTCGGTCATCTGCGTATCGATACGCAGGACCGGGTTGAGCGTCATCATGGGGTCCTGAAAGATCATGGCAATGCGGTTGCCGCGAAGTTTCTGAAGCCGCTCTTCGCTGGCGCCTACCAGTTCCTCGCCCTTGAACTTGATCGATCCTGAAACCACCCGGCCCGGCGGATCGATGAGGCCAACGATGGAAAAGCCGGTGACCGATTTGCCGGAACCGGACTCGCCGACCAATCCCATCACCTGCCCGCCCTTCACGTCGAAACTCACATCGTCCACCGCCTTCACCACACCGGCCTTGGTGTGGAAGTGCGTGCGCAGATCGTGCACGGAAAGTGTCGGACCCTTCTTTTTTGTGGTCATCGCTCAAGCCGCGGATTGAGAACGTCGCGGAGCTGGTCGCCGACGAGATTGATGGAAACGATCGTCAGCAGCAGCGCTATACCGGGGAAGAAACTGATCCAGTAACGCCCGCTCAGCATGTATTCGAAGCCGTTCGAAATGAGCAGCCCCAGGGACGGCTCCGTCTGGGGAAGGCCGACACCGAGAAACGAAAGCGTCGCTTCGAGCGCGATGGCGTGAGCCGTCTGCACCGTTCCGACGACGATCAGTGGTGCCAGGCAGTTTGGCAGGATATGCCTGAAGAGGATGCGGTTACGGCTCAAACCGAGACAAACACCTGCCTCGACATATTCCTTGGACCGCTCGACAAGTGCCGTACCGCGAACGGTTCGCGCGTAATACGCCCATTGCACCGTCACCAGCGCGATCATGATCTTGTCGACGCCCTTGCCGAACACGGCCAGCAGCATCAGCGCAATCAGGATCGCAGGGAAGGAAAGCTGGATATCGACGACACGCATGATGACGGAATCGACGCGCCCGCCGGCGTAAGCGGCAATAAGACCGATAGCCGAACCGATCACGAGGGCGATGAAACCGCTCATCACGCCGACCGATAATGAGATTCGCAGCCCGTACAGAATCGCACTGAAGAGATCGCGGCCTGCGCCGTCAGTACCGAGCAGGAAGGTATAACCAAACTCGCTCTTGGTTCCCGGGGGCAGCCGCGCATCAAGAACGCTGACCTGCGCCAGATCATAAGGGTTTTGCGGCGCAATCAGCGGCGCGAAGATCGCGACGAGGACAATGGCAACCAGCGTGACGAGCGCCACGGTTGCAATCTTGCTCTCCAGGAAATCGGCCTTGAATCGCTGAAACGGCGTCTGCGCCAGGATGCGTTCATGTTCGTCTTCAACAAGATCGAGTTCGGTCTGTTCAACGGTCGTCATGCTTCCCTCTCTCCCAGCCGCACGCGCGGATCGAGGATCGAATAGAGAATGTCCACGATCAGATTGAGGGTCACGAACAACAGGACAATGATAATGAGGTAGGCCACGATCACCGGGCGGTCGAGCTGCTGGATTGAGTCGATCAGCAGCTTGCCCATGCCGGGCCAAGCGAAAATCGTCTCGGTCACAACGGAGAATGCGACCAGACTGCCGAATTCAAGTCCGATCACCGTAACAACAGGAATCAGGATATTCTTCAGCAAATGCACCATGATCACCCGGTGCGGAGACAGGCCCTTGGCGCGCGCGAATTTGATGTAATCCTGATGGATCGCCTCCCGCGTGCCGGCGCGCGTCAGCCGGATCACAAGGGAGATCTTGAGCAGCGCCAGATTGAGCGCCGGCATGAAGATATGCTGCAGACCGTTCAGGGTGAACAGGCTTGACGTTATGCCGAGAAACGTCGCGGTTTCGCCGCGCCCGGTGGACGGCAGCCACCCGAGCATCACGGCGAACACCATGATCATCATCAATCCGACCCAGAAGGTGGGCAGGGAAAAGCCGAGGATGGATCCGGCCATGATTGTGCGCGATGCAGGTGAATCCGGCTTGAGGCCGGCATAGAGCCCCAGGGGAATCCCCAGAAAGATCGCCATCAGCAATGCGGTGATCGCGAGTTCAAGCGTCGCCGGCATGCGCTGGATGATGAGCTGCAGCGCCGGCTCCCCGAATATGAAGGACTTTCCAAGATTTCCGGTAATCGCATTCTTGAGGAAGAACAGATATTGCTCGCCGATGGGTTTATCGAGGCCAAGGGCCCGGATGGCCGCCTCGATATCTTCCTGATCCGCTTCCGGATTGATGAGCATGTCGACGGGATCGCCGACGACATTGACGCCGAAGAACACGATGACGGACATGATCAGAACGACCACGACGCTCTGCATGAGCCTGCGGATCACGTAAGCCGTCATGCGCCCCTCCCCCTTTAAACGCTAAAAATGAATGCGCACCGGCCTGTTCAAAGGCCGGTGCGCGAGTTTGTAAAAGACTATTCCTCTACGACACCAACGGCCATGGTGGCTTCGTCCGTGCGCGGCTTGTACTTCAAGCCCTTCCGGGTGCCCCATGTGTTGACCTGATAGTGCAGCGGAATGATCGCAACATCACCGATCGCAACCTCGGTTGCCTTGGCAAGCAGGTCCTGACGCTTGGCGTCATCGACCGTAGCAAGCGCGTCCTCGATCAGCTTGTCGACTTCTGCATTGGAATAGCGGCCACGGTTCGACGCACCGAAGCCCTTGCTCTTGTCGTGGGTGTGGATCAACGACTTGAGCGGCGACGAAGCCTCGCCGGAACCCGCGCCCCAGCCAACGAGGATGAAGCTGAACTCAGGCGTCTTGTCGGGACCACCGCGCGACGCGCGCTTGAAGTATACCGAGCGCGGCATGGTGACGACTTCCGTCTTGATGCCGATGCGTGTCAGCATCTGCGCCACGGCTTCGGCGATCTTGGCGTCGTTGATATAGCGGTCGTTGGGTCCGTGAATGGTCAGCTGAAAACCATCCTTGAGACCCGCGTCGGCGAGGAGCTTCTTGGCACCTTCCGGATCGTAGTCGACCGGCTTGAGGTTCGGCGATACGCCGAAAAAGCCCTTGGGCAGGAGTTGCCCGGCCTTGATCGCCACATCTTCCATCACACGGTCGACGATGGCGTCGCGATTGATCGCCTTCGAGATCGCCTTGCGGACACGCTGATCTTTCAGCGGGTTCTTGATGTCGCCACCGCCCTTGGCCTTCACAAACGGCGAGTTGTCGCGGTCATGATCCAGATGCAGATAGATGACGCGGTTCGAAACGCCCTGGCTGAGCGAGACCTTGGGCTCCTTCTTCAACCGTTCAATGTCGGTCGTCGGCACTTGCGCGATCATGTCCACGTCACCCGCGAGCAGCGCTGCCACGCGAGACGGGGAAGATTTGATCGGCTTCAATGTCACCTCTTCCCAGATCGGCTTGTCACCCCAATAGTCGTCATTGCGAACAAAGACGAACTTGTCGCCAGGCACATATGCCTTGTACTTGAAGGGACCGGTACCGATCGCCGCCTTGCCGGAGTTATAGTCTTCCGTCTTGGCACCCTCGCCGTTCTTTTTCGAAACGATGGCGAAGGTCGACATGTCATTCGGCATCAGCGGATAGGGCTTCGGTGTCTTGATGTGAACCGTGTGGTCGTCGACCTTGACGGCCTCTTTGCCCTTCAGATAGGTGCCGAAACCCGACGGGCTGTTCGGCACGTTGACCGCGCGCGTAAAGGTGAAGACGACATCGTCAGCCGTGAAGGGCGAACCGTCGTGCCATTTCACGCCTTCGCGCAGCTTGAATTCCCAGGTGGTATCGTTGATCGGCTTCCAGGACACCGCGAGCCCAGGCACCAGGGCCTGATTCTCATCGGTATGAACAAGCCGGTCAAAGATATGCCGCGCCAACGCGTTGTTGGGCGACAGATTGTGAAAATGCGGGTCGATCGATGTCGGTTCGGACGCGAGGCCGATTTTCAGATCCTTCGCAAATGCCGGAGCCGAAAAGGCTATCAGCACCGCGAAAAAGGCAGCGAATATCACTTTGACTCGAGACATACGCTTTACTCCTCCCTTGGCAAGTTTGATTGTTTTGGGTTTGCCCGCACCGCGGCACGGGTACGAACAATTGTGTGTGCAGCGTAAACGAAGTTTTTGTGTAACGGAAGAAATTGTCTATGCGTTTTGGTTCTAGAGTTAGAACCATTGCGCCAGATATACTGTGAAAACTGCCGCGCAAGGTGCACATCCAACTCCACAGGTCACAAATGAGAGCCAACTGGCATAGTTTGCGAGAATATGAAGCGCTCCGTGCGATGGTCGTGACCGGAACCACCACGGCTGCCGGACGCCAACTCGGTATTTCGCAATCGGCCGTTAGCCGCGCCATCGCAAAGCTCGAGGCCCGCCTCAACCGAACGCTCTTCATCCGTGAAGATGGCCGTATGCAGCCGACCGCGGAGGCGATCACGCTCAATGAAACTCTGAACCCGATTTTTGACTCGCTAAATCAGATTCACGGAACGGTACAGACGAGCGGCAAACGCAGAACGTTGCGCATTGCTTCGCCGCCGACCATCGCCCACCGGTTTCTGCAAAGCCGCATTGGCCATTTCGTCAATCGTTCCGGAAATGTGAGCGTCGACTTCGAAATTTGTCCTGCCGATACCCTCGAGAAGGGCATATTGGACAGACGGTTCGATATCGCCGTCTCCGACATCGCTCCGCGCAATCCAGGCGTGAAGGTCGTACCGTTTCGCAAGTCAAAGATGATTTGTGCGATGCCGCTCGATCACGGATTGTGTTCAAAGAAAGTTGTCGATCCAGAGCATCTGGAAGGCCAATCACTGATTACCATGACGAAACGCCAGGCCAGCCGCTCGAACATAAATCAAATGCTGATAAACGCCGGTGTAGAGGCAAATATCATTATTGAGACGTCTACCGTCGTTTCCGCGATCGAATTCGTCCGCTTCGGTCTCGGCATAACCCTTTTAAATCCGTTTCCAGTTGCCCTCACCCTCGCCAACGACGTAGCGATTCGCGCCTTCGAGCCTGGTATGGAGTATCGAACATCTTTCCTACTGCCCGCAGCAATGCCGCAAAGCTCAACGGCACGGGCTTTCATGCGGCATATCCGTGCAACCACGCCCGACGACGCTTGGTCGCAAGCCTACCGATGAGCGACCTTCATCGATCACCATTTGAAACATGCGAGGCGCCGGTCGATGGCGATCACCTGAAAAACAAGTTCCCTAAGAGGTCCACTTTACTCTATGAGCACTCACCGGAAACCAACCGGGATTTCTCAGATGTTATCCACCGGTCCTGCGGGTGATAAGATGAGAACCTGTTTACTGCGTATGGAGGGGGACACCCCATGAAAATCGATCTCGACATATTGACCGAACATGACATGGGAGATGACTGCCCGGTCTGCCGCACCCAGGACCTCGTCGACGCCGTTCTGCTGCCCGCCGCCGCGGCCTGGGAACAGAGGAATGGCCTTCCGCGGCTTTCGCTCGCCCTTCATGGAGCAGCAGGCCTGCTCGGCGCGTTGCTTGAAGAAGGCGTCCGGCGCGATGAGCTGGAGCGAACCCTTGCCGAGCTGCTTGACGAGATCGAACAGCAAATTCTCGAAGACATGACCATGGGCGGCCCGCCGCAGGGCACGGCATAGCTTTTTGAATTCAATAACTTAACGAACTTCAGGGTCTTCGGGCATCCAGCGGTCATAATAGGGTATTCACCCTATCCGGCCCACACTTCAGCATCGCTATATTTTACATCAATATCTGGCAGTGAGATCGCGGCCATTCAAACCTGCGCCGCGGTATCGAGAAGTCCTTCGCGCAGGGCATAGCTCAACAGCTCCGCAACGGAATGCACGTCGAGCTTGCGCATGAGGTTGGTGCGATGATTGTCCACGGTTTTCAGAGAGACACCCAATCGCTCGGCAATCTCCTTGTTGGAGCGGCCCATTGCGATGAGGCTCAAAATCTGCC
>JALCBY010000009.1:54020-137429 GCA_028066055.1 Hyphomicrobiaceae bacterium
CGCTCGGCAATCTCCTTGTTGGAGCGGCCCATTGCGATGAGGCTCAAAATCTGCCGCTCCCGCGCGGTCAGCTCGACGCCCGCCTCCCTGTCCTCAAGGAGTTCGAGAATATCCGGCGAGATTACCTTCGCGCCACGGAGTATCAGCCGCACGCCGTCACTGAAATGTTCCGGATCGCCACGCTTCATGAACAGCCCGTCGACACCCGCCGACACAAGTTCACTCAGGAGGCCGATGGCCGTGAGGCCGGTGAACACAATGATCCGGGTATCGGGACTCCAGCGCCTCACCTCCCCGAACGTCTCGATGCCCTGGGCATAGGGCATGGCAATGTCGAGGGTCAGAAGGTCGGGTTTGTGCTGGCGCACCATGGCGATGGCTTCAAGGCCGTTCTCGGCCTCAGCCACGACATCGACCCTGCCGGTCTCGGCGAGTATCTCCTTGATACCCGAACGCACCAGTGCATGATCGTCGGCAATGATCGCCGTCACATCACCGTCTTTGGGTGAGTTATGGATCACGGATTGCTCATACGGCTTGTTCCCCCCTTGCGCCGGCTCGCACATCTCGCCGTGCTTGCTTGCGCCATTCTGTGCGCAACCATAACAGGCACAGCCGCAGCTTCAACGCCGCAAGATAACGGAACGGTTAACCTGAAGGCCGGTGATTTCGCACGAGCCCTCGCGCCCTACACCCGCTACCTTGTGGATGACGGCAAGGACATGTCGATCGACCAGATCCTGCGTCTGGACCGCGACCGGGAGTTCAACCCCGTCAAAACCAAGCTCGTGGATTTTGGCTTCAATCGCGCCCGTTTCTGGCTGCGGATTCCGGTGAAGAACGCGACCACGGAAAAAGCCACCTGGAAGCTTGCAGTCGAACTCCCCTACATCGAACATCTGGCCGTGTATCTCGTGCACGCTGCGGACACGAAACAGCCGCGTTACGACAAACTGCTGGACTACGACGAGGCAAGTCCCTTCGCTGACCGCCTGCTGGATTACCGCTACTTTGCACCCGACATAACGCTTGGTCCCGACGAGAGAGCGGAAATCCTTATCGCCTATTCGTCGAAACAGGCAACGCAGGTCCCGCTGTCCATCGAGACACCGGAGCATTTCCTGAAGCGCATTCGAGGCGAAGACCTCATGAACTGGTCGCTTCTGGTCCTGCTCATCGGCATGACCATCGTTAGCACGGTTTATCTTGTAGCGCTGGGTTTCCACACGGCCGTCTACTACGGCGCGTATGTTCTCCTCTCGGCGCTCTACCTGTTCCACACGGACGGTTACGCCTTTCAATATCTGTGGCCCGACTGGCCGATCTGGAACAGTGTCGCCGTCGCGCCCATCGGCTTGGCTATGGTGGCGAGCGGCTCGCTGTTCGCGCGCTCATTTGTCAACGCACCTGAACATTTTCCGAAGCTCAACAGGTTGTTGCTCGCCACGGTTTTTGCCGTCATCGCCCTGATGCTGGCATCGCCATGGTTCATCCAGAACGACGTCTACAAGACGGGTTCGCTATTGTTCGTCATTGTCTGCGCCGTCTTCTACTTCGCGGCCGGGCTTCTCGCGGTGCGGCGGGGACAGGCAGGCGCCTGGTTTTTTCTGGCGGCGTCCGTCGCGATCATCTCGACCATCCTGTTCGGCATTTACGGATATCTGACGCCCGGCGAATTCAACCAGGACATTGCCGGACTTTACGGACGCTACGCGCTGTTCTTCGAGGGGATTGCCTTCTCCCTCGCCATCTTCCTGCACATCCAGGCGATGCGCAAAGCACATGACGACACGCTGCTTCGCGAAATCGAGACCACGCGGGAGAAACTGGCGATCAGCGAAGCGTTGCAGAAGGCGCAGAAGGATCACGAAAAAGCTCTGGCAATCGCGGAGGCCCGGCGCGCGCGCCTGGCGACCACCGCCCATGATATCAAGCAGCCGCTCATGTCGCTGCGCATGTCACTCATGCGCCTGAAAGCCGATGACGAAGCGGCGTCGGCGCAGATCAGCAGCAGCTTCGACTATCTCGACGAGCTCGTGCGTTCGAATCTCGAGGAGACGACACCGACGACGCAGGCAGGACACGCTGCCGACAGGGAAAACACAGGCGGCACCGAGGATGAGGACAGGCTCGATCCGCACGCTGAAGTTGAAACCCGCATCGGCGAGCTGGAGCAGTTCCCCGTCATGGTCGTCCTGAACAATGTCGGCGCCATGTTCCGAGAGGAAGCGCGGCAAAAGAGCCTGACTCTGAAGCTGATCCCCTCGTCTGCTGTCGTGGAATCACAACCGGTGGCGTTGATGCGCATTGTCAGCAATCTGGTCTCCAATGCCATCAAATACACCGACGAAGGAAGCGTTCTTATCGGTTGCCGCCGCAAGGGTAATTCAGTGTGCATCGAAATTCACGACACCGGCCCCGGCATGGACAAAGCGGAACTGGCGCGGGTGATGAAACCTTACGAGCGGGGCAATAAGCCCGGCGGAACGGGCCTCGGGCTCGCCGTCGTCGCGGAACTTGCCCGCCATTACGGTATGACGTTCGACATCACATCGACCCCCGGTGCCGGCACCGTTTCAAGGCTTACCGTTCCGTTGAACTGAATACCCGGCACAAGGTCCAGCCTGACGTCATCACCGCATGCCCCAGCGCGTTTGACTTGCCGCTTGCCAGGTTCGGAAGTAGCGTGAACTTGCCGATCTGCATCTTCCGCCAAGTCCACAAATTGTTGTCCACCGATCAATTCCAGTGAGTGCAATGCTTTTAGCCCTCCCAACAGTCAGATCATCAAAATATGCACCCATGTACATTGAGAAATCGGTTCTGCGTTTCTTATGCATGTCCCTGTTTGCGGTCATTGTTCTGTTGCCGCAGTCAACGCAGGCGCAGAAGAAATGGACACCGGAACTGAGCCTTGCCGTAAAGCGGCTCTCCGATCTGTCCTTTTCCCCGGACAACAAGCAGATCCTCTATGGGATCAACTCCATCGATCTGAAAAACGACGTCTATCTGAACAGGTATGTCATTTCGGACGTGGCGGGCAACGCCGTCCGCACGCTTATCGAGCCCTCCTCACACGTCTCCGCGGTGCAATGGTCGCCGGACGGCAAAACGGTGGCTTATCTGTCATCGCAATCGGGACACAACAATATCTGGCTGATTCCCGCTGAAGGCGGTGAGGGAACGCCGCTCACAGACTTCAAAAAGGATATCTCCAGTTTCAAATGGGCGCCCGATTCCGGCTCCATTTCCTTCGTGATGCCGGACCCCGATTATCGTGAGCCGGTCGTTCAAGACCCGGAGCTGTTCAACCGGAACCATCTCTGGCTGATCAGGCTCAACGGCATAAAAGCGAACGGGAACGCCGTCAATCTCACAAAGGGACAGAAATTTACCGTCAGCGACTGGTCCGGCAACTGGGCCTATGACTGGGCGCCGGACAGCGAAAAAATCGTCTTCGCCCATCAGGAAGACCCCGGCCTGGACGCCTGGACCAGGGCGCAGCTCTCTGTCGTGGACGTGGAAACCAAACAGGTGAGCGAAATCGCGACGGACAATCGCCACTGGAAATATTTCCCCAGATACTCCCCGGACGGCAAATGGATCGCCTACATCAATGCACCGGGTGCGTTCAAATGGTCGTTCCTATGGGACATCAAACTCGTACCGTCTGAGGGCGGAACGCCGATCCAGCTGGCCAACTCCAAGAACCGGTTGCCGTTTCCGTGGGAATGGGCGTCGGACTCGCAAAGCCTCTATTACATTGAGAACGACCGGGCGACCTATTCGTTTTACCGCATGCCGATCGACGGCAACCCCTTCGAAAAAATCTTCGGCACGCCGGAAAACCTGAACATGCCCGGAATGAATACCTATCTCGTCACGCCGATGATCGATGTGAGTGGCGACAATGCAAAGCTCGCCTTCGTCGGACAGACCTATGACAAGCCACCGGAAATCTATATCAGCGATGTCGATAAGTTCTCACCGCGGAAGATCAGCAGCGCCAACAAGGACTTTTACGATATCCCGATCGGTAAAACCGAGCTGATCCGATGGCGCTCTTTGGACAACACGAAAGTCGAGGGCCTGCTCACCTATCCGGCAAACTATGAGAAAGGCAAAAAGTATCCGCTCGCGGTGCAAATCCACGGCGGGCCGAACGGCGTGGACTTCAATGAGTATCTGCCGCTGATGAAATTTTTCCCGACCGCGGCCTATTCCGCGAAAGACTATTTCGTCCTGCGCGCGAACTATCGCGGCACGCTGGGCTACGGGAAAAAGTTCCGCGAGGACCTCATCGGTAAATTCGGCACACTCGACTATCAGGATATCATCTCAGGGGTCGGGCATGTCATCAATCAGGGTATCGTCGACTCGGACCTGCTCTTCGTCATCGGCCAGAGCAATGGCGGCACCATGACGAGCTGGATCGTGACCCAGACCGATATGTTCAAGGCCGCCTGTCCGATCGCGGGTGAGACCGACTACATCAGTCTTGAAGGAACGAACGGCTATTTCCAGACGAGTTGGTATCTGGGCGGCAGCTTCATCGATCACCTGCAGACATTCCTGGAACGCTCGCCCATCTTCCACGTCAGGAATGCAAAAACCCCAATCCTCATTCAGGGCGGCCTCCTGGACGACAATGTCCCCCATACCCAACTGCAGGAATTCTACCGGGCCCTGAAACGGGTGGGCGTCGACGCACATCTGGTGGGCTATCCCAAATCCGACCACGACTACTATCCGCCCAAGCTGTATCTGAAGTTGATGCGGTCCTGCCTCAAATGGACCGAAAAATTCCGGACCGGAAAGACACGGAAATAATGGCCGGATCACACCAGTGCCGAGTCAGTGAGACGCAACGAGACTGAAAGTAGGAATAAACGCCTGAATTCGAGTGGGAACAAAGATCGGGGCGGGAGCTAAAACGTTGAAAGTAATGGTACCGCTGCCTCGATTCGAACGAGGGACCTCTTGATCCACAATCAAGCGCTCTAACCAACTGAGCTACAGCGGCACAGATGCTCCCGCGGGCGCGGGTGCAAATTAAGCGCAAGGGCGTGATCATGCAACCGTGCTGCCTCATGAAAGAAGGCCCGGAGCGATGGAGCGCTCCGGGCCTTCCGGCACGTAAATACTTTGAGGGGTACGCTACTCGCAAACGCTACGCTTACGCGCCTGCCGTTATCCGGCAAGTCAGTCTGACGCAACGCCACTGCCTGATACGATACGCTACGCGCTGCGCAAGCATGTTACGCGACTCACGCAGCGAACTGTACCCTTCCTATGTTACCGCGTAATGACCTTGTCAATAGACCGGGTCACATGCTCTTTCAGCGGATCCGCAGCGTTCGACGCGATCTGCGTCGAAAGGGCACGAATTTCCTCCGCCTGCGCGGTCAGAACTTCGAACTGCTTGCGCACGAATGCGTTCTGCAATTCCATGATTTCCGCAATGTTCCTGGCGCCGGCAATATCCTTGGCAAGGTCAAAACCGGTGTTGAGGTTGGCCTGAGTCATGTCGATCACCTTGCGGTTGATCGCAGCAGCACCCTGGCCCGCCTGATCGATGGACTTCTCAAGCACCTCGACGGCCTCTTCCATCGCATCCTTGGCGTTCTCATAGGCTTCACGGCTCTGTTTCACGGTCTTTTCCGCGACCGTGCGCACCGCTTCCGGCACCGCCACATCCAGCCCGGAGAAAGCCTCGTTCACATTGGACTCAACCGCCTTGAACGCATCCGCCGCAGCCGCGATCGTCTCTTTGGCTTCCTGTACGCCATTTCCATTCACTTCTGACATCGTTCTATCCTCGATCTGTCATTTCGTTCACACCCCGGGCCCGCACCCGGTCGTGATCAAATTCCGCGCCGCACATTGCGGCACCCCCAATATAAGGTGATTTTTTTGCGTTGCAACAAAAATTATTGCACCGCAGCATGTCCGATGGACTGTGGACGGCAGACCAAATTCACAGTATGCAGGATTTACTGCGATTTTTGATCCGACGGGCATCGGTTCAAAACCGACACATAAGGCTGAACGCATGTTTTTTTGCGTTTGGCGGGGAGCTGGCGTGCAACGGGGCTGGGCACCGCGAACGTCATGGCTGCCTTGAAAAATGGCCTCAAAAGCGATGGGACGACACCGTAAACCGAACGGCCGAACCGCGGGAAATGACAACCGCGAGGCGTTGGCGAAGATTGCCCGTTTGATTGCCGTTCCCGACGAGAATGACGAAGGCGAATCGATTGAGGCCGCCACCCCCGAGGAATCAAACGAAGAGGCTCAGGCGCTGGCTCTGCTGCGGGAGCCTGGGGCCGCGGTCCTGTTGGAAGCACTTCCCGCGGGACTTGCAGTGTGCGACGGCAAGGCTCTCATCAGACTGAACAGCGCCTTTGCGCTGGCTTTCGGCTACGGGTCTACGCAGGAGCTGCAAAAGGCGGGCGGGCTTGAGGCCGTATTCCCCTCAGCGTCCAAACAACTGAAAAAACAGCTGGAAGCAAAGGCATCCCACACCGCCCTCCCCGTTGACCTGCAGGCGCGAACCCATAGCGGCCGCGAATTCTCGGTGCCGGTCGCGGTACATCCAATCGTCTCGGAGGGCCCAGAGAAAACGGCACTGCTGGTCCTGCACCCAGCGCAAAACGCAGCCACGGACCCGCAGGCGGAAAGTCCGGAAGACGAGCCACGTGTCGCGAAGTCTTCGACCACCACGCTCGCCAAGCGCGCGCGCAAGCCGGCACGAAAATCAGCCGCAAAACCGGATCCGAAACCCAGGAAGACCCGCAAACCCCGCAAAACCAAAGCCAATGATGCCCCGGCACCGGCGAAAAAGGCCGATTTCCTGGCCAAGGTCAGTCACGAACTGCGCACGCCGCTCAATTCCATCATCGGATTTGCCGAGATCATGAAGGACGAGCAGCTCGGGCCGATCGGCAACGACCGGTACCGTGGCTATCTTCGCGACATCCACGAAAGCGGAATGTATGCGCTCAGCCTGGTGAATGACCTCCTCGATATCTCCAAGATCGAAGCCGGTGAATTCGAGCTGAATTTCGCCGCGGTCGATATCAATGACGTTGCGGGAGAAAGCGTGCTTTCGATGCAGCCGCAGGCCCAGCGACAGCGGGTTCTGCTGCGGACCGACTTTGCCGACGACCTGCCCTTGGTTCTCGCCGACAGGCGTTCCATCAAGCAGATCATCCTCAACCTCGTGTCCAACGCCATCAAGTTCACCGATTCCGGCGGGCAGGTGATCGTATCGACCCACCGGACCAGCGCAGGCAGCGTAAAATTCCGGGTGCGCGATACGGGAATAGGCATGTCCAGCGACGAGATCGAGGTGGCGATGAAACCGTTCCAGCAGCCGGATACAGCCCCGCGGAAACAGGTCGGAACAGGTCTCGGCCTACCCTTGACGAAAGCGCTCGTGGAGGCCAACCGGGCCACCTTCGAGCTGCGCAGCACGTCCGACGCCGGCACGCGTATCGACGTGACATTTGGGGCAGACCGGATTGCAAAATCCCGCGATGGATAGCCTTATCGTTCCGGAATCGCCTCAAGTATCCCGCTCAGAAATGCGTTGTGATCCCATGCGTTGCGGCGGCGCGAAAGGCCGAGCCGGACGACGACGAGATCGCGCGAGGGCACAATGGCGATCATCTGCCCGTCATGTCCGAGCATGAAAAAGGCGTCCTCGGGAATATTATGCTGGCTGGCCGATGCCGGACGCAGAAAGGCGGGTACGGTGAGCCAGAGGTGCGCTCCATACTGGCCTTGGGAATGCGGCGTGGGGGCGAGAGAACTGCGCACCCAGCCCTCGGGCAGAATGCGTTTGCCCTGCCACACGCCGTCATTCAGATAGAGCAGGCCGAGCCGAGCCCAGTCCCGGGCCGAGGCATAAGCGAATGCAGGCGCCAAAAACGTCCCTGCGGCATCAGGCTCGATAATCGCGCTTGTCATGCCAATCGGCGCAAACAAAGCGCGATACGGATAGGTGAAATAGTCCGCCTGCGACCCGCCGATAGCGTCGCGCATCGCACTCGCCAGCAGCGTGGTCGAACCGCTCGCATAGAACCATGACTTACCGACCGGCATCGCAGGATCTTCCGATTTTACATATGCGGCACTGTCGCCCTTGAGAAACAGCATGGTTCGGACGTCGGACAGCATACGCGTGTGCGGCTCGTCGAAATCGAGTCCGCTGACCATGCGCAGCAGATCGTCAACCGATATAGTGGCGCGCGGATCGCCGTTTGCGCTCCATTCCGGAAAGAGGCCTTTCGTTTCAGTTTCCAACCGCCTATCCGCAATGAGTGTGCCGATGAGCGCGTTCATGACACTTTTGCCCATGGACCATCCGATCTGCGGCGTGTCCGGTTTGAATCCATCCGCATATTTTTCGGAAATGATGCGGCCATTGTGCACAATCACGACCGTGCGGGTGCGGCGCGGCAGACGTTTGGGGTACGGTTCCGCAAAGGCACTATCAACCGCACGCTTCAGCTTCACCGCATCCACACCGCCGGACATGACTTCGGTATCGACGCGGCTACCCTCGGGCCACAATAGCCCGGCAGAGCGCCCCACCAGCGCTGGTGGTGTGTAATCTCCCGCCTGATCTGCCAACGCGTCGACTGTCGTGCCGGTCACGAGCGTGCAGCCCAGCCCCGGACGATAGATCGCGCCGCGTTCCACAAATCCGAAGATGGACGACCGGACCACCCTGCGCTCACGGTCGACGTCGGCGTCCCAATGCTTCAGGAACACCGTCATGTCGGCCATCACGTCTTCGGCGATAATGTCGTCTGCGCTCCGTCCCGCGACAAAGACGCCCGAGCAGAGGGTTTTTGCGAAATAGGCCGAAGCAACGGACATCACACGTCCGGAATGCCAGACCAGGTAACTGCC
Source organism: Hyphomicrobiaceae bacterium (assembly GCA_028066055.1). Lineage (GTDB taxonomy): Bacteria > Pseudomonadota > Alphaproteobacteria > Rhizobiales > Methyloligellaceae > UBA2767. Next base: position 62,940 of record JALCBY010000009.1, read on the forward strand.
GATCGCCGCGGCGATCAGAATCATGGCCATGATGGCGGCAATTTTCGTGACGTCTTTTTTGGGATTTTCTGCCATCAACCCGTTGCTCGCGCCCTGCCCGGCGTGCATCACCGTTTCCCGGACTCGTGGCACCCCGGCGATGTGATCGCCATTTGCTCCGCTGCGCGCAATTCACCGCATATCCTCAAGACGCTTGCAAGTTACAATTCGGCTGCGGCAAATCGCCCCGCAACGGCAAACCGACCGCCCGACCAATGGCGTAGATACTCAAGAATATCCAGATGAGAATCTTTCGCAATCAATGTTTATTTTATGTATTTCTAATGATATTTTTTGTTTTTAAATGAAAATTATTCAAAATATTGAATTAGAATAATTCTAACAAAAGCTTTTTTGAATTAGACGAATTCTAATATTTGCATAATTTCGAAAAATACATTTGACAAACCGCAAATTCGTGGGCTCAGTCGGCGTCATGCGGCTTTTTGCGCACGCGTGCAGACTGCCCGTCATTAACCGATACCGGGACTTTGGACCCCGACTATTGGAGGAGTAAGCATGAAATTCCGGACCATCCGGCAGGCAACGCGTATTGCTGCCGTTTCCATTATTTCGTCTGTCGCGCTCGGTTCCGCTGCCCAGGCCGCGGAAGAAGTGAACATCTATTCTTATCGCCAGCCGGTTCTGATCGAGCCGATGCTCAAGGAGTTCACGAAGAAGACCGGCATCAAAACGAACGTGATTTATGCCAAGAAGGGCTTGGCGGAGCGCATCAAGGCCGAAGGCGCAAACAGCCCCGCCGATCTGATCTTTACCGTCGATATTGGCCGCCTTACCAGCGCCAAGGAGGCCGGCGTTACGCAGGCGGTGAAGAACGACAAGGTCAACACGAATATTCCGGCCAATCTGCGCGACCCGGCAGGCCACTGGTTCGGTCTTACCGAGCGGGCCCGCGTCATCCTGGCATCCAAGGATCGCGTCAAACAGGACACGATCACCTATGAAGAGCTCTCCGACCCGAAGTGGAAGGGCAAGATCTGCACCCGCGACGGCCAGCATGTTTACAACATCGCAATGATCGCCTCGATGATCGCTCACCACGGCGAAAAGAAAACCGAGGAATGGCTGAATGGCGTGAAAAACAATCTGGCGCGCAAGCCTGCCGGCAACGACCGCGCACAGGCGAAAGGCGTGTATTCAGGTGAGTGCGATCTGGCGGTCGCCAACCACTACTATATGGCGCTGATGATGACCAACGACAAAAAGCCCGACCAGAAGGAATGGGCGAAATCGGTCAAGGTGCTGTGGCCCAACACGGACGGCCGTGGCGTTCACGTCAATCTCTCCGGCATGGCGATGGCGAAGAACGCGCCCAACAAGGACAACGCCATCAAGCTCATGGAGTTCCTGTCGTCGGACGACGGGCAGAAACTCTATGCGCAGGTCAACAATGAGTACCCGGTGAAAGCTGGTGTTCCCGCCGGCAAGATCGCGGAGAGCCTCGGCAAATTCAAGCCTGACCCGCTGTCCATCGACAAGATCGCAGCGCAGCGTAAGAAGGCCAGCGAACTGGTCGACAAGGTCGGCTACAACAACGGGCCGAGCTCGTAGATTTCCGTTAAGCAAGCCTCCCAGACTTGCTTGGAGACAGACGTGCCGGACTGAATCGCAACACACGGTCCGGCACGTACTGCTTACAGCGAATGCATCAAAACACGAGAGGGTGCAGGGACATGAGCCTTCGCAAGAAGCCCACACTATCCAACGAGCTGGTTCGTCGGCCAAAGGCGGCGCTTGATCCTGTGAAAAGACCCGAACGCCTTGTCGGGCTTGGCTTCCGATGCTGGATTGCCGGTTTTGAAACCCAGGACATCAACTGCTGGGAAACCGGCTGGAACACATTTGCAACGGAGTTGGGGCCGGGCCACGCGAAGGCGGCCATCACCGAGCTTTCCTGCTGGGTTCGCATGGTTCACACCAAGACGTGCAGGCGAATTAGCTATTATCCTTTCGGTTGCAAGGGTTTCTGCCGCGATGAATGCATGGCGATTTCGATGATTGCAGCGGGTCAACACGCCGCCTGCCCGGCCATGCGCGCATGCGCATTTGCGCTGTTGAACACCAATGATATCGACGGCGTTGTCGATACCGCGACAAATTTCGCCGAAGTCCTGAAGGACGCCGGCCATATCCTCTCCGGACACTCGATTTGCGAAGCTGGTATCCTGACAGATAGTGGCGCGGAGCATGCCGGATACAGCAAACATTGATGGCTGACGCGCAGAAAACCGCTGACGTTTCTCGGGATGACCTCCACAACTGAATTGAGCTCTAGTCTGCGGCTCGGCGTTGCCCGGCTGCGCAGTGCCGGCAACTTCGGTTGGTCCGCTGCCGCCGTCATCATTTCACTCATTGTTGCCGCACCTCTGCTGGCAATCGCAATCCTGGGCCTGGAGTCGAGCGGCAATACCTGGCCGCACCTTCTCTCGACGGTGCTGCCATCATCGGTCATGACGACGTTCGGCCTGATGATCGGCGTCGGCCTGACGACCCTTCTCGTCGGTGCCGGAACGGCCTGGCTGGTAACAATGTTCCGGTTTCCCGGGCGCGATCTCTATGTATGGTTGCTGCTCGTGCCTCTCGCCATGCCAACCTATATCATCGCTTTTTGCTACATGGAGCTGCTCGACTATGCGGGTACGGTCCAGACCGCGATGCGCGAAACATTTGGGTGGCGCAGCCCGGCCGACTATTGGTTTCCCGATATCCGGTCCCTCGGCGGGGGAATCTTTGTCATGTCCTTCGTGCTCTATCCGTATGTCTACATCACCGCACGTGCGAGCTTCCTGCAGCAGTCGGTCTGCGTTTTGGAGGTGAGCCGGACGCTCGGGCGGACCGCCTGGGGGACATTCTGGTCCGTCGCCCTGCCGTTGGCGCGTCCCGCACTTGTCGCGGGTATCACACTTGCGCTCATGGAAACGCTGAATGACATTGGTGCGGTCGAGTTCCTGGGCATTCAAACGCTGACCGCGAGCGTTTATGCAACATGGCTTGAGCGATCCAGCCTCGCCGGTGCGGCCCAGATTTCATGTGTCATGCTGCTGTTTGTCTTCACGCTCATCTATCTGGAGCGAAGCGCGCGTCGCCGGCAGCACTTCCATCACACGACCGGCAAATACACCATGCTGCCCGAACAGAAGCTCGGCCGGGTGCATGGCCTGCTGGCTGCTGTCGCCTGCGCCCTGCCGATCCTGATCGGCTTCGCCCTGCCGATGAGCGTCTTGTCCGACGCAGCTGTCTCCAACCTCTCCGAGGGGCTGAACCCGGAATTCTGGCGCGCGGCGTGGCACAGCTTTGTGCTTGCATCTTCGGCTGCGGTTGTCGCCGTGATTGTCGGCACGACGCTTGCGTTCGCATGCCGCGCCAGCCGGTCGAAACTCGTTCGTGGCGCCGCCGGTGTCGCAAGTGTCGGATATGCCGTACCGGGGACCGTGCTCGCCATTGGCATCCTGGTTCCATTCGGTGCATTCGACAATGCGCTCGACGGTGTCATGCGATCGAACTTCGGAATATCCACAGGGCTCTTGCTGACCGGTAGCGGAGTTGGGTTGGTGTTTGCCTATACCGTCCGCTTCCTTGCAATCGCCTACGGCACGGTCGACGCCGGCTTCAAGAAAACCTCAACCGACCTTGATGGTGCGTCCCGCACATTGGGCGCCACACTCACGCGAACCTTGTTCCGTGTCCATCTGCCCATTCTGACGCCCGTTCTCGGTGCGGCGGCAGTTCTTGTGTTTGTCGATTCGATGAAGGAACTGCCTGCCACGCTGCTTCTGCGCCCGTTCAACTTCGATACGCTTGCAACTCACGTCTACACGCTCGCGTCGCTCGACCTGTTTGAAGATGGTGCAATTGCCGCATTTGCAATTGTCGCCATCGGCCTCATCCCCGTTTACATCCTCCACCGGGCGATCGAGACAGGGCGCCCCGGGGCACGCGCCAGCCGCTAGAAAGCGCGAACACCTCTGCCCATTTCCGTTTCACAAAAGCACGCCATTAATTCACCGTTCACCAAGTTCAGGCATGGTCCGCACGTTGGCAAATTCCGGCGGAATCCACGGAAACGGCGAGGACGGCATCCATGTCTGCACAGACTGCACCAGAGTATGAACACCCAGACGCCGCGCAAACGGCAATAGAAAAGACGCATGAAGAGTTGCGCAGCCTGACGGAGCAAATCGGCCGGGTTTCGGGGGTCGCTGAACAGATTCAGGCCATCGCACGCCAAACCAACCTTCTGGCACTCAACGCGACAATCGAGGCCGCGCGTGCGGGCGAAGCCGGAAAAGGATTTGCCGTTGTTGCCGGAGAAGTCAAAGTGCTGGCAGGCCAGACCAGCGAAGCAACCGATCTGATTGCCGAAATCCTGGAGACGCTGAACCATCACACGGACGAGCTCTCCAAACACAGCACGGCTCTGTCGGATCTGTTTTCCGACAAATCTCACAATACGGGTTACGGGCAGGTCCCGGCCTCGAACCCCGCGCCATCCGCGCCGCCGCCCCAGAACCTTTCCAACGAAAGTACACCCCAGCCGACGCCGCAGGTCACGCCCGAACCGCGAACCGAACCCGAGCAGGTTGTCCAATCCAGTGCGGAACCGGCCGATGGACTGCCGGGAGTGACAAGCGAGCAAGCACGGCTCGTCCAGGAATCGTTCTCAGCGCTCGAGCCCATCGCCGACGAAGCGGCAGAGATGTTCTACAACCGCTTGTTCGAGCTTGATCCGGAATTGCGGAACCTGTTCCCGGAAGATCTGGGTGAGCAACGCAAGAAGCTCATGTCGACACTGAAGGTTGTCGTAACCGGCTTAAACTCACCCGACAGAGTTATTCCCGCCGTCCAGGTGCTCGGCCAGCGCCACAGGGAGTACGGCGTCTCGGACGCTCACTATGACACGTTCGTACAGGCCCTTTTGTGGGCTCTCGAACAGAGGCTCGGCGAAAAATTCTCTGACGAAGTCTGCGACGCGTGGGTTGCCGTCTACACCGTCCTGGCGGAAACAATGCAGAATGCGGGAGCGCCGGCGGCCGAGTAGCTACCGGGCAAGTCTGCTGGGGAACATTCGGCTAATCCTCTGATTCGTCAGCCGGCGCGCTCTGCAGCTGGCCATAATTCTCAATACCGATCGCTTTCAGGTTATCGAGCTGTGTCTCCAGCCAGTCGATGTGGCCTTCTTCATCCTTGATCAGGCTCTCAAACAGGTTCATCGAGACATAATCTTCAGCTTTCCGGCAAACCTCGCGCGCTTCCTGGTAAAGCTTTCTGGCGCTGTATTCCGCCTTCAGGTCGCACTCAAGAACTTCCTTGATATCCTCGCCGATCATCAGAGGGTCGAGTTCCTGCATGTTCGGAAATCCTTCGAGCACAAGGATTCGCTCCACCAACGCGTCGGCATGTTCCATCTCCTCGATGGACTCCTCGCGTTGCTTTTTCGCCAGCCGGGTGAAACCCCAATCGTCCAACAGACGATAGTGCAGCCAATACTGGTTCACCGCGGTCATTTCATGCCGCAGAGCCTTGTTGAGAAATTCGATGACCTTTTTGTCGCCCTTCATGCCTCTCTCCGTTGTGGGGGTTTCGTGCTCCGTCACCCATCAATATCTTCGAAAGACAAAGGCTGTCAATCAGTTTAGAACTCTTCTAATTCTAAAATTGTGACCTGCGCGACCTTTTTCTTGGTCCGTTTGGATTTGCGGGACGATTTTCGAGGTGTCTCTTTCTCCAACATCTGGCGATGGGCATGCATCATTTTGCCGATGTGCAAAAGGCAGGTCGCACACTTCGGACGGTACCCCACCGCCTTGTAAACCTTGCCCGGCGTCAGGACGACATTCGGGTCGGCGCTATACATGCGCTCGACGACTTTTTCGATTTCTCGATGACAGATTACGTTACAGGAACACACAATCATTTTGACGCCCAACGAACCCTTTCCGGGTATGGTTTACGCGACCGGCCGATCAGGCAGCAACACGTCACTCCCAGACGCGGCCATGCGATACAATTCACTTGATTTTAGCCTGCCAACTCAGGCCTTTCCTTAAAGAATTCAAGCGCTTCCGGATTGGCCAGCGCTTCCTTGTTCTTAACCTCCCGGCCATGCACGACATCTCGCACCGCGAGCTCGGTGATCTTACCAGATTTCGTCCGCGGAATGTCTGAAACCTGAACAATTTTTGCCGGCACATGACGCGGGCTTGCGCCTTCCCGGATGCGCTTTTTTATGTGCGCGCGCAGGTCGTCATCAAGCACACCCCCCTCCCCAATCACCACGAACAACACGATGCGCACGTCGTCATCCCAATCCTGACCAATGACAATCGCCTCCGAGACCTCAGCCAACTGCTCCACCTGGCGATAAATCTCCGCCGTACCGATGCGGACACCTCCCGGATTGAGCGTCGCATCAGACCGGCCATGAATGATCATCCCGCCATGCTCCGTCCACTCGGCGAAATCTCCGTGGTGCCAGACATTCTCGAAGCGAAAGAAATAGGCTCCGTGATACTTCTTGCCGTCGGGATCATCCCAGAACCCGACCGGCATCGACGGAAACGGCTTTGTGCACACCAGTTCGCCCTTGCCCGATTTGAGCGGATTTCCGGCATCGTCAAAGACATCAACCGCAAGACCGAAGCCGGGAGCCTGCACTTCGCCCCGCCAGACGGGAAGTGTCGGATTGCCCAGAACGAAACACGAGACAATGTCCGTGCCGCCCGAGATCGAGGCGAGATGCACGTCGTGCTTGATGTTCTCGTAAACATAATCAAAACCCTCCGCCACCAGCGGGGAGCCGGTCGAGCAGATCGTCCTGACGCTGGAGAGGTCATGGGTCTCGCACGGACGAAGCCCCGCGTTGCGCAGGGCGTCAATGAACTTTGCCGAGGTGCCGAGGACATTTATGCTTTCCGCCTCGACAAAATCGAACAGCCTTTTGGCATTGTCGTACATCGGTGCACCTTCGTAGAGGAGAAGGGTCGCGCCGCTCGCAAGGCCCGAAACGAGCCAGTTCCACATCATCCAGCCGCAGGTTGTAAAATAGAACAGCCGTTCGCCCGCGCGCACGTCGCAATGCAGCTGGTGTTCCTTCATGTGCTGAAGCAGCGCGCCACCCGCACTATGAACAATGCATTTCGGCACACCGGTCGTGCCGGACGAAAACAGAATATACACCGGGTGATCGAACGGCAGGCGTTCGAAATCGAGATCGCGCGGCTGAAAGGCGTCAAGTGCTGCGCCCCATTCGACAGCGCTTTCGATGCGCGATGCGGTGCCCGTCGTGCCATCCAGACCCGGCACCAGAATGGCCTTCTCAACACTCGGCAGCTTTGCGAGCACCTCTTCGATCCGGTCGGCGACCGAGTGTTTTTTGCCATTGAACCAGTAGCCCTCGCAGGCCACGAACAGCTTTGGTTCGATTTGTCCGAAACGGTCAAGCACACCCTGCACGCCGAAGTCCGGAGAACAGGAACTCCACACGGCACCAATCGATGCGGCTGCGAGAAACGCGATGATCGCTTCCGGCATGTTCGGCATCATGGCGGCAACACGATCACCCTGTTTCAAGCCCATCGCTTTGAAAGTCTGCTGAGCCTGCGACACGCGCTCACGCAACGCGTCCCAGCTCAGCTCGCGCCGTGTTCCGTCCTCACAACCGAAAATCAGCGCCGGCGAGGGCCCGTTTCCGCGAAGCAGCAGGTTCTCCGAAAAATTCAATCCCGCCGCCGGAAAAAACCGTGCGCCCGGCATCTTGTCCGCATCGATGAGATAGGGCGCGCTGCCCTTGTCACCGATAACGCCAAGAAAATCCCACAGCGCCGGCCAGAACGCCTCCGGCGCATCAACGGAGAACCGGTAAAGGTCAGCCGAATCAGTCAACTCGGCAACGCCGGTCTCACGCATGTGCATGATGAAGCGCGCGATATTGCTGCCGGCGATCTGTTCCGGCGTCGGTCTCCACAATGGCGAGTTCGTATTTTTCATCTGTCTATCAACCGACTCTTCTGTTGGTAATGGCATCCGAGGCTCGTAATTTTCGTGCAAACAGTTTAGAACAGGAAAGTCACTACCGGGACAAGTTAGCTGGAGATTCTGCTGACGGCGCACCACAATCGGCAACATATCAACGTCCCGATTTATCTGGTGTAATTCGACATCTGCGGAGAGCCAGATCGTTGCGCAGCGGATGTGCGAAGCATGCGAGTCACGATGGTACACCAAACGCGTTTCAGGATCGGAATCCTTGCGGTACTGCTCGTCTCGCTGGTCGTAACCGGCTATTTCATCGTTCGACCTCTGTTCCTGAGCGAACGCTCCATACGTATCGCCCTTACTGAGCATGTGAAACAGTGGACCGGCGGCACATTCACCGTGAGCGGCCCCGTTCGTCTGAGTTATTTTCCAAGATTGCAATTGGAACTGAACAAGGTGCGGATGGATGGAATCAAGAACATTCCGGCTCTGCGCGAGATTCAGGCGGATCGGATCGATATCAGGCTCGGCCTTGGCTCACTGATTTCAGACGACCCCGTTGTGGATCGGTTTACGCTTGTCGATCCCGTCATCCGGGCTCACTCCGCGCCGGTCGCAAAAGATGCGGAGAAATCCCCGAGCGCTTCGTCGGCGGTTGTCGCGCTCTCACGCGCCCCATTCGACCAGATTGTCATCGAGAATGGCCGAATACTCATCTCCGGTCCACAGATGAAGGAAGAGCTCAGCAAGATTGACGGCAAGATCAACCTCTCCGATCCGGAAGGTGTGTTCTCCAGCCGGGGCAGTTTCACCTGGCGGGAACAAGAACTCACTTTCTACCATGAGAGCGGCTCGGCTGAAAAAACGGGGAACGCTATTCGCATCCCGATTGAAGTCAGCATCGAGGGAGGACTCCTCAGAACCGATGTCGATGGCATGGCGACCTTGGGCAAGGGCCTCAAGATTGACGGCGACGTGGATCTTCAGATCCCCGATCTGCCGATGTTTGCCAAATGGACCGGTGTGCTTTTGCCTGACGACATCCATGGCGGAGCCTTTGCGGTAAATGGCACATTTCACTGGGCCGGTCACAGGATTGGTTTTGACGAGGGCACATTCGCCCTTGACGGCAACAGGGCGCTGGGGGCGGTCGCTCTGGAGTTTGGCGGCCCGCGCCCTCAGATCGAAGGAACTCTCGCGCTTCAGCGGCTCGACCTCACCCGGTATCTCCAACCGGACACTGCGGAACAAAAAACCGAAGGAGCGAAAAGCGATCGGCGACGCGCCAAACCCGTTCAAATGGATTTCCCGCTGCTGCATCACATCAACCTGGATCTGAGAATATCGACCACCGAATTGACCGCCGGACGATTGAGCATCGGGCAAAGCGCATTGTCGGTTGTCCTTAGCTCGGGCCGTCTCGCTGCCGACATCGCCGTGTTTGATATCTGCGGCGGCAACGGCAACGGCCGGCTGGAATTTGATGCCACCGTGCCCGACTCGAAGATTCGCCTCACGACCAGCCTATCGAACGTCCTTGCGGAAAGCTGCGTCGGCCTGTTCGCGAAACAATCGCCCGTCAAAGGCCCGGCAAACGTAACGGCGGATTTGACCAGCAACGGCCGCGTTGCAAACGATCTCATCGCCGGCCTCAACGGCAAGGTCACAATTGAAATCGCGCAAGGTCAGATGTCGTTTGATGCGGTACAACTTCTCGCAAACCTTCGCGAAGGCCCGCTAAAAGGCTGGCAGGCGGTTAACCGCGACGAGGTCGAGTTTAGCGAATTGACCGGGACATTGCTGTTTCGCCGCGGGGAAATCTATACCGACTCCCTTCAGGTCGCGCTCGCGCCCGATATCCTCCGCACAGAAGGTAAGGTCGGGTTGGCAAACCACAGTCTCGACCTGCGCCTGGAAATCGCAAAGCTGGTGGAGGCCCAGACAGAGGACAAGGGTCAGCCCGATACGAAACTCGTCGGGGCGATCGTCATCAAAGGGCCATGGTCGGAACCCATTTTCCGCCTGGAACCGGCGAAGTCGAACGCGCATCTGATCGCCCCCCGCAATGCGGCATGGGCGGCGTGGATTGGCAGCCACCACTAATCGGGAGGCAATAGCTGGTGCTTTCTACCAAAATCGGTCCTGCGATGCTTGTTGCGGCCATCACAGCAATTTCGATCGCATCCGCGCATCCGGTGTACGCCGAGCCGGACGACTCTGAAGAGATTGCCGTAGAGAAATCAGCCGGATCCGCGGATCCGTCTGCAGCAGGTGACTCTGAACATGGTTCAACATCTGAGTCCGCACCGAACAAGCTCAGTGCGCCCTCCGAAACAACCGAGGATGCGAGCGGCACGTCGGAGGGTAACGACGAACCCGCGGAAGCCAAGGCGGAACCGGCGGCCGTGAAGCCCGACAAACTCACGGTCGCATCGTGGGGCGGTGCTTATGGCGAGTCGCAGCGACGCGCCTATTTCACGCCTTTCCAGAGTGAATCCGGTATCGAGATTGAAGCGGTTTCACACAACGGAAAGTTTGATGCGCTCGACCCGGAAAATACGGACAGGCCGGAATGGGACGTCATTGATGTCAGCGCTGATGCCATTGACCGCGCCTGCCAGGACGGATGGCTGGAAAAGGTCGACATCACACAGTTGAGCGCCGCAAACGACGGCACACGCGCTCAGGACGATTTCTTTCCCGATAGCCTCCATGAATGCGGTATTCCAAGCGTTGCCTGGTCTTCAGCCATCGTCTTTGACAAGCGTGCATTCAAAAAGAGAACTCCAAATTCGGCCAAGGATTTCTTCGACGTCAAACGTTTTCCGGGAAAGCGCGCACTGCCAAGAGGAGCCAAATATTCCCTTGAGCTCGCGCTTCTGGCGGATGGGGTTGAGCCCGACGAGGTCTATAGCGTTCTGGCTACGGATGACGGCGTTGAACAGGCATTCAGAAAACTCGAGACCATCCGCGACCACATCGTCTGGTGGAACCGGGCCAACGAACCTCTATCCCTGCTCGAAAAGCAGCAGGTGGCTATAGCCGTCGCGTTCAACGGCCGCATTTTCTCGGCGATTGTCGGCAAGACAAGACCATTCGGAATCATCTGGGACGGGCAGGTATTCGATCTCGACCTCTGGGCCATTCCCAAGGGAACCCCAAACGCGAAGGCGGCACTCGACTTCATCGCCTTTGCCACCCAGCCTGCGCAGCTTGCTCAGCAAGCCGGATGGTTTCCATATGGTCCGATGCGGAAATCCGCAGTCGAAATGGTCGGACGGCATCCTGAGGTCGATGTCGACATGTCAGCGTTCATTCCCACGTCAAAACCGAACTTCAAACGGGCCCTGCGGCTGAATTCGTCATGGTGGCAGGAGAATGAGGATCGGATGAAGGACCGGTTCAAGGTCTGGTTGATCGGAGACGGCGGTTCGGCCGACAGCGGATTAGACGCCGAGAGTGAGAATACCGCTCGGTAAGGCCTTGCGCGCATGTCAGGTCGAAAACCGAAATCTGTTGCCTGTCACATATCTGCCACGTCTCATATGCTCAACCTGTGGTTCGTTATCAGCATCGAAAGGCAGAATTCCGGTAATACAACATGACCTTACGCACCGGCTCAGCATGCCCCGAAAAGCGCAGGCCACAGATGAACAACAGGCCGTAGCTGCTTGATCCTCCACTAAGAACCAAAACCATCGCTTGTACGTTGCCATTCTGTTGCAACTTGACGGTGTACAGCCGCCTCCCTTCAGCCGCTCGCCACTTCAACCAAAGCGGGCGTCGAACCGGTCTCCACAAGTTCGGAAAAAAAAGCGTCGCAAATCCGCAATGTTCGTTGATTTGGGCAAAGCCTTAAGCCATGCTCGATCTCGTGACGCGGGGTTCATATCAGGCTGGCCTCGAGAGATGCCGGACCGTTTATTACCACGTTCGACTGGACCAAAGAGGGCGACCAAGGTTCAATTCGGAGCGCACGGAGTGCGTCTGAATTGGCTTTGATTTGGCGACCTGGAGCTCTTCGGGTGCCAGAAAAAATGCGGGGAGAACTGCCGGCCTTTGTGCCGGCAGTTCCTTTTTTGGGGATACTGATTTGCCTTCAACGCTCACATAGCGAAAAGGCTGATACCCCTGTTCATTGAGCGCAGCTTGTCTAGGGGTGTGTTTCCGTGACACTTTCTGCAGGCTCGAATCGTGGTGTCGGGAAACAACCTAGCGATGGTGCAATTGCCGGCAGCCGCAAAATGAGGAAACGGCGCACAATTTTTGGTTGAGGGCATTAGAAGTGACCGAATTGATCCTGCGACTTTGGATTGTCCCGGCACTTTCGTTTTGGCTGACGTTCCTTGCGGCATATGCCGAGGCGCAGGTCCAGAATGCCACGCATACCAAAGCGGACGCACAGGCATCCGGAGAGGCAGCGCGTCCAGGACAACCCGCCCGTCCGGAAGTTCATGAACTCAGCGCCGACGGCCTGGCCGGAACGATCACTGTGTTGCGCACCGGCCATCCGTTCCCCGTCGGTGGCTCGGCCTTTGCGCAGATCAGGATCTCCAACAAATCGAAGTCGAAATTCACGGATGCGGAACTGGCTCTGAGGGCCGACACGGCAAGCATACTCAATGTCAGCGGTGGCAGACTTGAAGTCCGTCAGGAAGGCGAAGAACGCGTCGCCAGATTGAAAAGAATCAGAAAAGGCAGACCGCGCACGGTGATCATCGAACTGAAGCTGCAAGACCCCTCAACGCCTGATCAAAATGCCCCCGAAAACAGGCTGCACGTAACGTTGCGCGTCCCCGGGGGTGCCGGCGATACGGCAACACTCGACTGGGAAATAACCAACTGCGCAGGTGAATTCTATTCGGAGATTGTCAAGGTCCGCGAGGGGTCGGGTTCCGGCATTTCCGACAAGCTCAAGGCCGTGAAGTCCCGGGACAAGTCCCGGCCCGGACGTTGGTTGTTCCCGCCGCGCCTGAAACGTTCCCGCGCCACGCGAAAATGTATCCGCCGCGCCCGCCGATGGAGTTACCAGCGCGGGCGATACGTCTACCGATGCGTGAGATACAAAAGGATCGAGCCTGTCGTCGTAGCCGATGCCACACCGGTCAAATTTGAACGCAGCGTATTCAATTTTGCCGGAACGTTTGTCCGCTCGCGAACCATGGACGGCGCACTCGACCGCCGCCGCGACACCGGCTGGGCCACGCATCGCGTTTCCCAAAATCTGAAAGGCTTTCTGCAACAGGACAGCTCGCCGGCAATCTGCACGGGCGCAATTCAGTTTTTCAACTACTTCGATGATCGCATGACCGGATTTGTGAAACGGGCGGCAAAGTTGGACGACATGGACAGCAAGGCGCAGCGCCTCGCCTCTCTGCGCACGGATGACGCGATCCGTGCGGCCGAAACAGCAGCGGCGGAAAAGGCCGAACCGGGCGGGCATCCGGGATGGGGCACCACGCCGCTCGATCTCCCTCAGGCTCAGGAAAAGGCGGAGCTGAAGCGGCAGATTCAAAACCTGGCGCAGATCACCGGCGACGCCCAACTGGGCCAGAGCGTGGCCGACGCGGATAACGCTTACGCCGCGCTCAAGGTAATGTCCGCATATTACAAGAGCGATGCGGGCAAGGCCCTGAACAAGCCGACACGCGCCGCGCTTTACCAGGCGCTTTCCGCAATCGAGGCTGCGGACTACATCGGCAAGGTTGCAATGCGTTATGCCGATCTGCACCAGGCACTGATAGGCTCGATGGAGACCCTCCGCCACGCGCATGGCCGTTCCTGCCAGTGTGGCGGTTAACCTCCCGCGGCGTCGCGCAGAATCACCCCAAAAGATGGTTTCGAACTGCGGTAGAGAATCGCGGATTTGTTCAGGATTCGCGACCGCCTGTCGTGAAAATCGTCGTGAACATAGCGGATTTCCCCAGCAGCACTCAGATAAATATCTGAATTCGATTGGTTTTATTGTCTACCCCTGTGTTTCGACCTTCGGGGCATTGACGCTACACGGGAAAGGGTCTTGCATGGCAGACAGGCAGCCCTTGTAGGCTTTGAAATGGGAGATTCCGCGCAGCATGTGGCTTCTCCGGACGTTTCTCGGGTTGTCTGATGTTTAATCAGGGGGAGACGTGACCCATGGAAGCAAAAGTCGGTTGGCTTTTTGCCTTCGTCGCCCTGTATTGGATTTATTGCATTTACTGGGGAATCCGGGGTGCAATGACTGCCAAGACAGCGAGTGACTATTTCATCGCGGGGCGCGGCATTTCCATTTGGGTGTTTGTGTTGGCAGCTACAGCCACCTCATTCTCCGGATGGACGTTTATGGGCCATCCCGGCTTGGTTTACCGGGACGGATTCCAATATGCGTACGCCTCGTTCTACGCCATTACGATTCCGTTTACGGGTGTGATGTTCCTGAAGCGCCAGTGGATGCTGGGCAAACGCTTCGGGTTTGTGACGCCCGGTGAAATGCTCTCGGAGTATTTCAGGGGCGATGCAATTCGCCTGCTCGTCGTCGTCGTGGCACTGTGTTTCTCGATTCCCTACCTCGGGCTCCAGCTTCGGGCATCCGGCATCATGTTTGATGCCCTGACCGATCACTGGGCATTCGTGGGTGGATTCGAGAACAAGGAAACCGGCGTTCAGCTCGGAATGTGGCTGCTTTCGGCGGTGGTGTTTATCTATGTCGCCTCGGGCGGTCTGCGCGCTGTGGCATATGTGGACACGCTGCAATGCATCCTGCTCGCCTTCGGCATCATTGTAATCGGAATTATTGCTCTGAACGCCGTCGGTGGTTGGGCCAAGCTGAATGAAGGCATTGCCCTTCTTGCCGAAGTCGACAAGAAGAGAACACCGGGAGACAATTACAGCCACTATATCGCCATTCCAGGCGTCATTCAGTGGGTGCATGGTCTCGCGGTTACGCCCGAGCAGAAGGAGCTTGTGAAGCAAGGGCTCTTCTCGACGCCGCAAGGTGGTGCCTGGACGGGGATGATGGTCCTCACATACATGTTTGCGCTCATGGGCATTCACTCCGCCCCGGCGTTCTCAATGTGGGCTTTCTCCAACAAGAGCCCGGAGCCTTTCGCTCCGCAGCAAGTTTGGGCTTCTGCGTTCGGCATAGGCTTCATCCTGTTCTTCTTCACCGCGTTCCAGGGTTTGGGTGGGCACTTGATTGGCGCAGATCCGGCCATGAATGAGATTGCATCCGGTGATGGTGCAGGGATCGTCCAGTCGCTCATTCCAGCGCTTGGGGCCGGTCAACAGGGCGCGATTGTCCCGAACCTCATCAACCTGATGAGCGATACGGCACCGTGGCTTGTCGGCCTGCTCGCAGTGTGTGCTCTTGCCGCCATGCAATCGACGGGCGCCGCCTATATGTCGACAGCCGGTGGCATGCTCACCCGTGACATCCTCAAGCATTTCATCATGCCAAACGCCTCTCACGACGTTCAGAAGTTCTGGGGCCGTGTCGGTGTTGGCGTGATCGTGCTTGCGGCACTTGTCGTGGCCACGACGTCCAAGGACGCTCTCGTCCTTCTGGGCGGACTGGCGGTTGCCTTTGGCTTCCAGATGTGGCCGTCGCTGATGTCGGTCTGCTACTTCCCGTGGCTGACCCGGCAGGGCGTCACGGTTGGTCTGTTCCTTGGCATCATCGCCGTGATGTGCACCGAGACAATCGGTCCCCAGTTCTTCGGGATCGAGGCTTGGGGCCGGTGGCCATTGACGTTGCATTCGGCCTTCTGGGGCATCTTCTTCAACCTGGGCTCGGCGATTCTTATCTCCGCGGTTACCCAGAACGAAGACGATATGAAGCACAAGATGAAGTTCCACAAATTCCTGGAAGAGCATGCAGGTCTGTCACCGGAGAAGAAGAAGCTTGTCCCGACAGCTTGGATCATCACGCTGACGTGGTTCTTCTTCGGCATCGGTCCGGGTGCGGTGATTGGCAACTGGATATTCGGCGATCCGAATGGTGGCGTTGCTGCCTGGACATTCGGCATGCCGTCCATCTGGGCATGGCAAATCCTGTGGTGGGCCCTTGGCGTCTTCATGATGTGGTTCCTCGCATACAAGATGGAGATGTCCACGGTCCCGTCCAAGGAAGTCAAAGCGCTTGTTTCGGATATTGGCGACCTTGGCGAAGGCAAGGCTCGTCTCGATCTCGACAAGCCATAGGCCTTTGACATGACAATTGAGGGCCGCCGCGCTGGCGGCCCTCTTTCTTTGCCCTGAACAAAACTGATATTGTGAAGACCTTGGGCTGGCAGCATACCCGATAGAATCAGATGAATGTTCAGACCTTGTGGTTCTTTGGATGGAGCGCGCTTCTTGCCGCGCTGCTGTTCTTTCCCGTAAGCAAACTCGTCTGGACCCTGAGCGTGCGCCGGCAGGAGCGTAAACTGAAACGCAAACTCGACGATGACGAGGTTAAGGGACAGCTCAACCGGGCTCGATTCATCACGATATTTCTCGTGGTGGCTTTCGCCTTGATGTTTAACGGCAACATGTTCGGATTTCCTGGAGCCAAATGAGCGAAGAACAAGGCCCCCTGTACCGATTGCTGAAATGGATTGCGATCAGTGGTGCGGTCCTCTGGCTGGGGTACGAGGCGTACAGCCACTTTGCCAGAATGGCCCCGGGCGATGTGTCCTACATCGATGGAAACTCATTGTTTAGCGGCGGGCTTTATGAACGCGCCGCCGCAAAATATGAGGAAGCTCTGGAAGACAATCCACGACACCTTCCCGCCATGCGCGCGCTCGCAAACAGCTACGTTCAAACGAAGAATTTCGAGAAGGCCCTAACGGCCATCCAGCACGCCATCCGCGTCGATCCCAACTTTGGCGGAAACTACGCCATACGCGGAATCATCTATGATCATCTCGGTGACTACAAACAGGCCATTCAGGACTATGAGCGTGCGGTTGAACTCTTCCCGGAAGTCAAAGAGGGAATGCACTGGCTGGATAAGCTGCTCTACGGTGTGTATGACGATCCACCGACCGTGGACAAACGTCTGGCCTATCTGAAGGAACAGATGAAGCTCCCCGAGGCAGAGCGCGTTCTGCGAATTCCGGAAATCGACGACAAACAGCGGCCCTACGAGCAGTAAGAGTCCCCTCTACCAGATACGCAGGACGTCATGCAGCAGGACGCGAAAAAAGAATATCAGCGCGATGCTGCCGAACAGCAGATGTACCCACGGACGGTCTCCATTCTTGTCCCTGTAGGTTAATCCGTGAAATGCTACGAATCCCGTTCCCGCCAGAAACAACCAGTCAACCCAAGTTCCAGCCATTGGTCAGTTTTGCCGCCTTAAAATTTGACTACCATCCGCCCTCAATAGCACGGCGGCAACATACACTGTAGCTTCATCATTTGTGCTGCGCTTTCACCCAGCACAAACATGACGATCAAGGCGCTGACAATCCACATGATGGCCTCCAGCCCCTTGTTGATCTGTGCTTGAGTCGCCACCTGCTCCACAATTCCATAGTCCTCCGGGTCCAGCGTGCCTTCCTGGTCCTGTTTGAGAACCTTTTTGCAGAAATGGCGCACCCACGGCGGCACGATGTCGTTGAACATGTAACCGGTGAAGTATTTTTCGATTGTCTTTTCTTCACCGGCCTCGCCAAACCATTCCTCGTAAGCCAGCTCGAAAACCTTGAACTCCCCCACGCTCAGGAGCGACGAGGCGCGCAAGACTGACCAAACGTCGTTCGGAATCTTGTGCTCGTCGAAATAACGGCGGTCTTCCGCGTCGGGAGTGGTCATGGGTCTGCCGTCGTCATTAGCCGATCTGCTCGCCGTCCACGTCACATCTTATCGACGCACGTGATCGCGTAAAGGCCAACCCCCGCTGCTCTCGGATGTTTGATCGGCATTCGGGCCTAAGTATGACTGCGTCGTGCTTTCCCTTCGATCCGTTTCACATCTTCATAAAGGAGTACCCCCTGCCCTGATCCATTCAGGCTGCAAGTGCCGTCGCAGGCTCGGTAAAACTGTAGCCCAGGTCTTCCGCCACGGCCTGATACGTCACCTTGCCGCGATAGACATTCAGCCCTTCCAGCAGGTGCGGGTTTTCGAGCAAGGCGGCGTTCACACCCTTGTCGGCGATCTGGAGAATGAACGGCAACGTGACGTTGTTCAGGGCATAGGTCGAGGTCCGTGCGACGGCCCCCGGCATGTTCGCCACGCAATAATGGACAACCCCATCGACCACATAAGTCGGCTCGGCATGGGTGGTCGGCTTTGCGGTTTCGAAACAGCCGCCCTGATCGATTGCCACGTCAACGAGAACAGAGCCCGGACGCATGCGCGATACCTGATCGCGGCTGACCAGTTTCGGCGCCTTGGCGCCCGGCACCAGAACGCCGCCGATGACCAGATCCGCGTCGAGCACTTCCTGTTCTATGGTCAGTGCGGTGGAGTACAGCGTCTTGATGCGCCCGCCGAAGCGCACCACGAGGGCACGCATGGTATCGACGTTGCGTTCAATGACGGTTACGTCGGCTCCGAGCCCGATTGCCATGTAAGCGGCATTTTCTCCCACGACGCCGCCGCCAATGATAACGACCTTGGCAGGCGCGACACCCGGGACTCCCCCGATGAGTATGCCTGCGCCCCCCGGCTCCTTCTCCAGGCAGTGGGCACCGGCCTGAATGGACATGCGACCGGCCACCTGTGACATCGGAGCCAGCAGCGGCAAGCCACCATGGGCGTCGGTAACCGTTTCATACGCGACGCAGATCGCTCCGCTTTCGACCAGGTCCTTCGTCTGCTCGGGGTCCGGCGCGAGGTGAAGATAGGTGAACAGGATCTGTCCATCCCGGAGCAGGGATCGCTCCCCTGCCTGCGGTTCCTTGACCTTCACGATCATGTCGGCGCGCGCGAAGACATCCTCTGCCGTGTCTGCGATCTCGGCGCCGGCCGCGCGATAGTCGTCGTCGCCCGCACCGATTCCAATTCCGGCATTGGTTTCGACGACGACCTCGTGGCCATGACTTGTGACTTCACGAACGCTCGCCGGGGTCATACCGACGCGATATTCGTGGACCTTGACTTCCTTGGGCACACCAAGCCGCATTTTCGCTCACTCCCATAAGCTATGCTTTTCCATTCAAATCTCTTGGACGGCCTCCACAAAAAATGAGAAAGCGGTCACCTCTATCGCATCATGCTCCACGCGCCGCCGATAGTGCCAGATAATCACTTTCTTGCAGACCAGCGCGGACCATACGATCTATGTGGGGTATCGGTGTTGTTGAGAATTCGTAATCAACCTCGCGAGACGCCGGATGCCCGGTTCGATCATTTCTGAGTCTATCGAAGAAAATCCCAGACGGAACTCAGGCACACTGCCGCGGGCATTTGAGAAATATATCCGCCCGGGCTCGATGATAACGCCAACATTCAGAGCCTTGCGCGCCAACACATCGCTGTCGAGTCCTTTCGGGCCGCTCACCCAGAAGCTCGTTCCTCCGAATGTGGGCATACGACCGGATTCCGGCAGATACGCCTCAAGAGCATCGCACATCGCTTCCCATCGCAACCGGTAAGCACGTTCGAGACGTTTGATGAGGGCGTCGTGATAGCCCAGCGCAAGAAACAGCGCGACCGCACGCTGATTGTTGTTCGGCGTATGACGAACCATCAGCCGCCGCAGCGCCCTCAATTCGTCGACGAGTTCCTTCGGACCGACAAGAAAGCCCATCCGCAGGCCGGGGAACAGTGTTTTCGAAAGCGATCCGACGTAGATCACGCGCCCGTCACGATCCAGGGATTTGAGCGCGGGACAGGGTTCGCCGATATAGTTTGTCTCAAACTCATAGTCGTCCTCGACAATAATGAGATCGTTTGCCCGCGCCGCATCCAACAGTTCGGACCGGCGATCCCGCGGCATGGTCACGGTCGTCGGGAACTGGTGGCTCGGTGTCGTGAATACAACGTCGGCGCGGCCCAGCCTTTCGTCGACCACCATGCCGCTGTGATCCAGGTCAATCGGCATCATTCGATCCGTTCGGAGCCGGAAGATATTACGGACATCGGGATAGCCGGGTTCTTCCATGGCGACGACCGTGTCACGCGTGACGAGAAGACTCGCGAGCAGATAGAGCGCATTCTGGGCCCCAAGCGTGACGAGGATTTCGTCGTCCCGCGCCATGATTCCGCGCCGCGGGAGGATGCGCGTCCTGATCTGCTCGACCAGCATCGGATCGTCACGGTCCCGTAAATCGCTGGTCCAGGCATCGATCCACTGCTTGCCGAGCGCCTGGCGGTTGCATTCGCGCCACTCGGCGATCGGAAACAGTTTGTGATCCACCTGCCCATAGATGAATGGGTAGGGATAATCCTGCCAGTCGGCGGGTTTGTGGATGTTGTCCTGAACGCTGGGATGCACCCGGAACCGCCTCTCCCAGTCCAACGCCGAGGGATCGCCGCGATCGTCGAGCAACGGACTTTGGGCACGTCCGTTCAGGATCTCCTCGTTCACATAGTAACCGGAACGCTCACGCGCGACGATGTAGCCGTCGTCGATCAGACCCTGGTAGGCCAGGACGACCGTGTTGCGGGAAACTCCGAGCTGTCTCGCCATCTGCCGGCTGGACGGAATGCGGTCATGGACCGGAAGCTGACCGCCAAGAATTGCAGATACGAGGACTTCCCGTATCTGAGCCTGGAGGCTCATTTTGCCGGCCGCCGGCAACTGAAACAATGACTCACGCATCCACTGGTCCCACCGAAACCATAGAATTGGCTCTAGGATGAGTCCAAAATCAAAGAGTAGCTTGGAGAGCAGGTTTGGACAAGCTGGCAGGGGTCGAATGCCCTGCCGGAAAAATTGATGCCGTGCACGGCGTTTCTGCAGACGCCGTTCACCAACTAAGGCGGGAAACACAAAAAATGCAATATTCGGCCAATACTCTCGAACATCACTGGATGCCGTTCACACCCAACAGGGAGTTCAAGGACGCTCCGCGGCTGGTCGTGAAGAGCAAGGGTGTCGAACTGTGGGATCATCACGGAAATCGGCTGCTCGACGGGTCTTCCGGGCTGTTTTGCGTGGCCGCCGGCCACGGGCGCGAGGAAATCGCCAAGGCCGTTCATTCCGCACTGATGGAGAACGACTATACGGCACCGTTCAATCTCGGCCATCCCACATCGTTTGAGCTTGCACGGATGGTCGCGGCGATCACGCCGGAAGAGATCAATCACGTGTTCTTCACGAACTCGGGTTCGGAATCGATCGATACCGCGCTCAAGATCGCCATGGCCTATCACCGTTCGCGCGGCGAGGGGCAGCGCACCCGCTTCGTTTCACGCGAGCGCGCCTATCACGGTGTCAACATCGGCGGTACCTCACTGTCGGGCATGGTCAAAAACCGCGAAACCTTTTCAGGCGTGATGCCGAACGTTGTTTGCATGCGCCACACATGGCTTGAGGAGAACCGCTTCACCCGCGGTCAGCCCGAGCATGGCGCGGAACTCGCCGAAGACCTGCAGCGCATGGTCGACACCTATGGCGGCACGACCATCGCCGCCTGCTTTGTCGAACCGATCGCGGGATCGACGGGCACGCTTGTTCCGCCGAAGGGATATCTGCAGCGTCTTCGCGAAATCTGCGATGCCAATGGTATCCTGCTCGTGTTCGACGAGGTGATCTGCGGCTTCGGACGTCTCGGCGCGCCGTTCGCGGCACAGGCTTTTGGCGTGACACCCGACATCATGACCATGGCAAAAGCGCTGACGAATGGCGCCCAGCCGATGGGCGCTGTCGCGGTCCGCGACGACATTTACGACACGATTGTGAATGCCGCACCCGAAGGCGCCATCGAACTCTTTCATGGCTACACCTATTCCGCACACCCGGCGGCGTGCGCGGCAGGCATCGCGACACAGAAAATCTATCAGGACGAAAAGCTGTTCGACCGGGCCGACGAATTGTCCGACTACTTCCTGGACAAGGTGTTTGCCCTCCAGGACATCGATCTCGTGACCGATATCCGCGGATACGGGATGCTGACGGGGATAGACGTGAAGCCCGGCGTCGTGCCTGGCATTCGCGGCACCAAGATTCAGAAGGCCCTCTTCCATAATGGCATTCACATCAAGTTCACGGGCGACGCCGGCATCTTTGCGCCACCGCTTGTAACCACGCGCGAACAGATCGACGAGATGATCGGTGTCGTGCGTGAAACGCTGGAGACCTTCAAGGACTAGGTTGGCAAGGGAGCTCCATGGGTTCGCTGGACGCTGGCGTCGGTTCGTAGAACAATGCAACTCAGTTTGTAGCTAAGTAGGGAGGAACGAGTATGAGGAAATTTTTTTCGACCATAGCCGGTGCCGTGTTCGCACTGACGCTCACCTTTGCCGGTGTGCAAGCGAACGAAGTGACCATCGGATACCAGCAGGTTTTCAACCCGTGGAAAGTCGCAATTGCGAACAGCGATTTCGAAAAAGCCACCGGTTACAAGATCAACTGGAAGAAGTTTGACTCAGGCGCAAAGGTCATCACAGCGATGGCGTCCGGCGATGTGCATATCGCGATGGCCGGATCGAGCCCGATTGCTGCGGGCGTAAGCCGCGGCCTGCCGATCAAGCTGTTCTGGATCGTCGAGAACATCAACGACGCCGAGGCGCTGGTCGTGCGCAACGGCTCAGGCATCGAGAAGCCTGCAGACCTGAAGGGTAAGAAACTCGGCGTGCCCTTCGTTTCCACCACCCACTTCCATACCCTGTTCGCGCTTGAGGTGAACAAGATCGACCCGAAGGAAGTGAAACTTCTCAACATGCAGCCGAACGCGATTGCCGCTGCATGGGAACGTGGCGACATTGACGCGGCTTTCATCTGGGATCCGGCCCTCGGCCGCATCAAGAAGTCGGGTTCGGTGCTGCTAACGTCCGGCGATCTTTCAAAGCTCGGCAAGGCGACGTTTGACGGCATGATCGTCACCAACGATTTTGCAGGCAAAAATGCCAAGTTCATGTGCCAGTTCGTCAAGGGCATGGCTGCCGCGGACAAGGCCTATCGCGACAACCCGGCAAACTTCGGCCCCGACTCTGAAAACGCGAAAAAGATCGTGAAGATGGTCGGTGGTGAAGCGAAGAATGTCGCCGGTGTCCTGGCGCTCTATGACTTCCCGGACCTGAAAGCTCAGGCTTCCAACGCGTGGCTTGGCGGCGGCAAGGACGGCGGCGCGGCAAAGGCCCTCTTCTTCACATCGGAGTTCCTGAAGAAGGAGAAGAAGGTTGACGACCTCTTGCCCGACTACGGCGCCGTGGTAACGGACAAGTTCGTTAAAGCAGCGCTAGCAGGCGACTGCTGAGATAGCATCTCGCAAGGCGGCCTCGGCAGAGGCCGCCTTTTTTCTTTTCTTCTCTTTTTCAAGAGACCTGGAGGCGACCAAAATGGCTCAGGTCAAATCACGATCAAAACCAAAGCGGGCCAAGACCACCCGAAAAAAAAGTACTGGTTCGGCGGCAGCAAATGAGCAGGCAACGCTGCGGGCCGAAGAAGTTACCGTCATCTACCCCACCGCGCTTGGCGAGGGCGTTCATGCGCTGGAGAAAGTATCACTTTCAATGGGTCCTGGAGATTTTGTTGTTGCGCTCGGAGCATCCGGTTGCGGCAAGACAACTTTTCTGAATCTTCTCGCAGGCTTCATTCAGCCAACCCATGGCCAGGTGACGCTTGGAGGCAAACCAATAGCAGGTCCGGGCGCGGACCGCGGTGTGGTGTTTCAGAAACACGCGCTTCTGCCGTGGCTCAAGGTTCTGCAAAATGTCACCTTCGGGTTGAAACTTCAGGGCGTTCAGAAAGAGAAACGCCGCGAGATGGCGCGCAAATACATCAACCTTGTTGGCCTCAAGGACTTCGAAGACAAGAACATCTACGAGCTGTCGGGCGGCATGCAGCAACGTGTCGGTTTGGCAAGAGCGCTGACAAGCGATCCGGCGGCCCTTCTCATGGATGAGCCGCTCGGCGCCCTTGATGCGCTGACGCGCGACAATATGCAGGAGCTCATTCTCGACGTATGGCGGGAGACCAACAAAGCAATCTTCTTCATCACCCACAGCGTCGAGGAAGCGCTGTTTCTGGCAACGAAGCTGATCGTCATGTCACCGCGCCCCGGGCGCATCACGCACGAATACGATCTCGATTTCTGCCATCGGTTCTTCGAGTGCCGGGACGCGCGCAAGGTCAAGTCCATGCCGGACTTCATAAAGATGCGCGAGGAAATCATCACCATCATTCGTGGTGACGAGCTTGAAGGGGGGAATATCCATGTCTGACGTGACCGTACGCGAAGGCGCGTATCTTTCCCGTTTCGGAAAGCTTTTCTCGGCGGGGCCCGTAAAGCCCGGCGACTCGTTCGGTGCACCGGGCATGGGCAATTCCACATCCATCGCCATTGCTACCGCCATCGCACTGTTCGCATTGTGGTGGATCGTAACCGCGCCCGGACTGGGGCCGATGATCAAGCCGCTGTTCCTGCCCTCCCCGGGGCAGGTCTGGGCCAAGTTCATCTCAGTCTCAACGGAAGGGTATCAGGACCGCACACTCGGAGAGCATACCTGGGCGAGCGTTCAGCGGATTTTCGTTGCATTTTTCCTGGCAGCGGTCATCGGCATTCCGATTGGCATCGCCATGGCAACCAACCGTGTCTTCCGTGGCATTTTCGATCCGCCGATCGAGTTTTATCGTCCGCTGCCGCCGTTGGGCTATCTGCCGCTCACCGTCATCTGGTTCGGGATCGGTGAAACGCAAAAGCTGGTGCTGCTGTTTCTGGCAATGTTCGCACCCATGGTGCTCAACACGCGGGCCGGTGTGAGATCCGTCGCCATCGAGCAAATTCACGCGGCCTACTCGCTCGGCGCAAGCCGGGCGCAGGTTCTGTGGCATGTCATTCTCAAGGGAGCGATGCCGGAAATACTCACCGGCATGCGAATCGGCATCGGATTCGGCTGGACTACACTCGTGGCCGCCGAGCTGGTTGCAACCGAGTCAGGCCTTGGTGCGATGATCATGAGCGCATCGGAGTTCCTTGTAACCTCCGTCGTCATCATGGGTATCATTGTTATCGGTATTATCGCCTATTCGTTCGACCTCCTCATGCGATGGATCGAGAGAAAGGTCGTGCCCTGGAAAGGACGCGTGTAAGGATGGAAAAGCGCCGGTTCCGATTGGAACCGGCGTTTTTTGTGTATATGACGCCTGCCGATGAGTGACACTCCCGCCGGTACGTTCCGCCGCATTGTCTGGCCCCTTGCCGTGGCGGAAACCATTGTCTGGGCCGCGATGTATTATTCCTTTCCAGCCCTATTGCTGGAGTGGGAAGCCGACCTTGGCTGGAGTAAAACGGAACTCACCGGCGCCCTCACTCTGTCCCTGCTGGTCTCCGCGGCTTCGTCACCATTCGCCGGACGCATCATCGATCACGGTCACGGCCGTGTTCTGCTGACAGGCAGTGCGCTCAGCGGCGCAATTCTGCTCGTCCTGCTGTCCCAGGTCACCAGTCTTTGGCAGTTCTATGCGGTGTGGATTTTGATCGGTCTCGCCATGTCCGGATGCCTGTATGACGCGTGCTTCGCGATCCTGACCCATACGATGGGTGATCAGGCGAAGCGAGCCATCACCCTCGTCACGTTGGTCGCGGGACTGGCGGGAACCGTGTCTTTCCCGAGCGCAAACGCTCTTGCCTCACTCTTCGGCTGGCGCGTCGCTCTGGATGTCTTTGCACTTGTAATCGTCGTCGTCGCAGTGCCGCTGTTCTGGCACGCCTCGGGCCGTGCGCATAGCCACTCCCGTCATGAGCCTCTCCCGGTGGGTCGCAAGTTGGATGCCGGGCTGCGCCTCATCCGCTCTCCGCTATTCTGGTGTCTGGCCCTGTGCTTCGTCACCATGGCGGTCAATCACGGTGTCATTATCAATCATCTTCTGCCGATTCTCGACGCGCGCGGTGTGCACAACGAAACAGCCATTCTTGCGATTTCCATGATCGGACCCATGCAGGTTGCGGGCCGTCTGGCCATGATGGCGGCCGAACGGCATGTCGCCACGAGCTTCATCTTCATGACCTGCACGTTTGCCGCCGCAATCGCCTCGCTCTCACTTTACTGGGCGGCCGCGATCCCGGCCCTGCTGGTCAGTTTCGTACTCCTTCAGGGGGCGGGACACGGCGTTGTCAGCATCGTGCGGCCGGTCATCATTGCCGATTATCTGGGCCGGCAGGACTTCGGCCTCGTTTCTGGTGTTCTGGCATCGTTTTTTATGGTGGGTTCTGCCTTCGCTCCCACCATCGGATCGGTGATCTGGGAATGGGGCGGGTATGACCGGGTGATCCAGTTCACCTTCGCAATTGCACTGGTAGCGTTTTGCACGCTCGTGGTGGCACGATTGATCGCGGGGCGCTAGCCGCGCAATCGCGGGTGTCTAGCGGAAGGACTTGTTTATCTTCTGAAGCACTGCATTGCCCGGACACAGCTTGTCCATTGAAACGGCGTTCAGCGGCTCCTGCGTCGTGTTCAGCAATGCATGCAGATCTGCCTCATCCTCATCGATATAGAGAAGACCGGTTACAACCTGGCCGCGCTCATAACGCTTTCGCAGCGTCGCCAGCGCGCTGTCGGCATCGCGCGGGTCATACTCGTCGTCGAGCTTGTGCAGGCGCATGAGCGAACCGTCATGCATGGGCACGCTCACCGTCTCGCCCTCGTCATACTGTGCGGTGATCTCCTGCATCTTCGGCACGAAGTCGAGCCGGCCCATGGTCTCGTTGTGGGTGCGGACATGACCGTAGCTCTTGGTCGAAGCATCGTGATCGTTGAACGTCACGCACGGCGAAATGATATCGAGAAAGGCAAAACCATTATACCGCAACGCCGCCTTGATTAGCGGCACCAGCTGTCCCTTGTCGCCGGAAAAGCTGCGTCCGACGAAACCCGCTCCAAGCTGGATCGCCAGCGTGCACAGATCAAACGCTTCAAACAGGTTCGCCTCGCCCTTCTTGGACTTCGAGACCTTGTCGTTGGTGGCGGAGAACTGACCCTTGGTCAGCCCGTAAGTGCCGTTATTCTCGACAATGTAGGCCATGTTTATCCGGCGGCGCATCGCGTGGCAGAACTGACCCAATCCAATGGACGCCGTGTCGCCGTCGCCGGAGACGCCGAGATAAATGAGATCGCGGTTGGCAAGGTTCGCGCCGGTCGCAATGGAAGGCATGCGTCCGTGCACCGAATTGAAGCCATGGCTGCGATTCAGGAAATAGGTCGGCGTCTTCGATGAACAACCGATGCCGGACAGCTTGGCAAGCCGGTGCGCGGGAAGGTCGAGCTCGAAGCAGGCCTCGATAATGGCCGCGGAAATCGAATCGTGGCCGCAGCCGGCGCACAGCGTCGAAACCAGCCCTTCATAGTCGCGGCGGGTCAGGCCCAGCTCGTTCTTCGGCAGGTCCGGGTGTTTCACCAGCGGTTTCTTCATATAGGTCATGAGATCCTGGTCTCCTCGTGGCCCTTACATCGCCCGCATGGACAAACGCATCGCCTTGGCCACCGACTTGTCGGTTTCAATGACTGCCTCGATCTGCTGCCTCACCCATTCCGCCGTAAGCGGCATGCCGTCATAGTTCAGGACCGGAACGAGTTTCTCGCCCGGTATGCCGGCCTCGGTCATCAGCAGCGATCGCATCTGCGCGTCCCGGTTCTGTTCGACGACGAAAATTCGCTCATGCTGTTCGGCGAACCTGCTGACCTGCTTGCCGAACGGGAACGCCCGCAGACGCATGGTGTTGAGCTTGTAACCTTCGCGCGCGAGCAGCTCCACGGCTTCACGGACCGCGGGCTCGGTCGAACCGAAATTGATTATGCCCAATTTACTCGTTCGGCCGGACTTGCGGATTACCGGTTTCGGCACGACCTGTGCCGCCGTCGCGAATTTGCGTGTGAGTCGGTCCAGATTTTCCGCGTTGATCCTGCCATCTTCGGTATAAGCAGCAAACGCATCGTGCGAAGATCCGCGCGTAAAGAACGCGCCCTTCGTCGGATGGGTCCCCGGCAGGGTGCGGTAGGGAATGCCATCGCCGTCGACGTCCCAGTAGCGTCCGAAATGCTGCGCCTTGTCGAGCATTTCCGCAGTCATGATCTTCCCTCGGTCGTGGACACGTGCGTCGTTCCACTCAAGCGGCTTGGTCACCCACTCGTTCATGCCGATGTCGAGGTCGCTCATCACGATCACCGGGGTCTGCAACCGTTCCGCGAGGTCGAAGGCCTCCGCGCTCAGCTCGAAACATTCCTTGGGGTCCGCGGGAAACAGCAACACCTGCTTGGTATCCCCATGGGATGCGTAGGCACAGGCCGTGATATCCGACTGCTGGGTACGCGTCGGCATGCCGGTCGAGGGGCCGCCACGCTGCACGTCGAAGAGGACCAGAGGCACCTCAGCGAAATAGGCAAGGCCGATGAACTCGGCCATGAGCGATATACCCGGACCCGACGTCGAGGTGAAAGCGCGTGCGCCGTTCCAGCCCGAGCCGATCACCATGCCGATGGCCGCAAGCTCGTCCTCTGCCTGCACGACGGCCACCTGGCGCTTGTCGTCCTTGTCCAATCGCAGACGCTTGGCATGTTTTTCGAAGGCTTCCGCCAACGATGTGGACGGGGTGATGGGATACCAGGCGCAGACCGTGGCGCCGGCATAGAGACACCCGAGCGCGGCAGCTTCGTTGCCGGTGATCATGATCCGGTCGCTGTCTCCCCGGCCCTTCTTCACACGGATCGGCAACGGGCAATCGAAATGCTTCTGCGCATATTTACGACCCATCTCAAGCGCCTTGACGTTCGGCCTGATCAGGTGCTCCTTGCCCTTGAAGCGGTCGTGAACACCCTGCTTCACGACGCTGAAATCCATATCCAGCAATGCGGTCAGCGCGCCGACATACACGACATTCTTGAAAAGCTGGCGTTCGCGCGGGCGTTCGTATACCTCCGCGCACATTCGCGCAATGGGAATACCAAGGATCGTGATGTCCTGGCGCGAGAACGCACGCGGGAGACTTGAATCATAGATGAGAAAACCGCCCGGATTGATTTCGGCAACATCCTGCGAATAGGTCTGCGCGTTCATTGCCACCATGATGTCGACACCGTCGCGCCGCGCCGCACGGCCCGTCTGGGTCACGCGCACCTCGTACCAGGTGGGAAGTCCCTGAATATTCGACGGAAAGATGTTCTTCGGAACAACGCCGAGACCCATCCGGAACAGGGATTTGGCGAACAGCAGGTTGGCGCTCGCCGACCCGGAGCCGTTCACATTGGCGAATTTTACGACAAAATCGAACGAGCGCTTCATTTGACATACGCCATGCAATTGGGTTGGCCGGCAGGGTTTGCCTGGCGTTCCACATAGGTGAATTTCTGCATGTCCCACGCGCCGGTCGGACAGCGCTCCGCACACAGGCCGCAGTGCAGGCAAAGGTCTTCATCCTTGGCCATGATGCGTCCTGTTTTCAGAACATCGGATACGTAGATGTCCTGAGCTTCGTTTCTAGCCGGCACGCGCAGGCGGCCACGTAAATCGTCTTCCTCGCCGTTGGCCGTGAAGTTGATGCAATCGACGGGACAGATATCGACACAGGCATCGCACTCGATGCACAGATCGCGGACAAAGACGGTCTGGACGTCGCAGTTCAAACAGCGTTCGGCTTCCAGATATGCAAGTTCATCATCGAAGCCGAGTTCAACCTCCGCTTTCAGGTCCTTGAGCGTGATCTTGTGGTCCTGATGCGGGACGTCGAACCGCGTATCCTCGGAGTAGTCGTTGTCATACGCCCATTCGTGGATGCCCATCTTCTGGCTGGCAAGGCTTGCGCCCGCCAGCGGTCGGTCGGTGTTCAAATCCCTGCCGTGACAATACAGGTCAATCGAGATTGCCGCCTGGTGCCCATGCGCCACGGCCCAGATGATGTTTTCGGGCCCCCATGCGGCGTCGCCACCGAAGAAGACACCTGGCCGGGTCGACATCATCGTCGTATTGTCGACCGTCGGCATGTCCCACTCGTTGAAATCAATGCCGATATCGCGCTCGATCCAGGGAAACGCATTGTCCTGGCCGATCGCCATCAGAACATCGTCGCATTCGAAAACCACCTCCTCGCCCGTCGGCACAAGAGACCGCTTTCCGTCATCCGCATATACGGCTTCCACACGCGCGAATTTGATACCTTTGAGTTTGCCGTTCTCGACGACGAACTCCTTTGGCTGATGATTGTCGAAAATGGGAATGCCTTCGCGTTCGGCATCTTCGATTTCCCAATCCGACGCCTTCATGTCCCCGCGCGGCGAGCGCACGGTTACGCGCACATCCTTACCCCCCAGTCTCAGTGCCGACCGGCAGCAGTCCATGGCCGTGTTGCCACCACCGATAACAACGACACGTTTGCCGATCTTGGTCGTGTGCTCGAAGGCAATCGATGTCAGCCAGTCGATGCCGATGTGAATGCTGGCGTCGGCGTCATCGCGGCCGGGAATGTTCAGATCCTTGCCCCGCGGTGCCCCGGTGCCGACGAAGACCGCGTCAAACTCGTCCTCAAGCAAAGCATTGAGGCTGGTGATTTCCTCGCCGAAGCGGGTTTCCACGCCCATGTCGAGGATGTAACCGATCTCTTCATCCAGCACTTTTTCCGGCAACCGAAAGGGGGGGATGTTCGTCCGCATCAACCCGCCGCCACGGGGATCCTTCTCGAAGAGAACGCATTTGTAGCCGAGCGGCATCAGATCGCGTGCAACGGTCAGCGATGCCGGACCCGCACCGATAAGTGCGATGCGTTTACCGTTTTTCTTTCTGGGTATCCTCGGCAGCAATCCTGAAACATCGTCGCGGTAGTCAGCCGCAACCCGCTTCAACCTGCAAATGGCAACAGGCTTTTCCTCCAGCCGTCCGCGCCGGCAGGCCGGCTCGCAGGGCCTGTCACAGGTGCGCCCGAGAATGCCGGGAAAGACGTTCGACTCCCAGTTCAGCATGTAGGCGTCGGTGTAACGCCTCTGTGCGATCAGGCGGATATATTCTGGAACGGGCGTGTGCGCCGGACACGCCCACTGGCAGTCCACCACCTTGTGGAAGTAATCCGGGTCAGTGATGTCCGTCGGCCGCATACCGCGCGGCTTGACGGTCACGTCGGATGAGCTCATCAGCCCAACATCTCAGGCCACGGCAGCGCCAACAGCCCTCGCCCCTATCTTGGACGGCACCCGTGTCGTTCGGGTCATACGCACCGTCCGTTCCTCCCAATTCATGACGGGAAATCGAATCCCGCCGGTGCTCCATTTGGTATCCGATCAGACCCTTTCGGCAGACGCAAGTTACAAAAACAAAATTGATGAATACCAATTGGTATTAGACGATCATCAGGTCGCACAGCTAAGCCGGGTTTATGCGTTTAATATGACAGCAATCTGCTCTATATGACTCCTCAGTCGCATGCCCGCACCGCGCAAGACACCTCAATCCCGAACCGCCCTGACGCCCATGTTCGCCGTCGAGGGCCTGATCAAGATTTACCATACGGGCGAGTTGGAAATTCACGCGCTCGCCGGGGTAGATCTTGCGCTTTACGAGAGTGAACTTGCGGTTCTGCTTGGGCCATCGGGAAGCGGCAAATCAACTTTGCTGAATATTCTCGGTGGCCTTGACACCGCAACCGCGGGATCGGCTCATTTTCGCGGTTCGGAAATCACCGCGATGAGCGAGCGTGAGCTCACCCGATACCGGCGCGATCATGTCGGTTTCGTATTCCAATTCTACAATCTCATCCCCAGTCTGAGTGCCCGCGAAAATGTCTCGCTTGTGACGGAGATTTCGCCGAATCCCATGAAACCGGACGAGGCGCTGGGCCTTGTCGGTCTCGGACACAGGCTCGATCATTTCCCGGCGCAGCTCTCCGGCGGCGAGCAGCAGAGGGTCGCTATCGCCCGCGCCATCGCCAAACGACCCGAGGTCCTGCTCTGTGACGAACCAACGGGTGCGCTCGATTCCAAAACCGGCGTCCAGGTTCTCGAAGCCCTGACATCGGTGAACGAGGAACTCGGCACCACGACTGCGGTCATTACCCACAATGTGGCGATC
This sequence comes from Hyphomicrobiaceae bacterium, assembly GCA_028066055.1. Classification (GTDB taxonomy): domain Bacteria; phylum Pseudomonadota; class Alphaproteobacteria; order Rhizobiales; family Methyloligellaceae; genus UBA2767. The sequence goes on from JALCBY010000009.1 coordinate 95,095, forward strand.
GCCGATATCGCGCACCGCGTCTTCTACTTCGGCGATGGCAAGATCGTGCGCACCAAGATCAACAAGCGCCGGGTCGCGCCCTCCAAAGTGCAGTGGTGACGTCCCCATGAGCACCCTCGACAAGAAACTTCTTCGCGATGTGGCCCGACTCTGGGCGCAGGCACTGGCGATTGCGCTGGTTCTGGCGTCCGGCGTCACGACGTTGATACTGGCCGTCGGCGCCTACAGATCCCTCGAGGAGACGCGCTCCGCCTATTATGAGCGCTACCGATTTGCGGACATCTTCGCGAGCGCCAAGCGCGCGCCGCAATTTGTCGAGCGGCAGATCCTCGAGATTCCAGGCGTGGCAGCCGCGGAAACACGTATCTCCGAATTCGCCCTCCTCGACATTGACGGCATGGTACAGCCCGCGACCGGTGTGGCGGTCTCCGTGCCCGATCACCGGGACCAGCGCCTCAATCGGATCTACATGCGCGAGGGCCGGTTACCGGAGCCCGGACGGATCGACGAGGTCGTCGTCAACGAGGCGTTTGCCAAGGCACACAAATTCGAACTTGGCTCCGAGTTCCATGCCATCCTGAACGGCTACAAGCGACCGTTGCGGATAGTCGGCATCGCCCTGTCACCGGAGTTTATCTATGCCCTTGGTCCCGGCGACCTCATTCCCGATGACCGTCGCTTCGGCGTGCTGTGGATGTCGGAAAAAGCGCTTGAGGCCGTGTACGACCTGGAAGGCGCGTTCAACTATGTCAGCGTCAAACTGCTGCGAAACGCCATCGAGGCGGACGTCATCGACCAGTTGGACACGCTGTTGAAGCGCTACGGAGGAACCGGCGCCTTTGCGCGCAAGGATCAGCAGAGCCACGCTTTCATCGATGCCGAGCTCAAGCAGCTCAAAGCCATGGCGCAGGTCATTCCGCCGATCTTTCTTCTCGTTTCCGCCTTCCTGATCAACATCACACTGTCGCGCCTCATCGCGCTCGAGCGCGAACAGATCGGTCTTTTGAAGGCCTTGGGTTACACCGGGCTCGCCGTCAGCTGGCACTATATGAAGCTGGTCCTGATCATCGCCATAGTGGGGATCGCCATCGGTGCGGTCGCCGGAACGTGGCTTGGGCAGGGACTGACGCGCCTTTACGGAGATTTCTTCCACTTCCCGTTCCTCATATTCCAGCGGGGCGTGGATATCTACGTCATTGCTGCCAGCATATCCCTGGCAACGGCGGCCGCCGGCGGCGTGCGTGGCATCTATGCCGCGTTGACGCTGCCGCCCGCGGTCGCCATGTCACCACCCGTTCCGACACACTATGCACATCTGGCGGTCGAAAAGTTTCACATCTTCCGCCATTTCAGCCAACTCACCGTAATGGCAGTCCGTCACATCGTGCGCTGGCCCATCCGCGCAGGCCTGACCGTGCTGGGCATCGCCATGAGCGGTTCACTGCTCATCACGGCGTTGTTCTCCATCGATTCCATCGATTACATGATCGACGTCGTCTTTTTCCAAGCCGACCGGCAGGACGCTACCGTAAACTTTTCGGATGTCCGCCCGGCAGAAGTATTGCAGTCGGTTGAACATTTGCCGGGTGTGCTGGCGGCAGAGCCCTACCGGTCGGTATCGGTACGCCTGCATCACGGGCACCGGCAGCGCAAGCTCGCGATCACGGGCAAAATGCCGGGGGCGGATTTGAGCCGCGTGCTCGGGCGCAACGATGTTCCCGTCGCACTCCCCGAATCTGGCCTGCTGGTGAGCGAGCGCGTGGCAAAGCTGCTCAATCTCAAGCGCGGCGACACGGTCGACGTGGAAATCCTCGATGCCAGCCGCGTCCGCGGACCTCTAGGCCTGAAGGTCGATCCAACGCGCCTGACGCCGGACCCCGATGTAAAGCCGGAGGATTTCAAAGCGTCACCGGTAAGGGGCAACACCCGACGCGTCCAGATCGCCGGCATCATCCAGTCCTATCTCGGATTAGCGGTCTTCATGGATCTTCGCGCGCTCAACGAGCTTCTGGACGAGAGTCCTGTGGTGAGCGGTGTACACATTGCGATCGACACGAACCGGACCGACGCGCTGTACAGGAAAATCAAGGAACTGCCGGCGGTCTCGGCCATTGCGTTGCAAGGCGAGGCGCTGCGGAAATTCCGCGAAACGCTGGCAACGAACATTTACATCATGACGGCTGTGTATGTTGTACTCAGCGTCATCATCGCGTTTGGGGTGGTGTACAATTCCGCCCGTATTCAGCTGTCCGAACGGGCTCGTGAGTTTGCCAGCCTTCGGGTCCTCGGATTTTCAAAGGCAGAGGTTTCACACGTCCTGCTGCTCGAACTCGCCCTGCTGGTTGCCGCAGCCGTGCCGCTCGCCTGGATCATCGGCTACGGCTTTGCCTGGGCAACGGTTCAGGGTTTTGAGAGCGATCTCTACTCCATACCCTTTGTCATCAAGGCGAATACATATGCCTTTTCAACCCTTGTCGTGCTGGCGGCGGCAGGCGCATCGGCTTTGCTCGTGCGCCGGCGCATCGACCGGCTGAATATGATCGAAGCCCTCAAAACCCGGGAATGAACACATGAGCGGAACCTGGATCAAACGCACAATAGGCGGCGTCATCGCCCTCGCGATCGTGGGGTTTTTCGTCTACGCGCTGATGCCTCGGCCGGTGCTCGTGGATACCGCGGTCATCGGCAAGGGGCCGTTGACGGTTACGGTCGATGAGGAAGGTGAAACGCGGATCCGTGAAATCTATGTTGTCTCCGCGCCGATCGACGGCAAGGTGCTGCGCTCGCCGCGCGAAGTGGGTGACGAGGTCGAGAAGGACAAGACCCTTCTTGCGATCATCGAGCCCGGGGATCCGTCCTTCCTCGACATACGCGCGCGCCGGGAATTGCAAGCGAGCGTCGCGGCCGCCACCGCGGCGGTTCGGCACACCGAGACGGAAATCATACGGGCAGAGTCCGAACTCAGATTTGCACAAAATGATCTCAAACGTGCCGTGTCACTGGCCGAGCGCGGAACGGTTTCTCAGCGCACCCTTGAGAAGGCAAAACTCGACGTCGATGTGCGCAAGGCAGCGCTCGAGCAATCTCACGCCAATCTCGAGTTGCGAAAACAGGAGCTCGAGAGCGCCAAGGCCCGCCTGATCGGCCCCGAACACTCGGCCCAGAAAGTCGAAGATGGGTCATGCTGCGTGGAAGTGCGCGCGCCGGTGAGCGGACGTGTGTTGCGGATCGACAAGGAAAGCGAACAGATCGTCAAGGCAGGCGAACCTCTTCTGCGTATCGGCGATCCGAAAGATCTCGAAATCGTCGTTGACCTGTTGTCGACGGACGCGGTGAAGGTGCAGGACGATGCCGAGGCCGTGATCGAAGGTTGGGGCGGTTTGATCCCCCTCACGGCACGCGTCAGGCGCGTCGATCCCGCCGGTTTCACGAAAGTCTCCGCACTGGGTATCGAGGAGCAACGGGTCAACACCATACTCGATCTCACCGTACCCAAGGACAAGCTGCCCGCACTTGGACATGATTTCCGGGTGTTCGTGCGCATTACCGTTTGGGATTCGGACAGCGCCCTGAAAGTTCCCCTCAGCGCCCTGTTTCGCCACAGTCAGGACTGGGCGGTCTTTCAGGTAAGGGACGGAACCGCCAAGATCACGCCAGTGAAAATCGGCCAACGCAACACCAGGGACGCGGAAATCCTCGAAGGGTTGGAGCCCGGTGCCCGGGTGATCCTTCACCCCAGCGACCGGGTTGAAGACGGAACCAAGATTGAGGACAGAGCAACCGTCGACAAGTCCTGACCTCTTGTACCCGGCGATCCGGACTGCATCTCACACGCCCGCGGTTGCCATTCGCGAGAATGTGAGCGGATTTCCTTGCATTTGAGTGCATCGTTGCCCGGACTTGGGCGCCTGCCGTAATGAAATGACGGAGAAGCCTCAAAGTGAGGAATTTCATGCCTTCATTGCTACATAAATAGAATTGTATTCTATATTGTCAACTTGATTTTCATAAAAGAAGAAAAATATTCTACTTACCGAACAGCAATAGAGCGGATTCGAAAGAAGACGCAAATCCCTTGATGCGGGACGTGTATCCCGGACAACCAGGTATCACATCATGGCTAAGAAGATCACCGGGCCTCAGATTCTGACGGCCAACCGCCTGAGCGACGGTATGGTCGTATTTCTAAGCGCGGACGGAACGTGGCGCGCAAGCATCGACGCCGCAGACGTGGCGCGAACCGAAGATAGCGCATCGGCTCTCGAGGCGCGTGCGGCCACCTTCGTGCAGACCAATGAGATCGTCGATCCGTATCTGATTGCGGTCGAGGAGACGGACACCGGTGCGGTTCCGGTCGCGTTCCGCGAGCGCAGGCGGATCGCCGGTCCAAGTGTGCAGGCCGCATTCAACGGGCAATCCAACGGATCGCTGGCGTTCGCCGGTTAAGGGTCAAATCCCATGTACAGATATGACGAGTTCGATACGACCTTCGTGCGCCAGCGCGTGGATCAGTTTCGCGATCAGGTCGACCGGCGCGTATCCGGCGAGCTGACCGAAGAGCAGTTCCGACCGTTGCGGCTGATGAACGGGCTTTACCTTCAGCTTCACGCCTACATGCTGCGCGTGGCCGTACCTTACGGCACACTCAACTCCCGGCAGATGCGCAAACTCGCCTTCATCGCTGATGAGTATGACAAGGGCTACGGCCATTTCACGACCCGCCAGAACATCCAATACAACTGGCCGAAGCTGCCGGATGTGCCGAACATTCTCGATCATCTCGCCGATGTCGAGATGCACGCCATTCAGACCAGCGGCAATTGCATTCGCAATGTGACGGCCGACCAGTGGGCTGGCGCGGCCGGTGATGAGGTCGAGGACCCACGCCCCTATGCCGAGTTGATGCGGCAATGGTCGAGCCTGCATCCGGAATTTTCGTTCCTCCCGCGCAAGTTCAAGATCGCGGTGACCGGGGCAGCGTCCGACAGGGCGGCCATCGCCTACCACGATATCGGCTTGCGCCTGACGCGAAGCGCAAACGGCGAAATCGGTTTCGAGGTCCTTGCCGGTGGGGGCATGGGCCGCACGCCGATGCTTGGTGTGACCGTGCGCGACTGGCTTCCCAAGGATGAGCTGCTTGCCTATCTGGAAGCGATCATGCGGGTCTACAACCTGCATGGTCGCCGTGACAACAAGTACAAGGCGCGGATCAAGATCCTTGTCCACGAGCTGGGTGCGGAGGAGTTCACACGCCAGGTGGAGGAGGAATACAAGCGGATCGACGCGCCGCGTGTGATGCCGCCGGCACAGGAACTCGTGCGCATCAAGGACTATTTTGCCCCACCCGTTTACGAAGACCTGCCGGACCAGTCGCCGGAACTAGCCCGCTGCATGAGCGACGATGCGGATTTCGCACAGTGGGTCGATCGCAATGTGGTTGCGCACAAGCAACCCGGATATGCGATCGTCAACATCTCTCTCAAGCCGGTGGGCGGTGTACCGGGTGACGCATCGTCCGGTCAGATGCGCGCCGTCGCCGACCTCGCGGAGCAGAAATCGCATGATGAGATCCGCGTGACGCATGAGCAGAACCTGGTGCTGCCCCACGTTCGCAAGTCGGATCTCTACGGTGTCTGGCAGACGCTGAAGACACACGGTCTGGCTGACGCCAATATCGGCCTGGCCACCGATATCATTTCATGTCCCGGTCTCGACTATTGCGCGCTTGCAACCGCACGCTCGATCCCGATTTCGCAGGATATCTCGCGGCGACTCGGCGACATTTCGCGCCAACGTGATATCGGCGACCTCAAGATCAAGATTTCCGGGTGCATCAACGCCTGTGGCCATCACCATGCCGGCCATATCGGAATCCTCGGTCTCGAAAAACGCGGCGAGGAATATTACCAGATCACACTCGGCGGCAGCGGGGATGAAACCGCATCGATCGGAGAAATCATCGGTCCCGGCTTCTCGAGCGAGACGGTGACCGATGCCGTTGAAACCATTGTCGATACCTATGTCGGTCTGAGGCAGGACGGCGAGACATTCCTCGACGCCTACCGCCGTCTTGGCCCAAACCCTTTCAAGGAGGCAGTCTATGCCACTCATTAAAGACGGACAGTTTGTTGAGGACAGCTGGACTGTTCTGCAACAGGACGATGAAGTTCCACCCAAGGGCGACGTGATCGTGCCGCTGGAACGTTATCTTTCGGACACCGACGAGCTGAACCGGCGCGTCGGGCGCGTGGGTGTCGCGCTTGAAAACACCGCCGACCCGGACGATATCGCGCCTTATCTCAACGACATCGATCTTGTTGCGCTGACCTTCCCCGCGTTTACCGACGGTCGCGCCTATTCACAGGCACGACAGCTGCGCCACCATCTCGGCTTTGGCGGGGAGTTGCGCGCGACCGGCAACGTGCTGGCCGATCAGGCCGGCTTTCTGAAACAGGTCGGTTTTGACGCCTTTGAAGTCACGCCGAACCAGTCGATCGACATCTGGGTCAAGGCCAGCGAGGCGGTAACCCTCGCCTATCAGCGCGGCTACGACGGGAACCGGAAGACGCGCGACAAATTGCGGCCTTCACCATTGCCGCAACACCCATCAGATTGTGCCGCCGTGGCCGAACAGTCCGCGCCTGCGTAAGCGCACGCCCGCACTGACGGCCAATCAGCCAAACACGATTTATCTCTGGAAAGTGGACAGATGACGTACGCTGTGACGGAAGCCTGCATCAACTGCAAATTCACCGATTGCGTCGAGGTGTGCCCGGTCGATTGTTTTTACGAGGGTGAGAACATGCTCGTGATCCACCCCGACGAGTGTATCGACTGTGGCGTGTGCGAGCCGGAATGCCCAGAGGAAGCGATCATCGCCGATACCGAGCCCGATGCGGAGAAATGGGTTGCGCTGAACCAGAAATATTCGGAAATTTGGCCGAATATCACGGAGCGCAAAGACCCGCCGGCTGACGCACAGAAATGGTCCGGCAAACTGGACAAAATGGACTATATTTCCCCCGCGCCGGCTTCCGCGTAGAATAAGCCCACGTTACGAGACCGAAACCCATGGCCGAACTTTCAGTCGCTTCCGGCGCGGCGGATACCGTGCGCAAACCGCCGCTGGTTGTGCGGTTTGCTGGTGATTCCGGAGATGGCATCCAGCTCGCCGGCCTGGAATTCGCCAAATCGACGGCGGACGCAAAGTCCGACTTCATGACGTTTCCGGACTATCCGGCGGAAATCCGCGCGCCCGCCGGTACGCTGTTCGGCGTCTCCGCTTACCAGATCCAGTTCGATTCCGATGAGGTGCTGACACCGGGCGACGAAGCCGATGTGCTGGTTGCCTTCAACCCGGCCGCCCTGAAAACCAACCTCCATACCCTCAAGCCCGGAGGTGTGCTGATTGTCGATGAAACCCACTTCGACGCGCGTGGCCTCAAAAAGGCAAAGGTCGAGGCCAATCCGCTGGAAGACGGTTCGCTCGACGGATATCAGCTCATCACTGCCGGCGTGGTCAAGCGTACGATTGAGGCACTTGCCCCGTTGGAGCTTGGACGAAAACAGGCGACCCGTGCGAAGAACTTCTGGGTTCTCGGTCTGGTATACTGGCTTTTCGGCCGTCCACTCGACACCACGGAAGACTGGCTGAAAACGAAGTTCAGAAAAACGCCAGAAGTGGCTAACGCAAACATCCTGGCGCTGAAGGCCGGTCATGCCTATGCAGAAACGGTCGAGCTGTCCGCAGTTCGTGACTTCGCCGAACCGCGCATCGCAAAACACAAGAATAAATCGCGCATCATTTCCGGAACGCAGGCGATGGCCTACGGCATTGCGGCGGTTTCCGCGCTCGGCAAACGCGACATCGTTTATTGCTCTTACCCTATCACACCGGCATCGATCCTGCTTCATGCCCTGGCCCGGTTTGAGGCCGGCATCCGTACCTTCCAGGCGGAAGACGAGATCGCCGCGGTGTCAGCAGCTCTCGGGGCTTCGTATGCAGGCTCGCTCGGCATCACGGCAAGCTCGGGGCCCGGTCTGTCGCTGAAAACCGAAGCGATTGGCCTCGGCGTCTCGGTTGAACTGCCACTCATCATCATCGATGTGCAGCGGGGCGGCCCGTCGACCGGCATGCCGACGAAACCCGAGCAATCCGATCTCTCGATGGCCATTCACGGCCGTCATGGTGAGGCTCCGCTTCCGGTTCTGGCCCCGGCGACGCCCGACGAATGTTTCTGGATCATGCTCGAAGCCGCGCGCACGGCGATCGGCGCCATGACTCCTGTCATCGTGCTGTCCGATGCCTATCTGGCAAACGCCGCATCAGACTGGGAGTTGCCCGATATAGACGCCATTCCCGACATCGACTGGCCCGAATACAAACCGAACGGCGCCGAGTTCCAGCCTTTCGCCCGCGATCCCAACACGCTCGCCCGCCCTTGGGTTGCGCCCGGAACGCCAGGCCATGCTCACCGCATTGGCGGCATCGAGAAGTCGTCCGGCACGGGACACATTTCCTACGATCCGGACAACCACGAAGAGATGACCCGGCTCCGTGCGGAAAAGATAGACCGCCTCACCGCCCGCTGGCCGGAGGTAAAAATCGAGGACGGCCCGGAAGACGGAGACCTGCTCGTGATCGGTTGGGGGTCGACATATGGCGCCATCGCGCAAGCCGTGAAGGAACTGAACGCAGACGGCAAACGGGTCACGCACGTACATCTGCGCCATCTGAACCCGCTGCCACGAGGACTTTCGGAACTGCTCGACAGATTTCTGCAGGCCGTTACCGTGGAACTGAACACAGGACAACTCTGCTCCATTCTGCGCAGCGAGTTTCTCAAGCCTGTCGAGTGTATCTCTCAGGTGAATGGACAGCCCTTCCACGTATCGAAGCTGCGGGATGAGTTCACCAAGCGTCTGGAGGCGCCGGGCGCATGAATGTGATGCAACTCAAGGCAAGCGACTTTGAATCGGATCAGGAGGTACGCTGGTGCCCCGGCTGCGGTGACTATGCGATCCTGAAGGTGGTCAAAACGGTCCTGGCCGACATTGGCCACTCGCCTGATGACGTCGTGTTTGTTGCCGGCATCGGCTGCGCCGCGCGGTTTCCGTACTACCTTTCAACTTACGGATTTCACACAATCCATGGCCGGTCAGCCGCGGTGGCAACGGGCGTGAAACTGGCCAACCCTGACCTCGATGTGTGGGTCGTCGGCGGCGACGGCGATTTCCTGTCGATCGGCGGCAACCACACGCTGCACGCCCTGCGCCGCAATGTCGATTTGAACCTGCTGCTGTTTAATAACGCGATCTACGGTCTCACCAAGGGACAATACTCACCGACATCTCCGGTCGGCACGCGATCGCCGAGTACGCCGGGTGGGTCCGTCGAACAGCCGGTCAATGCCGTCAGCTTTGCTCTCGGTGCGGGTGCCAAATTTGTCGCGCGCGGCGCCGACACACTCCAGACTCACCTGCCGACCGTCCTGAAGCGCGCGCACGACTATAAGGGCGCATCCTTTGTGGAAATCCTGCAGAATTGCATCGTCTATCATGACGGTGCGTTCGGTGCGATCAACGACCGTTCCGAATCACAGAATGTCACGGTTCGCCTGGAACACGGCCAACCTATGCTGTTCGGCAAGGAAAATGACAAAGGGCTCGTCTTCAACGAACAGACCGGCACGTTCGACGTGGACGAACTGACGAACCTGAAGAGCGAAGACGATGTGGCGATCCACGACGAAACCAACATCGACCGGGCATTCGCATTGGCGCAGATGGAGCAGCCGGGACATCCCGTCCCGCTCGGCGTGCTCTATGCTGAACCGGCAGCGGAATTTGTCGATGCGCGCGGGTTCACCGGAACAAAGGGCGCGTGGGACCGGGACGCGCTGAAAGCGCTGCTGTAGTCGAAGCATTGTCCTGCGCATGTGATTGACAGGGGTCAAAGCGCGTCCGCTCCATTTCGCTCAAAGTCTTGCGAACTGATCGATCATTGTGTGAAGGACGCGTCGCAACAGTGAAACCGACAAAGACATGTATTCTGGTTGCGGACGGCGCACATGTCCGCGTCTACCTCAACAACGGCCCCAACCTGGGAATTGCGGAAATCGAAAAATACGCCCGCGACCTCGACCTCAAGGCGAGCCGTGAAATCGACGCCGACCGGCCGGGACGCACCTTCGATTCAGGCGGTGAAGGGCGTCACGCCATGGAGCCGCCGAATGACGCAAAGCGCCATGCCAAGCAGGAGTTTCATCGCCATATTGCCGGAGACATCGAAGCGGCGTTGAAAGCCGGCGAATTCGACCGGCTGGTCATCGTGGCCGCTCCAGCGACGCTGGGCGATCTGCGGCAGGAATTCTCAAAATCCGTGACAGACCGGATTCATGGCGAAATCGCCAAGAACCTGATCCAGGCCGATGAGCGGGAACTCAAGGAACAACTCGGTAGCGTGCTCGCGGTCTGACGCCAGGTTTCTTGATCGCGGCTAACGGATGGCCGTCAGATGGTTGTCCCACGCAACATCAAACGCGCCGAGGCACTGATCTCCATCTCCGTTCGTGCCGGCAATCCGGCCCGAGCCACTGGTCAGCACGAAGCCCCGCTGCCCCGCTCGTCCTGCGACACCACTCGCATCGGAGAACGCTGTGAGACGAAGAAAGCGTCTGCCCGACACATCGAAATAGAGAGCAACCCCGCCGCGTGGTGATGTCACGGCAACGATTTCTCCCGAAGCATCCGCGGCAACCGACCCGACATACCCCTTCAGACGCCCGTTGGCGGTCTCGGGAATCTCGGCAAGTTCCAGATCTTCCCCGCGCCTGTGAAACCCAACGAGATTGGGAGTTACGTTCTTTGCACCCTTGTGTTGGCACCCGAAGACAACGGCACGATCCGCGCACGCCGCGAGATGACGAATGGACAGTTGATGCATGTGACCGGGCAAACTGTGGCTTTCCAGCAGGTCGCCCGTTTCCGCATCGATATAGACAAGGCTTGGCGCCATGGTTTTGAGGTTAAGCAGTTCGCGTCCAAAATCGGGATGGGTCTCGATCCCGCCGTTGGCAATCACCAGTGTGCGCCCGTCAGGCAGCATCGCGATGTCATGAGGGCCAGTGCCGCCGGACGGAAACTCGCCGATCAGGCGGTATCCAGCATCGACATCCCGCACACCGATGACACCGCGCCGGTCGTCATAGTCATTCTCGGTCGTGTACAACAGCCTGCCATCCCGCGAAAATGCCCCATGCCCGTAAAAGTGACGGCCGGGTGACGATGCAAATGCGACCGGAGCTCTCCGGTCATTCACGTCCAACGCAACGGCGAACGTGCCGGGCCGTCGCGCGAACACGACACATTGCATTCTGCCGGGTCTTCGAAGGCATGAATGCCCACGGCCAGGTAATGCCGATTTCATGACGATGCCGGTTTCCGGTGAAAAAAGGGCGACGGCGAACGTCCCGTCCGGCTCACGCAACGCGGCCGCGTAGAGCTCTCCCGGCGCGGCGCGCGCTGTGAAAGGAAACATCGGCGTGACAGAGGCAGCCGCAATCATCCGCAATATGTCGCGCCGTTCAATCGCCATCGAGCGCATTGAAGCCCAGGCTGAGGCCCGCTGCTTCGCCGAGAACACGGCGCGTCTGTTCACGCGCATTCTTGAGTGGAAAGCCCGATGCCAGGAAGAGATCCTCGGCCTTCTTGTCTTCCGATGCCGAACTCACAGGACCCTTCACGCTATTGAGGTGCTTCAGAGCCTGCTTGAGTTCGATCAGGATCGACTGTCCCATGAGACTCTCGTGCGCTTCAATCCGATCGAGCAGTCCACCGGCCACATAGAGCGTCATCATACCTTCGAGCTTGGCAGCAAGAAACTCCGACGACAAACCCGACGGTTCAAACGCAGCGCGGGTGCGTCGAGCTGTTTTTCTGCTGAGGCCCAACGGACCGGCAATCTCAATATCTCGCAGCCTTTCAAGGCCCACCAGGAAAGCCTTTGCAATTTCCAGTGTGACTTCACCCTCATCGAGATATGCCGGATTGTCCGGGCCAGGCGACAGATAGGTACGGACATACGCGGTGTCATCCGCCCAGGCCGACTGAACGTCCTTCGCGATGAATGAGAGGTTGGCCGCAACCGCCTGCAGGTAACCGCAGCGGTAATCGCGTGCCGGGCCCGCCTGCTCAAACTCATCAGAGCCATTGCCAAAAAGAAGATACTCCGCAGCGCCCAGCCCCTGCAGGGCAACGCTTCTTTCCGCCAGAGCCGCCCGGTCAAGTGAGCGCACGTCACGCTTGGCCAGAGCACGGCGAACCTGTCGTTTGCCGAGACTTTTGCGGTCCGGCCAATAGAAAACCCGTGCATGGCGGCGTTCATCCATAACCGGTCCGAAATGGATATGCTCGATCCGGGCCCAGGCCAGCACCAGCTCGCGAAAAGCTTTCCTGAGCGCCTGTGAAGGCTTTCCGGGTGCTGCCTCACAGTAGGTTTTCGTCTCCGCTGCAAAGGCATCCGCCGCAGCGGCCAGCTTTTCATATCCCGGCCGGATATGGCTTTCGAGTACCAACCGCGCGAGCCCTTTGTGATCAAAAGACGCCGCAGCAGCGGGGCTGAAGGTCACTCCGCAGACGACGAACGCCACGGCGAACACAATCAGGAAAGCCCGACGACGCATAGTCATCACAGGGACTTCACGAAAGCGATCAGGCGGTCACGGTCCTCCTTGGACAATGCCGCGAATGCGTCACGCGCGGAGCGTGCTTCGCCGTCATGCCAGAGAATCGCCTCAGTCAGGTTGCGCGCACGTCCATCATGCAAATAGAAGCTGTGGCCGTTGACGGTTGGGGTCAATCCGATACCCCACAGGGGCGCGGTGCGCCATTCGCGTCCGTCGGCAACGCCTTCGGGACGGTTGTCCGCAAGCCCTTCCCCCATATCATGCAGCAGCATATCGGTATATGGCCAGATGATCTGCCTGGAGAGATGGGGCTGACCGGGCGAGATACCGGTTACGAACTTCGGCCTGTGACAGGCGGCGCACCCGGCGTTGTAGAAGAGTTTCTTGCCTGCAAGAACGTCCCGGTTTGCAGGATCGCGCCGGCGTGGAACGGCAAGGTTCTGGGAATAGAAGGTCACGAGATCGAGGAACTTCTTGCCCGCCTCGACACCGTCCTTTTTCGAGTCGCCGTTCGGCGCGGTCACACAGTCCGTTTGATCATCCGTACAGTCTCCCGCCGACTTGCGCACCAACGGGGTCGAAATACCGATGTCGCCGGCGAAGGCTTCGGCTGATTGCTGGCGCACACTGGGCGCGCCCGCTTTCCATCCGAACCGTCCAAGCGCGGGTCTGTCTTCCGCAATGGACCAGACTTCGTTCGGTCTGCCGGAAATTCCGTCGCCATTCCTGTCCTGCGGATCGGCGAGCGCGCGGATGTGCTTTTCGGGGATCGCCTCCAGAAGGCCAAGCCCGATCATTTGGTTGGCAACCCGTGGCGAGAGCATAACGTCCTTGTGGAGAGACCCGTAGGCAGCCTTGTCGACCGCGTAACGCGGTTTCCTGAGCGTCACCTTTTCGCCGTCCGGAAAGGTGTATGGCACATCCGCATAGTCGATGCGCATCTTGCCTTCCGCGCTGTGACCCTGGATCGCGAACTCCTGAAGCTGGCTGCCGTAAGTCGGTTCGGGCACCACGTTGATCTTACGGGCCGCGAGCAGCGCACGCTCCACATCTGTTTGCGGCGGAACGGACAAGCGCAGGAACATGGACGTTGCATCGTCATCCGGAAAGTTTGCTTCCGGCGGATGCCCGCGCCCGTCCTTCAGGTGACAGCGCTGACATGAGCGCGCATTGAAGAGAGGCCCGAGACCGTCCGATGATTTGGTCGACGCCGGCGGCGAGACCCAAAGCTTGCGAAAAATCCCGTTGCCGACCTTGAAGTCAAGCTCCTTGCGGAACGGCATATTGCCCGAGGAATGCGAAAAGGCATTAGCGTTTTTCACGCTTTTCCGCGACGTCGCACCACCGCCCGGAAATTCCTCGCCCGGCTCCGGTCTGGAGAAGTCCTGCGTCAACGCAAGTGGCTTATCCGACGGTGGCGATGCCCCCTGACTGCCAGACTGTTGCGCAACGGCGCCGGCGACCAGTGTGAGCATCGACCCAAGCGTAACGACAGCAATTGGGTGGACAGAAGCGGGCACTCGATTCATCTCATCTGCACTAAACTCATTACATGCGAGTTTCTCAGATGACCATCATCGCCCCCTTCGATTGGTCGTCTCAGTCCTTCCAATTAACGGTTTCTCGTATCAAATTCAAAGGTCTTGGCAAGCAGGAAGCCAATTGTATGGTTATCCACGTTTTCCTCAACGTGATATTTGTACGCACCATCCAGCGCCCAGCCGTTGCGCAGTTCGACGCCCGCTGAAATCTGAAGCTGCTTGTCCTCGAAATCGCTGTCACCGGTCACGTCACGCGGACGTCCGGTATAGGCCACGGCGATATTGTATTTGCCGCCAAACACGACCGCACCGCCAACCGTGTAGTACCACAGATCATCAAGCGAGCCTTCGGCGCCGTCGAGATAGACAACTTCGCCGACATATTGCAGCTCGACCCCGTTCAACTGTCGGGCGCCGTAGATACCAGCGACATAACCGTTCTCGTCATCGAGATCGTCCTCTGTCTTGCCCTGGGCGTGGCGCCGGTAACCGAAGTTCAGGCTCGCACCGCCGAGTGACGGAATTTCTTCAAGATCGACGGCGATCGAGAAGGAATCCAGATCTTCCGTGTTGGTTGCGCCACCGTCCGAGACGCGTGTCCGGCCGCGATCGGTGAACACCGACCGGCTGAGAGCCGACGTGTCCGCGTGATAAATGCTGCCGGTAATGGTCGCCGTACCCAGTGATGCGGTCTCCCGCTCAACGGCTACGCCGAAACCGAGCTGTTCGGTGATCTCGTAATCCTCTGCAAAGTCCGTTCCGTAGACGCCCGGTGTTACGTCCCACGCTTTGCCGAATACCGGATTGAACTTGCCTCCAATGACAGATACGCCGCCACCGAGCGCCACTTTCGCATACAGCTCCTCGGCATACAGGCCTTCGTCTTCAAAAAACCGGTCCTCCCCGGGGTCCGGATCGAGCACCGGTTCAAACGTCAGCGATGTATGGCCCGACAGGAACTGGTTGATCGTCAGCTCCGCCGCAAGCTCCGTCGTATTGAAAAAGTCCGACAGTTCGGCATCAGGATCATCGGAATCGATGTTGTTGTCGTTCTGAAATTCAACCGTGAGCTCGCCTGACAAGCCAAACGTCTTGTGTTCCTTCGGCGGCTCGGGCTCGACCGGAGGCGGCGGATTGAAATCACCTCCCGGCCAGGCCGGAGAGACCCCACTCACAAGCACTGCTGCAAAAACAGCACCTGCCAGACTCTTGGAACGAATTCGATAAAACATCGGTGCACCCCCAACCGTTCGCCCTGTCGGTACAAGATCGCAAGGTTTTTGGTTATGTTATAACATAACAATCCATGGATTTTAAAAGATTGGCGGCAACCGGTACGGCCCTTGTGGAGATGAGGTGCCGCCCGGTTACCGCTCGGCGTTCAACCTTTCACTTTTTCCGGATTGTCGAGGCTATCGGATCCCTCGAATTCAATCGCTTTCAGGTCAAGCGTGGCTACCGCTCTTTCAATCGCCTTCGTTTGCCCGAGCAGAGCGTCGATCGCCGCCTGGACGACCGCGTTGCCCTCCTTGTTCCCCTCGCCAATCATCTGGTCGTAGGCTTCAACGGTTTCCGCCCGCTTCACCATTGTCGACATCGCAGCGAGCGTATCTTCAAGGCGTGCCCGGAGTGCCTTGTCCACATCCGGCGATTTCGCCTTGACCAGGTCAGACGGGCTCGGCCCGGAAACTGTCGATCCGTCGACCCGCTTGTAACGCCCCAGATACACATTCTGGATGCCAAGCTGATCGTAATAATGCGAATTGTGTGTGTTGTCGGAGAAGCAATCATGCTCTTCCTCCGGATCGTTGATCAGAAGGCCAAGCTGCATCCGCTCACCCGCCAGCTCGCCATAGGACAAGCTGCCAAGACCCGTGAAAATGCGTGTCAATCCGGCCGCCTCGGGTCCCGCCAGCAACTCCTTACGCGCTGGTCCGTCAGGCGCCCACTGCGCCACGATCCACTTCAGATCGTCAATCAGAAGGTCAGTGACAACGCGCAGATACTCCGCGCGCCGGGCGCAATTGCCATTGGTGCAGTTCTTGAGATCGTAATCCGTCGGTGGTCGTTTGCCGGCGCCGGCATCCGTGCCGTTCAGGTCCTGCCCCCAGAGCAGGAATTCCACGGCGTGATATCCGGTAGCGACATTCGCTTCGATTTCGCCAGCCTCATGCAGAACCTTCTTCAGCAGTGACTTCGTAATCTTTGGAACGTCAATCTTCTGCCCGCCGATCTTTATGTCCGAACTGGCGATGACGTTGGCGACATAGAGCTCGTTTTCGTCCGACTCCGTGCCATAGCTCTTCGCGACATAGTCGATGAGACCCTCGTCGAGCGGCCAGGCATTCACCTTGCCTTCCCAATCATCCACGACAGGATTGCCAAAGCGGTAGGCTTCGGTCTGTTGATATGGGACCCGAGCCGCGATCCAGGCGTTTTTGGCCGCCAGATGCGTCTTGTCATTGGGCTTGGCGAGAAACGCCTCTATGGCCGTTTGCAATTTTTGCGCTGTCAGGAGCGAATCTTCATATCCCGCATGCGCGATGTCGGCATAATTTTTAAGGACACCCTTGACCGCAACCTGGGCCCGGGCCTGAGCAGCGGCAGTAACAAGAAGTCCAACGATGATGAGTGAGAAAGTGGCGCGGAGGAAACCACGCCCTAAGGTCGATGCAATCATTTTTTCCCCCAATAATCAGGGTTCAAGGCCCCGGTATCGGATTTGCGTTTGTTTACTTGGTGGACCGACTCTCGAAGGTCGGCTCAAGCACATCGGGTCCATCGGCCCAAGTCAATGGACATCTTTTAGGCTCATTCTAAAATAACCCATCCAAATCAACAGGTTAGAGCTATTCTAATTTTGAGAAAATCTGGTCAACATTGAAACTCTCTTCAATTTCAATGCGTTGCGCCTGATCGCGGGTCAGTGATGACCTATTGCACGCGATGGCATTGTGGCAATCTGCCGCAACAAAAGCGTAGGCGGATCAAGCTCGTTTTTTTCAGCCGCCAGGCGTCAATGCTTCTCCATGCGCAGCACTCTCATCCTCGCGAACCGCAGGTCCAAGCAGCACCGCAAAAATGCCGGACACGGCCAGCAAGGCCGCTGCCGTCATCAGGCAGCCGGCGAGGCCTGCGAACTGGTAGGCAAGGCCGGAGAGCAGCGTGCCGCCAAGGCGTCCGGCGGCGTTTGCCATATAGTAGAAACCCACATTGAGTGCGACCTGATCCGAACTCGTCAGGGCCAGGATGAGATAGGAATGGACGGATGAGTTGACCGCGAAGAAGAAGCCAAAGACGCCAAGACCGACGATCAACGTCGCCGCGGGGTCGAAACCGGCCCGAATTGCCACGGCGATGAGCACGGTCACGACAGCAAGTCCGAACACCCAGAACTGCGCGGCCCGGATTTCGCTGGTCCGGCCGTCACCGGAGCGCTTAATGAGGTTCGGTGCGAACCCTTGCACGAAGCCATAGGCAATCACCCAAATCGCCAGGAAACCGCCGACTTCGGTAAAACTCCATCCCAGGACGTCATAGAGAAAAACCGGCAATCCGACGACGAACCACACATCGCGGGCTCCAAACAGGAAGACCCGAGCGGCCGACAGCAGGTTGATGGCGCGGGATTTTGAAAGGATCTGTGTGAATTTAGTCTTTGCCTTCGCGATCCCCATTTCCGCCGGAAGCATGGCCGCCGCGGCCAGAAGGATCACTGCGAGACAGACTGCCATCAGCCAGAGCGCGGGCGCAAAGCCCAATGCAGAGAGCAGGAACCCGCCGATAAAGAAGCCAACGCCTTTCAGGGCGTTTTTCGAACCGGTCAGAAGCGCCACCCATTTGAACAGCAAGGAATGCTGGTCGCCCGCAACCACGAGCTTGATGGCGCTCTTCGAACTCATCTTCGAAAGGTCCTTCGCAACGCCGGAAACACCCTGAACCAGCAGCACATATGCGACCGACAGCAGTTTCGGCCACGCCGGATCGAGAACTGAAAGCGCGACAAGCGCCGCCACCTGTAAGGACAATCCGGAAATGAGCGTCAACTTCAGACCGAAGCGCGACCCGATCCAGCCGCCGACCAGATTGGTGACCATGCCCATAAATTCGTAGAGCAGGAAAAGCATGGCCAATTCGAGCGGCGTGTAGCCCAGCGTGTGGAAGTGCAGCAGCACGAGCATGCGCAGCGCGCCATCGGTCAGCGTGAACCCCCAATAGGCCGACGTGACGACGGCGTAGTTTCGAATATCCGCACCCATTCCTTCCGCCCTTCCCGCGGCGTGTAGCTTGCTCTACTCCGCCGCCTTACGTCCCGCGCCGAGACCGCGCGCCACGGTCTGGGTAAGCTCGACCATGCGGTGCACATAACCGACTTCATTGTCGTACCACGCCAAAACCTTCACCTGAGTACCATCGACAACCATGGTCGACCGGGCATCGATGATCGAGGAATGCGGATCGCCGATAAAATCGGTCGAAACAAGTGGGCGCTCCTCATAGGCGAGTATGCCCTTCAACGGTCCGTCCGCTGCGTCCTTGAGACAATCGTTCACTTCCTCGACGGTCGTCTCGTGCTCCACTTCGAACACGCAATCCGTAATCGAGGCGTTCAGCAAAGGAACCCGCACCGCGACGCCGTTCAGTTTTCCGAGAAGCTCCGGAAAAATGACGCCGATGGCGGTCGCCGAGCCTGTTGACGTCGGAACGAGGTTCAGCAGGGCTGAACGCGCACGCCGATAGTCCTTGTGTGGCCGGTCGACGACCGTCTGCGTGTTGGTCACGTCATGAATTGTGGTGATGACCCCATGGCGAATACCGAGCGCCTCGTGGATAACCTTTACCACCGGCGCGAGGCAGTTGGTGGTACAGGACGCGGCGGTCACGATGTCATGGGTTCGCGGGTCGTACAGATGGTCGTTCACGCCGACAACGGCATCGAGGACGCCATCCTGTTTGACCGGAGCGGAGACGACGACCTTTTTCACGCCTGCATCGAAATAGGGTCGCAGCGCGTCCTTCGTTTTGAACTTGCCCGAACACTCGATGACGATGTCGATACCTTTATTCCTCCAGTCGACATCGGTGGGCGAAGACGCCTGGCTGTAAGTCAGGGATTTGTCGCCAACGCTCAGCGTTTCGCCCGCGCCTTTCGTCGGCACGCGCCATCGTCCCTGCACGCTGTCGAAGGCGAGGAGATGTGCGGAAAGAGCCGCGTCCGCATTTGGTTCATTCACGTGCACTATGTCGAATGCGCCGGCTCCCCAAAGCCCGCCCGGTCCCGGCACCTCGTCTGCCCCTGCATGGAATCCCCATGCCGCACGCAACGCCAGCCGTCCCATGCGACCAAATCCGTTTATCGCCACCCTTGCCGTCATGCCTGATCCTCAAGCTCGATGACCATGCCGTCGAAAGCGCACTCCTCCTTTACCCGCTCCTGCGCGGCGAGCATCTCCGGCCCCATATGCGTGAGAACGGTCCGCTTCGCCGTCAGCTCATCGGCATGCTCCGTCAGATCCGGATAGTTCATATGAAACGGCACCCGCTTCTCATGGAAATAGCACTCGCTGATGAACAGGTCGGCATCTCGGGCGACATTAGGGATATGCTCCGTCCAGGCGCTATCGCCGGTGTATGCGATTGTTTTCCCATCCACTTCGATGCGCATCGACGTGGGGTTGGTCGCCTCAGTGTGTATCGCCGGATACGTGGTGACTCTCAGCCCCTCGATGTCGTGAGGCGTCAGCACGTCCATGTCGATCACGTCCACCGCGAATTTCGGTTTCATGCCGCCCGAACCGGGAAAGAGCACTTCCTGGACGGTCGGCAGATGCGCCTTCGTTCCGCGCGGACCCGCGATCGTAATCGGCGTCTGTCTTTTCGCTCCCAACATGGCGTCCATCAACAGCGAGCTCACTCCACCGCAGTGATCCCCGTGAAGATGCGTCAGAAGTATGACATCTATGTTGTTGTGCGGAATTTCGAGCGCCTTTAGGGCAATAACGCTTGAGGTCCCGAAGTCGATAGCGAAACAGATGTCCGGTGCTTCCACGAGAATACAGGTGCTGTGCCTGCCGCCCGATCCGAAAGCATCGCCCGAGCCCGCAAATGTCACTTTGACCGTCATCGCACCCCCAATTGTCCGTTGGAAAAAGAGGATGGTGGCACGAACGATATCCCGCTGCCACTCTCACGTCGTTCCCAACCGGTCGCCGGAACTCGCCGCCCTTCAAAGGTCGGCGGCACAACATCGCACCAGACTGTCAGGAGGTCATTTCCCCTTCTTCTTGAATTCCTCGTGGAACTCATCGAGCACCCGCCGGGTACATTTGCCGATTGCCGCATAGTCGGCGTCGGTCAGATTGGCGAGCGATACGCGTACGGACGCATCGACCACCTCGAAGCCCTTGCCCGGCAGCAACACGACACCGGTCTCCTTTGCCAGGCGGAACAGAAAGTCCGTCCCCCGCTCGCCCTCGCTGAACCATTTGGCGAACGCATCGCCGAACAGGCGCCGGCCGAGCTTTTCGAGATCGATCAGATAGTAGTAATGGACTTCGTTCTCGCTCTGCTCCGCCTTGATGCCGATGTTGTTGCACAGCGTCGCATATCTGTGGCGGATGATCCTCTTCGCACCGTTCTTGTATCGGCTCTCCAGATCCATCAGTCCCGACAGCGCAAAAAGGGTCATCTGCAATTGCTGAGGAACCGAAAGACCTGACGTGTGGTTGAGGGCAACTGCGCGGCTGTCCGCCACCAGCCGATCGATGAAAGGAATCGATCGCGGTTCGGTGGTGAGCGACGAATAACGTTTGTCGAGCTTCTTCTTTGCCTTCTCCGGGAGTGCCGCCAGCGCGTCGTCAAATGCATTGTCGTCGTGCAGCGCCATGGCACCGAGGCGCCAGCCGGTCGCTCCGAAATACTTCGAAAAGGAATAGACGCACATCGTATTGCGCGGACATTTGGCGAAGAGCGAAATGAAATCATCCGCGAAGGTGCCGTAGACGTCGTCGGTGATGATGAAAAGATCAGGCCGTTTCGTGTTGATGAGTTTCGCGAGCGCGTCCAGACCGTCATCGGACAGCCTGACCGACGGCGGATTGGCGGGATTGACGAGGCAGAACACCTTGATCGCGGGATCTTCGAGCTTCTTCAGTTCCGATGGCGGGAACTGCCAGTCCTCATCCTCATCCATGCGCACATCGACGATTTCCATGTCGTATTGCGGCAGCGGCGGAATCTCCAGATAGGGTGAGAAGATCGGCGTCCCGAGCGCAATTTTGTCGCCCGGCTTGATGAGCTCGTTCAGGCTCATGGTCTCAAACACGTAAGTCATCGCGGCGGTGCCGCCCTCGGTCGCGAAGAGGGAAAAATCACCGCCGATGCGCGGCGCGCTGCCGTACATTTCCTGTTCCAGATAGGCCTTCACAATGGCCTCGGCGTGCTTGAGCATGCGCGGAGGAACAGGATAGTTGCAGCCTAGGAACGCGCTGACGGCCTCGGCCAGAAATTCCTCCTGATCGAGGCCAAGCCGGTCCTTAACGTAGGTGATCGCCGAGAGCAAAAAATGCACCCCCTCCGTATCCTCGTGCCCTTGCGCAAAGGTTTCATAGCGGTCGACCATGCCCTTTTTCTCGGGCAGGCCGCCGAATCCGCTGTTGAGATAGGCGTAGGAGCGTTCCGCCTCGCGGATTGCAAAGTCACCCAGCCGCAGGAAAGCTCTCCGGGGCAGGGTCGCGAGGAAATTGGGGTTTCCGCGGCCGGCGTTCAACATCATCCGCTCGGAGTCGGACGACGCGATCTCGATCAGTTTATCCTTGAGCTCGAACGGGCTGAGTTTTGCGTAAGCGCTGAGATCCAAATCGGTCATGGACGGCACTCCTTACTGTCATCTACTGGCCGGCATTCTTTGAAATGATGCCGACGATGATCGGTCCCCAAAGGGTCAGAAAGACATTCGCCACCGCGTAGGTGACGGTGAAGGTAGCGACAGGCGTCGCATTGCCCGCCTTCGAGAGCAGCGCGGCGAAGCCCGGATTGGCACTTCGTCCTCCGACCACACAAGCCAGCGCTTCGATCGGATTGCGAATTTTCAGAACGTAGTAGGAGAAATAAAACACCACGATCTGAGGAATGATCGTGACCGCGACACCGAGCAGCAGCAGCGTCAACCCGAATTTCTGAATGGTGACAAAAGCCTGCGGTCCGGCCGTCAGGCCGACGACCGCAACGAACACCGCCAGCCCGAAATCGCGCAGAAAATTGGACGCACCCGTCGGCAGCGCCGCAAACCGGGGATGCGTGCTGCGCAGCCATCCGAACAGCAGCCCCGACAGCAGACACCCGCCCCCGGTTCCGAGCGTCACCGGAACGCCCCACAATTTGACGGTTCCCATGCCAACGAGGATGCCAAGCGCCATGCCGAATCCAAAGAAGACAAAATCGGTGAACGCACCGGCAGGAATCTTGTAACCGACTTTTGCCTGAACCCGATCAAGATCCTTCGGCGTTCCGACAAGGTGCAGTTCATCCCCCTTGTGCAGTTCCAGTCCGGGTAGCAGCGGCAATTCGTGCCCCGCCCGCCGGATGCGGATCGCGTAAATCCCCCGGCGCAAATCGGCATTCACATGATCGTTGATCTCCTGGATGGTGTGCCCGGCGAGCTTGCTGTTGGTCAGGATGATCTCGCGCGCCTCTTCGACCAGTTGAAATTCCGACGGTGCCTGTACTTCGGTTCCGAGATACCCTTCCGTCTTCGCAATATCGGAAATCAGGCCGGTCACGGCGACAATATCGCCCGATTTGAGTTTTGTTTGATCCGTGACGTCAATCTCCTTGGCGTCACGGAAGATGGCTTCGATCTTGGAATCCGACAGTCCGTTTTGAGCGGCGGACACCGTCTTTCCATTTGCCTTGCCGGAGGCCGTGACCTTGTAGCAACGGGTCGCGACCCGCTTGATCGCGTCGAACTGACCGGGATCGAGCTCCGGCCGCCCACCGGAAATGGACTGGGCGAGCTTGACGGCTTCCGCGCGGATATCCCAACCCATGACCATGGGGATGAACCATGTGGCGACGATGATCGGTCCGAGCGAACCGAAAATGTATGTTACCGCATACCCGACCGCGACGTTGGTCTGCATGATCTTGATCTGTTCAGGCGAGACATCGAGCTTGGCAATGGCGTCTCCCGCTGTGCCGAGGATGGCCGATTGAGTCAGCCCGCCCGCCGCGAGACCTGCAGCCGTTCCGCGATCGAGATCGAACATCCATGCCGTAGCCAGCACGCACAGCAGACCAACGAAACACATGACGAAAGCCGAAATCAGCTGATTGATCGTCCGCCGGTTGATCGATTGAAAGAATTGCGGTCCGCCCTGATAACCGACCGCGTAAATGAAGAGAGCGAAGAAGATGGACTTCACGCCGGGGTCGAGTTTGATGCCGAGTTGGCCGATCAGAACACCGACGAGCAATGTCCCGGCGATGCCGCCCAGAACAAACCGTCCAACCTTGAACTTACCGGCGATGTAGCCAAGCCCGACGGTAACAAACAGCGCAAGCAGCGGTGCTGCATCAAACAGCTTGTCGATAAATTCCATCTGACCTCCCCTGTCGGGTTATCGGTCGTATCGGAAAATATTCCGGAAGAATTGTAACGGCGTAATCGACCACTAACCAGAGCAATGCTTGGGTACATTCCAAGCTTGACTACGCATCAACGTCTAGGCCGTCCTTGATCTGGCTCAACCGACGCTCCGGGAGGTTCGACCCGGGTGCCCCACAACTTGCGGCGAACGAACCTGTAGTAGGCTTCCGCATCGTAGAGTTCCACTGCCAGCCGTAAATTGAGTGCGCTCAGTCGTCCGACTGCCGAAAGCAGCGTGTAGTTCGCCACCACGACGTTACGGTCACCAACGACCAGTTGAACGTTGGATGACAACGCGGTTTGCTGCGCATTGAGAACATCAAGCACGGTTCGCGTGCCTGCCTTTTCCTCGCGGCGCGTTCCCTTCAGGGCAACGTTGTTCGCTTCGGCTGCAATGCGGTTCGATCTGAGCTGAGCACGCGCCGACGCGAGTTGAGACCAGGCGGACACGACACCGGAGCGAACCTGCAGGCGGGCCTGGCGAACGTCCTCCTGGCGCTGAAACAGAGTCTGTTTTGCCTGGCGGACCTGTGAGGACGGTGCACCGCCCTGATAAAACGGCACCGTCAGGCGCACAAAGGCCGACGTATCCCCTTGTTTCTCCACAATGGCCGATGAATCGAACTCGCGCGAATGCTGAAGCTGGAGATCGACCTGCGGCAGCATCTTGCCCCTGGCAGCCGCAACCGCGTTACGAGCGGCTTCCTCCTGAAACAAGGCTGACACGACGGCAGGATGCTCGCGTTGCGCGATCTCGATGGCCTCCCCAAGCGAGCGCGGAAGCAGATGCGCAATGGATGCGGGGGGCCTCAGCGCGCGCGGCTGGCGCCCGATCACTTCAAAATAGGTTGCCTCGCTCGATTTGAGCTGGCCCCGTGCACCCTCAAGCGACGCGGTCGAGGCTGCACGCTGCGCCTTCGACTGTGCGAGGTCCGTCTCGGTAAGCGCGCCGGCCTTGAACCGCCGCTCGTTGGACGCGAGATATTCGGTCAGGACCTCCACGTCATTTTTCTGCAGCCCGACCGTCGCCTGATTCTGGATCACGTCCATATAGGCCGTCACCGCATCAAGCAGCGTCGTCTGCTCGGTATTTCTCAGGCTTTCGCGTGTCGCAAGCACATTGGCTTCAGCTTCGCGAATGGTGTTGATTGTCTGAAATCCGCGAAACAGGGACTGGCTGAGCGTCACCGAATAGGTCTGCTGGTCGTCCCGGCTATCGAGATCTATCTGGCGGCCGAGTGGATCAAGGATGTTGCGGCGCAGGGACCGTTTGAGTGTGAGGTCGCGTTCCTCGTGACCGGCCCCGGCCTGACCCGTGATCGTTGGCCGGCGTGCCGCCCGGGCCTGCGGAACGGTCTCGTCCGTCGCACGCAGTTGCGCGCGCGCCGCCTGCAACTGCGGATTGCTCGTGTAAGCCAGCGCGAGCGCCGCATTCAGAGATTCAGATTTGGCGGGTGTCGCCAGACAGAGCAGCAGGATAGCGGCGCTTGCGCCAAGTGCGCTCCGCACCCGGCGATATAACGGCCTGTATTCGACCGTGCGTGTCACCCGCATTCCAACCTGCCCCCAACGCGACTGAAGATCAGACGCAAACGCGCTCAGATGAGCCTTGGAAGAGAACGGCCAACCTTCGCGCGCGGTCCCCGTCCGAGCAGCTACTATAGCCGCTGACCATAGCACCTTGAAGACCAAAGGCCGTGCCGGTCACTCTTGTGTCCACAGGAAGTAGATGTCAGGTCGCCTTTGTTTTCGGCTTTTGCTTGGGCTCGGATCCGAATTTCTCGCGCATTGTCTGGAAGATGTAATAGAGCACCGGAATGTAAAACAGGCCCACGATCGAATCGAAGATCATGCCTGAAAACACCACAACGCCGATGGAAACCCTGCTCGACGCACCCGCACCCGTCGCGAAGACCAGCGGCAAGACGCCGATGATGAAACACACGCCTGTCATGGTAACCGGACGGAAGCGGACACGCGCGGAACTCATGGCGGCTTCGTGAATCGATTCGCCCTCCTCGCGCCGGACACGCGAGAACTCGACAAGCATGATGGCCTTCTTGGCGGCCAGTCCGATCAGCAGGACGATACCGATCTGCGCGTAGAGATTGTTGTCGAGCAGCGAAATGAGTGCCAGCGGCAGCATGGCGCCGAAGACGGCGAACACAGCCGACAACATCACCGCAACCGGCAGGTTCCAGCTCTCATACTGCGCGACGAGAAACAGATAGGCGAAGAGAAAGGCGAACAGAAAGATGTAGATCATCAGGCCCGAGGCCTTCACCTCCTGCAACGACATCCCAGTCCATTCCACGCTGTAGCCTTCCGGCAAAGACTTTTCCGCAACTTCTTCGATCGCCGCGATGGCCTGACCCGTGCTATAGCCGGTTGCCGTCATGCCCTGAACCGGCGCCGTTGGCACCAGATTGTACCGATTTACGGCTTCGGGTCCGATGACCGACTTCATCTCGACCATGGCGGCGAGCGGCACCATGTCGCCCTGGGCATTCCGCACCTGGATACGCCCGATATCGGTCAAGGCGTCCCGGTATTTCGCGTCCGCCGCGATGATGACCCAATACTGCTCGTTGAACAGATTGAAGTTGTTGACATAGGCGCTGCCGAGATTGGCCTTCAGCGCATCGAATATCGAGCTGACCGGAATTCCGAGCGATTCCGCCTTCACACGATCGATTTCCAGATAATATTGCGGCGCCCCCGCTGACAACGTGCTGAAGAAGCGCAGAAATTCCGGCCTTTCATTCGCGGCCACTATGAGCGCGCGGGTGACCGAGGCCAGTTCCTGTATCGGACGTCCGGCGTTGTCCTGAAGCTGACCGGTAACACCGCCACTGATCCCCAGGCCGTCAATCGGCGGCAATGGCAGGACGAACGCCTCTGCCTCCGGCAACGTCGCCAGCTTCTTGTCCATGCGATTGAGGATGTTGAACCATCTCAACTCCGAACTTGTCCGCTCGCTCCACGGCGTCAGCACCGGGATAAGCAGCGCGTAGTTCGATCCGGCCCCTGCGATGATGCTGAACCCGGTGACGGAGATGACGTCCTGAACACCGTCCATCTCCTTGATCATGTCCGTCATTTTCTCCGCGACCGCGTCAGTGCGCCTGAGCGCCGCACCGTCGGGGAGCTGGACGTTCACCAGCAGGACACCCTTGTCCTCAAGCGGCACGAAACCGGTCGGGATCTTCCAGATCATGAAAACCGTTCCGGCGAAGAACACGATGAAAATCACGATGGACAGCGCCAGCCGCGCCAGCATGAACTCCACGATTCTCACATACACATTCCGGCACTTCTCAATGAACCTCGGGAAAAGGGCGAGCAGGCCGCGCGGAGCGGCCGTCTTCTTCTTCATGAATGTCACGCACAGGACAGGCGCCAGCGTCAGAGCGTTGATGGCGGATAGCGTGAAGGCGATGGTGATGGTGAGTGCGAACTGCAAATAGACTTCGCCCGTGATGCCGGGGAAGAAACAGACGGGCACGAACACGGCGAGCAGGACAAATGTCGTGGCGATGATCGGCCGCGTCACCTGGTTCATGGCCTTGATCGTCGCATCGCGCGTGGATAGTCCCTCCTCATCCATGATGCGTTCGACATTTTCGGTGATAACGATGGAATCGTCGACGACAAGCGTGATCGCCAGGATGATGGCGAACAGCGTGATCAAGTTCGCAGAGAAACCAATGATGTAGAGCGCCGCGACGGTACCAATCAGCGAGACGGGAATCGCGATCGCCGGAATGAGTGTCGTGCGCCAGTTCGTCAGGAACAGGAAGGTCACGGCGATCACCAGACCGCCGGTCATGGCCAAAGTCTTGATGATCTCGTCGACGGACTCGCGAACCGCCTTGGTGATGTCATAGAGCAGCTTGTACTCGACATCCTCGGGGAAGGACTTGGCGAGAATCTCCAGCTCCGAATAGACCGCATCGGCAACATCCAGCGCGTTTGCGCCCGACGCCTGATAGATCGCGACCGATGCGGCCGGTTTGTTGTTGAGCGCAGAATTTGCCGCGTAAGACCGCGATCCGAGCTCCACGCGCGCAACATCCTTGATGCGCACCATCGAACCGTCCGGGTTCGCGCGCACGATGATGTTCTCGAATTCCTTGACCGAGTCGAGACGCCCTTTCGTCTGCAAGGTGAACTGGAACTCGGACGGGACCCCGTAAGGCGGCGCGCCGATCTGGCCCGCTGACGCTTCCAGGCTCTGCGACTGGATGGCATTGGAAACGTCCGTCGACGTGAGATTGAGCGCCGTCAGCTTGTCCGGGTCGATCCATACGCGCATGGAGTAGTCAAGCGGGCCGAACTGAGACACGCTTCCCACACCCGGAATACGCGCCAGCGTGTCCTGCATCTTGATCGTTGCATAGTTGCTGAGGAAGATTTCGTCATGGGTGCTGTTCGGCGAAATGAGATTGACCACCAGCAACATGCTGCTGGACTGCTTCTTGGTGGTAACGCCCTGCTGCACCACCGCCTGCGGCAGTTGCGGAGACGCCAGCGAAACACGGTTTTGCACATTAACCGCAGCAATATCCGGATCGGTTCCGACCGCAAAGGTCACTGTCAACTGATAGGTGCCGTTGTTGGAGCTGGTCGACGACATGTAGATCATGTTGTCCACCCCGTTGACCTGCGTCTCGATGGGGATGGCGACCGTCTTGGCAATGTCGGATGCGTTGGCGCCCGGATATTGCGCGTTCACCACCACCTGTGGCGGCGCAATGTCGGGATATTCGGAAATGGGGATGAAGTAGATCGCTATCGCGCCAACGAGCGTGATGACGATCGAGATAACGAACGCGAATTTCGGACGGTCGATGAAGAATTCCGACAGCATGAATTCAACTCTTCTGCTGAACCGGATTGACGACGACGCCGGGGCTCACTTTCTGAATGCCCTGGACGATGACCTTCTCACCTTCCTTCAGGCCATCCTTGATGACCCAGTCGGCGCCCACCTGCTCCCCAAGCGTAACCTTGCGCTTTGCGACCTTGTCGTTCTCCCCGACGATCAGGACATATGATCCGGACTGATCGTTCTGGAGCGCGATTTGCGGCACGACAATCGCAGTCTGGGATTTATCGGATTTCAACGTCACATTGACGAACTGGCCCGGGATCAGGACGTGCTTTGAGTTCTTAAACTGGGCGCGCACCTCAATCGTGTCGGTGCCCTGGCCGATCTCGATACCGACATAGTCGAGCTTGCCCGGTTGGGTATAGGTGCTGCCGTCGGCAAGCTGGAGATGCGGCGTGAGCGCGGCCTTCGTTTCGCGCACCAGACCCGCCTTGCGCGCCTCGATCAGATCCCGCTCGCTGACGAAAAACGTCACGTAAATCGGATCGAGGCTCACGATCGTGGCCAGCGTTCCGGTACTCGGTCCAACGAGATTGCCGACATCGACATTTGCCGAGCTGATCCGCCCGGCGATGGGGCTGCGAATTTCCGTGTAACCGAGATTGAGGCTGGAAGCGGCCAGCGCCGCTTTCGCCTTCTGAACATTTGCCTTGGCCACATCGCGATTCGCGACCGCTGCATCCAACGTCTGCTTGGTGACGTCGTTGGTGGCGGCCAGACCCTTGTCGCGCTCATAGTCGACCTCGGCCTGCTTGAGCTGCGCTTGCGTGGCGGCGACATCGGCCCGGCTCTGGGCGACCGCCGCCTTGTAGGCATCCTGTTCGATCAGGAAAAGAAGGTCGTCCTTCTTGACGAAACCGCCTTCCTTGAAGTCGCGCTTCTCAAGCGTGCCTTCCACCCGCGCCGTCAGCCGTACCGTTTTGACGGCGGCAACCCGCCCGACATAGGTCCGCTGTTTGCTCACATCCCGATTGGCTACTGTCGCAACGATCACACTCGGTTTCGTTGACGTTGTCGCCCCGCTCTTGCTGCTTTTATCGGCCGCGTAAGCGGCAGACCCAAAAAGCAACGCTGCAACCAGTCCAAGCCGAATTCCGCCCATCCGAAATACCATCACCTATGCCCGTGATTTGGAACGACAAATGTATAGGATCGCCCCTGCGTGACAAGTGTAGTTGTGCTGCATCACTTTGACCTCACCGGTGACGATGAACTCTTACTGAAGCTCTCTCATCATCTCGAAAATGAAGGGAACCGTGATCACGGAGGCGATCGTCGTGAAGAAAACAATCTTGCTGCCCAACCGGGCATCGCAGCCATAGGCGCTGCACAAGATAACCGCCAGAGTCGACGCCGGCATGGCACCTTCAAGCACAAGCACGTCAACCTGCCAAACCTCAAGGTCCAGCGCATGCTGCTGCATCCACAGGATGACGGGCATGGCAATCAACTTCACAACGCCCACACCAGCCGCCGCCACAAGCATTGCACGCACCGCTTCGAGCCGCAGCAACAGACCGACCGACAAGGTGACCAGGAAGGTGTTCGCAGCGCCAAGGACGTGAATGCCATCGAGGAAACTTGTGTATGTCGGGTGTTCGATCACCCCGAATGTGAGCGTGATTGCGATCCCGGCAACGAATGAGAGAAAGATCGGCGAGTAGAAATATTTGAGCGCGGACCTCAGGCGCCCTTCAGGCGCGGCATCGCTACTCCCATAGTAAAGAGCAATGATCGGCCCGAGCGTGAACAATATCGGCTGTACGCCCAGACTCGAGAGTACCACCGCCTCGGCCATGGCAGAGTCATCATGAGGAAACACCTGCCCTATCAGCGCAAAACCAAGCAGTGACGAACTGCCTATGCCCGAACACAAGACGATGGCGCCCATTGCCGGTGCGTCCGCCTTCAGGAGACGGCCCACGACCCAGCCCAAGGCCAGGCAGATCAGGGTTGCAATCGCCATGAAGCCGGCCAGTTCCAGCTCGGCCCAGTGAAGTTCGGTCCGCGCCATGGACACAAAGATCAGTGCAGGCAGTGTGACGCTGGTAATGAGTTTCGAGAAAATTTCTCCGTCACGCTCACTGAGCAGACCGACGCGCCGCAACAACATTGCGAGGCCGATAAGAGCAAGCAGAACGACGATGGACGAGACAATCCGGAAATGAATATCCATGCGCGTCGTCCCCCCAAAACGCGCCTGCG
Organism: Hyphomicrobiaceae bacterium; assembly: GCA_028066055.1. Classification (GTDB taxonomy): domain Bacteria; phylum Pseudomonadota; class Alphaproteobacteria; order Rhizobiales; family Methyloligellaceae; genus UBA2767. Next base: position 126,064 of record JALCBY010000009.1, read on the forward strand.
ATCACATCATCCGGTGGTGCAGGTCGAACATGATCCAGAGGCTGCCCATCACCATGATGAAGATCAGAAACGTCGCAAAGAACAGAGCGGCGAGGTTCTCGCGTGGCGTATGCTCGAAATCCAGATGCAGGAAAAAGCGCAGATGAACGCCGACCTGGATGATGGCCGCCACCGCAATCGCAATCAGGCTCGGTACCTTCGGCAACAACCCGAAGGCCACAATCGAGAACGGAATCGCTGTCAACAGAATGGCCAGCAAGAGGCCGATACCATAGGTCCGTTTCGTGGGTCCCGACTGTTGTTGCGCACTAGCCATCGAGCACCCCCGGTAGATAAACCACCGAAAAAATCGCGACCCACACGATGTCGAGGAAGTGCCAGAACAGTCCGAGGCGATACAGCCGCGACGCCACCGGATTGGTCAACCCCTTCATCACTACCTGAACGCACATCACGGCGATGCCGATCAGGCCAATACTGACATGCAGTCCGTGCGTGCCGACGAGCGTAAAGAATGCCGACAGGAATCCGCTACGATCAGGCCCCGCACCTTGCGCGATCATGTCTCGAAACTCGCCCAGTTCCATGGCGACAAACGCCGCGCCCAGAAGGAATGTGACGATGAGCCATCTGAGGACACCGCTGCTGTCACGCGAAACCATAGCCACCGTGGCCAGCCCGAATGTTGCGCTGCTCACGAGCAACACCATGGTTTCGGCAAAGGCCCGTTTGAGATCGAACAGCTCCTTGCCGCCCGGGCCTCCGGCCGTGTTTCCCGACAGCACGATATAGGTTGCGAAGAGCAACGCGAAAATGATCGCATCGCTCATCAGGTAAACCCAGAAGCCAAACGCCTTCTCGTCCCGTCCGTCTATAGGCAGCGGTGCGTCCTGTTCCGGTATCGCGGTGCGTCGCGCGGTCATGGCACGGCCCCCTGTATCGGCGCACCGGGTACGACCTCCTCACTCTCGGGAAGCAGTATGCGGGGGGCCTTCGCGAGTTCGCGATAGCGCGCCTTTTCGATTTTCTCGACCTCTTTCGCCGTGATGCAATACTCATTGTCGTCTGCGCTGCTCAGCACTATCAGCGCGGCGGTGATCAACAGCAAACAGACGATTGCAATCCACCAGACATGCCAGACCATCGCGAAACCGAACACAAAGCCCAAACCGCCGACGACGATGCCGACGGGACTGTTCTTGGGAAGATAGATGTCTTCGTACTTCTTCGGCTTCTCATAAGCGATCCCGCGTTCCTTCAAATCCTGAAACGCATCCCGCTCCCTCACTTCGGGCAATACGGCAAAGTTGTAGGGCGCCGGCGGTGACGACGTCGCCCATTCAAGCGTGCGGCCAAGCCACGGATCGCCGGAGAAATCCCGCGCCTGATCCCTTTGCCGGATGCTGACAACGAGCTGAACCGCCAGACACAGAATACCCAGAAGAATCACGCAGGCACCGACCGCTGCAACGATCAGGTGCGGCTGCCATTCGGCAACGTCATAGTGCTCCATGCGCCGCGGCATTCCCAAAAGGCCAAGCACATAGAGCGGCATGAAGGCGAGATAGAAACCGATGATCCAGCACCAGAACGCCCACTTGCCCCATTGCTCGTTGAGCCGGAACCCGAAGGCTTTCGGGAACCAGAACTGATAGCCGGCAAGGTAACCGAACAGGACACCGGGAATGATCATGTTGTGGAAATGCGCGACCAGAAACGTCGTGTTGTGCATCAGATAATCCACCGGCGGCAACGCCAGCAGGACGCCTGACATACCGCCAATCACGAAGGTCACCATGAAACCGAGAGTCCACAGCATGGGCGAGCGGAACTGAATGCGGCCGCGATACATGGTGAACAGCCAGTCGAACACCTTAACGCCCGTGGGGACGGCGATAATCATGGTCGCGATGCCGAAGAAAGCATTGACGTTCGCGCTGGAGCCCATGGTGAAGAAATGGTGCAGCCACACCGTGAAGGACAGGATTCCGATCGCTGCGGTGGCATAGACGAGCGAGGTATACCCGAACAGTCTTTTGCCGGAAAACGTCGTAACCACATGCGAAAATACGCCGAACGCAGGCAGGATCAGGATGTAGACCTCCGGGTGGCCCCAGATCCAGAACAGGTTGGCGAACATCATCATATTGCCGCCGTCGCCATTGGTGAAGAAATGCATGCCGAGCATACGGTCAAGCTCAAGAAGTCCCGCCGATACGGTCAAACCGGGGAATGCGAAGACGACCAGCACGCTCGCGGTCAACACGGTCCAGGTGAACAGCGGCATATGCATCAGCGTCATTCCCGGCGCACGCCGCTTGAAGATCGTGGAGACGAAGTTGATCCCGGTCATCGTCGACCCCACGCCGCTGATCAGCACCGCGAAGGACCAGTAATCCACGCCGACACCGGGACTGTATTGGATGCCGGAATATGGCGGATACGCCGTCCAGCCGGCCGTGGAGAATTTCCCGATGACCAGCGACACCATAACAAGTGCCGCACCCGACGCCGTCAGCCAAAGACTCAGCGAATTCATGTATGGGAAAGACACGTCGCGGGTGCCGATTTGCAGCGGGACGATCAGGTTCATGAGCCCCGACATGAACGGCATCGCCACGAAAAAGATCATGATCGTGCCGTGCGAACTGAAGATCTGGTCGAAGTGATCAGCCGGCAGGTAACCGCCGGAATTGAGGGCGAACGCCTGCTGCGCGCGCATCATGATTGCGTCGACAAACCCGCGCAGCAGCATGATGAGCGCCAGCACGATATACATGATACCGATACGCTTGTGGTCGACGCTGGTGAGCCATTCGCGCCACAGATATCCCCACGCACCGAGCCACGTGATCACCCCCATAACCGCAAGCGCGCCAAGCACGGTAACCATCGCGCCGCCCATGGCGACCCAGCTGTAGAAGGGGAGTGCGTCGATGGTGAGTTTACCGAGCATAAGGCCCATCCAAATTCGCCACGCGGCACACCGAATTGGCCGCGAACATCCCATAGGGGTTGTATTTGCCGATCGTCGCGGAGAACAATCCCGGCATGTATGACGAGTAATAGGTTACCGGATGGTCCTCGCTGGGCTTTGCGAGACGGTCGTAGGCGCTTGCGTCGAGCGCATCGGAGGACTTGCGAACCTTCTCAACCCATGCATCGAATGCATCGCGCTTGACGGCATGCGCCTTGAACCGCTGATCGGAAAACCCGGCGCCACTGTATTGAACATTCCGGCCAAGGAAGTCGCCCGGCTCATAGGCGAGGAGATTGAGCTCGGTCCGCATCCCGGCCATAGCATAGATTTGACCGCCGAGCCCCGGGATGAAGAAGGAATTCATCACCGTATCGGAGGTGATCTTGATGCTGAGCGGCGCCCCACTGGGAAAGACGAGTTCGTTGACCACCGCGATGTTCTGATCGGGATACAAAAACAGCCACTTCCAGTCCTGCGCGATGGCGCGAACCTCCAGTGTCTTTTCTTTCGATGCAATCGGCTTGTAGGGATCGAGCGAGTGGGTGAAGACCCAGGCGTGATACCCCACGCCAGCAACGATCATGATCGGGATGGCCCAGGTGACGGCATCCACTTTTCCTGAATAGGACCATTCAGGAGTATAAGGCGCGTCGTCGTTCGATTCGCGAAAGCGCCATGCGAACCACAAGGTCATTACGATAACCGGCACCACGACGATCAGCATGATCGCCGAGGTCCGCACGATCAGGTCGCGCTGGTCGCTGGCAATCGGGCCGGCCGGGTCGAGAATTGCGGAATCGCGAACGCCGCATCCCGCCGCAAGGAGAACGAAACCCAGCGGGAGGAGCGCACGCAAAAACGACCGAGATGTGCCCACTGCTTTCTCCCGTCAGCCCGATTCGGATGACTCGGTATAAGCGGTTTTGCGAGTGAATTAAAGATATTGACCCTTTAGCCAATTGTGTTTGAACCTCTGATTTTGGGTCCCTTGTACGATATGAGAACTTGGTTTGGCCTCAATTGATCGAGACGAAAACTGGAATTTCAGCACGCTCCTCGGACAAGGCATTTTTGTTTCGCTTGCTTACAGACTGAGCAGTCCGAAACTCGTTCTGCCGTTTCTATACACGGCTCTCGGAGCGCCTGTCGTGTTCGCCGGCCTGCTCCTGCCGGTGGTTCAGATTTCAAGACTGATCTCGCAACTGGCATCGGCACCTGTTGTGAGCGGGGGCGGCCTCCGGAAGTTTTATGTCGCTCTTGGAACGGTGATTCTGGCGGCCGCACTCGGTGTCGCAGGATTGGCATCCAACGATCCGAGAGCCGCCTGGCTCGCGGTTCTGTTCCTGCTCGTCGCAACAATCATCGGCATCGCACAAGGGCTGTCGGGAATAGCCTTCTGGGATCTGTTCGGACGGGTCGTACCATCGCATCGCCAAAGCACGCTGATCTATTCCCAGGCAGCTGTCTCCGGAGTGCTCGCGATTCTGATTGCACTCGGAAGTCGGCACTTTCTGTTCCATGACGACGCCCTCCACGAGCATCTGGAACTGCTCTGGCTTGGCATCGGCGTTGCTGTTCTTTCCTGCGTTGTCGTGGCGCTCGTCCGTGAAACCCGGCCTGAAGCGCCCGGCAAGAAAACAACAGACGGAAAGAGCGGCGAAAAACGCAGTTTTCGAACCGAGATCATGAAACTGCGCGACAGCGCAAGGACCGCGCTGGAGCATGCCTGGTTCCGCCGCTTCAACGTTGTTCGCATTCTCTTCCTATCCGTCCAGCTCGCCATGCCGTTTTACGCCGTGCATGCGGCCGGACACCATGCCCACAGCCATCACAGCATGAGCACCTTTGTTATCGCTTCAAGTACAGGCGTCATCGCCGGCAGTTTCATCTGGCACCGAATCGTTCACCGCTCCCTCCAGTCAGCAATGGTGCTGGCGCCGGCCATAGCCTGCGCTGCCGGCAGCGTCGCCATTGTCATGGAGGTCATACCGGAGTTTCGGGGCGTTCTGCTTTACGGGCTGACATTCATGCTGCTCGCTTTCGCGGCCCAGGGCGCCAGCAGCTCGGGTTCACTTTATCTGGTGAGATTCACGACCAGGGAAAATCGTCCTGACTATCTCGCCGTAAGCAACTTCCTGGCCGGAGCAATCGGCGTCGCGGTGGCGTTTGTGTTCGGAACACTGGCGCATCTGCAGAGCGCCGTTTGGCCGATCTGGTGCATCGTCGCGATGAACATCGTCGCCAGCGTCTATGCGATGCGGCTCGACAAATCACAGCTTCATGCACCCGCGCCTGCATAGTATTTCAGAGGAATCTTCAGTTTGCAGGGACTGGACTTCAGTCGAACTTCACGAGAATATGTCGCGAATCTTTGACAATATCTGAAGCAAGATACTGATTACACTTGCCAGTTTCGACTTATCCGAGGGACCCGCAATATGATGACAACGGCCATGTTACTGCTCACTGTGAGCTGTGTCTTCCTTTGGTGGCACAAGGCCCAGTGGGTCTGGCTCCCGGTTATGGCCGCTCTGGTTCTGGGACTGATCATCTTCGTCAATGACGTTGATTTCTCCACGAACCTGGGGATTCAGCTATGAGGGAAGGATTTCTGTCACCGGAGCTTGAGCGGGTCCTCAACCTTCTCGGCATGCTGGGCATCGTCGGCGTGATCCTGGGATCCTATGTCTATCAGTTCTCGTATCGCGAGTTGCCTTGCACGCTTTGTCTCCTTCAGCGTGTCGCCATGATAGGTGTTGCGGTCGGCGCCGCCATGAATGTGATGATCGGTCCCGACACGCGCCATTATGGCGTCTGCCTCGTTTCGTCCGTATTCGGCATTGCCATAGCCTTCCGGCAATCACTGCTGCATATGAATCCCTTCTTCGACAAGAAGACCGGACAGCCGACGCTCGAGGCCACGTCCAACCCGCCATTCGGCCAGGAAGTGTTTGGACTAAACCTCTATATCTGGAGCGTCATCATCTTCACGGTCGTGTTCCTGGCAATCGGTCTCGTTCAATTGATCCGCGATCCATCGAGCTGGCCGGCGCGCGAACCGGCATGGCTGTCCCGCCTCGCTTCTCTTGGCGTCGGCCTTCTGGCAATCGTCATCGCCTCGCAGGCTGTGCTGGTCTTCATGGAATGCGGTTTCGGCGACTGCCCCAATGACGGCGGCTGGAACTGGTGGATATTCCGTTCCTCGACGGGAAGCTGATTCAGGACAAACTACAGAGCCGAAAAATTATCATAGGCGTTCGGCAACTTCAGGCCATTGCGCTTCGTATCATCCCTGAGTTTTGCCAGAAGCCGTTCACGGCTCGAATTAAAATCGCCCGCGAGTTTTCCCTGGGCCATCACCAGGCGTTCGGCGCCCAATCCGAATGACTCATGGTCTTTGGCCGCCTTATGCTGTGGTTCGAACAGGAACTCGCCGATCTCAAGGTATCCGGGCAGCGGATAGGTTCGGCCAGACGGAAGATCCTTTCCTTCCGGCGCGTAATGGAACGACAGGGTATGGAACTCCTGCCCCATCGGATGTCCGTCCGGTTTGAAATAGCCCGATCCGTCACCGGCAGTCCGGGCGTCATCCAGTTTTCGAAGCACAACCTGATCACGCTTGAATCCAAACGGCTCCAACTGCTCCAGGAAGCCATCGCCACGTTCAGTGGCGACCAGAACAAAACGCTCCGGCTTGAGCCCCGCCGGACCGACCAAATATTTGACGATCTGCTCAAGAACTTCGCCGCGATGCGCCGGCGCATTGTTTGTGCAACCCAGAATATGGAAATAGGCGAGGACGCCGAACTCATTGCGCTTTGCAATGTCGTCGAGCCGCGCGCAATCCTGCAACACAAACCACTTTGACGGCTCACCACTTGCGCCGCCGCCGTGATAGTCGTGGCCCTCGTCGTAACTCACGCCACCATTGAAGCTGTGCCCGGTAATCAGGTTTGCGGGGGGTATGAGCTCATATCCCAGATCGGAAAGATATTCGGCAAAGCTCTTTGCTTCTCGAGCCGCGCTGGCGGTAGACCCAGCGAAACCGTTCGGCAAGGCCGTGGCTGCCGCTGCCGCGGCGCCCGTCTTCAACAGGGTCCTTCGGTCCACTCGCATCGACGATTTCCTTTACAACGGTGACATGGCGACATCTTGCGCCTGCTACCTATTCGGCACCAATACGGCCGCCCTTGAAACCGATCGCGAAAGAGTAGACCGGCTGTTTAGACGGTTTAAGCGGATTGTCTCCGACCGGGTAGACGCTTCCGGAGAACGATCCGGATATGCTCTGATACTTGCCGGATCTCTCGTCCGTGAATTTGACCTCATAGTTGATGATGCCGGGCCCGACGCGCTTGCCGGTTTTCAGGTCGTAGGAAAAATCGATCACGCTCGCCTTGACCGTGCCCGGACCGGTGAGTTTCCAGCTTCCCTGCCCGCTCGAAAACCCGAGAAGCGTCTGCTGGTCGCTGACCTGACTGATCGCACCGCCCGGTTCGAAGGTCAGGACGCGCTGAAATTTGTCATCCTGCGTAATGAAATAGGATCCGGCGATTGCGGTTTCACTTTTTTCATCGGCAAAGGCACTTGCTGCAAGAGTCACTCCGAGCAACAGGCACAAACACAACTGCAGCTGCTTCATCTACCCATCCTCCCTGCTCGTCGACGAATACCAACTCAAAAATTGTGCCGATATTGTTCAATTTCAAGCACTCGTCACATACCGTCGTCAGCTCGGAGGCGATCTTAGACCGATCATCGGCGTGGCGTATGATCAACCACGTTGTTCTCATCAATGGCGCCTTTGCCCGGCCCGCTGTCTGGATACATGCAAGGGAGTCCTTGAAGCGCACGGCTGGACATGCCATGCGCCAGATCGAGAACTTTGTCGATATCTTCTTCGTTCGCTGTCACACGAGGCGTTGTGAATCCTGAAAGCTGCCGGGGTGCACGACGAATTGGCCGCGCGGTATCCGACAAGTCTGGCTGACCGATCCCATAAGTATGAATGGTTGGAGCCATGAAGGTCGCGTGCGTAAACTAAAGGTACTGCGTGCACCGGCACGGCAATGTCACAAGTAGGTGGCATTCTCGGACGGTGCCTGAAAGTTGGGAGGAAAGTAATGAAATTGAAGTCTGTACTGCGTGGGCTGGCGGTGGCCGCCTGCGCGACTTTCGCAACAGTATTACTCATGAACCAGCCGCTGAGGGCAGAGGATTGCCCGCGCGGCACGCTCGACAAGGCCTACTGTGACAAGAATGGCGACCTTACCGCGGACCTGCCATCGGACAAGAGCAAGGTCGTCAATCCGGACACGATCATCTTTTCTTACACGCCGGTTGAAGACCCTGCCGTGTACCAGAAGGTCTGGGATGGTTTCGTCAAGCACATGGCCAAGGTGACCGGCAAGAAGGTGGTCTTCTTCCCTGTCCAGTCCTATGCCGCCCAGTATGAAGCGATGCGTTCCGGACGACTGCACATCGCCGGTGTGAATACCGGTGGCAATCCGGTCGCAGTCAACTGCGCAGGATTCGTGCCCTTCGCGATGATGGCGTCCAAGGACGGATCCTTCGGTTACGAGATGGAAATCCTTGTACCCGCCGACAGCGCGATCAAGTCGCCTGCCGACATCAAGGGCAAGAGCCTGGCGTTTACGTCACCGACATCAAACTCCGGCTTCAAGGCGCCTTCGGCGATCCTGAAGGCCGATTTCGGTCTGGTGGCGGAGAAAGATTTCAAGCCTGCTTTCTCCGGCAAGCATGACAACTCGATCCTCGGCGTTGCCAACAAGGATTATGAAGCGGCTGCGATCGCGAATTCGGTTCTGAAGCGGATGGTCGACCGCAAGGTCGTGGATCCGAAGAAAATCCGCTCCATCTACAAGTCGCAAACCTTCCCGACGACGGGTTACGGTCATGCGCACAATCTCGACCCGAAGGTCGTGGAAAAGATCAAGGAAGCGTTCTTTACGTTTCCGTGGGAAGGCTCCGACCTTCAGAAGGAGTTCAAGAAGGAAGGAAAGTTCATCCCGATCGTTTACAAGAAGGACTGGGACGTCATTCGCAAGATCGACAAGGCGAACGGCGTGTCCTACGCTTGCAAGTAACACTGTGAACTCGCTGTCCGGTCCGCACGATGCGCGGGCTGGACGGCATGACGATTTCTGACTGGGCAACTTGGGGGCGGCCCAATGCTGAAACTTGCAGGCCTGACCAAGCGATACCCTACGGGCGATCTTGCGCTTAAAGGCATCGATCTGGAGGTGCCCGACGGTCAGGTGATGGCTCTCATCGGCCCTTCCGGGGCCGGAAAATCGACGCTAATCCGATGCGTCAACCGGCTGGTGGAACCGACATCCGGCACGGTTTTCCTGAACGAGACCGAACTGACCGCGCTCAATCAGGGCCAGTTGCGCCGCGCCCGGCGGCGCATGGGCATGATCTTTCAGGAATATGCGCTGGTCGAACGTCTGTCGGTCATGGAAAATGTGCTGTCGGGACGCCTCGGCTACGTCAGTTTCTGGCGCAGCTGGTTCCGCAAGTACGCGCAATCAGACATCGATGAGGCCTTCCGCCTGCTTGAGCGTGTCGGCCTCGATCACATGGTCGACAAGCGGGCCGACGAGTTGTCCGGCGGACAGCGCCAGCGTGTCGGAATCTGCCGCGCACTTATTCAAAATCCCGAACTGCTGCTCGTCGACGAACCGACCGCCTCGCTCGACCCCAAGACCTCGCGTCAGATCATGCGGCTGATCGTTGAGTTGTGTAAGGAGCGTGGCCTTGCTGCTATCGTGAACATCCACGACGTCATGCTTGCGCAGATGTTCGCACAACGCATTGTCGGCCTGCAGCTTGGAGAGATCGTTTATGACGGACCGCCCGATGGCCTGACACCCGAGGTGCTGACCAGCATCTACGGCGAGGAGGACTGGGAGGCGACGATCGGCAAGGTCGAAGATGAGGATGAAGGGGCTGCCGAAGACAGCGGTGACGACGATGACGATCATCATACGCCCGAACTGGACCGTGATCGCCTCGCAGGCCTGACGTGAGATAAGACGCGATGAGCGATGCTGCCATAGCTCCCCGCCGTTGGAAGAAGCCACCCTTCATCAAACGGGCCTGGTTGCGGTGGACGCTCGCACTCGGCGCAGCACTTTATCTGGCCGTCGCCTTTGGCACGACCGACGTCAACTGGGCGCGTGTCTGGGACGGTTTGCCGCGCGGACAACAATTCATATCAGCGTTTTTCCCGCCCGACTTCGTCAGCCGTTGGGAGGAAATCGTCGACGGTATCTATGAAAGTCTCTGGATGACCGTCACGTCCACCGTAGTGGGCATTGCCATCTCGATTCCCGTCGGTCTGGGTGCCGCGAAGAATCTTGCACCTGCCCCCGTCTACTATTTCTGCCGCGGCATCCTCGCTGTCTCGCGCAGCTTCCAGGAGATCATCCTCGCCATCTTCTTCGTCAAGCTGTTCGGGTTTGGGCCGTTTGCCGGCTTTGTGACCCTGTCCTTCGCGACCATCGGTTTCTACGGAAAACTGCTGGCGGAAGATATCGAAGACATGGATCCGTCCCAGGCCGAAGCCGTTCGCGCCACCGGCGCGGGATGGTTCCAGTGGCTGAACTACGGCGTCCAGCCACAGGTCATGCCACGGATGATCGGTTTGGGGCTTTACCGGCTCGACATCAACTTCCGCGAGTCCGCGGTTGTCGGCATCGTCGGCGGTGGCGGCATTGGTGCCACGCTCAACACTGCATTCGACCGTTATGAGTTCGATTCCGCCGCGGCAATCCTGCTCATCATCATCGCCATCGTCATGGCCGTGGAATACACCTCCGGCTATGTCCGCAAGTGGGTGCAGTGATGCCGGTCGCCGAACAGAACGCGGAGAAGATCTGGCAGCGGCGCAAAACGTCCGTGCAGCTAGCCGTCTGGTTCGGCTGGCTTGTCGTTGTCGCGATTTTTGTCATTTGCTGGCAGCTCATCTCGGAAAAAACGGTCTGGATGTTCGTCTGGGATGCGCACAAGCAGGCAGGGGACCTCGGCAGCCGGATGATCCCGCCAAACTGGGATTACATGTCCCGGCTTTGGTGGCCGGTCTGGGACACCATCAACATCGCCACACTCGGCACTGTTCTTGCCATCATACTTGCTGTCCCCACGGCGTTTTGTGCCGCGCGCAATACCACGCCCAGCGTGACCTTCATCAGGCCAATCGCCCTGTTCATCATCGTTTCGTCCCGGTCGATCAATTCGCTCATCTGGGCACTGATGCTGGTCACAATCGTTGGACCAGGCGTATTCGCGGGTATCATTGCCATCGGTCTGCGATCGATCGGTTTTTGCGCAAAGCTGCTCTATGAGGCCATCGAGGAGATCG
>JALCBY010000093.1 GCA_028066055.1 Hyphomicrobiaceae bacterium
TGATGCGGCCCTTGAGAGCGTGGGGCGGGCGCTGGAGCTGGATCCGGGGGAGGGGACGGCCCTGGAGGTGAGGCGGGAGATCGAGGACAAGACGTGACGGAGCCTCCGAGTGTGGGCCTCATACCTTGAGGGCGGACACCACCTTTTGAAACTCTGCGAACATCTCCTCTAGGGTAGGCACAAAGTACGTGCCATCCAGTCCGTTCTTGTGACCCATCAGCTTTTCGGCGACGTTATAGTTAACCGTGTTGTCCAATTTTAGGACAGTGTTGAATCTCTTTCTGAACCCGTGGTCTATCTGGACGTCATAGCGGCTGCCCTGCCTACTCCTTGCTATGCCGCTCTTTGTGACGAGGCGGTATATGGCCGACCTTGCCCCGTTCCACCCGAGCTGCCTACAGGTGCCAGAGGCTGCGAATATAGGCGAGTCGTTGGCTAATTCTTCCCCGGCAGCCTCGCGGCGACGATGGTATGTAGCAAGGGCCCTTGTGGCTTGGGGTGTCAGAAAGCCCCAGTACTCTTCCACCTCGCTCGCATAGAGACGTATTGCAGAGCACGATCCCGGCATCTTTCTGAGGTGGCACATGTTCATGGCGTGGTCGAAGACGCCGATCCTCGCTCCGGTCGACGCCATAAAATGGATCAACGCCTTATCTCTGATGCCTGCGGGACGCAACATACCGCGTACATCGTCCGTGGTGTACGGTCTTAAGCTGGGTGGTTTTTGCTTTTGGGGGAACATCCTGCGTATAACATCCCAGTTGGGATTCTGGCGGTTCATGATACAAAAGTGACGTATCCCTTGAAATCTTGATGGTATAGTGTTGGGATTCGTCGTACGTCTAAGCTCGATCAAATAATCTTCGAGTAAGATCTGTAGACGTTCCTGTGGTAACCGCGCTAGTTCATCGTTGGTAGTTATACCGGTGAATTTTTTGAACATGTCAAGATGAGCTTTGTAGTTTTCCTTAGTATACTTTGACTTTATAGATTCTTCAAACAGGAGTGTGCTACGTGTGACCTGTGTCATCAAATATCTAACTATACGGATTATATTTTTTGAGCTATGTTTTCTATTGTATATTTCTTTGTTTATTTTTGGATACAAATTTGATTATAAATATAATATTAAATTCAACTACATCGTTGATGAATAATGACAAAGCTATTTTATTATGAAGCATGTTGAATATGTAATTGTACTTCAAATAATGCAGAATTTGTTTCTTCTATTGATTTGGCACCAACTATGACACCTTTCCCCGACGCAAAGATCAATGCAACACAACTTCCTTGAATTCTATAAATTAAACCTGGAAATTGCTCTGGTTCATATATACATCTTGGTAGGGTTCTCGCAAGAGTTTCTATTGGCAGTATCTTTTTCAAATCAAATCTTGATACAATATTTCTTATCTGCGGTGTGATTCTCACTGGTCGTGCCAGTTTGTATTCTTGTAGAATTTTACACGTTTTTCTCAACTCTCTTTTTGCTTGATTTGGACTCTTTGTGCCGACTGAGATCATTTTGCCATTTTTGAATACAGTGACTCTTCCCACCATCGTGTGGTCTTTAACATAACCGCACCGATATAAATCTAGATTTGAGCTCAGGTGTTTATATCTATTAAATGACCCTATTTTAACCTCCTGTTTGAGATCTGCTGTACATACAACATTCTGAGTCTCAATCTCGTGTGGCTCCCGGCCCAATTTCTGCATTTTTGGTGTGCCTACCACCTTATTTAAAAATGCTTTTAAAGCCGTACGCATACGGGGCGGTCATGAAAGGCAAGGGCGGCATGTCGAAAGGCTCTACTCAAAATAGCCTACCCGATGGTTGGACCCAAGCCCGATTAGCAGATATTGCTATTATAAACCCCAAACCAAAAAAACCTATCGATTTGGAACTAGAAGTATCATTTGTACCAATGAGGTGTGTGGAAGAATTAACTGGAAAAATTGATTCATCTAATACAATGAAGTTTAAAAATATCAAAAAAGGTTTAAGATATTTTGAAGAATATGATATATTATTTGCTAAAATTACCCCGTGTATGGAAAATGGGAAAATAGCGATTGCATATGGATTGAAAAATAGAATTGGATATGGATCTACAGAGTTTCATATCATACGTCTGCTTGATTCAAAAATTCCTCAAAAATTTTATTTTTATTATCTTGTTCAAGAAGAATTTAGAAAAAATGCTGCAAGTAAAATGAAAGGAACTGCTGGCCAGCTTCGTGTCCCTACTGCAATTATTTCTGATGCATTAGTGCCTATACCTCCATTAAAAGAACAACACCGTATTGTTCACAAGATTGAATCAATCTTCGGACAAATTGATGCGGCTATAGAAATTTTTGAGTCTATGACTAGGCCAGATTCAGGTAGTCTGACTATATTGAAAAATAATATTCTAAAACAGGCGTTCGAAGGAAATCTAGTTGAACAACATCTTGATGATAAACCTGTATCGTTTTTATTAGAAAAAATTAAAAAAGAAAATACAAAACATCAGTTTCAAGATTTTAGACTAGAACAAAATGATCCTCTTCCAAATAACTGGATTATTACTACACTCAATCAAATAACTGATACTGTTAAAAAAATAATACCAGAAAATACACCAAATAAATTATTTTATTATTGTGATATTAGTTCAATAGATAATAAAAAATTTAAAATTGTTAATCCGAAAAAAATTATAGGCAAAAATGCACCTTCAAGAGCTCGACAATTAATACAAAAAAATGATATTTTATTTTCAACGGTTCGTACACATTTGAAAAATATTGCAATTGTTCCAGATAAATTTGATGGTCAGCTTGCATCCACTGGTTTTTGTATAATCAGGCCGTTACCGAAAACAATCCCAAAATTTATTTTTTATTATATTATGTCTGATCGATTTATTAGCATTATTAATGCTAGACAAATTGGAGTAAGTTATCCTGCCGTTAGGAATAAGGATGTATTGAATGCCGCAATTCGCTTTCCTCCATTTAGTGAACAACGTCGTATTGTATCTAAGATTGAATCAATCTTTGCCAAAATTGATTCAATAAATGAAATCATTCAATCT
>JALCBY010000094.1 GCA_028066055.1 Hyphomicrobiaceae bacterium
GATCCCCTGTGACCACCATCACACAATGCGCGTTTGGGGGGAAAAGGGCTGAACACGCGCTATCTGGTGCGAGAAATGTGATTCAAATCACAGAAATGGCGATTGCTCGGGGCTTTTGCCATGCCCGGCATTGTATCCCCCCCATGGTGCCAACATATGGAGCGGCAACCCGCGGAATGGCTGGCATGAGCCAGTGAGGATCGCGGGAGAACAACAGTGTATCGGCACACGGGACACAAGTGAATTCGATGACTTTGAGCACCATGACCGCGGACCTGACATATTCGGACAACGCACGCGTGGTTTCCGCGCGTCAGCCCCGGCGCCGGCGCCGCCCGCCTTTCGGCCTGTCGACCAGCGTCTGGGCCTTTATCAGAACATTCATTGCAGCATCGCTCACATGCCTTTCGGCCTATGCGATCACGGACTACGTCATCGACTGGCAGCCCCTCGCATGGGGTGTCGCGGACAGGCTCGCGCTCGTGGCAAAAGCAGCCGCGCTCGCCGCATTTCCGGTACTCGCGGCGATAACGGTGGTGGCAGCGCAACGGCTCAATGCGAAGCACTTCGCCAATGGAGACGTAAAACGCGGTTCGGCACTCGACATTAACGCCCGCTTTATCAGCAACACATATGAGCAGTTTCTGGTGTTTTTTGCAGGCAACACGGCGTTATCGCTCTACGTGACGCCCGTCGACGCGCAGACCGTGCCGATACTGGGTGCCATGTTCCTTGCCGGCCGTCTGGTCTACTGGTGGGGTTATCACCACAACACGTATATCCGTTCCTTCGGTTTCGGGCTCACCTTTTATCCGACCGTGGCCGTTTACGCCTGGCTCGTGCTCCACGTAACCACGGGACTCTACTTCGACATCTAAAAGACCCGCCACACGCGGAGAGCGTTTACCGCTTTGAAGTCAGGATCGCATGTCCCGATTTGCGCCGAAGCGCGATCTCCCGGGATCCATATTCATAGGCCTGCTGCCTGAGCTCCGCGTGCCGCCGCCAGTCCAGGATCGACATGCCGTCGGGA
This sequence comes from Hyphomicrobiaceae bacterium, assembly GCA_028066055.1. GTDB lineage: Bacteria > Pseudomonadota > Alphaproteobacteria > Rhizobiales > Methyloligellaceae > UBA2767. The sequence goes on from JALCBY010000094.1 coordinate 1,034, forward strand.
ATGGGCGGCACGAACAGGAGATCTGTTTCGGTCAGGAACTGGCGAAAATCCTGCCGTTTTACAGCCAAACTACGCGTGAGGATGCTGCCTGGCCCCGGCGCTTTCGGCGGAGGCTCCCTGAAGAACGGAAACAGCATGGAGCGGATCAACTCGGCTCGGGAAGGAAGCCGGTCATACGCGAACCCTGAAACCCTGATTTCAGGCGGGTCGAAATTGATAATCACATTTGGCCCGGACTTGAGATCGCACATCTGTTTCAGGGGCACGTTGTCGAGCAGCGAGCCGTCGACGAGCACCTGCCCATCCGGCGTGTAAACCGGCGGCAGGAGGCCGGGAACGGCGCTGGACGCCCGGATGCCCCACCACAGTTTGCCCTCGCGTATGCAGTGCATGCGGTTGTCGGAAAGGTTCGTCGAAATCGCAAAATAAGGGATTGAAAGGTCCTCGATGCGGGTCGTGCCATAGTGCTTTTCCAGACATGTATCGAAGACCTTGTGGTCGAGGAAACTGTAGCGGGGCCAGGTCGCACGGCGCATGGCACCATTGGTGACAAAGATATCGTGGGTTCGCCGCTCCAGTTCATCCGGTTCGGTGCCTTTTGCGTAGGCGCCGACCATTGCCGCACCTCCGCTTGTGCCGCCCATGATATCGAACTCAAGACCGGCCTCATTGAAGGCCTGGAACATTCCGATATGTGCCGCGCAATATGCACCGCCACCGCAAGCGACGAGACCGAGCGCTTTGCCACTCAAAAACCGCAAGAGTCTGCGATAGTCCGCCTCCGACCCGGCTCTGATATGATGGTGCATTCTTACCGCACGGTCTTTCAGCCAGAAGCGCGTGCCCCTTATTTCTCCCTCCTGTTGATGGACCAGGACGAGCCGCTGGGCATCCGCCTCGTGTACCGTCTCCGCAAACTCTTCCAGTGGATTTAGAGGCCGTGGCCTGTCGGCCTCATCGGCGCGTTGGCAGGCGATACGCACGACCGTGTCGGCATGGCGGATAGCCAATCGCGACCAGTTGTTCAGCTCCGGGTCCGCAACGAAGACGAGATAGTCGTATTTGACCTCCTCGTCGTTGAGCCATCGGGTGATGGCATGAGGATCGGCCGTTTCGAGGTTGGGGAATTCCTCCCGCATCGTTTCCGATGTGAGAAACCGGCAACGATATGCGGATTGAAGCAACTCCTGCAGCTTCGCCAGGACGCATTCCTGAATGGGCTCTTCCCCGGCATGACAAAATGCGATTGTGCGCTCCGGGCTGCGCTTGAATTCGGAATCGCGCGTCGCGATGCGAAGCAACCGCCGCGCCAGCATGGAAACCATGTTCGGCCATATCTCGGGCGAGTGTTCGCACAAGGCATCGAAGTCTTTGCGGCGCAACCTCAGGACGAGGCTGTCGCGGGCTGCCGTAACCGTCGCGGTTCGTGCAAATCCGGAAAAAAAGCCGATCTCACCGATCGATTTTCCCGTTCCGACCTCAGCGATCGGGTTTCGCTTGCCTGCGGCGGTCACAAGGAAACGGCCGGACACGACGAGAAACAGTGTATCGGAGGGTTCACCCTCCTGTACGAGAACTTCACCGCCATCAACCGTTACAAGGTCGAACCGGGCTTCAAGCTCGGAAAGCTGCTCGACGGAAAGGTGAGAGAAGGCTTCGATTTCCGCGAGTTCATGACGATAGTCTGTCTCGTGCTTTGCCAGCGTCGCACTCCGTGCCTGGGCTGCGTCGACCATGCCGCGTCGACCAACTCTCAGAACAAGTTCTGGTTTTTTTATCAACCCGGTAACGATGTTCCACGCAAGCTATGCTTGCAACGATTAATGTGCCTGAAGCTGCCATTTGAGAAGGCTCGCTTGACGTCGTTCGCGGACCCCATCTGGTCCCCGCATGTCCTCGCAAATCTGGCCCTCATACGCAGAGCAGGCTCACTCGTCGGCCAGCATGCCGCAGAAAGCTTCAGGTTATTGGGGAAGTTGGTAGCGGAGGAGGGACTCGAACCCCCGACACGCGGATTATGAT
>JALCBY010000010.1:0-5607 GCA_028066055.1 Hyphomicrobiaceae bacterium
TTTTCCGGGGCTGCAGTCAACTGCTGCAGCGATTGCACGAACTCGTTCATCAGCGTGTCGAGGCCAGTCGGGCCGCCCGGCGCGCCGAACAGCTGGTCCAGGCTTGTCAGAAAGTCCCGGCGCACCTCGACATCGCCGAGCGCCGCCATTTCCGTCCGCAACTGGGATTGTATGAACTCATCGATAACGCGGCGGGTATCCAGACCGCGGACACCGAGACTGGTCGTCCCGGCAATCAGGTTTTCCTGAGCGTGGGATTTGGCGGTGTATCCGGGCGTATCCGCATTCGCGACGTTGCGTGCGACAACGTCCATGGCCGACTGGGTCACGGCGAGCCCGGATGAGGCAATACTCAGTATACTAGCTAGTCCCATCTATTCGCCCTTCGGGATGGACGCGAGGCCCGCGCCGATGATACGCGGACCCCGATCTGCGGTTCCGGTGAACTACCGGATCATGTTCAGTGCTTCCGACACCATCTCATCCGCTGTCGAAATAATTCGGGTATTCGCGGCATAGGCCTGCTGCGTCACAATCAGCTTGGTGAATTCATCCGCGATATCGGTGTTCGATCCCTCAAGGGCGGAACCGACGACGCTTCCCAGGGCACCGATGATCGGCGCGCCGGAATCGGAGGTCGCACGAAACGCACCGCCGTCGGTTTTTGCCAGGCCACCGTCACCGTTGAAGCTCGCCAGTGTGATCTCCGCCAGATCGACGGTCCGGCCATTGGTGTAGCTTGCCACCACCCGGCCCTCCTCCGAGACGGTGATGCCAACGAGTTCACCCGCGGCGAAGCCGTCCTGATTGATATCGGTGACCTTGGCCACGCCATTGGTATCGGCGAACTGGGTGATACCGCTTGTCCCGTGGTTGATTGTGATATTGCCCAGGTTCACGCCGTTCACGGTCAGGCCCGTGATCGGGGTCGTCGTGACAACGGGGCTCATCTGGCCGTTTGCGGCAAACGAGTAGTCAATGCCTGCGTTCCGCCACATCGGGTTGGCGCCGGTGGCCGTCGAATCTTCAAGGTAGAACAGGTTCCAGGTGTCGGTGCCGCCCGTCAGCGATGTATCGACCTTCGCCCAGCGGAACTGCACATTGACGGATGCGCCGGCCGCATCGAACGCGGTGATCGCGCCGCCGGCAATCGAATCGTCGATGAATTGCGATGCATCGGCCGCCTGGATGAACTCGTCGTTGCCCGCGGTCGGATCGTTCACATAGTTGGCCGGATCCAGCAGTTCGCTGTCAGGCACGTTGGGATCGGCGTTGGCGGTCAACGGATAACTTGCAAGGTTGGCACGATAATCCATCTGCGTGGTCGGGCTCGCGGGCAAAAAGTCGTTTGACACACGAATGACTTCCGGAGATGAACCGGACGGATTGCCGGTGACCGGGTCAATCGGTAGGCCTTTGAGGAAGTAACCGGCTGCGTTCACGAGAAACCCGTTCTGGTCGAACTCGAAGTCGCCGCGGCGTGTATAGAGATCTTCGCTGCCGAACACGGGCAGACCATCGATCGTGTCGGTCTGGTCGCCAACAATGAAGTAACCATCACCGTTGACGGCGATATGCGTCGGCACTTCCGAATTCGCGATATCGCCCTGGATCGTGTTGGTCGGGCGCGAAAACGCATTCACGACACCCAATGCCTGCTGCCGGGACGGACTGTCAGGCACGAAATCGGCAAACGAGGCGTCGCTGCGCTTGTAGCCGGTCGTCTGAGAGTTGGCGATATTGTCAGAAATTCTCTCCAGAGCGAAAGATTGGGCACGAAGCCCCGTGATCGCCGTGGTCATCGCGCCAAAAATACCCATGAAACTCCTCCATCACTTCTGGACGCGGCCGGAAAACCTAGGCCAAACGCAACTTGATCTGCCCTTCCCGTAGCAAGGATGGGGCCATATTTTTTATCGTTTTAAATCAATATATTAGAGAAAATATCGGCGATCACCTGCAATTTCTTCCCGGCAAGAATTGCCGGTTTCGGCAAGGATTTCCCCGGCCTTGGCCGATGAGATTCCCAAACGTACCTGTCAGCGGTTAGCCATGGTGAATGGAAGATGAACAGCGCTTTCAAGAGCGGTTCAGGGCGGCCTTTCTACCCTCGCGATCATGATGATTGAGGGGAGAACGGACCTATGATTGCGACAGGAAGCAAACTGACCGGACGGGATTTTTGCAAGGGATTGGCAGTGATCGCCACGATTTATGGTATTCTGGCGCTCGTTTGTCTGGTTCTGGTTGCCACTTGAAGAGAAAATCGGCGGAAATCCGCCAAATTTACACACATCAGCTTGAATTACCCAAAACCGTACCTACATAAGTCTCACGATTAACAAAACGTTAACCATTACGACCGGGCAATCGAGGGAGGGTCACATGACCCAGGAATTTAACCGCGGAATCATGATGTTGGGATTGATGCTCAGCGCCGTCGCGAGCATTACCGTTATCTCCACTCTGATCAGTTAATCGACCACACAGGAAAACGTTGCACGCCCGTTTCTCGTCCTCTGCAACAGGATTTTGGCCGGAACGCTCCAGCTTGCCAGTTCAATTGTCAGTTGATGCGAGGTCTTTTTGAAGGCTTCGGATGTCGCGGATACCGCCGTCGACGTTTTGCGAAATGTCGGTGCCTTTGCTCACGACCTTGTTCGCCCGACCGTCCGGCTCGGGGTGACGGGGCTTTCGCGAGCCGGCAAGACCGTTTTCATCACATCCCTGATTCACAATCTGCTCGCCGGCGGCCGTTTGCCATTCTTCGATCCGGTCGCGCAGGGCCGGCTGCACCGCGCCTATCTGGAGCCGCAGCCCGACGATGACGTGCCGCGGTTCGACTATGAGCGACATTTGGCCGATTTGCTCGGCTCCCCGCCGAAATGGCCGGAAAGCACACGGCGGCTGAGCCAACTCCGGCTGACGCTGGAATTTGAGCCGCTGGGCTTCCTCGACCGCAACCTCGGCCGCAACAAGCTGCATGTCGACATTGTCGACTATCCCGGAGAGTGGCTGCTCGACCTCCCTCTCCTCGGTCAATCCTATGAAGACTGGTCGATGCGCGAAATTGCGATGGCGCGGGAGCCGAACCGCGAGGCACTCTCCCGCAAGATGCTCGCGCTGCTCGAAAAGCTGGACCCGTCGGCGGAGGCGAGAGAGGAGGACGCGCAACACGCCGCGGCCGCCTTCACCTCATACCTGCAGGAATGCCGCGACAAGGGTGACGCGGCGGTCGTTCCTCCGGGCCGCTTCCTGATGCCCGGGGAATTTGAGGGATCGCCTGCGCTCACATTCGCACCCCTCCTCCCATCGGATGTTGAACCATCCCGCAATTCGCTGTGGGGCATGATGGCGCGGCGTTATGAAGCCTACAAATCCCATATCGTGAAACCGTTTTTTCGCGATCATTTTGCGCGCCTTGACCGCCAGATCGTTCTCGTCGACGCCCTGACCGCGCTCAACGGCGGGCGCGACACGCTGCACGACCTGCAACGCGCGCTGACGGACATTCTCGGCTGCTTCCGCCCCGGGTCGAACAGCTGGCTGTCGAGCGTGCTCTATCCACGGATCGACAAGATCCTGTTCGCCGCGACCAAGGCCGATCACCTGCATCACACCAGCCATGACCGGCTCGAAGCAATTGTCAGACGCCTCGCCCACAACGCCATTGACCGCGCCGACTTCGCCGGCGCGGAGATTGATGTCGTCGCCGTCGCATCGGTGCGCGCCACGCGTGAAGGTAACGCCAAAGTGCGCGGAGAAGACCTGCCGTGTATTTTCGGATACCCGCTCAAGGGCGAGAAAATCGGAACCCGGACGTTTGATGGAAACGAGGAATACGCGATCTTTCCCGGCGACCTGCCGCACGACCCCGACGAAGTGGAGGCCTTTCTTAAACGCAAGGCCGGCGATAATCAGGTCAGGGTTGTCCGCTTCAGGCCGCCCGACCCGGTGACGCGCAATCCCGACACGCCTGCGGCACTGCCACACATCCGGTTGGACCGGGCGTTGAATTTCCTGCTTGGAGACAAGATGGCGTGACCAGACAAACGAAATCGAAGCGTACACCGCAAGCATTCGCACCTGACGATCCCAAATTCGTTGTGCAGGAGACACCGGTTGCTGACATGGCGCCGGATCCATTCGATCCGGCCGACATGCCAAATGTGCCGGAAACGCCGCTGCCCTACTCACCGCGCGGTTTGAAATGGGGCGGTCTCCTCCTCAGTGCGCTGACCGGGCTTGTCGCCATAGCCGGAGGTTTGTGGCTCAGCGACCTGGTTTCCGGATTGCTTACGCGGCAGGATTGGATCGGCTGGACGGCGCTCGGTCTGCTGGCGATCGTCGCCCTGTCGGGTGTCGTGATCGTCCTGCGTGAAGTGTGGGCGTTGCTGCGTTTACGGCGGCTGGGGCGATTGCGCCGGTCGGCCGAAGATGCCGTCCGCAAGGAAGATAAGGCGCTCGCTAGCCGGATCGCCGCCGACCTCCAACATCTCTACCGGGCACGGCCGGATCTTTCGTGGGCCCGCGCACGGCTGAAGGATCAGGATGCGCAGTTCATGAATGCCATCGAAACGCTCAGCCTGTCCGAACGGGAACTGATGACGCCACTGGACGCGGAAGCCCTCGACGTCATCGGCGCCGCCGCAAAGCGGGTTTCGGTGATCACCGCCATCAGCCCCCTTGCCGTCGTGGATATGGTTGTCGTGGCTGCGCAGAATATGCGCATGCTTCGGAGCATCGCCACGATCTACGGGGTCCGGCCCGGTACGCTCGGGCTGTTCAAATTAGCGCGTATGGTTGTAACGCACATTGTGCTGACCGGCGGTATCGCGCTCGGCGACGACCTTATTCAACAGATGATCGGGCAACAGCTGATGGCCAAACTGTCCGCGCGGCTTGGACAAGGTCTGTTCAACGGCGCACTGACAGCAAGGATTGGCCTCGCGACCATTGATGTCTGCCGGCCTCTCCCCTTCATAAAGGCCAGCCCGCCACGCCTGCGCACGCTGCTGGCGGATATCGCACGGCAGGCGACCTCAAAATCCTGAGATTCGCGCGCGCCCTAGTTCAGAACGCGACATCCGTCGGCCTTGGCGCGCTGTTTTCGCCCATCGGACATGGTAAGCGTGATCGTGATTTGTTTTGCACAGGCAAGGCTCCCGAACCGGACGCGAAACCCGCCCTCGGCGCGATTTGATTCTCGGGATTTGGGGGTCGCCGACGGGGCGTCATAATCATACGCCACGGACTTCACATTTTTGAGTTCGCTGGCCGGCGCGTCGAGCCACACCTCGAAGCGATAGAGAATGTTCCCCTGCGCATCGACGCCGCCGAGAAACTCCCACGCCTGCGATTTGACCCAGCTGTTGATTGCCGAGACAGAGGGAAGACCACTCCCGCCGCCCGACGCCTGTGGTGCCGGCGGAGGGTCCGGAGGAAGCGCCGCCGTCTCACCCGGTATCCGCCAGGGCAGTTGCCGTTTGGGTTTGTCCTGCCCGGCGGGCGAAGCCTGCTCGGCCGGTTTTGCTTCTCCGGGCTTTCTGGCCGGGTTTGGCGGCGCCGGTACGGCAGGAGAAACAGATTCAGGCTCAGAGGCAGGCG
>JALCBY010000010.1:5707-16776 GCA_028066055.1 Hyphomicrobiaceae bacterium
GCAGGCGGCACCGGCGCAGCCTGCCGCACCTCCTGCTGCACCTGGGGGGCCGCCGCAGGAGCGCCTGCCGGAACGGGCGGCGCAACCCGCGCCGGAGGTTGTGCCGCAGCCGGTACATTTGGTGTCACCGACCGGGTCACGGCGCGCGGAAAGATTCCGACAACAGGTCGTGTATCCGTTGCAATCGGATCTACCGTATCGCGAAATTTCGGTACGTGCCTTGCCACCTGCGTCGTGCCGCCGGCATCGATCTCCGGCGGCGCAGGCAAGAGAATCAAAAGGGCCACGAAGGCAAGAAAGCAAAGCGCCAAGGCCTTGAATACAAAGGGAACCCTGCGCCGCCGCGCCGTCTTGGCGTTTTTCTTGTCAGCCACTCAAGACCCCTGTCACAACCATCGCGCGATCCGCCACTTGCCGCAATGCCGCCAATAACACCGTACGGCACCTTGCACCGTCAATAGCTTACCGAAAGTCCGGCGCGCGCAATGCCCTCTCGCACAAACAATGCGACGCCTTCTACCAGAACAGGCCCGGTTCTTTCAGAAACAACTTCTCGACCGCGGTCGTCTTTCTGCCCAGCACCTTGTTGCGATGGGGAAATCGACCGAAGCGGTCAATGACCTGCTTGTGTTTTTCGGCATAGTCAAGCTGCACTGCGTCCCCGAGCGACCGGAACAACTCCAGAGATTCCTCCTGCACGGAGGGATCTTCCGAATGCTGATACGGCATGTAAAGGAACGATCGCTGCTCGGGCGCGAGTTTTTCGTCATCTCCGGACGCAATTGTCTCCCTGGCGAGTTTGAGTGCCGCAGGGTCGCTCGCATAGGCGCGCGGATCGTCGCGGAACATGTTGCGCGGGAACTGGTCAAGCACGATCACGGCGGCGAGCCGGCCCTGCGGTGACGCAAGCCAGGATTGCGGAACCTCATCGGACAACCGAAGATAGAGCGCCGCGAAGCGGGTCTTGATCTCCTGATCGATTGCATCGTCACGCAACCACCACTGTTCAGGCTCCAGAACGCCGAACCAGAATCGGAGCACATCGCCTGCTTCTTCGGGTAGATCGTCTTGCGTCATCGCTTTCTTTCAAATATCACTTTGACTTCTCTCATTTTGGTCAAGACTTTCTGGCAAATCCGTGTTGTCGCGGTCGACATGCACGTTGGCGCAATGCACAGAAGCTGACCGCGGGTCGGACATTACCGACCGAGATAAAGATGCGCGAGGTCGCGAAGCGAGTGATGGCAATAAAGCCGTCAATACTGCTGATCCCAATATGTATTGCGTTGGCGGGATGCGGAAGCCGTCTTGGCGGGGAATCGACGCCCGCCGGTGAGGCGGCGGCACCCCCGCCTGCCACGCCGTCACAGCGCGCCGTACAGGTCGCCTGGACCGCGGCGAATGCACGCTATTGCGCGTTCGGCCTCAATCCGCAGAAGCTCAAGAGCGACTATCTCAATTGGGAACGGGGACAAGGCGCTTCGGCGGAGACGATACAGAATCTCAATTCCACCTACGACAAGGCGTTTCTGACCTTTTACGACAAGGTGAAGGAAACGCCGGGCTACTGCAGCAAGGCCAAAATCGAGGAAATCCGTCCGGAAATCAATCGTCATCTGGCAGGCGATTACGCACCGACAAAGAAAATTCAAGAACCGGAAAAAGTGGCGCTGCCGAGCCCGACAAGCCGTGCAGGCGACTACAGTCTCGAAGAAGCGCTTACGCCCCAAGACAGCAGATAAGGCCGCAACGCTACCTGAAGCCGCTCAATCTGCGAACGAATCCGAACAAAACGTAGATGGTAACCAGACCAAAGGCTCCGGCGCTGGCCCACAGCAGAACGGTCCAAAGCGATACCCAACCGTCGATAGTCATGCTGCACCTTCTTCCTGCCCGCGGATACGCCGTTCGGTCAGCGAGCCCACCACGAACCCCACAAGCGACAAACCGATCGCCGCGAACCCGATCAACGGTGCTGAAACAGCCTCCAGTCCCAGTGCCGTCTTGATCGGGGAAAGCGCGACCACGGCTGAAAAACCGAGAATCAGCGCCCAGAGCGCGCCCCGGCGCGTCGCCCCCTTCCAGTATAGTCCACCGGCAAGCAGAACGATGCCCGAGCAGAAATAGATCGATCCCGAAACGGCCAGATAGTCCCAGATATCCTCTCTCCCCTCGTAGATCAGGCCCCAGTAGAGTTCGTACAGCGCGATCACCACGATGAGGGTCCGCGTGCCCCACTTTTGAGCCTTCTCATTCTCCACGGTCCCGAATACAGGCCCGAGCACATCGCGGGAAAGGATCGATGCCCAGCAGAACAGATAACTGTCCTGTGTCGACATGAAGGATGCGAACATCGCAACCGCCAGAAAGGCGAGTAGCCAGGACGGCATCGCATGTCCGAGCATCAGGGGGGTTGCGACCAGATCCGCATCACTGCCGTGGCCCGACAACAATTCCGACCCGCCGATTGCCGGAATGTTGAAGTAGCAAAAGGCGAGAACGCCGAGAAATGCCGGAATGATCATTCTCGAAAGGAAAATCACGCTGGAGATCAGATAAGCGCGCTGAACCGTTTCCTCCTTCTCGATGCAAAGCGCACGAGACAGTGCCGTCGGCCAGATCGCAGCGGATACGACACCGGCGACAAGGATCATCCAGAGCACGTAGCTCAATCCGAAGCTCTCGTTGGCGAACGGATCGAACCCGCCGATTCCCTTGTGCTCCTTGACGACCGCAACAGCCTGATCAAGCGGAATGAGGCGGGTCAGGAAGATGACGGCGAACAACAGCCCGGCTGCCAGCAGAAAGAACTGGAAGACATCGGTAATGATGACCGAACGCATGCCCCCGTAACAGGTATAGAGCACGGATACGCCAATGAGGGTGATCATGAGAATATTGACGTTCACATCGGCGCCGTTGGCCGCCAGCATGGCGGCGAGGAACACGGACGCGACCTTCAGGAACAGGCCCATGTTCAGTATGCCGCCCATGGCCATGACGATTGCACCGAATACACGAATATCGCGTCCGTAGCGCTGCTCGTAATATTCCGGAAGTGTCAGGACACCGGTCCGGCGGATGGGTTTGACAACGAACCCAAGCGCACCGACGAAAGCACAACCCACGAGGGCCGCAAGGCCGATGTGAAAGGCGGAGAACCCCTCGTTGAACCCCTTCTGGGCATTGTAGGCGATGGTGATCAGGCCGATTTCCGTCGCACCCAGAGTTGCAATGGCCGTGCCGAGACCGAGATCGCGTCCGGATACAAAGAATTCCGTCAGACCGCTCGCGTGCCTTGCCGTGCCACGATGGGCAAACAGGATCGCCGCCACATATGCGAGCGAAAAGAGCGCAAGAAAAGTCAGCGTTGAATTGGCCACGGCGATCCCCCCAGTCATGCGGGGCCAGTGTGCAGCGTCAATGCGATAAAGAAAAGCCGGAACCTGTGCGACGCGGCTTCGGGGTTTTAGCCGTCCTCGGCCCCGGTCACGTGGTCGCGCAGATCGATGGTCGATTCCGGAGAGATGGGGGGTGTCGGAATGCCCGTATCTCCTTTTACCGGTTCGGAACCTGACAACTGCTCGTTGATGGTATGGGCGACCGCCCGCAGTTTGTCCTCCGGAAGCGACCCGGCGAGCAGCATTTCAAGGCCCCGGTGCGTCCACGCGGCCAGCGAGAGCCCATCCTTCTCACGAATTTGAATGGGTTGCGCGATGCCGCTCGTTTCCTTCGCATAAAGGGCCAGCGGCGCGCCTTTCTTCGGCAGGTACGCGACCTGCGCGAACGGTACGCCATCATGTTGCAGCATCTGTGCGCGCTGGAAGATGAGATCCTCCGCGCTTAAATCGGGAATCTGGAACTCTTTTCCGAACACTTTGGCAATCTTGAACCCGACGAGATCCGCGTTCCCTTCGCCGAGCAGCGAGGTCGAAAATGTGTCTCGGCTCAGAAGCGTGTGTGCTCGCGCGATATCGTCACCCCAGGTCGGCGCCGCGGGCACGGCTGCGGGCGGCGCTGGCGACGGCTGTGTCGCGACCGGGGCTTCAGGCGGTATGACTATGACGGTTTCAAACGGCTCGGCTTTGATCTGGTCATAAAGCAGATACCCGGCGGCGACCCCACCGATCAGACACCCCAGTCCGACCCACAAAAACGCAAGGGATCGCGTCACAAGGGGCCCGATGAGCCCAAGGGGAGTCAAGGCAGCGGAGCGGCGAAGAATTCCGCGGAATACACTTGGCTTCTTGTAGGTGGCCGGTTCCGCCAGCGTGCCGGCCGCCGCCTCATCCGACGGCTTCACCTCGCCGGCCATCATCGCCTCGAAGGCTGATTCCAGATGGTCGTGGGCCGCTTTCAGAGCCTCGACACGCTGAGCCGCGACCTGATCTTCCTCAAGAACCCTCTTAATTGCCTTCGATTGGTCCTTGGCCAACTGTCCCTCGACATAGGCCACCAGCAATTCATCCTTGAGTTCGGTCATCAGCCTGTCTGCCTGTTGATCTGCTGCAATTGCTGCACTTCCGCGCCGTCGCTGGTCGCACTGTCGAGCCAGTCGGCCCGCTCGACAAACGATGCCAGGGCCCGGCTCACCCTCGCCAACACCGTCTGGCGATCCGTATCAAGGATCGCCGCGACGTCGTCGTATGTCAGGCCTTCGCCGCAAACGAGCAGCGCAGCCGCGCGCTGTTGCGGAGGGAGTTTGACGAGTATGTCCGCCACATCGCAAATGCGAACATCGGAACACAGGCGTCGATCTGTCTCGAAAATGGATGCATCCGCCTGCACCTGAGCAATCGGCGCGTTGTGCGATCTCAGATCGCTGAGCCATGCCTCATGCACCTTGCGGAACGCCCAGATGTCAAAGGCCGTACCCTGCTGATACGTCTCGTCATCGTCGAGCATTCTGTTGCAGGTATCCCGCAAAAGCACATCCGCGCTCTCGTCGTCCCCCGCCAAAATCAATGCAAATCGCCGCAATCGCGGCAACAACGTGATCAGCTTGTTGCGTACAGCCGTACGCAGCGGCTTCGTGTGCGCCATCAATCCCCACCGCATCTTCTGGTCGACGCAATACAATCCAGCCTTCAGGGCATGCTCGCATCAATCAATGATTCGCCCTGCGAATCAGTAAGATACCACACTTTGACGAACTTCGGCCGCCTCTAATTCTTTCTGCGCCGCCGATGATCATACCCACGTCACTCCGCGTGACGTGCTCAAGGGAATGCGCTAAGAGCTAGTATTACGAGTGAGCGAACGACCTTTTTTGCCGGGACCAGTGATGGCGGACACCGACAACAAACAGGTTGCGGTACAGACCTTATCCGAACCGTCCGAGCCGAACCCGCCGAACCTTCAGCAGGCACCGGAAGCAACGCAGCCGGTCGAGTTTCCGGATGCGGAGCAAACACCTGCGGAGCCAGAGGGGCCGGACCGCGAGCAATCATCCACATCACCGGCCGCAGTACAGCCATCTTCGGGGCCGGAAACCGAACGGCCCGAAGAAGGAAACGAAACGCAAAAACCGGTTTCTGCACCCGATGCCTTCGCCAACACCGGCGAATCGGCAATCACGCCGCCAATTGCATTGCCGGGTCCCGAACGATCGCCCGCATCGCAAGACACAGACGGAACGGCCGCAATTTCGATAGTCGCGCAATCGGCAGATTTCCAAGCGTCGAAGCAACCGGTCGCAGCACAAAGTACGGAGCAGATGGCCGCGTCGCCGGACACTGTTCAATCCGTAAAAGCACCGATAACGGAAGCGACAGCATCTGGGCTACCGGACGCCCCGCCGAATTCAGAACAAACGGATGCAGAGCCGGAATCAGAACAATCGGCGGAAGAGCCGACGAAAGAAGCACCCGCAAAAGAAGAGATTCCCGGAGAACCGGGCACAGAACAGTCAGCCGAGGACGCGGATGCTGACAAGCCGGACCTGGAACTGGCCGCCCGCATCAAGAAGCTCGAACGCCGGATCCGGCGCACGGTCACGAAAGCCCGCCGGGTCACGCAGCATGGCAGCGAGCGGGCGAAAGCCACCGCCGGGCCGGCATTGTCGAGGACGGCAGCCGGCCTGCGAAAGGGAGGTGAACGCGGCGGCCTCGCGCTCGGCGCGCTATACCGCGAACGGCTGAAACCCTATCTTGCAGACCTTCGCAAAAACCTTGCGAGCCGTCTGACCTCGCAAGCCCTTGCCCGGGACTACAGACGCCTGCTTCTGTTCGCGCACAGACACGGCCCCGACCGCGCCATCGAACAGCAGTGCTTTGTCCCGACGTCGGAACACATACCGCTTTCGATTGTCCGGGTTCCACATCAACTCCGCCGATCAGGACACGATTACCGCCCGAGCCCGCGTTTGGTGTTCAAATGGGCAATGGAAATGTTGCCGGATCCTGTCGAGCGGCACGAGTTCATTGATTATGGAGCCGGGCGCGGCCGGGTTTTACTGATGGCGTCCAACTATCCGTTCGAAAAAATCACGGGCGCGGAGATCGCCGAGGAACTGGCCAACGATTGCCGCCTGAATATCGCCCAGTATCCGCGTTCACTCATGAAATGCCGAGACGTGAATTGCGAGCATCTGAGCGCGCTGCGCCTTCCGATTCCCGAAGAAAGAACGGTGTTCTACTTCAACAACCCGTTTGCGCGATCGATGCTCGAGCGCGTGATCACACAGATCGTCAAATCCTACAAGAACGAGCCGCGCCCGCTCTTCGTCATCTGCGTTGACATGGATGCCGACGATCTGATGGAGGACACCGGCGTCTTCATCCCGATCCCTGCGCCCATGGCGCAACGGCTGAAGATCGGGACCCTCAGCCCCTACTCAATCACCGTCTATCGCACGATCTATCAGGCTCCATCCGAAGACGAAGACGATGATCGGGATGATGAAGACGACGCAGAAGACGCCGAACGGAACACATAAGTCCCAAAAACGGGGTGGAACGCGATGGGATCAGTTGCGCACGACCAGAACCGAGCATTTTGCGTGCCGCACAACCTTGGCCGCCGTGGACCCCAGCAGGTAATCGGAGAGATCCGGCCGGTGAGATGCGATGACGATAAGGTCCGCCCCGGCGCGCTCGGCAGCATTGATTATCTCGTCATACGCCTGGCCGTGGGCCGTTCTGATTTCGTAGGAACCTGATTTGAGGCTGTGTTTGCTCGACAGTTCATCCAGCATTTTCGCCGCGCTTTGCTGCACTTCTTCGGCATAATTCGTCGGCAGCCGGTCGGCAACGAGGTTGGGAATATCGGCGACAACATTGAGCAGGACCAGACTGGCGCCGGTCTTGTCGGCCATCTCCACCGCCTTCACAAGGCTCGCCTCGCCCGAGTCAGATTGTGAAAGATCGATTGGTACGAGAATTTTTTTGAACATTCTGCCCTCCCCCGGCCGATAAACGTTCAGCATCGGCGACAGTAAAGACCGAGATTATGCACGGTTGCAAATCGTTGATGAGGAATGGCAAACGTTTTTTGCGCTCGTCGGTCGGCGCCGCGACTAGGCAAGCACCATATCGAAGACATAGATCGCTACATTTCCTCCGGTCTGTAGTTCGGCGGTCGCGGCATCGCGAACAAGCCGGCTTCCAAGTTCTCTGTACAGGAAATCCTGGTCGTTGCGGGGATCTCCGGGAAAATACATTTGCGTCACCAACTCACCGCGCGTGCCGTGCACAACGCGGAAATGGATGTGCGGCGTGCGAAGGCCCACGCCCGTATCATATGGTGCCGGGCGGATGGTGCGGAACCGGAATGATCCGTCCGCACGCGTCCTAACCACTCCATAGCCCTGAAAGTTCCGATCCCTTGGCGTCGCGCCGGCATTATCCCTCGGATCGATGTAACGTCCGTTTACGTCGGCCTGCCAGATTTCGACGACGGCGCCTTCCAGCGTGTCACCCTTCACCGAAAGCGCCCGCCCCGAAATCTCGATGACCTCACCTGCCGCAACGCCTTGTCCGTTCGCGATCCGCGTCAGATCTGCATCGCTGTCCGACGGTTTGACCCTTGGATAGAAGGGCCCCGGCGTCTGCGGCGGGGTAGGCGTCAGGCCGGCATGGGATGCGCGCGCTACGACGAGCCCGGCCGCACAGGCAATAAGACCGCGTCGTGTGAAAAGAACATCTTGAGCCCAGTGGCGCATGGATTTGAGCTAATCGCTCAACCCGGCATTTGAAAGGCGAAGCCGCCATACTGGCCGGTCAAAATTGAGTGATTGAGCGCTACTTCACACCGAGCTTCTTGTGGATGCTCGAAGAGGATGTCGTGTACTGAAACACGTATCTGGCATCCGGATGCACATAACGATGCGCCTGCTTTGCCATAAGCGCCGCTTCGTGGAATCCGGACAGGATGAGCTTCAGCTTGCCGGGATAGGTGTTGATGTCGCCGATTGCAAAAATACCCTCGGTACTGGTCTCGAACTTTTCCGTATCAACGGGAATGAGATTCTCATGCAGATTCAGTCCCCAGTTCGCGACGGGGCCGAGTTTCATGGTCAACCCGAAAAACGGAAGCAGCACGTCGCACTCGGTGCGCACCATTTCTCCATCCTTGCCGCGTATGCTCACCGCTTCGAGCCGCGCGTCATCGCCATGCAATTCCATCACCTGACCGATGACGAAATCCATTTCCCCCGCATCGGCCAGCGCCCGCATCTTGTTGACGGAGTCCGGTGCCGCACGAAACTCCTCGCGCCGGTGCACGAGTATGATCCGGTTCGCAACCGGATGCAGCGCATGGGTCCAGTCCAGAGCCGAATCTCCACCGCCGGCGATGACAATGGTCTTGTCCTGGAACTCCTCAATCTGGCGAACGGAATAGAAAACTGATGTGTCTTCAAACTGCTCGATATCCTTGAGCGGCGGACGTTTTGGCGTAAATGACCCGCCACCGGCCGCGATCACGACCACGGTCGCCTCGAACTGCGTTCCGATATCGGTCTTGAGGCGGAACCCGCCGCCTTTCAGCGGTTCAAGTTCGTCTACCCGTTGCTGCAGGTGAAATGTCGGGTCGAATGGCTTGATCTGTTCCATCAGCCGGTCGGTGAGCTCCTGCCCGGATACGACGGGAAGCGCCGGAATATCGTAGATGGGTTTTTCGGGATAAAGCTCGGCGCATTGCCCGCCGGGCTTGTCGAGGATATCGACCAGATCGGCCTTGATGTCGAGCAGGCCGAGTTCAAACACGGCGAAAAGTCCCACCGGGCCTGCGCCAACAATCACCGCATCGGTTTTGATCACGTCACCGGACATGTTTTTCCGCGGACCTGCCGTTCTCAGAATTGCTTTTCGGGCACCTGAACCACAAGACCGTCAAGCGCGTCCGTTACCTTTATCTGGCAGCTGAGCCTGCTCGATTCCCTCACATCGAATGCGAAGTCGAGCATATCTTCTTCCATTTCGTCGGGCTGACCGGTTGCCTCGCGCCAGGAATCGTCAACATAGACATGGCATGTCGCGCAGGAACACGCACCGCCGCACTCGGCCTCGATGCCCGGCACCGCGTTCTTCACCGCGGCTTCCATGACCGTCATTCCCGTTTCGGCCTCGACCTCATGTCTCGTGCCGTCATGCTCGATATAGGTGATCTTTGGCATAGCCTTCAGAGCGCCTGGTCATCCTTGCTGCTGTGCGGGTGAATTAGGATACGTGCACGACGCATTCGGCGCGTCTTGTCTGCCGTCTCCAAGTTGCCAGCGAATCCAGCCTCGTATAGGGCATACGCTTCGGATTTGCCAGAGCAAAGGTCCTGTATTTCAGTCAGGGGTAGAATGCGGCATTAAGCCGTTTTGATACACAAGGATCAGACCGTATCAGGCATCTTCGGACGGGGCGCCGAGCATCCGCGTAATGGACCGGTTTGCCTGGTCGACCAGCGCGGCCAGTTCTCGCAGCGCCTCACGATGCTGATCGTCGTCTGGATTGCCTGCCAGGGCCTCGGCAGCCTCTGCACCTTGCGCAACACCGGTCGCACCGACGCTGCGCGCGGAACCTTTGAGCGTATGCGCGGCATCGGCCCACGCCTTGGCGTCGCCGGCCTCTCCCAGTTTTCGCAGATAGGTCCCGGACTGATCGCGAAACAGGCCAAGAACCTCCTCCTGAAGTGCTTGATTTCCGAGCGTATAGCGCGCGAGATAATCCAAATCGATTGCCATGGCGGGCTCCCCGGCGGTGCCACCTTCCGTCGCTTCAAGTCCCGCATTTTTGTGTTTGCAATCCATTATTCCCGTTCTCCTTCGACAGGATATACGCGCGATCTATCCGCGGAGCCGCCGGGCGGAACAGTCAGGCCGCCGCAGACATGCCTCCAAATCCACGCCTGAAACGCTAGCGCACGCCCCATAAGATGCGGTTAAGCACGCGGATTCAGCCGAAAATCCATGGTCCGAGGCCTGAAGCGAAACTGTGAGTAAAAATGGTTACCGAACACTTTTTAACATGTAAAAACAATACTCTAATCCCACTAACCTGACCTTGAATCTGCCAAGGATGTTTCAAAAACCACCTTTCTTTAGCCTCAAATCCGTATTAGGTATGGTGAATAAAATTCAAATGCGGGCGGGCTGGTTCCTTTCAGGGTGCAAGGTCGCTTCGCGTTTGAAATAATGCGTATGAGTGATATCTGCGCGCGATGCAGAATAAATGGGTTTGCCGATACGGGGGCACGTAATCCATCTTGGGGGATGGACACGCAAGTGCCATGATGCTTACGGCGGGTGACCCGGGGATGTTTGGGTATGGCGCAGGAACAGAAAAAGGCTGCGGTTGAGTCAAAGAGCTCGACCGCGAAACGCGACGATAAGAAATCCGCCGCGGATCGCAGCGACTCCAAAATGGGGCCGGGAAAGTCGACTGCGAAGGCCAGTACCAAATCTGGCGGAAAGTCTTCAAACCAGACCGACAAGCTCACAGAAAAACTCGCCGATTCACTCGCATCTGCCGCACCGGCCGAAAACCCATCCGGCGGCGAGACCAAACAGTCCGATCCCACTGCCCAACGGCGCTCGGCAGCTCCCGCCCGCGAACGGATTGCGGCGAACGACGATCTTC